>NZ_JAEBEJ010000004.1:0-719167 GCF_046548895.1 Amycolatopsis sp. cmx-4-54
CCCCGCCGCCGGACGTTGCGAAAGCCACTTTCGCAACGTTGAAGGTTGCGAAAGTGGCTTTCGCAACCCGCCACCCTTGCCCAACGCCTCACTGAACGCGAAGCGCTGAGCCGTAACTCACGTGATCGAGGCCGTCACGCGAGTGACGCGGTTCTAGCCCTTGAAGACGCTCTTCCGCTGCGAAAGTCGTTTGTACAGCGACTGCTGGATCGACTCCCGCACCTGGTCGGTCAGCGTGAACACCAGCATCGGGTCGTCGACGGCGTCCGCGTCGTAGCTGTCCGTGCGGATGGGCTCGCCGAACTCGATGCTCCACTTCGTCGGCAGCGGGATCGCGCCGAGCGGGCCGAGCAGCGGGAAGAACGGCGTCACCGGGAAGTACGGCAGGCCGAGCACGCGCGCGAGGAGCTTGATGTCGCCGATCTTCGGATAGATCTCCTCCGCGCCGATGACCGACACGGGGATGATCGGCACGCCGGTCCGCAGCGCGGCCGAGACGAAACCACCGCGGCCGAACCGCTGGAGTTTGTACCGCGACGAGAACGGTTTCCCGATCCCCTTGAACCCTTCCGGCCAGACGCCGACGAGTTCTCCCTTGCGCAGCAAGCGTTCCGCGTCGGCGTTGCAGGCGAGTGTCTGTCCGGACTTGCGGGCGAAGGAGCCGACCAGCGGCACCTGGAACACCAGATCCGCGCCGAGGCCGCGCAGATGCCTGCCGCCGGGGACGTGGTCGTGCACGGCGACGGCGGTCATCAGCGCGTCGAGCGGCAACGTGCCGGAGTGGTTCGACACCAGCAGCGCGCCGCCGTCGGCGGGCAGGTTCTCGACGCCGAAGGTGTCGACGCGGAACCACTTCTCGTACAGCGCGCGCAGCGGCGGCAACAGCAGGGTCTCGGTGAGCTCGGCGTCGAAGCCGAACTCGTCGACGGTGTAGTCACCGGTCAACCGGTCACGCAGGAACCCCAGCGCCGACCTCAGCGAGGCCGGGAGGAGATCCGCGTCGGCCGGGCGGGTCCTGGCGGGCGCGACGCGCGCCGCCCCGGGGAACTCGACGACGGGCGCGTCCGCCCGGCGCTCCTGCTCCAGATGTTCTTGCGCTTCTTCCGACTCGCGAAGATCCCGATCCGCTTGGACGGCCGGGTCCGGCTTCTCTCTGCCGGGGCCGTGCAACGGGATGACCTGCGCTTCAGCGCCGCTCACGTTTTCCGCCTCGCCTTCGTGAGAGTTCTCGTGCGGTCTGCTCATCGGTGGGTCGCCTGTCCGGTCGCCGCGGCCACCAGCACCTTGCCCGCGAAACCGGCCAGCCTGCCGCCGTCCACCACGGGCCGGAGCCCGCGGCCGGTGATGTAGTCGTCGAACGCTTCCCGCGTCGTCCAGCGCGGGGTGTAGCCGAAGTCGTTCTTGAGCTTCGTGATGTCCACGACGCGGCCGAAGTTCAGCAGCCGCACCTGATCGGCGGAGAAGTCGACGACCCTCGCTCCGCGCAGCACCTTGCCGACCGACGGCACGACACCGCTGGGCATCGGCAGTCCGACGCGGCCTGCTCGCCGGATCGCCTGAGAAAGGGTGAGTACCCCTTCCGAGCCCACGTTGAACACGCCGGGCTTGTCGTTCAGCGTCGCCTGCTCGAACACGGACAGCGCGTCCGAAGCGTGCAGCAGCTGGATCCGCGCGTCGTAGCCGAAGACGGTGGGGACGACCGGCAGCGCGAAGTAGCGCGAAAGCACGGTGTCGATCTCCGGGCTGATGATGTTGGCGAAGCGGAACAGTGTCGTCGTGATGTCGGGACGACGGCGCAGGAGACCGCGGACGTATCCCTCCATCTCGACGGCGTCCTTCACGTAACCGCTGGTCGAGGTGGGGATGAGTTCGGAATCCTCGGTGAAGACGGCCTGGGAACGCGCTCCGGCGCCGTAGACGGCGGCCGTCGACTTCACCACGAGCTTGCGCACGAGCGGCGAGCGCTGGCAGGCCGCCAAGAGCCGCATCGTGCCGATGACGTTGACCTCTTTGATCGCCGTCCGGCGAGCGGGGCCCGCCGGATGCGCGGTGCACGACGCGTGCACCACGGTGTCGACCTTGGCCGTGCTGATCACCTTGGCGATCAGCGGGTTGCGGATGTCGGCACGGACGTACTCGGCGTGCCCCATGCGTTGCAGGACCGACTTCCGCGGGGGCGTGGTGTCGACGCCGATCACCCGCTCGAACCCCGGATTGTTGCCGAGTCTGGCGAGCAGCTTCCCGCCAAGGTCTCCCCCGACCCCGGTCACGAGCACGATGTTCGACGGCATAGGACTCCCTGCGGCTTTTCGGGCGGTTCACGGACTTCGATCACGGGGTCCTGATGACCGTGAGCACTGGCCGGCCCACCGAGTGTGCGCGTACCTGCACTCATGGGAAGCATCGCGCGGCTGCCCTTGAGATGTTACCGCTCATTAGGGGTAGTCGAGTCGGTGCTTACATGCTATTAACCCGACGCTCGCAGAGGGGGATGCACGTCTCACTCGAATGGGCGGCAATCGCCCACTGAATGGGAATGGCCCGTCCAGAAACTGGACGGGCCACTCACCGGCTGTGTCTTACTTGCCGGCCTTCCTACGCTGAACACGCGTCCGGCGCAGCAACTTGCGGTGCTTCTTCTTCGACATGCGCTTACGGCGCTTCTTGATCACAGAGCCCATCGTGAGCGCTCCTTCCTTCGTCGTCGGTCACGCTGCCCGGCGCAGCGTCCAACGGGTGGAGCGCACAGGCACGAGCGGTCTTCCAGGGTACTCGCGCCCCGGAAGACGCCCTCGGGCGGGCACGTCGTACCTCCCGAAGCGGGCCTCAGCCCACGTCGAAGTACGCGCCCTGCAGATATTCGTGAACGGCCTTTTCGGGCACTCTGAACGACTTCCCGACGCGCACCGCGGGCAACTCGCCCGAGTGAACCAGGCGATAGACGGTCATCTTGGAGACCCGCATCAGCGTGGCCACCTCGGCGACCGTCAGGAACTGGACCTGGCCCACTGTGTTGAGCTTGGCCAGGTCATCCTTCTTGTTCGGCGGCATGATTCACCGTGTCCTTCGACACGTGTCGCGCCACGAGGCTTCCCCACCTGTGGTATCGACACGCACGTGCTCTCCTGAGAGTAGCGGGACACATGTGGCCAAAGCGACGCGAGTCACCGAGATGGGCCCGTCCGACTACGTATTTCGTCCTCTTGATGCGGTAGTCAGACGGCGAACTACCGCATCAAGAGGACTTAAGTGCGGGGGTCGTGGGCGGCGCCAAGCTCGGTCGAGCGGTCCTTCGCGGCCTCGATGGCGGCCAGCAGCGCCGCGCGGACGCCGTGCTTCTCCAGCTCGCGGATGGCGTTGATGGTCGTCCCGGCGGGCGAGGTGACGGCTTCGCGCAGCAGCACCGGGTGTTCGTCGGACTCGGCGAGCATCTTCGCCGCCCCGACGGCCGACTGGATGATCAGCTGCCCGGCGAGCGCGCGGGGCAGGCCGAGCAGGATGCCGGCGTCGATCATGGCCTCGACCAGGTAGAAGAAGTACGCGGGCCCGGAACCGGACAGCGCCGTGACGGCGTCCTGCTGCGACTCGGGCACCTCGACGACCTGCCCGACGTGCGACAGCAGTTCCTTCACCACCGCGATGTGCTCGGCGGTCGCGTGCGCCCCCGCGGAGACCGCGCTCATCGCCTCTCCGACGAGCATCGGGGTGTTCGGCATGACCCGCACCACCGGGACGCCCTCGGCCAGCCTGCGCTCGTACAGGGCGGTCGGCAGGCCCGCGCACAGCGAGACCACCAGCGACTCCGTGCCGAGCAGCGGCGCGAGTTCGTCCAGCACCGGTTCGATGTCCTGCGGTTTGACCGCGACGACCAGCACGTCGGCTCGGCGAGCGGCATCGGCGACGGTGACCCCGTGCACGCCGTAGCGCTCGGTCAGCTCGGCCGCGCGCGCCGGGTACCGCTCGGTGAACAGCAGGTCGCCGGGGCTGTGCCCGCCGTGCAGCAGGCCCGAGAGCAGGGCCTCTCCGATCTTCCCGGCGCCCAGAACCGCGATCACACTCATGCCACTCAGCGTGCCAAACGGCCGTCAGCCACCGGGTGCCGGGGCAAGCGCCAGTTGCCGCGCCTGGCAGACGAGCCTGCCCTGCGAATCGACCACGAGCGCGTCCGAGTCGAACCAGGCCTCGTGCACCGACTGGCTCTGGACGAGCACCCGCAGCCAGCCCGGCGCCGGCCGCGTGCGCAGCAACGCGGTCAGCTGCACGGTCGGCGCCCAGCCGACCCGGCCGAGGTTGTAGACCACCGGCGGGTTCACGTCGCTCGCGAGCAGGGCGAAGAACGGATCCGCGAGCCCGTGCCTCGGCCGGATCCACAGCCGGATCCTCGGCGGGTCGCCGATCCGGCCGTGCAGGTAGCCGACGCTCGCGGGATCGAGCCGGACCTCACAGCCCTTCGCGAGGTTGAACAGGCCTTCGGAGGTCTCGCCGGTCATGGGGACCGCGCCGGGCGGCGGCTCCGCGGGCATGGCGGGGACGTCGGTCCACTCCGGACGCCGCATCGGCAGCCGCCCGGTGGTCACCCTGGCCTCGACGCAACTGCGGCCCCGCTGCTCCAGCGTGACCGCGACGACCGAGGCGCGCCTGCCGACCTTCCGGACGTCCATGCGCAGCAGCACCGGCCCCACCGCCGGTGGATGCAGGAACTCCGCGCTGATCGCCAGCGGCTCGGACGGCGGCTCGCCGCGCTCGTGGAGGAAGGTGAGCGCGGCCTTGGCCATCAAGGCCATCAGGAAGCCGCCATGGGGGTGTCCACCGATCGACCATTCGGTCCGGAGGACCGCCGTGAAAGTGCCGTCACCCAGCGATCTCGTCGCGCACGCCGCGTCGAAGGAGGTGCTCGTTTCGTCGGCCGCGCTCACCGAGCACTGACCCAGGCCACGAGCCGATCCATCGGGGTGCGGGAGATCAACAAGCGCAGCTGGTTCACGGTCGGAACTTTACGTGTACCAGCGCCTCGAGCGCAGGGAGGAATGAATCTCCGCACCCGGAGACGATCTTTGTCACTGCCCGAGGTGAAGCCTCGCGAACAGGAGTGACTCCACGAGGTCCCGCGACCGTTGCGCCGCGCTCGGTGACCGCCGGGTATTGATCTCCAGCACGATCTGTCCGGAGAAATCGCTGTTCACGAGCTTTTCGAGTAGTTCGGCGCAGGGTTCGATCCCGCGTCCGGGCACCAGGTGCTCGTCCTTCGGGAGGCCCGTGCCGTCCGCCAGATGGACGTGCGCGAGCCCGGACCCCATCCGTTCGGCGAGCGCGAGGGCGTCCATCCCGGCTGCCGCTGTATGGGACAGGTCGAGCGTGTAGTGGCGAAACCCTACGTCCGTAGGGTCGATCGACGGCCGGAACGCCGACACGCGGGACGTCCGCGAGCCGCCGGGCGGGCGGACCTTGAACATGTTCTCGACCGCGATCTCGATCCCGCTGGTTTCTTCGAGCTCGTCGACGAGGTCACCGAAGGCGTCTCCGTAGCGGCGCTGCCACCGGAACGGCGGATGCACCACGACCGTGCGCGCCCCGAGCTCCAGCGCCGCGTCCACGGACATCCGCAGGCGGACCTCGGGATCCGGCGACCACACGCGCTGGGTGATCAGCAACGAGGGCGAGTGGATCGACAGCACCGGCACGCCCGTGCGACGGGACCAGCGGCGCAGCGCGGAGATGTCCTGGCTGACCGGGTCCGCCCAGACCATCACCTCGACGCCGTCGTAGCCGAGGTCGGCGGCCAGCTCGAACGCCGTGCCCGCCCGCAACGGCCAGACGGACGCCGTCGAGAGGCCTACCGGAATCTGCGGAACCATTCCGGCATCCTTCCCGAGGCCGCTAACGCGCGACCAGCAGGAGTGCGGCCGGTGAGACCGTCACCACCAGTCCGACCAGTACCGCGAGCACCAGGGTCTGGAGATCGTCCGCCTTGCGGATCTTCCGGACGATCCACACCAACGCGACGATCACCAGCAGTGCGGCGACCAGCGCGGCGGCGGGGATGTTCACCCACAGCCAGTTGAAGCCCAGCCAGACACCGGCGCCGCCGACGACCCCGAGGGCGAGCTGGCCGGCCAGCGCCAGCCACTGCTTCCCCGGCGAGACCTTCTCGGCGGGCGCCGCGGGCTCGTCGTCCTCGACGACCTCCTCGGCGCTGTCGTCGTAGTCGTCCTCGTAGTCATCGGCGCGGTAGCCGTAGTCGTCACGGCCGAAGTCCGGGCCGCCGTCCGGGTACGCCGGGTCGGCGAACTCGCGTTCGTACTCGTCGAGGGAGTCCTGCCGGTCGCGGTCGTCGAGGGAATGCGGCGGTACGAACGGCATCGGCGCCGGGTGGGGCTGGTGGGTAGATGCCATGGTCGGGGGGCCCGCGTCGAACGGGTCCGGCTCGGGGTCGGCGTCCGGTTCGACGGGCACGACCGGGGGCGGTACCGGCGGGATCCCGCCGATCTCGGTGTCCTCGGACTGCACCTTCTGCCTGCGCTTGCGCCAGCCGGCGAGGCCGGCGGGCGGCGCCGGGGGCGCCGTGGGTTCGGCGGGTGCCTCGGGTTCGACCGGCGCCTCGTCGCCGACCGCGGCGAACTGTTCGGTGCTCGGCTCGGCCTTCGGCTGGGGCGGGCGCGCCGCGGGACGGCGGCGCCGCACCGGCTGGGCGGGCGGCGTCGCGAACCCGCCGCTGGGCATCGGACCCGGCTGGTCCTGCACGTCTTCGGCCGGGGCATCAGGGCCACCGGGGCCACCGGGACCACCGAGACCGCCGTCGAGCCTCGCCGACAGCCCGGACGACGGGGGTCCGGCGGGCGGCTCGGGACGTCGGCGGACCGGCGGCACCGCGCCGCGAGTCTCCTCCGGACCTGCCGGGCGGGGACGGCCGCGCGGGGGCAGGCCCTCGGAGTCCGGCGGGCGCTGCTGATAGCCGGACTGCTCCTGCGGCGGCGTCGGCCGGACGAACTGACCGGATTGCTGCGGGGGGCGCTGCTGGTAACCGCTCTGTTCCTGCGGCGGAGTCGGCCGCAGGAACTGACCGGACTGCTGCGGCGGACGCTGATAGCCGCTCTGTTCCTGCGGCGGGCGCACCGGCGGCGTCTGCCGGGTCGGGGTGGACGCGACGTCCGGCGGCACCGGCAGCGGCGCGGAGTCCTGCGGCGGCTGCGGAAGGGGACGCGCGCCGGAGTCCTGCGGCGGCTTCGGGAGCGGACGCGCTCCGGGGTTCGAGGGACTTTTTTCCGCCGGGAACCCATCCGGCGGAGGCTGGGGGCGCGAGCGGCGCGGCGGCCGGTTGAGCGGCGGCGGGGTGTCGCCGGACACCCTGTCGATAATCGCCTGGGGCGCGGTGTCGCTCGCGGTCGGCGCGCGCCGACCGCGAGTGGGCTCGGGAGCCTCGTCGTCATCGTCGGCCGCGCGGCGTCGCCTGCGGCGCCCGCCCTCGGGCTGGGCTCCGTGCTGCGCGAGCAGCTCCGCCACGGTCTTCTGTGGCTGGCCGCTCTCTGTCTCGTCCGTCATACCGTGCTGTCCAATGCGCGCTCAAGCCGTTGCGAACCGGCACGCGACGGGGCATCGGCGGCGTCGCGCGCGCTGTCCACCGTCATCCGCATTTCCGTCACCACTTCACCGTGCCCGTTCTCCGTCGACTAAGTCCAGTCGGGCGCTGCCGCCCACAGTCTTGTCCGCACCATTCGAATGGTCCAGCCGTCGAAGGATGACACCTTCTCGCAGCGCCCACGGACAGATCTCCAGTTCTTCCAGGGAAAGCGCCCGCATGGTGGCTTGTGCGACGAGCGCGCCCGCCACCAGCTGATGCGACCTGCTCGCGCTGACCCCCTCGAGTTGTGCCAGGTCATGGGCGGTCATCCGGGAGATGAACGCGATGAGCTGCCGCAACGCGGTGTCGGTCAGGGTACGGCGCACATGCGGCCCGCTGGCCGACGGCGCCGCTCCGGTCAGCCGGGCGAGTGACCGGAACGTCTTCGACGTCGCCACGACACGATCGGGTTCACCCAATTTGGCGACCTTCTTCGCGAGCGGGGCGAGTTGTTCTTCAAGCCACGCCGAAGTCGCGATGAGCTCCGACCTGGTGGGCGGGTCGTGCTGGAACCGCGTCCGGGTGGTCCGGCCGGCGCCCAACGGCAGCGATTCGGCCAGATCCGGCTCCTCGTCGCGGCCCATCGCGACCTCCAGCGAGCCGCCGCCGATGTCGAGCACCAGCAGCTTCCCCGCCGACCAGCCGAACCAGCGGCGGACGGCGAGGAAGGTGTGCCGGGATTCGTCGATCCCGGAAAGCACCTGGAGTTCGACGCCGGTCTGTTCCTGGACCTTCGCCAGCACCTTCGGGGCGTTCTTGGCTTCGCGGACCGCGGAGGTGGCGAACGCCATGACCTCTTCGCAGCCGAGCCGAGCCGCGGCCGCCTTCGCCGATTCGACCGCACGCACGAGGCTGTCCGCGCCCGCGCGGCTCAGGTCTCCGTTGCGGGTGATCTGCTCCGCGAGCCGGAGGACGGCCTTTTCGGAATGCATCGGGGTCGGGTGGGCGCCACGGTGGGCGTCGACCACGAGCAGGTGGACGGTGTTGGAACCGACGTCGAGTACCCCTAGGCGCACGAGCGTCTACGGTACCCGTCCCCACGTCAGGTCACGAAACCGTAACCGTGATCTGTATCGCAGGGGCTCCGCGTGAAGGCCCCCTTCCCTCGGCTCAGCCGAGGGAAGGGGGCCTTCACGCGCTAGCTCACGTCTCGAACTTGTAGCCCAGGCCACGCACGGTGACCAGGTGCCGCGGCGAGCCCGGGTCCGGTTCGATCTTCGACCGCAGTCGCTTCACGTGGACGTCGAGCGTCTTGGTGTCGCCGACGTAGTCCGCGCCCCACACCCGGTCGATCAGCTGCCCGCGGGTGAGCACGCGGCCCACGTTGCGCAGCAGGTACTCGAGCAGGTCGAACTCCTTCAGCGGCAAGGAGACCTCCTGGCCGTCGACGGTCACCACGTGCCGCTCGACGTCCATCCGCACGGGCCCGGCGGCCAGCACCAGCGGCGCCAGATCGCCTTCGGAGCCCGGCTCGCCACCGCGGCGCAGCACCGCCCGTACCCGCGCGATGAGCTCACGGGCCGAGTACGGCTTGGTGACGTAGTCGTCGGCGCCGAGTTCCAGGCCGACGACCTTGTCGATCTCGCTGTCGCGCGCGGTCACCATGATCACCGGCACCGCGGAACGCTGCCTGAGCTGCTTGCAGACGTCCGTTCCGCTCATCCCGGGGAGCATGAGATCGAGCAGGACGATGTCGGCGCCGTTGCGGTCGAACTCCTCGAGCGCCTGCTGCCCCGTCACGGCGACGGCGGCGGTGAAGCCCTCTTTGCGGAGCAAGAACGCGAGCGGGTCGGCGAACGACTCTTCGTCCTCGACGATGAGAACCCTCGTCACAGGTTTCCTCCATGGTCGGGGCTTTCTTGCCCTGTTGCCACGAGACGGGGTGTCCGCTCGGGGGTCTTCTCCGGCCGGGACGCCGGCGGAGCCTGTTTCGCGGTCGCGGCCGGTTCGGCGGGGATGTGCGCGGGGATCCGCAGCGTGAAGGTCGACCCGGTGCCGGGACGGCTCCACAGGCCCACCGAACCGCCGTGGTTGGCGGCCACGTGCTTGACGATCGCCAGCCCCAGCCCGGTGCCGCCGGTCGCCCGCGACCGTGCCTTGTCCGCGCGGTAGAACCGCTCGAAGACACGCTGCTGCTCGTCCTCGGCGATGCCGATCCCGCGGTCGGTCACGGCGATCTCGACCTTCCCGTCGACCAGCCGCCTGCTGATCGAGACCGGACTGCCCGGCTGCGAGTACGCGACGGCGTTCTCCAGCAGGTTCGACAGCGCGGTGACCATCAGCGTCCGGTCGCCCTCGATGAGGAGCCCGCTGGCCGCGTCGGTGGTGATGGTGATCTCGGCGGATTCCGCCGAAAGCGTCGTCCTGCCGAGCGCCTCGCGGACGACGGCGTCGACCTCGACGACGTTGAGGTCGGGCAGCCGCTCGGCGCCCTGGAGCCGCGACAGCGCGATCAGTTCGGTGACGAGCTGGCCGAGCCGCGTCGATTCGCGGAGGATCTTGCCGCCGAAGCGGCGGACCTCCTCGGTGTCTTCCGCGGCGTCGAGGACGGCCTCGGTGAGCAGCGCGATCGCGCCGACCGGCGTCTTCAGTTCGTGGCTGACGTTCGCGACGAAGTCCCGCCGGACGGCTTCGAGGCGGATGGCCTCGGAGTGGTCGACGGCCTCGACCACGGTGAACCCGTCGCCGAGCGGGCGGACCTCACCGAGGACGGCCTCGGGCTGACGGCCCCTCGCCTCCAGCGGGGAGAGGTCGATCTCCATCGGATCGTCGGTCTCGACCACCTGCTCGGCGGCCTTGCGGGCCCGCGGATCGGCCTGGTTGACCTTCACCAGCCCGAGCTCGTAGGCACGCGGGTTGTGCAGGACCATGTCGCCGAACTTGTTGAGCACGACGACGCCGTTGTTGCTCGACCGCACGAGGCGTTCGAGCAGTTCGGCCACGGTGGGGCCGGTCGGTCGCCGCTCCTCGCGGCGGGTGCGGCCCCTCGCGATCAGGAAGCCGAAAACCACACCGACGATCAGTCCGCCGACGGCCATGGCGAGTGCAACAGGCGTGGTCACAGGGGAATCGTAAGCGCGTGGGTAGTCTTTTGGCCTAGTCCCGGCCGCGTACTCGTGATGCCTATGACACCTGGGGACACCCTGTTCGCCTGCAGGTCAGGCCTCGTTCACGTGGCCGAGACCTCCCGGGTGAGGCGGGTCACCCGAAACGGGGACCCCGGCGACGCCTCATGCCCGGATTCCGACTTTCGTCGTGACCTTCGAAACCCACTCAGCGACGAATAGCGACGTTCCCGTCACGGCTGCCGGGGAATGTTGGGAGACTGTCGCCGTGGAACTCGTCAGTGACATCTCCCTGATTCGCGGAGAAGAAGAGCTGTTCGACCGGACGGCTCATCTGTTCGTCGCGGCGACCGACATCGCGTGCGCGGCCGACGACCTCTACACCTGGGCGCTTTCCCGGCCGTCCCTCACGCGGCAGGGCGAACGGCTGGTGCGCGACAAGCGGATCCGCAAGCTGTACCGGCCCGGCGTCCTGCTGAACGAGCAGACCGCGCGGCATCTGCATCGCCTGTCCGGCCTCGGCGCGCAGATCCGGATCGGCACCGAGGAGATCAACGAGACGATCCTGCTCGACGAGCGGGTCGCGATCATGGCCGGAGACGAGGGCAAGGCGGTGCGCTCCTACAGCGTCATCTCGCGCCCCGAGCTGGTGCAGGGCATTCTGTCGCTGTTCGAAACCGCCTGGCTGGCGTCCACCACCCTGGAGACGTTCGACGCGCGGTTCGCCGACATCCGAATGGAGGCACCGCAGATCCTCGAGTTCCTGACCACCGGCTGCAAGGACGAGAAGGCCGCGAAGAGCCTCGGCATGGGCGTGCGCACCTATCAACGTCGCGTCTCGGAACTGCTGGTCGCGCTCGGCGTGACGTCGCGGTTCCAGGTCGACGCGCGGGCGCGGGAACTCGGCCTCTTGTGAAGCGCTGGGCGGGGTTCGCGGTACTGCTCGCGCTCGCGGGCTGCACCACCGCGACCTCCGGCACCGCCCGGCCCGAGCCGGAAACCCCGCCCTCGAACCTCGCGCTCGTCGACCCGGCGCGGACGGCCTCCGTGCTCACGGCGGTGAAGACGGCCACCGAAGCGGTGTTCTCCTACGACAGCACGGCCGTGCCCGCCTACGAGAAGGCGATCGCCGACAACCTGACGCCCGGCGCGCGCGACGAGCTGGCGAAACTGTTCGCCGAGGTCCGGAAATCGGCGGAACCGATCAAACTCGCGACGAAGGTGATCATCTCGGCCGCGGTCGAGATGACGCCGGACAAGGCGCGGGTGCTGACGGTGCTCGACCAGAGCAGCACCAGGGCGGGCGCCACCAGCAAGGGCGTCGCGTCGGTGCTGCTCGCGACCGTGCGCGAAGGCGACCGCTGGCGGATCGGCAAGGTCGAGGTGAACCCGTCCGTGCCTTCGCCCGCGGCGGAGAAACCGGGTGCGGGTGACCGGGTGTTCGCGAGGGTGCGGGATTCCGCCCGCGACGGCGCGCTCCGCGCCGCGGAGGCCCTGCTGAACGTGGACCCGGCCGACCCCGAAGGCACGTACGCCCGCTACGAATCCGTGTCGACCGGGCCGTTGCTCGCCCAGTTCCGGCAGGACAAGGCGGCGCGGCTGAACCAGATCCGGTCCGCGGGCTCGAAGGCGTCTCTTGCGCCGAATCCGGCCGCCGCGGTCATGGAGGTCGTGGACGACAAGGCGAGCGTGCTGCTCTGCGCGACGACAGAGGTCAAGGACGCGGCCGGGCAGGCGACGAAGCGATACCTGCCGATCGTCCTGCGTCTCCAGCGGCCGCCCGAAGGCTGGAAGGTCGCGGGGGTCGAGTCGGTCCAGCCCCTGCCCTGACGCAATTCGTCCTCTGAATGCGGTGGTTCGAGAGCGAACTACCGCGTTCAGAGGACGAAATGCGTGGGGTTCAGCGGCCCTGGTTCGCGACGGCGGCCGCGGCTTCCTTGGCGGCCTCCGGGTCCAGGTAGGTCCCGCCGGCGGTGACCGGCTTGAGGTCTTCGGTGAGGTCGTAGCGCAGCGGGATGCCGGTCGGGATGTTGAGCCCGGCGATCGCGTCGTCGGAGATGCCGTCGAGGTGCTTCACCAGCGCCCGCAGCGAGTTGCCGTGCGCGGCGACCAGCACGGTCTTGCCCGCGCGCAGATCCGGCACGATCGCGGACTCCCAGTACGGCAGCAGCCGCGCGACCACGTCCTTGAGGCATTCGGTCAGCGGGGCGGCGTCGCCGAGGTCCGCGTAGCGCGCGTCGCCCACCTGGCTGAACTCGTCGGCCGGGTCGATCGGGGGCGGCGGGGTGTCGTAGGAGCGGCGCCAGAGCATGAACTGCTCCTCGCCGAACTCGTCCAGGGTCTGCTTCTTGTTCTTGCCCTGCAGCGCGCCGTAGTGCCGCTCGTTGAGGCGCCAGTCGCGCTTCACCGGGATCCAGTGCCGGTCGGCGGCGTCGAGCGCCAGGTTGGCGGTCGAGATCGCCCGGCGCATCAGCGACGTGTGGAGGACGTCCGGCAGCAGACCGGACTCCGCGAGGAGCTGCCCGCCCTTGCGCGCCTCCTGCTCGCCCTGCTCGGACAGCGGCACGTCCACCCAGCCGGTGAACAGGTTTTCGGCGTTCCACGTGCTCTGCCCGTGACGCAGCAGCACCAGAGTCCCAAGCTCAGCCATGGGGTTCAGCCTGCCAGAGTGAGCGGAACCGCCGGTCAGAGGGCCACGCTTGGCTTTGTTTCTACGGAGAGTGCGTTACCCGTGAGTACCACTTCACCCGTCCAGAAGACGGGTTGCCAACAAGTCCCCTTCCCCGGAATTCAGGCTGCACTCCGTTATCCCCGCTTTCCAAGTTCACTCGAACGGAGTAACCGGTAGTCTTGTGATTACAGGTGGAGATCTGACAGGTTGACTACGTCCCGCGCGGCCGGATTCCACGCACTCCCCGGTTCGACGCGGGTGACGACCGCGACTCGTCTCCCCCCTGCCGAGTCGCGGCGCCCGCCGGCCCCGTTGGCATCCCCCTCGTCACCGGGTCCACCTTGGCGGGAACTTCAGCGGGGCGGCTCGAGATCGCGACTCCCCCCTCCCTCGAGCCGTCCCGCCTGTTCATTTCCCTCTTGAGTGACAAGAGTTTCTTGGGTATCCCGCGCCGGTGCCGGGCCGGCCGCGGTCGTGTCGTCCATCCGATCACGCGTGTCGTCCGCCGGATCACGCGTGTCGTCCGTTCGGTCACGTGACACCGCCGGCACAGGGGGCTCGTCCTGATCGCTCAGTCCAGCGGGGGCGCGGACGGCAGATCCGAAGCGGTCGCCATCGCGGGCTCCCCCGGACGGCGCCGCTTGCGCAGCCACCACACCAGCGCGGCCGCGGGGACGCCGAAGACGAGCAGGAACGGCGCCATCGCGCCGAGCACGGTCAGCAGGCCACCGCCGAAGGTCAGGAACGCGTCCCAGCCGTCGGTCAGTCCGCCGAAGAACCCGCTGCGGGATTCCTCCGCCGCCGCGACCGTCTCCGCCTTCACCTGCAGGGAGATCGTCGACATGGCGACACTTCCGGCCAGGCTTTCGCGCCGCTTCTGAAGCGACTCGAGCTCGGCCTCCCGGCTGGTCAGCTCACTCTCGACCGACGCGATCTCCGAGACCGACGTCGCCCTCGCGAGCAACGCGCGGATGCGCTCGACGCTCGCCCGCTGGGTGGCCAGCCGCGAATCGACGTCGACCATCTGCTCGGTCACGTCCGTCGCGGTGACCTCGCGTTTGACCTGCTTCCCCAGCTTCCCCAGCTGGTCCAGCACACCGTCGAGACGCTCGGCGGGCACGATGACGTTGACCGACGCCCGCTTCTCCTGGGTGCTCTCCTGCCCCGTGTAGCCGGCGGCGCCCTGGGTGATGACGCGCACCTGCGAGACCACGTCGGCGACGTTCGGCGCGGTGAGCTCCAGGCTCGCCGTGCGCACCAGCTTGCGGTCGGCGATGCCCGGCTGCCCCGCCGGCGCCGGGGCCTTGCCCGAACCCGCCTTGCTGTCGGCGCCCTCTGTGTTGTTCTTGCCCGGCTGCCCTTGGTTCGGCGCCGCCTGCTTGGTGTCGGCCGACATCGGCATCCCGGCGGATTCACTGCTGCCGGAATCGTTCGCCGAGCAGCCTGCCAGCGCCAGTACGATGCCTGCGGCGGCCACCCATCTCACTCGCTTGCGCATCAAAACCGTCTCCCTCCAGTGTCGCGGGAAGAGACGGATCCCGATCCGGTGCCGTTGCACCCTTCGGGTCACGAGTCGGTCAAGGCTCCGGGTTCGTGTCCGTTCGAAGGTTCGACGAGATGTTTGAACGCCTGCAGGTTCGCCAGCGACTCGCCACGGGAAACGCGCCAATCCCATTCGCGTTTGATCGATTCCGCGAATCCGAGCTCCAGCAACGTGTTGAAATCGCCGTCGGCGGCTTCGAGTACCTGCCCGAGGATCTTGTCCAACTCGGACTCGGTGACCGTGTCCAGACCGAACCGGCCGACCAGATAGATGTCGCCCATCGCGTCCACCGTGTAGTGCACGCCGTACAGTTTCGCGTTGCGGCGCAACAGAAACCGGTAAACGTCCTCGTGGGATTCATCGGGACGGCGGCAGACGAAGGCTTCGACGGCGAAAGCGTGGTCCCCGGCGACCAGCCAGCAGTTGGTCTGCAACTTCTTGGTACCTGGCAAGGTGACGAAGTACTTTCCTTCGCCACGCCTTTCGTATTCCAGGCCCGCGTTGTCCAAAGAGAACCGCAAGGTCTCGTCGAGCGTCAAACCGCCACCTCCGCGCGCTGTTCGAGGGCACGCCGGAACGCGCCGGTCGCCTGAGCGTACGTGTCCAGCAGCCGGTCCGTCGTACGGCGCCAGGAGAAGCGCCGCGCGTGGACGACGGCGTTGGCCGAAAGTTCGGCACGCCGGCCTGGTCGCAGCGCGACGTTCGCGAGCGCGCCGGCCCAGTCCTTCGCGTCGTGCGACGGCACGAGCAGCCCGGAAACCCCGTGCGGGACCGCGACCGGCAGCCCGCCGACTTCGGCCGCGATCACCGGCGTCCCGCAGGCCTGCGCTTCGAGCGCGACCAGCCCGAACGACTCGTTGTAGCTCGGCACGGCGACGACGTCGGCCGCGCGGTAGACGTCGACCAGCGACCGGCCGGGCTGCGGCGGCATGAACCGGGTCTGCTCCTCGATCCCGAGGGAGACGGCCAGTTCGCGCAGGGCCTGCGGCTGCTCCAGCCCGGTCCCGGACGGGCCGCCGACGATCAGCACCACCAGCCGCGACGCCAGCTCCGGCCGCTCGCGCAGCATTTCGGCCGCGGCCAGCAGGAGGACGTCCGGCGCCTTCAACGGCTGGATGCGGCCCGCGAAGGCCAGCACGATCGCGTCCTGCGGCAGGCCCAGCGCCCGGCGCGCGGCCGGCTGGGATCCGGGGGTGAACCGGTCGAGGTCGACGCCGGGCGGGATGGCGTGCACGGCGTGCGGGTCGGCGTCGTACAGCTCGATCAGCTCTCGGGCCTCGACGCGGGTGTTCGCGACCAGGCAGTCGGCCTCCTCGACGACCTGCTCCTCGCCGATCACGCGGGTGCGCGGCTCCGGGGTGTCGCCCTCGGCGAGCGCGGCGTTCTTGACCTTGGCCAGGGTGTGCGCGGTGTGCACCAGCGGCACGCCCCAGCGGTCGCGGGCCAGCCAGCCCGCCTGGCCGGAAAGCCAGTAGTGCGAATGGATGAGGTCGTAGTAGCCCGGCTCGTGGAACGCCTCGGCCCGCAGCACCCCGGCGGTGAACGCGCACAGCTGCGCGGTCAGCTCGTCGCGTCCCAGCGGCTCGAACGGCCCGGCCGGGATGTGCCGGACCAGCACGCCCGGCGCCAGTTCGGCGACCGGAGGCTGATCCGAAGACGTCGCGCGCGTGAACACCTCCACCTCGACGCCGCGGCGGGCCATCTCGGTGGCCGTCTGGCTCACGTAGACGTTCATGCCGCCGGCGTCGCCGGTGCCCGGCTGCTCCAGCGGAGAGGTGTGCAATGACAGCACCGCGACGCGCCTGGGCGCGGCGTCGAACCCGTGCAGGGGGATCGTCACCTGGTCAACACTCCCGAAGTCCTACTGATCGGCGAACCGGCGCAGTAGATCACCGAACTCGTCCGCCACTTCGGCGAACGGCAGATGCCCCACCTCAGGTAGCCAACGCACGACAGCCCCCGGAATCTTCCCCGCCGCGTATTCCGCCGACGTCGGATCGATCACAGCATCCGCGAGACCATGGACGATAAGTGCCGGTTTGTCCAGATCGCGCAGTACGTCCTCGCTCCCGACGTCGCGCCGGAACAACGCCGAGCGCACCGCGGGCGGGGTGGAAAGGCACGCGCCGAGCAAGGACTGGGTGAGCGTGCCGGACACGGGGGTGGCGGTCATCCGCTCGCTGAACTGCACCAACGCGGGAATCGCGAGCGACGGATCGTCCGAAAGCACCGCCGGGATGGCCTCGCGCATGGCGGGCCCGACCTTGCCGCCGGGCCGGTCCTTGCCGATTTCTGTGATGGCGCCCACAAAAACGACGCCACCGAGCCTCGACGAGCCGTGCACGCGGAGGTAATCGGTGATCACCAGCCCGCCGTAGGACCAGCCGACGACGATCGCGTCGTCACCGGCGAAGTCGAGGACCGAGGCGAGGTCTTCGGCCCAGACCCGCGGATCGTCGTAGCCGGCGGACGGCACCTCGGAATCGCCGTGACCGCGGAGATCCATCGCGACCAGGCGGAACCGCTCACTGAGCGCGGGATCCGCCAGCTGCGGCGCCCAGGCCTTGGCGGACTGGGCCCAGCCGTGCACGAACACGATCGGACGGGTGTTCTCGGCGCCCTCGACCCACAAGCCGATGCGGGTCCCGCCGTAGCCGACTACCTCGGTCTTCATGTCCGCAAGCCTATGAGGTCCCCACACGCGTGGGGCTCGTGAGTGGCTGACGGGCTATTTGACAGCCGAGAGAGCCTTCCAGGACTTCCAATCGTAGAACCAGTTCTTGACGTCCGATTTGGTCGGACTGCCCAGTTTCGAACCGGTGATCTCGACCGGGTCACCGATCATCGCCGTGTCGAAGTACTTCTTCGCGTCCGCGTCGAGCAGGTTCACGCAGCCATGCGAGGTGTTGGCCTTGCCGATGTTCGCCGCGTTGTCCTGGTTCTCGTGGATGTACTCGCCGTTGTTCGAGATCCGGCAGGCCCACTTCTTGTTGACGTTGGTGTAGCCGTAGCGCGCGTTGTCGAACCGCGCCGTCGGCTCCTTCGTCATCACGATGAACGTGCCGTTCGGGGTGTTGCGCTGGACGTCGGAGTCGAGCCCGTTCGAGCACGGGTAGCTCGCCGATTCCGACCCGCCCCGGTAGACCTTCATCACGTGGTCCGGGGTGTTGATCTTGACGACCTGGTTGCGGCCGATCTTGAACTCGGTGGTCACGTCGGCCTTGCCGTACGCGCCGCCGCCGAGCGGGACGCCGTAGAGCTTCGCCTCGACGTTGACCTTGATGTTGGCGGGCCAGTACTCCTTGGGCCGCCAGTCGACCTGCGTGTCCGACAGCCAGCCCCAGGAGCCCTCGACGTCCTTGTCGGTCTTCACCTTGAGCGCCTTCTCGGCGGCCGCCTTGTCCTTGACCGGGGACGCGAACTTCACGCTGATCGGCATCGCGACGCCGACCTCGGCGTCGTCGGTCGGGTTCAGCGTGGCGCGAACCTCCTTGGCGGGTTTGACCGTGCTGAACGAGCCCTTGAACTCGGCAGGCTTGTTGTCACTGCCGGTGGCCTTCGCGGCGTAGGTGTACGTCTTGCCGTAGCCGAGGACCTCGGTGCTGGTCCAGGTGAGCCCGTCGGGGGAAAGTTCGCCCTTGACGTCCTTGCCGCCGTCGCCGGTGACCTTGACCTCGGTGAGCTTGCCGTCGGCGACCTTCACCACGACCGGTGTCACCACGGAGGCGTCCTTGGCGTCGGCTGCGGGTTCGGCGGTGATCTTGGCGACCGGGGCGGCGTTCTGCGCTTCGCCGCCACTGCCTTCCGGCTTGGCGTTGCCGCCTTCACCACTGGAGCAGGCAGCGGCCAGCATGGCCGCGCCCGCGGCGAGCGCGGCCTTGAACACCGTGCGCCGTTCGATCACTTGTACCTCCCATGAAGATCCCCGTTTCCCGCGAGCCCCTACCCGCTCAGCGCTGGGAACCTCTCCGACGTTACCCGCGGCGACGGAACTCACCCGCGCCCCTCACGGGGATAGACGCATGGGGACGCCGTGGGGTTGTTCACCCTCCCGCATTTCGTCCTCTGCATGCGATCTTTGCGCGTGCAAGTACCGCATCCAGAGGACGAAACGCGGGCGGGGGCTAGAGCGAGCAGTTGATCAAAAGGGGTTCCGGGTGCAGGGAAACGCCGAAGCGAGCCTCGACGCCGTCGCGCACTTCGCGCGCCAAAGCGAGAAGGTCCTCTGTCGAGGCCTTGCCCCGGTTCGTGAGCGCCAGCGTGTGCTTCGTCGACAGCGAGACCCTGCCGCCGGGGCCTTCGTGGCCCTTCGCGAACCCGGCCCGCTCGATCAGCCACGCGGCGGACAGCTTCGTCCCGCCGGGCGCCGGGTACTGCGGCACGCGCACGTCTTCGCCGACCACGTCCACGATCCCTGCCAGCACCTTCGCCAGCCGCGCCTCACCGATGATCGGGTTGGTGAAGAACGAGCCCGCGCTCCACGTGTCGTGGTCGTCGGCGTCCAGGACCATGCCCTTGCCGCGACGCAGGCCGAGGACGGCTTCGCGGGCTTCGGCCGTCGGCACCCGGTCACCGATCTCGACACCCAGCGTGCGGGCGAGTTCGGCGTAGCGGATCGGGGCGGAGAGGCCGTCTTCGGCGACCTTGAAGCGGACAGTGAGCACGACGCCCGCGTCAGTCCCCTTCAGGATCGACGTGCGGTAGCCGAAGCCGAGCTCTTCGGCGGTCAGCGTGCGGATCTCGCGGGTGGCGCGGTCGTAGAGGTCGACCGAGAACAGCGACTCGGCCACCTCGCAGCCGTACGCGCCGACGTTCTGGATCGGTGTCGCGCCGACCGAACCGGGGATCCCGGACAGGCATTCGAGCCCGCCGACGCCCTTCGCGACCAGATCCTCGACGAAACCGTCCCAGTTCTCCCCCGCCGCGACCTCGACGAGATCCCCGTCACGTGTCCAGCCGGTCGTGCCGACCTTCAGCACCGCGCCGTCGAAGCCGTCGTCGGCGACGACGAGGTTCGAACCGCCACCGAGCAGCAGCACCGGCTCACCGGCGTCGTCGGCCTCGCCGACCGCGTCGACCAGGGCCTGCACGGTCTTCGCCTCGGCATAACGCCGTGCCGGACCGCCGAGGCGCAACGTGGTGTGGTCGGCGAGGGTGGGAGTTTCGGCAGTGCTCACGCCCGTGAACGGTACTGTCTGGCGCCATGGCCTCCCGTATCGAGCACCGATCGACGTTCTCCGCAGACCTCGCGACCACGTTCGACGCGGTCGCCGGCGAGGCGGCGCTGCGGGCGAGGCTGGCGCAGATCGGCGGCGACGACGCGGAGCTGCTGGAGTACGCCCCGGCCGGGGACGGCGTGCGCTACAAGCTGCGTCAGGGCATCAGCTCGGACAAGCTCCCGTCGGCCGTGCGGACGCTGCACCGGGGCGATCTGATCGTCGAGCGTGAGCAGACCTGGAAGACCGCCGGATCCGGTTACACCGGCACCGCGACGGCGTCGGTCTCGGGCGTTCCGGGCGAGATCACCGCGAAGACGTCGCTGACCGGCGAAGGCGAGCAGGCGACGCTGGTCAACAGCGGCGAGGTCAAGGTGCGGATCCCGTTCGTCGGCGGGAAGCTGGAAGGCGTGATCGCCGAACAGGTCGGCAAGCTGCTGGAACGCGAGGCCGAATTCGTCGCGAAGTGGCTGGCCGAGCGCTGAAACCGGTCGGGGCACCGACTCGGGGCACGACCAACCCCAACCGGCTCCGCCGCGTCGACCGCTGGCTGGCGAGCGATCCTGGCGTGACCGGGCTGCTGCACCGCGCGGACGAACCGCTCGTGGTGGACCTCGGCTACGGCGCCTCACCGGTGACCACGGTCGAGATGGCGCGCCGGCTGCGCACCGTCCGGCGCGACGTCCGGGTGCTGGGCCTGGAGCTGGACGCCGAACGGGTCGCCGTCGCGCAAGCCGCCGTCGACCGGCCGTGGCTGGACTTCCGGCGCGGCGGTTTCGAACTCGCCGGGACGCGGCCGGTGCTGGTGCGCGCGTTCAACGTGCTGCGCCAGTACGACGAAGCCGAGGTCCCGGGCGCCTGGTCGCTGATGCTGGACGCGATGGCGCCGGGCGGGCTGGTCGTCGAAGGCACCTGCGACGAGATCGGGCGGCTCAGCACGTGGGTCGCGGTCGGCTCCGGCGGACCGCGCAGCCTGACCCTGTCGGTCCATCTCGCCAGCCTGGAACGTCCGTCCACAGTGGCCGAACGACTGCCCAAGATCCTGATTCACCGCAACGTTCCCGGTGAACGCGTCCACGAACTACTGTCTATTTTGGACATCTGTTGGGCGACGGCGGCGCCACACCAGAACTTCGGCGTCCGCGCGCGCTGGGCGCACACCGTCCACCTGCTCACCGCCCGGGGCTGGCCGGTGCTGAACCGGCCGTCGCGGTGGCGGCTCGGTGAACTCACCGTGCCGTGGTCCTCGGTGGCTCCCGACTAGGAATTCACCGGTCGAACCCCGCTCCGTCACCCCAAAGCGACCTGCGGTGATCACCATGGAACCGTGGAACTGCTGGAGTACGTCACCGAGCTGCTCGAAGGCACGCTCGGATCGCCCTGGCTGTGGGTGATCGTGTTCCTCGTGTCCGGGTTGGACGCGCTCCTGCCGTTCATGCCGAGCGAGACCACCGTAATCACGGTCGCCGTCCTGATCGGCACGGACTTCCCCCAGCTGGCGCTGCTCGCGCTGGTCGCGGCGCTCGGGGCCTGGCTGGGCGACTGCCTCGGCTACACCGTCGGCGCGGCAGCGGGTCCGCGAGCGCTCGCCCGTCTGCAGCGCGGTCCGGACGGGGTCCGGCGCTACGAATGGGCGAAAATCCAGGTGCGGCGCAACGCCGTCCTGCTGATCCTCGCCGCCCGCTATCTGCCCGGAGGCCGGGTCGCGAGCGGGCTCGCCAACGGCAGCCTCGGCTACCCACCGCGCAAGTTCGTCCCGCTGGATGCCCTCGGCGCGAGCATCTGGGCGGTGTACAGCGTCCTCATCGGTCTCGTCGGTGGAGCGGCCTTCGCGGACGAGCCGGAGAAGGGTCTTCTGCTGTCCTTCGCGCTCGGCCTGCTGCTGGTCGCGGCGATCGAGGTCGGGCGGCGGGTCCGCGTCCGGATACTGACCCGGCGCCGTGCGGCGGCCGAGACCAGCGACAATGGAGTCCGTGTCGAACCCTGAACGTCGCTATGTGATCTCCTTCGGCTGCCCCGACCGCACGGGCATCATCGCCCGTATCTCGGGTTTCCTCGCCGAACACGGCGGTTGGATCGTCGAAGCGGCGTACCACACGGACCCCGACACCGGCTGGTTCTTCACCCGTCAGGTCGTGCGCGCCGACTCGCTCCCGTTCGACGCCGCCGAACTGCGCACCCGCTTCGCCGACGTCGCGAAGTCGCTTTCGGCCGAGTCGAGCTGGCAGGTCAGCGACACCGGTGAGCGCCGTCGCGCCGTGATCCTCGTCTCCAAGGCCGGGCACTGCCTCTACGACCTCCTCGGCCGGGTCGCCTCCGGTGAACTGGACGTCGACGTCGCCGCCGTCATCGGCAACCACGCGTCGCTGGGCGACATCACCCGCGCCCACGGCATCCCGTTCCACCACGTCCCGTTCCCCGCCGGTGACGCTTCGGTCAAGGCTCCCGCCTTCGCCGAGGTGCGGAAACTGGTCGACGAACACGAGCCGCACGCCGTCGTCCTCGCGCGGTTCATGCAGGTCCTGCCCGCGGAACTGTGCGAGGCGTGGGCCGGGCGGGCGCTCAACATCCACCACAGCTTCCTGCCGTCGTTCGTCGGCGCGCGGCCGTACCACCAAGCCCACGCGCGCGGCGTGAAACTCATCGGCGCGACCTGCCACTACGTCACCGCCGACCTCGACGCGGGCCCGATCGTCGACCAGGACGTCATCCGTGTCGACCACGGCGACTCCGTCGAGGACATGGTCCGCAAGGGCCGCGACATCGAGAAGGTGACGCTGGCGCGCGGGCTGCGGTGGCACCTCGAGGGCCGCGTGCTGGTGCACGGGAACCGGACTGTCGTGTTCTAGGCGCTGTCCTGTGGGTCTGTTCGATGGGCTTCGTGATCCAGGTGGTTCCTGACGGTGCGGGCGGGTCGGCCTCGTACCGGGTCGTACTCGGCCGAGCCCGCCCGTGCCGTCAGGGAGCACCTGGGCGCGAAGACCGCGGACAGACCCACAGGACAGCGCCTAGTGGTTCACTGGGGTCATGGGGATCTCAGAGATCAAAGTGATCGAGACGCGCGAAGCGCTGCGTGAACACCTCGGCCACCCGGCCGAGCGCACCAAGGGGAAGATCATCCCCTTCCTCGACCAGCACGCGCGCACGCTGATCGAGCACTCGCCGTTCTACCTGCTGGCGACGGCGTCGTCCGACGGGACCTGTGACGTCTCACCGCGCGGTGACCCGGCCGGTTCGGTGAAGGTGCTCGACGACAAGACGCTGGTGCTGGCGGACCGGCCGGGCAACAAGCTGCTCGACAGCCAGACCAACATCCTCGAGAACCCGCACGCCGGCCTGCTGTTCGTGATCCCGGGGATGAACGAGACGCTGCGGATCAACGGCCGCGCGAAACTGATCGCGGACGCGCCGTTCTTCGACGACCTCGTGGTCAAGGGGAAGCGGCCCGCGCTGGCGATCATGGTCGAGGTCGAAGAGCTGTACATGCACTGCGCCAAGGCTTTCCTGCGGTCGTCGCTGTGGCAGCCGGAGACCTGGCCGGAGCGGTCCAGCCTGCCGACCGCCGGCCGGATCTTCCGAGATCAGATGAAGCTGGACATGTCGGTGGAGGCGCTGGACGCCGCACTGACGGAAGGCGCGCTCACGACGCAGTACTGAGCCCCTCGCGCGTGCAATGAAGGGGCCTTTCATTGCAAAATTTGCGATGAAAGGCCCCTTCATTGCACGCGAGGCAGGGTCAGACGCGGACCAGCATCTTGCCGGTGTTCGCTCCGCCCAGCAGGTCGAGGAAGGCCTGCGGCGCGTTGCGGATACCGTCCACAATGGTCTCCGAGTACTTGAGCTCACCGGAGGCGACCAGCGGCGCGACCTCCTTCACGAACTGCGGCTGCAGCGCGAAGTGGTCGCCGACCAGCATGCCGCGCATGGTGAACCGCTTCGCGATGATCGACGCGAGATTGCGCGGCGCCGCGGCCGGTTCGGTGTTGTTGTAGACCGAGATCATCCCGCAGATCGCCATCCGGCCGTGCAGGTTGATCGAGTCGATGGCCGCTTCGAGGTGCTCGCCGCCGACGTTGTCGAAATACACGTCGATGCCCTCGGGCGCCGCGGCGCGCAGCTGCTCGGCGACCGGGGCGTCCTTGTAGTTGAACGCCGCGTCGAAGCCCAGCTCGTCGGTCAGCCACTTGACCTTCTCGTCGGTGCCCGCGCTGCCGATGACCCGCTTCGCGCCCTTCAGCTTCGCCAGCTGGCCGACGACGGAACCGACCGCGCCCGCCGCGCCGGATACGAAGACGGTGTCGCCGTCGGTGAACTCGGCGACGTCGAGCAGGCCGGCGTACGCGGTGAGCCCGGTCATGCCGAGGACGCCGAGGTACGCGGTGATCGGCGCGGCCTCGGGGTCGACCTTCACCGCGTGCTTCGCGGCGACGACGGCGTGGGAGCGCCAGCCGAGACCGTGCAGCACGATGTCACCCGGCCGGAAATCGTCCACGGTGGACTCGAGCACTTCACCGACGGCGCCGCCGTGCATGACCTTGCCGACCTCGTACGGTTCGGCGTAGGACTTCGCGCTGCTCATCCGCCCGCGCATGTACGGGTCGACGCTCAGTACCTGGTTGCGGACCAGGATCTGGCCCTCGCCCGGCACCGGGATCTCGACGTCGGCGATCTCGAAGTTCTCGAGCGTGGGGACGCCGTGCGGACGGGAGGCGAGCCGGATCTCGGTTGCGTTCACGAGGTAACTCCAAGTCTGTTGCCCAACCGGGGCGATCGCCCCGTATTCACGACGGGTACAACGAGCGAACCGGGGCGACCATTCCGGTTGTGGCGAGCACTACACGACCTCGGCGAGTTTGCCGAGCACTCCCTCGTAGATCCGCTTGAGCCCACCGGGCGCGAAGGTCTTCTCGAAGAAGCCACCGATGCCGCCCGCGCCGTCCCAGGTGGTTTCAATGCGGACGATGCTGCCGTCCGGCACCTCGCGGACGGTCCAGGTGGTGACCATGCTGGAGTTCGCGTCGGTCTCGACGAGGGTGCCTTCGGACGGCTCGGTCACCGTCGCGGCGACGTCGCGCACGCGCTTCGACGTGGCCTGCAGCTTCCAGCGCGCCTTCGTGCCCGCCCCGACACCGCCTTCGGTGACCTCGTAGTCGCGGTAGTGCTCGGTCAGCAGCTTCGGCCGGGTTTCGGCGTAGTCCGCGACGAGCGCCCTGACCTTGTCCGCCGGCGCCTCGATGGTGCGCTCCGCGATGGCCGTGACCTTTCCCATCCCACTCCCTTTCACCCGTGTTGCAACGACAGCGTCCACGATTCCACCGGTGCTCGCAGGGGGAACGAGCGGCCCCTCGCGCGGGTACGGCGGCGCGGAGCGGGACACCGTGTCGCGAAAGCCACTTTCGCAACGTTGAAGGTTGCGAAAGTGGCTTTCGCAACACCTGTCCGAAGTCCCCCTGCGCGCAACGCCTCCGACGCGATGAAGGGGGCCCCGAACGCCATGAAAGGTCCTTTCCTTGCAAATTTTGCAAGGAAAGGACCTTTCATAGCGCGCGAGAGAGGGAGGGCCTAGATGAGGGACTTCTCCTTCAGCCAGTCCTTCGCGACGTCGGCCGGCTTCTCGCCGTCCGAGTCGACGCGCTTGTTCAGCTCACGCAGCTGCACGGTGTCGAGGGCCTTGCTCACGGCGTTGACGGCGGCCACGAAGTCGGCGCCGCGCTCGTCGAGGACCTTCTTGTTCACCGCGGGCACGACGTTCTCGGTCGGCACGATGGCGAGGTCGTCCTCCAGCGCGACGAACTGCGGGTCGCCGACGAGCGGGCTCACCGAGTCGACCGGGATGACGGTGACCTTGCCGGACCGCAGCTGCTCGACGCGCGGGCCCGCCTCCTGCACGGTCTGGAACGTGGCCTTCAGCTTGTAGACGTCCGTGAAGCCCTTGAAGCAGGGAAGCCGCTTCTCGCACTCCGGACCGCCCGCGACGACGACGTTGTCGACCTTGGACAGGTCGCTGATCTTCGCGAGGCCCTTCTCCTTGGCGAGGTCGGCCTTCACGATGTAGGTGTTCTTGTCCTCGGCCGGCGAGTAGTCCAGCAGGGCGATGCCGTCGGGCTCGAACAGCTTCTTGAGCTGTTCGTGCTCGCCCGCCGCGTCCTTCGCGGCCTCCTTGCCGAAGCCGGTGGTGATGGCGGCGCCCTGGTATTCCGGGATGAACTGGAGTTCGCCGGATTTCAGCGCCGGGTAGATCAGCTCGCGCGAACCGAGGTTCAGCTTGCGGGTGATCGGATAACCCTTGGCCTCCAACGCGTTCGCGTACAGCTCGGCGAGGATCAGGCTGTCGGTGAAGTTGAAGGAGGCGACCACGATCGGTGCCCCGCCCTTGCTCTGCGCGGCCGGGGCCGCCGCGTCGTCTCCGCCCCCACAGGCGGTCATCCCGAGGATGGCGGCGGCGAGCACCGCGCCCACTCGAACATTCCGTGTCCAGCGCACGTGCACACTCCTATGACTCGTTCAGAGGAATGAACCGTATCCCCGCGTCACGACAGAATCCACATTTTGAGAGTTGCGCCCCGTCTGCTCCCAGAGAGCGGAATCCGGCCGCCCGATCGGGGTAAGGTCGGCCGGTGCGAGCATCCTCCGTGTTCCCCGTTCCCGCCCAAGGCGGACGGCCGCTCTTCGAGTGGCGGTGGGTGGACCGCAACCTCGACGAGATCTTCGAGCGGCTCGGCGAGCACATCACGCTGACCGCGGTGGCGCTCGCCATCGGGCTGGTGGTGTCGATCGGTGTTTCCGTGGTTTCGCTGCGTCGCAGGTGGTTCTACGTCATCGCGCTGAGCACGGCGGGTTCGTTGTACGTCATCCCGAGCCTCGGCGCCTTCGCCGTACTGGTGCCCTTCACCGGGCTGACGTCCTTCACCACCGCGGTGATCCCCTTGGCCACGTACACGTTGCTGATCCTCATCCGCAACATCGTCACCGGTGTCGAACAAGTGCCCAAGGAAGTCCGCGAAGCCGCGATAGGCATGGGTTTCACGCGTTCGCGGTTGCTGTGGCAGGTCGAACTCCCGCTCGCGCTGCCGGTGGTGATCGCGGGCCTGCGGGTCGCGGCGGTGACCACGATCGGGTTGGTGACGGTGACCTCCATGCTCGGCAAGGGCGGTCTCGGGTACTTCATCCGCAACGGGATCCAGACCGCCACGCCGAACCCGACGTCGATCATCGTCGGTGTCGTGCTTTCCGTGGTGCTGGCCGTGCTGGTGGATCTGCTGCTGTGGCTCGGTGGGCGCGCGCTCGCGCCGTGGTCGCGGAAGGCGGCGTCGCGATGAGCATCATCGACCAGACCATCGAATGGTTCGGCGAACCGAATCGCTGGAGCTGGACGGATCCCGCCGGCGTGCCGTACCGGACGGTCGAGCATCTCCAGTTCTCCTTGCTGGCGCTGGCGATCTCCGCCGTGCTGACGATCCCGCCCGCGTTGTGGCTGGCGCACTACCGCCGCGCGCAGTTCCTCGCCACGAGCGCGGTGAACATCGGCCGCGCGATCCCCAGCTTCGGACTCGTGATCCTGTTCTGGTTCCTGGCTTCCCGGCTCGAAGTCGACACGACCTTCTGGCCGTTGATGCTCGCGCTGGTGGCCTTGGCGCTGCCGCCGTTGTTCACGAACACCTACGCGGGCGTCATCCAGCTGGGGCAGGAAACCGTCGACGCCGCGCGCGGAACCGGTTACCGCGAGTGGCAGATCATGCTGCGCCTGGAGTTGCCGCTCGCGTCTCCGGTCATCCTGGCGGGTGCCCGCGTCGCGTTCCTGCAGCTGGTGGCGACGGTCGCGATCGGCGCGATCGTCAACGACGGCGGCGGGCTCGGCCGGTACATTGTGGACGGTTTCGCCCTCGGCGATCCCGGTCACGGCGAGATCATGGCGGGTGGCATCGCGGTCGTCGTACTGGCTTTGGTGTGCGAAGGCGTTTTCGCACTTGTCACGCGTTGGGTGACCCCGCGCGGGCTGGCGATCCAGTCCCGCGCGGACGCCCGGACCTGAGCGCTGAAACCAAAGCCGCCACCTCCGGCCCCAAGCCTCGATCCTCTTCGACAGGCGGCACCAGCTCTCGCAACCACCCGTAAGTCTCACGAAGCCCGGGCGAACCATCCCCGGGCGCCAGCCATCGCGCCTGCGAACCCGTGATCAGCTCGCAGGCCGTGATGGCGAACATCCGCGCACAGGCGTCACGGAGCTGGTTCCCCGCCGCCCACGCGAACGCCTGCACGTCCTCCTGCCCACCGGAAGTGTCGACGGAACCCAACGTCGCGGGCGTGGCCAGGCGCCGCAGCGCGTGCAGTTCCCCGACCGCGCGTTTGTGCAACGGCACCAGCCCCGCCTGTGGTCCCGGATCCACCGCGAGCTGCGCGGGAAGGCCGCTGAACCGCTCGTCGAGCAACCGATGCGTCCGCTGCACGCTCACTTCGCCGAGATGCACCAGCGCCGCCGTCGCCGCGTCCATCCGCAGCCCGAGTTCGACGGCGTGGAAACCCGTCGTGGACACGAATTCGCCGTCCAGGAACACCGGCGAGTCGGTCGGCATCGAGCGCCCGAGCACGTCGTCCAGTTCCGCGGCGACCCGCGTCAGGTGAGCGATCGCCCGCGGAGCGACCCGCACGGAGACCGGCGCCTGGACGACTCCCGGGCGCACCGTGGCACTGTCGAGCAAGCCGCCGATCTCGGACAGCACCGATTCCAGCACCTGGTCGTCTCCCGCCAACGCGGGGCGATAGATCGCTTGTGGCGCACCGAGAACGTCGATCGCGATCGCGGCGGCCAGCGTCTGGAGGTCCACCACCTGCCGGACCTCGGTCCGCGCGAAGGCGGCGAGCGTCTCGGCCAGTGGCGAGCCCTGGATGAGGATCGCGCCTTCCTTGAGGCCCGGTTCGTACGGCTCCGCCAGCACTTCCGCCGCGGGTGTCTCGACGCCGTCCACCAGCACGGTGCCGACGCCGAGGAAGGTCTGGAAGGCGTGCGCCAGCGGGATGATCTCGCCGGCACTGCCCAGCCCCGTCCGCGGTACGGCGGGAGTGAACCCCTCGTTCAGCCGATCGACGAGGAAGGTCACCAACTCCGGGCTCGCACCCGCCTCGGGGGCGAGCAGATCCCGCAGGCGCACCAGCAGCAGCCATCGCACTTCGTCGGCCGAGAGCCAGGGCGGGCCGCCGACGGCGCGGCCGATCAGCAGGTTCCGCTGATGCGCGCTCGACGCGGGCGCGGCGGTCCCCGCGAGCCGCCCCATCCCGGTGTTCACGCCGTAGACGGGGCGCTCGGTCAACGCGGCGAGGACACGGGCGCGGTTCTCGCCGAGCCTCGCCAGCAACGCGGGGTCGATCTCGAGGAACCCGGCCTCGAACGCCGAGGCCAGCGGGAAGTCCTTTGTGGACAGCCTCACTCGACGGGGCGCGCGAGCCCGTCGATCACCTCGGCGCCGGGCAGGGACGCGAGGGTCGAACCCGAGATCAGCAGCTTGCCGCCACGGATACCGCTGCCGATGACCAGTTCGGGTTCGTCGGCGACGCGCTGGTCGATCAGGATCGGCCACTCCTCCGGCAGACCGACCGGCGTGATGCCGCCGTACTCCATTCCGGTGAGCGAGACGGCTTCGTCCATCGGGGCGAAGGAGGCCTTGCGGACGTCGAGACGGCGCTTGATCACGCCGTTCACGTCGGCGCGGGTGGTGGCGAGGATCATGGCGGCGGCGAAGCGGACCTCACCGGCGCGTTTGCCGGCGACGACGACACAGTTCGCGGACGCGGAAAGCGGGGAGCCGTACGCCTCACAGAAGGCGGCGGTGTCGGCCAATTCGGCGTCGATCTCGACGACGCCGACGGCGTCCGGATCGGGCAGGGCGGCGAGTGCCTTGGCGACGGGCTCGGCCAGCAGGTCCGGGCGGGAGAGGGCGGGGACGACGGTGAGGCTTCCGGCGATGGTCCAAGTGGTCACAGGCCCACCCTAATGTCTGTCGGTGAACCCGCGTCCGCGATCGACGTCGGCAGAGCGCCGCCCGGTGAAAACGTCACGATGGACCATCAGCGCGCCCTGCCACCGCGATAGCGGGCCTTCGGCGGGGCGGGTTCACGCGTTCAGTGACTTGTCCGAGTACATCTCAGCTCCGCCAACCGGCCTCGATCACCAGTTACGGCCGCCGCGTTGCACCTCGATGAGCTTGGGGCGGACGTCCACGAGGTAGACCAGGACCGCCACCAGCGCGGGCAGCCACAGGATCATGCCGCCGCCGTAGAACTGGAAGACGGTCAGCACCACGGTGGATCCGCCGGTGATGAGCATCCAGATGGGCTTGGTCTTCCGATCGGCGGCCGAGTACGCGTCCGCACGCTGCAACAGCGCATGCACGAAAGCGAACAGCCCCGTCAGCGCGCCGCCCCAATGGATGGCGATGAGGATCCAGGTGGCAACGAACACGAACTCAGCTTACGTCAAACCGGGCGAATGACCCGGGCCCCCGGCACCGAAGCGGCGCCGGGGGCCCGGGAGTTCACGCGGACCTTACTTCTCGGTGGTCTTCGGCGCGGTGGTCGGCTTCTTGGCGGCCGGGCTGGTGGTGGTGCGGCGCGCGGGGGTCGTGGTCTTCGGCTCGGTCTTGTTGGCGACCTTGCGCGAAGCCGAGCGGGTCTCGTGCGCGAGGTCGTCGCCGATCTCCTCGACCTCACCGGCGAGGTCGACCGCGGCGTCGGAGACCTTGCGGGCGGCCTTCTCGCCGACCGAGCGGGTGCCCTTGGTGACCTTGCCGAGCACGGTGTCGATGCGCTCGCGGGCGTCGGTGGTCGCACCCTCGACGCGGTCCTGCGCGGTGCTGATCGCGTCCTCGAGCTGCTCGATGGCCTTCTTGACCTGCGGCTGCGCGGCGATCTTGTCCCACGCCTGCTCGCCGGACTCGGCCAGCTTGTTGTACAGCTTCAGCGCGGCTTCGGTGTACTCGTCGATGACCTTGCGCAGCTCGGCCGGGTCCAGCTTCTCGCGCAGGCCCTCGACGTCGTGCGGAAGCTCCTCGATGTTCTTGCGGGCGCTCTCGCTGCCCTCGACGACCTTCTCCTTGGCCTTGGACACGGCGTCGACGACGGCCTGGCCCGCCAGGTTGCCGGCGCCCAGCGCGGCCAGCAGCGGCGTGCGGACCTGGTCGAGGGCGGTGTGCTTGCGGTCGTTCTTGGTGGCCGTGGTCATGCTGACTCCTTGGATTCGGTGGCTTGTTCTGGGGTCGACGCCACCGGCTTCGGCTTCGCGGCGGCGTTCTCGCGGCGGAACGATTCGTAGACGTCGAGCAGGACCTGCTTCTGCCGTTCGGTCAGCTCGGTGTCGGCGCGGATCGCGTCGCCGACCGGGCCGCCCGTGGGCAGATCGAGGATTCCCGCTTGCACGTAGAGCGCCTCGGCCGAGATGCGCAGGCCCTTGGCGATCTGCTGGAGGATCTCCGCGCTGGGCTTGCGGACCCCGCGCTCGATCTGGCTCAGGTACGGATTGGACACGCCGGCGAGTTTCGACAGCTGCCGCAAGGAGATCTTCGCGTTGCTGCGCTGCTGGCGGATGTACTCGCCGATGTCGGAAGCGATGTCCGCGACCTTTTCCATCGGCCCACCCGATGCGGGCTGATCCCGGTCGATGTCTGACATCGGTACCTCCTCGCGACGTCTTCAACGCTACGCGCGGGTGCTAGCAATTGCAAGCACTCTGCTTGCAACCATCGGGTGTGTTGGTCCTCACCCCGCTACCGTGGAGGGATGTCGAACGCGACGCGGCTGCGGCGGCGCCTCGTCGAGCATCTGCTCGCCGAGGGCGTGCTGCACGACGCGCGCTGGATGACCGCGTTCCGCTCCGTGCCCAGACACGTCTTCCTGCCGCGGTTCTTCGTCCCGTCGGCGAACGGCTGGGCCGCGGTCGAAAGCGGCGACGACGAGTGGCTCCGGCGCGTGTACTCCCCCGACGTGCTGGTCGTCCAGCTCGACGACGACTCCGGGCTCTGGGAACGGGCGCGCTATCTCGGCGCCCAGCCCGGAACGCCGACGAGTTCGTCCAGCCAGCCGTCGATCATGGCGATCATGCTCGAAGAGCTCCGGGTCGCCGACGGGCATCGCGTCCTGGAGATCGGCACGGGCACCGGTTACAACACCGCCCTGCTGTGCCATCGGCTCGGTTCCGGACTCGTGTACACAGTGGACATCGACCCGGAACTTGTCGACGCCGCGCGCAAACGCTTGGCGGAGATCGGGTACGCGCCCTCGTGCGTGGCGGCCGACGGCGCCGAGGGCTTCCCGGCGGGTGTCCTCTACGACCGGGTCCTGTGCACCTGTTCGGTTTCGTCGATCCCGCCCGCGTGGCTGGCGCAGACGATGCCGGGCGGGCTGATCGTCACCACGCTGAACCGGCCGATCGGCGGCGGGCTCGTCCGGATCGTCGCGGGCGAGGGCGCGACGGGACACGGGCGGGTGCTCGCGCGCGACGGTCGTTTCATGCCGCTGCGCGCGCACCGCTTCAAGTCGTCGAAGGCGCTCGAAGGCGATGTCTCCTGGCGGCCGACCCGGCTGCCGATGGGTGTACTCACCGAAGCCCGCAACCGCTTCGAGTTCTTCGGCGGGCTCCACCTGCCGGGCGTGACGGCCGCGCGGGCGGGCCAGAGCACCACACTGGTCCATCCGGACGGCTCATGGATGCGGCATCGGCAGCGGGGCAACGAGTTCGAAGTGGCCGAAGGAGGCCCGCGGCGGCTGTGGGAAATCGTCGAAGCGGCGCACGAGGACTGGCTCGGCCTCGGCGAGCCGGGGCGAGACCGGTTCGGGCTCAGCCTCGACGGCGAAGACCAGGTGATCTGGCTGGATTCACCCGACGGGCGTACTTGGCCGCTGCGTCCCTGAAAGCAGGCCTCGCACCCACTTCTCGACGTGGTCGACGGCGTCGTCCACCGGGAGATGGGTGGTGTCGAACAACTCGACCGGCGGATCCATCGAGGGCGCTTCCGCTTGCAGCCACTCGTTGAACTCCAGCATCTCCTCGACCCGCTCCTCGTCCCACTCGCGCCAGGCGGGCCGCGCGAGCAAACGCTTGCGCAGGGCGTCGGGCTCGCTGACGAGGGCCAGGTAGTGAATGGCGGAGAAGAAGACGCGCTCGGGCAGCCGCTCGAACTCGGGCGGCGCGACGGTGCCGCAGAGGACGACCGGTCGTCCGTTCTGGTGAAGCATCGCGGCCATCCTCAGCCAGGTCGAGCGGAACGCGGGATGGCCGGGAACGTCGTCACGCAACGCCCCGGTCCACAAGACGTCCTGCTCGACCACGAGCGCGAGATCGCCGAGCCGGTCCGCCAGCCGCGGCCCGACCGTCGACTTGCCGGCGCCGCTCGGCCCGGTCAGCGCGAACAGCGGAAGCCGCCGGAACGGCCACTGGTGTGCGCATACCGCGCACACCAGCAGCCCGTTCTCGACTCGTGGCCGTTCGGCGCGATCACCGCAGGCCGGGCAGATCTTGAGATCGAGGACCACGGTCAGTCGAAGAGGCCCTCGAGGAAGCCGCCCTTACGACGCTTGTGGCCATGGCCGTAGCCGTGCGGCGAGTCCGCGTAGCCGCCGCGGTGCCCCCTGGGCGAGTCGGCGTAACCGCCGCGGTAGCCCTTCGGCGAGTCCGCGTAACCGCCGCGATGCGGCCGCGGGGAGTCCGGCCGTCCGTAGTGCGGAGCCGGCGCGTGTCCACCTCCCTGGTACGGCGGGGGCGGCTGGTGCCCGCCGCCGTAGTACGAGTTCTCGGCACCGGCGATGGCTTCCAGCTCACCCCGGTCCAGGAAGATGCCGCGGCACCCCTGGCACTGGTCGATGTGGATGCCGTTCTTGTCGACGGTCTTCATGGCGTTCTGGCACTTCGGACAAATCACGTATCAGAGATTACGCATTTTTCTCGTCCGAGGTCAGCAGGCGCACAGACAAAACGGGTGCCCGACCGGATCCGCGTACACCCGAAAGGTCTCCGGCGAGTCGTCGAGCAGCTTCGCGCCGATCTTCAGCGCGCGCTCGTGGGCGGCTTCCATGTCGGTGACGTCGAGGTCGACGTGGGCCTGCTGCGGGTTCTCGGCGGACGGCCACGCCGGCGGCCGGTAGTCGGGGACGCGCTGGAACGAGAACCGCGCGCCGCCCTGCGGGTTCCGCAGGGTCACCCAATGGCCGTCTTCGGCGACTTCGGCCGCCTCCCAGTCGAGCAGCTCGCGGTAGAACTCCGCGAGCGCGACCGGGTCCGGGCAGTCGAGGGCCACCGCGCCGAAGGTCGGTACCGCACCCATGGTTCAGCCTCCAGAATGATCGAGTAACCAGTGAACTGAGTATGCGGGTTATCGCAGCCGATGACAACCGGTCTCGCCCGTACACTGGGGAGGGTGAACACCGACGCGTCCCTGGTGGTCGAGTTTCTGAACACGGTGAACGTCGAACGCGGCACCGACCTCCTGGACGATCTGGAGTCCTGGCAGCACTGGGCCCGGGATCACCGGCTTCGCGCGGATACCCCCGCGGCCGCACGGGAAACTCGGGACGCGCTGCGCGCCGCGATCGGCGACCCGCGGCTCCCGCGGCCCGGCCTGCGCGCGCCGGCGGAGATCGTCCTCGGTCCGGAAGGCCCGCTGCTGGTCTCGGAAACGGTCTGCGAGGCGGTGATGGCGGCGTCGACGCGGCTGACCGTGCTCGGCGAATGGATCCGCCTCAAGATCTGCCCGGCCGACGACTGCCTGTGGGCGTTCTACGACGAATCGCGGAACCGGTCGAGGACGTGGTGCTCGATGCGAGCCTGCGGGAACCGGGAGAAGGCGCGGGCCTGGCGGGCGCGGACGGCGGACATCTCGACCTGAGGCCCGGGGTGAGCCCTTCAGCCCCACCGGCGTTGCAAGCCCGAGGCGACAGCAGAACGGCGCCCCGGAACTGCCCCCACCAACGTTGCGAAAGCCACTTTCGCAACCTTCAACGTTGCGAAAGTGGCTTTCGCAACGCCCCGGCTCAGCCTCACCCCGGGTCCCGAGGCACCCGAACGACCACAACTTCTGGTGTCACCCACCCCCGAGTTACCCCCAGGGGTTGTGCACACCGTTAGGCCAAAAACGTGAAAAGCTGTGGATAACCCTGGGGATGACTCCACTTCCTGTGGACAACTCCCGGCAATGCCTCCGGAGTGTGGTATAGGCGCATCCGCTCGAAAGACTCAGAAGAGCAGCTGCGCGACCGCGTAGATGACCAGCCCGGCGAGCGCGCCGACCACCGTGCCGTTGATCCGGATGAACTGCAGGTCCCGGCCGACCTGGAGCTCGATCTTGCGCGAGGTCTCCTCGGCGTCCCAGCGCTCCACGGTGTCGGTGATGATCGTGGTGATCTCCTTGGAGTAGTGCGTGACGACGTAGGCCGCCGCGCCCTCCACCCAGGTGTCCACCTTGGACCGGATGTGGTCGTCGGAGACCAGCCGCCCGCCGAGGGCCTCCAGACCGGTGCGCACGCGGCGCCGCAACTCACTCGACGGGTCCTCGGCGGCGTTGAGCAGCATCTCCTTCGCCGTCGCCCACGCCGAGCCGATCAGCTTCTGCACCTCGTCATGCCCCAGCATCTGGGACTTGACCTGCTCGGCGCGCGCCATCACCTCGGGGTCGGTCTGCAGGTCCTGGGCGAACTCGCCGAGGAACTTGTCCAGCGCCAGCCGCATGGGGTGGTTGACGTCGGTCTTCACCGCCCAGACGAACGACAGCACCTCGCCGTAGACCTTGTCCGCGAGCATCTCGTCGACGAATTTCGGCGACCAGCTCGGCGCCCGGTCCGAGACCACGCGCAGCATCGTCGTGTGGTTGTCGCGCACCCACTCATAGGCGCGGTCGCACATCAGGTCCACCAGCTTGTGGTGCGCCCCGTCCGCGAACACGCCCGCCAGGATCTTGCCGAGCGGCGGGCCCCACGGCTTGTCCACGATCCGCTTGACCACGGCCTGTTCCATGATCGCCTGGACGTCTTCGTCGCGGAGCACCTTGACCGCGGCCCGTACGACGGTGGCCAGCTCCGACGTCACCCGCTCGGCGTTGGCGGGCTGCGCGAGCCAGCCGCCGAGCCGCTTCGAGACCTCGATCCGGCTCAGTTTCTCCCGGATCACGCTCTCGGAAAGGAAGTTCGAGCCGACGAAGTCACCGAGGCTGCTGCCCAGCGCGTCCTTCTTGTTCGGGATGATCGCGGTGTGCGGGATCTTGATCCGCAGCGGATGCCGGAACAGCGCCGTCACCGCGAACCAGTCGGCGAGCGCGCCGACCATCCCGGCTTCGGCGGCCGCGCGGACGTAGCCGACCCAGGCGGGCCAGCCCGCGGCTTCGGCCCAGCTGGTCAGCAGGAAGATCACCGTCGCGCCGAGCAGGAACGACAGCGCGACCATCTTCATCTTGCGCAGGCCGCGGCGCTTTTCCTCCTCCGCGGCGGTTCCACCGGGCGGATCGGCTGGGGTCACCTTGGCGGGCGTCAGTTGCTCCACACCGCCATTGTCCGTGAGGATGGCTGATCGTGCGCGAACCTGTCCTCGTACCCCGCCTCCAGCCCTTCACGTCGACCATCTTCGCGGAGATGACGGCACTGGCCGTCCGCCACGAAGCCGTCAACCTCGGCCAGGGTTTCCCCGACACCGACGGGCCCGCCGGAATGCTCGACGCCGCCAAGAACGCGCTGTTCGGAGGTGCGAACCAGTACCCGCCGGGCCCCGGACGGCCGGAGCTGCGCGCGGCGATCGCGCGGCATCGGCTCCGCTACGGCGTCGAGTACGACCCCGGCACGGAGATCCTGGTCACCGCCGGCGCCACCGAGGCCATCGCGGCGTCGCTGATCGCGTTGACGCAGACCGGCGACGAGGTCATCGTCATCGAGCCCTACTACGACTCGTACGCGGCCGCGGTCGCCATGGCGGGTGCGGAGCGGCGGGTCGTCGGCCTGGTGGAACGCGACGGCCGGTTCGCGCTGGACGTCGAGGCCCTGCGCGCCGCGGTGACCGGCCGGACCAGGGCGATCCTGATCAACTCGCCGCACAACCCGACCGGCACGGTGTTCACCCGCGCCGAACTGGAAGCCGTCGCCGCGCTCTGCGTGGAGCACGACCTGATCGCGATCACCGACGAGGTGTACGAGCACCTGGTCTTCGACGACGCCGAGCATCTGCCCCTGGCGACCTTTCCCGGCATGCGCGACCGGACCGTCTCGATCTCCAGCGCGGGCAAGACGTTCAACTGCACCGGCTGGAAGATCGGCTGGGTCTGCGCGAGCCCCGAACTGGTCGCGGCGGTGAAGGCGGCGAAGCAGTTCATCACCTTCGTCTCGGGTGGCCCGTTCCAGCCCGCCGTCACCCACGCGCTGGACGAGGAACTGCCCTGGGTGGAGGACCTGCGCACGAGCCTTCAGGGCAAACGGGACCGGCTCGCGGCGGGGCTCGCGGACGCCGGGTTCGCGGTCCGGCCGACCGCCGGGACGTACTTCGTCTGCGTCGACGTCCGGCCGCTCGGCTTCGACGACGCCGCGGAGCTGGCCTGGGAACTCCCCGAACGGGTGGGTGTGGCGGCCGTGCCCGTAAAGGTGTTCACCGATCACCCGGACGAGTGGAAACACCTCCTGCGTTTCGCGTTCTGCAAACGTAACGAGGTCATCGACGAAGCGGTCACCCGATTGCGCAAACTTCGGTGACTCGTCCGATGTCCACGGCGCCGGTCACGCCCAGCCGCCCTTTTCGAGCGTCCGTTTGAGCCGGTCCAGACACCGTCTTCGCAGCCTGCCCACACTGGCCGGGCTGATGCCCAGCTCCCCCGCGAGCTGGGCGTAGGACAGCTCCGGCCGGTACGCGAGGAGCCGCATCATCCGCCGATGCGGCTCCGGCAGGCGATCGACCGCCGCCCAGAGCGCGCGGTCACGTTCGGCGCGGACGACCTCGGCCTCCGGTGTTGGCTCCGCATCGGACACCGGACGCGGCGTTTCGCGCCTGTTCCTGGAGATCATCCGGAGCGCCCGGCGCCGCGCGGTGGTCGTCAGCCAAGCACCGAGCTTCGCTTCGTCACGTAGTGCGCCGGGCGCGCGAAGCAGTTCCAGCCACGCGTCCTGACAGACGTCTCTGGCGTCGGCTTCGCTCAGCCGGTACGCCTTCAGCGTCCTGAGTACCGCCGCCGACAGCGCGTTCACGTCCCACATCCCGGACCCTTCCCTCCCGGCGGCTCGCGTCCGCCGCGCCGATCACCGAACGCGACTTCGACGGCACACACCGCAGCGAGGATCCGGAAAACATCAGGTCACCGAGGATTTGAGTAGTTCCACCCCTCCCCGGATGGCCGCCCGGCACATACCGAGAGTGATCAACTCCAGTACTCCAGGCACCGGAGCCGGTTGCGTCGTTCCGCCTAACGGGCTGGATCGGCGGCGGCTGAAGTGAAACACTCCCCTCCGGTGCTAAAACTGGTGCAGCCCCGGGGGAACTGCGACCTGACCGGAAGAGACCCCAAGCAAGATCGAACTCACGCGGGAAACGTGGGTTTCAGGCGCGGACGGTGGTGATTGCTGTGAGTGGTACGGCAGTCGTGCGCCGTGGCGGCCTCATCACCCCGAAGCGAATCCTTTTCGCGGGCGGACTCGTGCTCACCGGCTGGATCCTCGGCGCCGTGCTGAGCACCCCGGCTTCGGCCGACGAGCAGACACCCGCGCCGCCGGAGACCTCCGTGGTGCAGCCCGCGGACGAAACCGGATCCGGGAAAACGACCACCCCCGAAAAGCCCACTGAGTCCATTTCGGACTCCACCGCGAAACCCGCTGAGCCCACTGAATCCTCTCAGGAAGAGCCCGCTCCCGTTGTGCACGAGGAGCCTGAGGCCACCGTGGAGGAAGAGGCGGTTTCGAGCGCGAGTTCCGTCGAGAAGGCTTCTTCTCCGGAGCCGGCGACGAAGAACGCGAAGCCCCAGTCGTCCAACGGCTTGCTGGGCGGCCTCATCGGCGGCGTGCTGAATGTCGTCACGACCACGGTCGGCGGCGTCGTCCAGAACGTCGGCGGTATCGGCGGTATCGTCGATGGAATCGGCGACCAGGTCCTCGCGCCGATCATGACACCGCATCCGTGCTGCGGCGCGGGTGCCCCGGTGATCCTGCCGGGCACCGGCGACATGCTCGACCCCGTGTTCGGCGGCGGCTCCGGCGAGTCGGCGAGCGGTTCGGTCACCATCGCCGTCCCGGCGAAGGCCGTCACGGAGAACGCGCCCGCGCCCGCCGCTCCGGCCCCGCGCCCGGTCGCCCCCGCCGAGAGCCCCGCTCCGGCGACGACCAGCCAGCACCACCGCGTCGTCACGCTGCCCGTCCGGGTCAAGGCCGACGCCCAGCCCGCTCCGGCCGCGCCCGCCGAGTCCGACACGCACGCGTCCCCGGACGGCGGCGGCTCGGGCGGCGGCGGTGGCCTGCCGAACACCCCGGTGGCGCCGATCGCGCCCACGACGACCGCTCAGCCGGGGCACGACAACTCCGGCGGCGGCCGCGGGCCGCTCGCTGTGCTCGACTCCGGCGTGCCCGCCACGCAGCTGAAGCTCCTCGGAACCGGCTGCGACCACGAGGGCGAGCGCACCGGCAGGGAAGCCGCGCTTCCCGCCACCTCCCCCGACTGACCTGACCGGGTCGCCGGGGAGAACCACGTCCAAACCAAGATCAACTTCGGGTTTCGACGTCGGCTGATCCCTCTGGCACAAGCCGCTTTCGCCTGCCCCTCTTTCAGGCATCCCCTTTGTCTTTCCGAACGGCCGACCGCGCCCGGCCGGTTCGGATCCCGGCCCCGGCGCCGCGCTGCCCCTGCGGCGCCGGGACCAGCACCGGGTGGACTTCGGGGGCTTCTGCTCACCGCGCCGAGCAGGAGCCGGCCAAGCTCGAAGCCCGCCTGAACCGCGGGCGGTTCCCGGCACGTCGAGGGGCTGTGCCGGGTAACCGCCGCGGTGCCCGTCCCGAGGTTTCGGCCTCGGGGCGGGCCGGATAGCCGGTGCGCTGGTCGTGCGGCGCCGATGCCCTCCCTGGAGCATCGGCCGCCCCGCCGGCGCACCGGCTATTTCCGTTTTCACCCCCGTGTTTCGTCCTCCGAATGCGGTAGTTGCGCGCGCAACTACCGCATTCAGAGGACGAAACGCGGGGGTCAGGTGACCTGGACGGCGACCGGGGCGACCGTGGTGGGGGTAGCGGCCACCGAAGCGGCGGCCGTGCCCAGCCGCCGTACGGCCTCGAAAAGCCGTTCGGCCGGCAGCGCGTACGGCAGCCGTAGCCAGCGCTCGAGTCCGCCGTGGACACCGAACCGCGAGCCCGGCGCCACCTGCACTCCGTGCCCGGCCGCGGCGACGGCCAGCCGCGTGCTCATCGGTTCCGGCAGACGGCACCACAGCGAAAGCCCGCCGCGCGGCACGGTGAACGTCCACTCCGGGCAGTACCAGTTCAGCGCCCCGGTCAGCGCGTCTCGCAGCGCCAACGTCTCCTGACGGCGGTGCGCCAGCGCGGCCCCGCCGTCGTCGAGCAGTTCGGCCAGGACGAGTTGCTCGAAGACCGGCGATCCCAGGTCGACGGCGAACCGGGCCGCGATCAGCCTGCCGATGACGTCCTCGGAAGCACGGATCCAGCCGAGCCGCAGGCCCGCCCAATGCGATTTGGACGCCGAGCCGATCGTGATGCCGAGGTCACCCAGGTACGCGCCCATCGGCGGTGGACCATCGGCCGGATCGCCTTCGAGATCCAGCTCGACCAGCGTCTCGTCGACGATCGCCGGCGTCCGGGCGCGGTTCAGCGCGGCCGCGAGCCGTTGACGGCCCTCGGCGTCCATGCGCAGGCCGGTCGGGTTCTGGAAGTCCGCGACGAAATACGCGAGCCTCGGCGCGGATTGCCGCAGCGCGGCCTCGATCCCGACGATGTCCCAGCCGGTGGCCGGATCGAGCGGCACCGGCACCGGGATGGCGTGCGCGGCGCCGATGGCCTCCAGCGAGTTCGGATACGTCGGCTGTTCGACCAGCACCCGGTCGCCCGGGCCGGCCAGCATCCGCAGGACCTGCACGAACGCGTGATGCGCGCCGTTGGTGATCATCACCTGATCGGCGTTGGTCGGCAGCCCGCGTTCGGTGTAGCGGCGGGCGACCCGCTCGCGCAGGATCCGCAGGCCGCGCACCTGGTAGCCGTTCTCGCCGAGGTGGTCGACCAGCGCCTTCCGCGCGGCGTCCACGGCCGGGACCAGGCCGGCGACGGCGGGCGGACAGGCCTGGGCGAGGTCGATGAGGTCCTCGCCGGTCGGCAGGATCGCGTCCCGGCCCCGGCCGCCGGGAGACGCGATCCACGAGCCCGCCCCGCGACGGCTGGCGACCAGTCCGTCGGTCCGCAGCTTGTCCAGCGCGGCGCCGATCAGCGTGCGGCTGACTTCCAGCGCGTCGGCGAGCTCCCGTTCGGCCGGGAGTTTCGTGCCGAGCGGCAGCCTGCCGTCGAGGACCAGCAGCTCGACGGCCGCCGCGAGATCCGCGGCACCGTGTCGAGTACCACTCCGTCGCCAGTTTCCCAGCAAAATGGCCAATTTCGACCCTGAAACGCGTCCAGTCAGCGGGATCAGCGGTTCCATAAGACCAATTGTTCCAGATTGGTCATGGTCAAGATAGCCACTTACCCCTGATGGTGGACTCGTGGCACTCAAACTCGACCTCAGACCCGTCGGCATCTCCCAGGACACCACCCGTCGCTCGGTCCAGCTCGTCGCCGGGCTCGTCCTCTACGGCGCCAGCATGGCCATGCTGACCAGGTCCGGGCTCGGCCTCGATCCGTGGGACGTGCTCCACGAAGGGCTGATGAAGATCACCGGCCTCTCGTTCGGCACGGTCACCGCGATCGCGTCGGTGCTGGTGCTCCTGCTGTGGATCCCGCTGCGGCAGCGGCCGGGGATCGGCACGGTCGCCAACATCGTGGTCATCTCGCTCACCGTCGACTTCGTGCGGATCTTCCTGCCCGACCAGGACGTGCTCGGCTGGCAGATCGTCAACCTGGTCGCCGGAGTCGTGCTCAACGGCCTCGCCGCCGCGATCTACGTCGGCGCGCGGCTCGGCCCCGGCCCGCGCGATGGGCTGATGACCGGGCTCTCGGCCCGGACGGGCAAGTCGATCCGCCTCGTCCGGACGCTCATCGAGGTCACCGTCCTGGCCGCCGGCTGGCTGCTCGGCGGCACCGTGGGCGTCGGCACGGTCCTCTACGCACTCGCGATCGGACCGCTGACGCAGGCTTTCCTGCCGTACGTCATCTGGCGGGAGCGCACCGCCGAACTCGCGTCATCAGAGGCGTGACTCAGCTGGCCTCCCGTTGCTCAAGCAACCGCCGGACGGCGAGGTAGTCGATGCCCCGCTGCGCGAGCACGTCGGCCGCGACACCGGGGACAGCGGTCATCGCGAGCAGCAGGTGCTCGCCTTCGATGCGCTTGCTGCCGACATCGATGGCTTCGCGAAGGCTCTTCTCCAGCACCTTCTTCGACTCCGGCGTGAACGGCCGATGACCGCGTCCGGCCCGCTGTCCACCGGTCAGCGCGCCGGGGCCGTGGGTCTGCTCGACCCGCTCGACGATGTGCTCGACGTCGATGCCGAACCCGCTCAGGGCTTCGACGTCGGCGTCGCTCATCCCGCCGCGCCGCCGGACGCGGCGGAGGTCGTCGGCCAGTTCGTCCATCGGGCAGCCCAGTGCGGCGAGCACGCCGGTGTGCCGGGCGAGGGACGTGAGCAGGTGCAGCGGATCGACGTTCCCGGACCCCTCGTCCGCCGCCACGCGCTGGGCCCCGACGACGACGTCGCGGGCTTCGGTGGTGAAGCGCTCGAACATCAATGCCTCCCGTACTTCTTGTGCACCGCTTGCCTGCTGACCCCGAGCTCGGCCGCGATCTCCTGCCAGGACCAGCCGTGCACCCGCGCGCTGCGGACCTGCACGGCCTCGAGTTGTTCCAACAGCCGGCGCAAGGCGGCGACGGCGCGCAATCCCACCCGGGGATCACGGTCGCCGGCTCGCGCGGCCAGATCTGTCGCTTCGGTCATGACGTCAACCTACGTTGACATCCCGGCCGCGTCAACCTCAGTTGACAGTTAGGGTCGGGTCATGGTCGAAATCGCAGTGGCGGAAAGGGACGGAGTAGGCGCGGACGGAGCGACGCGCCCGACCGAAGACCACGTCGCCGTACTCGGCAACGCCGTGGTGGTGCTCGACGGGGCGACCGCGCCACGGCCGGATCTGCCGTCCGGCGGCTGGTACGCGAGCCTGCTCGTGCACAGCCTGTCGCGGGCCTTGAGCACGGAACCCCAAGCGGATCTCGGGGTGCTGCTCGCGGAGTCGATAGCCGACGTCGCCCGCCGTGAAGGCCTCGAGCCGGGACGATCGCCGTCGAGCACGGTCGCGATCGCGCGCTGGACGGACGACACCGTCGACGGACTAGTGCTCGCCGACAGCCCGATCATCGCCTTCGGTCCTTCCGGCACCGATCCACTCACCGATGACAGGCTGGTCTCGCTGCGCGAAAACGGCCAGCTCCGCACCGGCGCCGACGTCCGCGCGAAACGCAACGCGCCGGACGGCTTCTGGGTCGCCGAGGCGGAACCGAAGGCCGCCGCCGAGGCCGTCCGCCGCAGTTGGCCGCGCTCGGAGGTCGACGCCCTCCTGCTGGCGACGGACGGCGTCTCGGTCGGTGTCGACGAGTACGACCTGTTCGACTGGCCGGAAGTGCTCACCATCAGCCGGGAGCGTGGTCCGGACGCCGTCCTCGACGCGGTGCGCACGGCGGAGAAACAGGACCCGGACGGCGAGCGCTGGCCCCGCGCGAAAAGGCACGATGACCAGCTACTGGTACTCGTCGACTTCGGGGTAGCCCCAGGGTAAAACCGGGGGCTTCCCGGATCGGAAATCCGCGCCTGCCCGAGCACGCTGAACGCATGACGTTCCCTGGGGAGAGATCGCGGGCCAAGCCTTGGCTGATCGCGTCGGGCGCGGCCATCGGCTGGGCAGTGTTCACCATGGTCGTGCTTCACCTGATCAGTTCACGCGATCCGGTGTTCGACACGCTGTCGAGCTACGCCTACGTCGATCGCGGCACGGGCATGCTCGGCGCCAGCGTGCTTTCCCTGTCCATCGGCTCGCTCACCGCGCTCGGCGCGCTGGCCGCGGCCGGGATCCCGCTCAGCCGCACCACGAAACTGTTGTTCGTGCTGTGGTCGCTCGGCCTGGCGGCGGCCGCGATCTTTCCCGCGAGCTACCCCGAATTCCCGGATCCGGTCAGTGGCGAGATCCACCTGTACGCGTGCCTCATCGCGTTCCTCAGCCTGCCCGCCGCCGGTTTCACCCTGCGCGACAACCTGCGCGGCACGCCCGCGGCCAAGCTGGTCGGCCGTCTGGCGTGGGGCAGCGCGGCCGGGTTGATCGTCTTCGGGCTCAGCTTCATCTTCGTGCGCCTGTCCGACATCCCGTTCTTCCTGACACTGACCGACATCGCGCCGGTCGGCGTCATGCAGCGGGTTTCGCTGGTGGCACACGTGATCCTGATCGCCGGGATGCTGAAGGCCGCGTCAGCGGCGCACCGCATCGGCGAATTCGGGGGCGTAACCGTACAGGGCGGGCAGACCGCCCGTATGCAGGAAGACAACGTGCTCGTCGGACGCGAAATGGCCTTCGGCGGCCCACTCGATCAGCGCGGCGCCCACTTTGCCGGTGTACACGGGATCGAGCGCGATCCCTTCCGTGCGGCCGAAAAGCCGCACCGCGTCCCACGTCCCGGCGGTCGGGATCCCATACCCGGGGCCGATCGTGCGGTCGTCGATGCGCAGGCCGTCGAGTGACGGCGGCTCGCTCCCGAGCAGTACGGAGGCCGCGATGGTGAGGTCGGCCAGGTTGTCGAGGGCCTCGTCGACCGGATGGCTGACGCAGGCGATGTCCAGTGTCAGCCAGTCGAGGTCCGCCGTTCCGACGATGAGGCCGGCGGAGGTCCCGCCGCTGGCGTGCGGGGCGACGAGCCGCGCCTTGGTGATGCCCAGCTCGCCGAGTTGCCCGGCGAGCTCCCGCGCGGCCGCCACGTACCCGAGCGCCCCGATGCCGTCGGAACCGCCGACCGGGAACGTGGCCACCTTTCGCCCCTCGGCCGCGGCCTCGGTGATCAACCGCTCGTAGGTCCTGCCGGTCTCCTCGCCGTCGCGACAGATGTGCACGTTCGCGCCGAAGAGACGATCGAGGGAGACGTTGCCGGACCGTTCGTACGCGTCACCTTCGCGGGGGACCTTCGCCGTCAGCACCAGTTCGCACCGCAATCCGAGCTTCGCGCAGGCCGCGGCGGTCTGGCGGCCGTGGTTGGTCTGCAGCGCGCCGAAGGTGATCACCGTGTCGGCGCCGTTCTCGATCGCCGCGCCGAGCAGGAACTCGAGTTTGCGCAGTTTGTTCCCGCCCACGCCGAGTGGATGCACGTCGTCCCGTTTGAGCAGCAGATTCGCCACGCCGAGGGCCTCGGCCAGCCGTGGTGCCGGATGCAGCGGCGTGGGGTAGCCGCCGAGGTCGACGCGGGGGAAGCGCTCGAGGTTCATGAAAATCACGTAACCATACCGAGGCTACCCGGTGGTATCGTTCGTTTGAACGAACGAGACAGCGGGGAGACCTCATGACGACCTCGAAATCGGACCTCGCGTTCACCGGCCTGGCCGAACAGGCCTCGATGCTCGCCGCCGGGGCCACGACGTCGGTCGAGCTCACGCGTCTGGCGCTTGAAAAGGCCGAGGCCAGCCAGCCCGTTCTCAACGCCTTCAAATGCCTCCGCGCCGAAGAAGCCCTTCGCGAGGCGGAGGAGGCCGACCGAAGACTGGCCGCCGGTGAAACCGCTCCCCTGCTCGGCGTCCCCACCGCCATCAAGGACGACCTCGACGTCACCGGCCTGCCGACGGCGTTCGGCTGCGAAGGCGACTTCTGCGTCGCGACGGCGGACTCTCCGCCGGTCGCCGCGCTTCGCCGGGCGGGCGCGGTGTTCATCGGCAAGACCAACACCCCGGAACTCGGCCAGTGGCCGTTCACCGAAGGCCCGGCGTTCGGCGCGACCCGCAATCCGTGGGACACCGAGCGCACCCCGGGCGGTTCCTCCGGCGGCGCGGCGGCGGCCATCGCGTCGGGGGTGATCGCCGCCGCGCTGGGTTCCGACGGGGCCGGGTCGATCCGGATCCCGGCCGCGTGGACCGATCTGGTCGGGATCAAACCGCAGCGCGGCCGCGTCCCGACCGAACGCGAACTCTTCCACGGGCTGACCGTGGTCGGCCCGCTCGCGCGCACCGTCGCCGACGCGGCGCTGCTGCTCGACGTCGCCGCCGGGACCGGCACCGCGTTCCAGGCGGCCGCCCGCCGTGAACCGGGCCGGATGCGGATCGGGCTCTCCACCAGGATCCCTTTCACGGCCACGAAAACCCGGCTCGACCAGCAAGCGCACGCGGCCGTCGTCCGGCTCGCGGAGCGGTTCGCCGAACTCGGCCACGAGATCGTCGAGATCGAACCCGACTACCGGCTGATCGGCCTCACCTTCCTGCCGCGTTCGCTCGTCGGCGTGCGTGACTGGTCCCGTCGCGTCCCAGACCAGGCGCGGCTCGACCCGCGCACGCGCGCGAACGCCCGGCAGGGCTCGGCGCTGGCCGGGCCGGCGCTGCGGCTCGCCCGGGCCACGGAACCGTTGCTGCAACGGCAGATCGGCTCGGTGTTCGGCCGGGTGGACGTCGTCCTCACGCCGACGACGGCCACGCCGCCGCCGCGGATCGGCAGCTTCGACGCGCTGTCCGGCTGGCAGACCGACCAGGCCATGATCGCCGCGTGCCCCTACGCTTGGCCGTGGAACGTGCTGGGCTGGCCGGGCGTCAACGTCCCCGCCGGGCCGACCCCGGAAGGCCTGCCGCTCGGCGGGCAGCTGCTCGGCCCCTCGCACGCCGAGGAACGGCTGATCTCGCTGGCCGCGCAACTGGAAGAGGTCGAACGGTGGCAGGACCGCAAACCCGAGACCGCTTGGTGAACACCCGCGAAGCCATTCTCCACGCCACGCTCAAGGTGGTCGGGGAACAGGGCGTCGGCGGGCTGACCAATCGCCGGATCGCGCGGCAGGCCGAAGTCTCGCTCGGCACGCTGACCTACCACTTCCCCAGCCAGACCGCGTTGCTGCGTGAGGCGATGCTGCTGTTCGTCGAAGAAGAGACCACGAAGCTGACCGGGTTCGTCGACGCGTATCGCGAGCAGGGCTTGAGCGTCGAACAGGCCGCGTCGGTGGTCGAGCAGGTCATCGCGCAACTGCCCTTCGGCACCGACGAACTCGGCGCGCACGAGCTCTACCTGCAGGCCGCGCGCGACCCCGGACTCCAGGACGCGGCCGCCCGGTGTTTCGCCGCCTACGACGAGCTGGCGCTGGTGATCCTGAAAACGCTCGGCGTTCCGTCGCCGGAGCGGCTGACCGGCCCGGTCGTCGCGCTGATCGCCGGACTCCAGTTGCGCAGGCTGGCCACGGGTGACGACGGCGTCGGGGTGGCCCAGTCGTTGATGATGCTCGTCCGCGGCGCGTCATGACCGGTCCGCCGATCGTCAAGGGGACGGCGGCGTGGAAGTACTTCGGCGACTTCCGGGCCGGGCTGCTGGCAGGCCAGGTGCTGGTGCTGCAGGTCGCGCATCCGGTGGTCGCGGCCGGGGTGCGGGACCATTCCGACTACGTCGAAGATCCGTGGACCCGGCTCATGCGCACAGCCGCCTCGCTGTCCATCTACATCTACGGTGGTCCCGAGGGCGCGCGCTACGAGGCGGATCGGCTGCGCGAGTTTCACCGGTCGTTCACCGGAGTCGACGACGAAGGTCGCCGCTACAGCGCGCTGAACCCGCGCGCGTACGCCTGGGTGCATGCCACGCTCGTCATGGTTCCCGTTGACACACAACGGTTCTACGGAACCCCGATGACTCTGTCCGAACTGGACGAGTACTACGCGCAGATGTGCGACGTCGGGCGGCTCCTCGGCCTGCGCGCGCAGGACATGCCGCCGACGTGGCCGGAATTCGAGCGGTACTACGCGGAGATGATCGACGGGTTCGGCCCGAACGACACGATTTCGACGTTGTTCGAAACGATCCGGACGGTGAAGAAACCGTGGCGATGGCTGCCCGACAAGCGCTGGACTCGGCTTCAGCGATGGCAGCATCGAGGGCAGATGTTCGTCATCCGCGCCACGCTGCCACCCGCTCTGCGGGAACGCCTCGGTCTACAGTGGACGGCTCGTGACCAGCGCCGGTTCGACCGGTTCCGCGCGGTGGTGCGGCTGGTGGGCGGGCTCGTGCCGGTGCCGTTGCGGTCTTCGCTCGTGCGCCGGATCGGCAGGCTCAACGTCTGGTTCCGGGCGCATCCGCGCGCGTACCGTTTCCTGGGCGGCTGAGCCCCCGCATTCAGAGGACCAAATGCGGGGCGCCCTACTGGGGTAAGGGTCGACGTCCCCTGGACGGGGGACCCCGGTTCACCCCGCGCCGTGACGCTTTCCCGGGCCATCGTCGTTAACTTCGGCCGGGATGGGGAATTCACCGAGGGGGCGGCGCACGACGCCGTTGGTCATCGCCCGCGTACTCGTGCTCTGCGCGCTGGCGTCCTTGCTGCTGGGCGGCACCGCCCAGGCGGACGGCGTGTCGAGCGGCGCGGACGTCCAGGTCGCGCAGACGCTCGGCACCCGCGAGCTCACGGTCATCCTGCGGCGGATGGACATCGCGCCCGGGCCGCTGCACGTCGACGTCGTCACGCACACCGGAAGCGCGCCGGGAACGCTGAAACTGCGCGCGTCGGCCGCCGGGACGACGTTTTCCGAAACCACGATCCGGCTGGACGGGAGACCGGGCGCCCACGCGGCACAGCTGCGGGTCGACCAACCGGGGCCGTGGGAACTCGGCCTCGACGACGGGACGGATACCGCGTCGATCCCGTTCATCGTCCCGGCCAGGGTCATCCCGCCGTGGGAGAAGGCCACCTTCGGCGGATTCGTCGCCGCGGGCGTGTTCCTGGTGCTCGGTCTCATCGTCGCGCTGCGCGTGCGCCGGCCGCAGCTCGCGCTGATCCCCGCCGGCGGGATGGTCGCCGCGCTCGCGGTCGCGATCACCGGCGCGATGCTCTCCGCGTCCACCCCGCCGCCGCCCGCACCCGGTACGGCGCTGGACCCGACGATCGACAACATCCAGGACCCGTACGCGAACGCGCAGATGTCCACTGTGGACTTCTCGCGGCCGCCGGTGAATCTGGCCGTGCGTTCGCCGAACGCGCGATCGGGTGCGCTCGCCGAGGTCCGGATCGCCATCGCCGACGGCGCGACCGGCCGTCCCGTCGACGACCTTTTGGTGCACGACAACGCTTTGATCCACCTCGTCGTCATCTCGCCGACGGGCAGGCTGTGGCATCTGCATCCGGTGCGGGTCGGGCCCGGTGACTACCGGGTGAAGTTCACGCCGCCCGAGGCCGGGACCTACGCCGTCGCGGCGGAACTCGCCCGGAGAGGCGGCGGCGTGCAGCTGGCCCGCACCACGCTGAGCGTCGCGACCGGAACGGACTCCCCCGCCGAACCCGCCCCTGCCGGAGCAGGAAAGCGAGTCGTGCAAGGGAACCCGGTCGACGTCGAGGTCGAGCCGGGCAAGCCGACCATGATCACCGCACGGTTCGGCAAGGCGGATCTCCAACCCTGGCTGGGCATGCTCGGTCACCTGATCGTCGTCGGCCCGATCACCGACGACAGCCGGGTCGGCGCGGCTGCCGCTGCCGCGCCGACCTGGGCCCATGTGCACTCGATGATCCCGCAATCGCCGGGGATGCCGGGAAAGCCGGACGAGACCGTCGCCGCGTACGGCCCCGACGTCCCGTTCACCTACACCTTCTCCGCACCCGGAAAGTACCGGATCTGGCTGCAGGCCGAACGCGACTACACGGTGCTGACCGTGCCCATGCAGATCGAGGTCCCGGCGGAAGGGGCACCGCGGTGAGTTCCGAAGATTCCACAGTAGACAGACGCAAACCCGTCCTGCTGATCTCCGTGGTCGCGGTGCTCGTGGTGGCGATCGCGGCCTGGCTGGTCTGGCCGAGCAGCGGCGGCGCTCAGGTCCAGCGCTCGACGCAGGGCCCGTACACCGTGCAGCTTTCGGTCGAAGATCCGCACCAGGGCGGGAATGTCTTCGCGCTGACCGTCACCGGCGCCACGCCGGACGTCGTCACCCTCGAACCCGTGATGCCGCAGATGGGGCACGCGCTCGCCCCGTCGCCCGCGATCGCGGAGGCACCGGGGAAGTTCCGCACCGGCGACGTCCTGCTGCCGATGTCGGGGCAATGGGAGATCACCGTTTCACTGCGCGGGCCGTCCGGCGCCACGCAGCACGTTTTTCCTTTGCTGGTCAAGTAAAGAGAGGAAGGTCGGGGGGTATGGATCTCACCGCGGGAGGGGCGAGGGCCGTCTCGGTGGCACGAAGTGAACGCACCGGTCTCGTACCGGCGGGCACGGTGCTGGCCGGATCGGTGATCTCGCTGGTCGGGCTGACCTGGGACATCCAGTGGCACGGCGACGTCGGCCCGGACACGTTCTTCACGATGCCGCACCTGTTCCTGTATTCGGGCAGCGCGATCTCCGGGCTCGCGAGCCTCGTGGTCGTGCTGATGACCACGGCCGCTCGCCGCGCGGGACGCCCGGTCGACGCCAGGGTCGGCGGCCGCGCGATCAACGTCTTCGGCAAGGTCTTCGCCGCGCCGGCCGGCTATCTGGTGACCGGCACCGGAGCGGCGATGTTCCTGCTGTACGGCCTGTGGGACCAGTGGTGGCACGGTCTCTACGGCTTCGACGCGGTGATCGACTCGCCGCCGCATATCGGGCTGCTGCTGTCGATCACGCTGAGCATCATCGGCACCGTCATGGTGTTCGCGGCCGCGCGGGAACACCGCTGGGGCACCGTCGGCGTGGTCGGCAGCCTCGGCGTGCTGATCGCGTTCAGCACGGTGACCGTGCTGGGGCTGCAACAGATCGACGTCGACGGCCTCGACGTCGTCTCCGTCGGTATCGCGCTGCTTTCGGTGCTGCTGGTCTCGGCGGGCGCCGGATTCTGGGCGCGGCCCGGCGGAGCGGTCCGGGTCGCCGCGGCGCTGGCGATCATCCAGGCGATCACCTGGTGGTTCTCGCCGTGGGCCGCGGAGGCGTACGCGGGAGCCGTCGGCCTGCCGATGCGCGACTACATCGACGGCGTCCCCGCGATGCCCTCGATGATGCCGATGGCGCTGCTGCCGATCGCGGCCGTGCTCGAAGCGGTGTACCTGCTTTCGCGGCGCGGCTGGTCCGCGGGCCGGGTTTCGGTGCTGGCGGGCGCGATCGGCGGCCTCCTGGTCGGCGCGAGCATGCCGATCCAGAACGCGCTCGTCTACGGCGCCGACCGGATGCCGTGGGCGGTCGTGTTCGCGACGGCCGCCGCCGGCGCGGTGGTCGGGCTGCTCGGCGGGTTCGCCGGGTGGCGTTTCGGCGGGATGCTGGGGCTGCTGGCCCCGGCGAAGGGGGACAACGCGCATGCGTAAGACACTGCTGGCCCTGGCGGCCGCGATCGGCTTGCTGTTCGCGACCACGCCGGCGGCGAACGCCTACGAACCGGTGAACATCGTCCACACCGAACGGGTCCAAGTCGGACCGTACGGGATGACGGTCGGCTTCAGCACGTGGCCGTTGCGCGCCATGCAATCGCTGGACTTCACCTTCATCCCGGACGACGGCATCGCCGGGAAGTCGGGAACGCTCGCGTTCCTCAATCCGGAGACCGGGCGGCTGGGCCGTCCACAGCCGCTCGCGAAGCATCCGCGGAAACTGGAGGTGTGGGGACTGGACATCCGCGCCCTGCAGACCGAGGGCTCGTGGGCGTTCCGGTTCGAGATCGACGGACCCGCGGGCAAGGGCACGGGGGAACTCCGCGATCTGGCGGTGCTCGAACAGCCGGGGCCGCCGATGGCGGTGAGCTGGTCGATCAGCCTGATCCCGCTGATCGTCCTCGCCGTGCTGATCGCCGTCGCCTGGCGCAGGACGAAATCCAGGCTGCGGGGGAACGGGCTCCCCGCGACGGTGTGACTCGAAGTGGCCGAAGATCGGATGGCTCGCGTGTCCCGATGGGCGCGCGAGCCTTTCGTTATGGGCTCAAATCGAACTGTCCGGCCTTGACCGCCTTGAGGAAGGCGTTCCACTCACCGGAATCGAAGACGAAGACGGGACTATTGGCCAGTTTGGTGTCACGCACCCCCACCAGGCCTTCGTTGGCGAGGTTGACCTCGACGCAGTTCCCCCCGTTGGGCTCACTCGCGAAGGACTTCTCCCACGCGGAGTCGTCGAACAGCGACACGGCCGTGGTCGGATCGTAATCCGCCGCCGATGGATAATCGGCCATTGGTCGTACCTCCGAACGTCGGTCGGGGGCGCGGGCCGCGACCTGCGCGAACCGTCACCGTCCCGGCTTCTCCCTGCCTCAACGGGACTATCCCGCACGGCCAAGTGGGTGATCAACTCCGCCCACCCTCGACATGAAGATTATTCCAGGAGTAGGATTAATCGCAGCGGCCGGGGCTCGGTTGTTGGTGATTCGCTCGCAGCACGCGGACACCCCGGCGACGGACGTCACCGGGTGCGTCAGCAGGGAGTTTCGCCGTTCCGGCAGGCCACCGACGGCAGGTGACCGGCAGGAACACCCACCCCGCGGCGCATGACCACCCACCGCCGACCTCGTGGGGGAGGATCAGCGTGATCATTCAGGACACCATGCCGGCGACGGTACTCGCCGTCGGCAGGCTCATGGCCGGAACGGCGGGCGAAAGCCGCCGCTCCGCGCATCTTTTCGATTTGCACACCGGGGGTTCGCACCCCGAGTTCCTGCACGCCCGTTGCGGCGCGGCGATGCCGTACGACCACTTGGAATGGGTCCCCGTCGGTTCGGGGATGCCCTGTGAGCGTTGCCTCGGTCTCGCCGGTTCGGCCGACCAGGCGCGGTTGCCGCGTCCGAGCCGGGGGGTGTGACCGCCATGGCCGTCCGCCTCACCACGCTGTTGTTCCGCCGTGAGGACGAACGCCTGGCCTCGGCGAAACACCACCACCGCACCATCGGGCTCGAACTGCGTCAGCGGTTCGGGTTCAGCCTCATCCAGGCGCCACTGCGCAAACAGCCGCCGTGGAACTCCGAAGTCGACGCGCCCGGCGCGCACCGGGACCCGATCAGGACCGGCCGGCCGCTCGAAGGTCAGTTCGAGCTGACGCCCCTGATCGGGCATCTGACCGGCCGGGCCTGACCGCTCAGGGCTTGCGGCCCAGCCCGCCGAGCCCGCCGGTGAAGGTCGGGTCGTCCGCGAACCGGTCGCTCGCCCGGGAATCCGCTTCGTCGAGATGCCAGGTGGCCATCCAGTCGATGCCGGGCTCCACCAGCTCCAGCCCGTCGAAGAACGCGGCGAACTCCGCGCGGGACCGCAGATGGAACGGCGCGCTTGTCTTCTTGTACAGCTCCTGGACGTTCTCCCGGTTGTCGCCTTCCTTGCGGGTGACGCCGTCCTCGGTCAGATGCGAGGACAGGAAGTACGAACCCGACGGCAGGAAATCGAGGTACCGCCGGACCATCTCGTGGACGGGCTCGTCCGGGCCGAGGAAGTACAGCAGGCCGACCAGTACCAGCCCGATCGGCTGCCGCGGGTCGATCACCCCGGTTTCGAGGGCACGTTTCCAGATGTCGGCGGGATCCCGCACATCGCCCTGCAGGACCGCGTGCCGCCCGAGCAACCCCTCCCGTTCCAGCAGCAGCTGGGAATGCGCGACGGCGACCGGCTCGATGTCGACGTAGACGACCCGGCTCTCCGGATTGACCGCGCTCGCGATCTGGTGGACGTTGCCGACGGTGGGCACGCCGGAGCCGATGTCGAGGAACTGCGTGATCCCCTGGCGGGCCAGGTATCCCACGCCGCGGCCGAGGAAGTCACGGCCGACCCTGGCGAACGTCTTGACCTCCGGGAACTGCTTCAGCACCTGCGTGCCGAACTCGCGGTCGATGGCCCAGTTGGCCGAACCGCCGAGGAACCAGTCGTACACCCTGGCCACGTTGGGTCGTTCCAGGTCGACCCCCTCGGGAGCCGCCGGGTCGCTGGGGTCCTGCTGTGTCGTCATACCGTCACACCTCGTCAGAAACCGGGTTTGCGGGCGACCCCGCCGATGGCGCAGTTAAGCGCAGGCGAGTGGGGGTCGTCCAGCCGCCATGCGCCGACCGGGACGAGACCCGGTGCCACGAGGTCGAAATCCCCGAAGAAACCGAGGATCTCTTCCTTGTCGCGGAACGACGCGGGCGTGCTCGACTGCTCGTACTGCTTCACGACACGCCGGACCTGTCCCAGCTCGTCACCCTCCACACCGGACGTCGTGACGTGGGACAGGACGTAGAAGGAGCCCGCGGGCAGCAGTCGCCGGTAGCGCGCGATGACGCCGGCCAGCCCGGGCCCCGGCACGAAATGCAGGACCGCGACGGTCAGCAGGGCCACCGGTTTCGCCGGATCGAGCACGCCGATGTCGATGGCGCGTTCCCAGATGTCATCCGCGTCGCACAGGTCGCCGCCGAGCACCGCGTGCCTGGCGGGATCCCCGTTTCGCTCCAGCAGGATCTTGGCGTGCGCCACGGCGACCGGTTCGTTGTCGACGTACACGCACCGGCTGTCACCGTCGGCGTCGTCGGCGATCTCGTGGACGTTGCCGACCGTCGGCACGCCGGAACCGAGGTCGAGGAACTGGTTCACGCCGCGCTCGGCGCAATACCGCACCGCCCGGCCGAGGAAGGCGCGGTTGGCCCTGGCGAGCGAGCGGATGAGCGGGAACGCCTTGACCAGCTGCTCGCCGAATTCCCTGTCCACTGCCCAGTTCGCGGTTCCGCCGAGCGCCCAGTCGTAGATCCGGGCGGCGTTGGGCCGCTCGAGATCCACGCCGTCGGGCAGGAACCGCGGGTCCATCTCAGGATTGCATCTGGGTTCTGTACAGCTCGGCGAGCTCCTTGAGGAACTGCCGGGTCTCCTGGCGCTCCAGCGCGGCGCCGCGCAACCTGTCCCAGGAGTCGACGAAGATGTTGAAGTCCTTGACGTCGTCGAGGTACAACCCGCCCGCGGAATGTTCGATGTAGACGAAATCCCTGGTGCGATCGGGAAAACGCATGATGGTGAAATCGTTGGGCACCGCGGCGAGGCGCGCGCCGAACGGCAACACGTGCACATACACGCGCGGATGCTTCTCCAGCGCCAGCAGATGCTCGACCTGGTCCAGCATCACCGCCGGGGCGGAGCCGCCCGGAGCACGGCGCAAGGCGCCCTCGCTGATGATGAACCGGTAGTAGGGCGGCTGCTGCTGTTCGAAGACGGCCTTGCGGTCCAGCCGGTTGCGGACCAGCGAGGTGACGTCCGTGGCGCCCGCTTCGGTGAACTGCTTGAGCATGTAGTGCTCGGACTGCAACGGGCCGGGGATGCGCTCACCGTGCCAGGTGAGGATCTCCGCGGCCGCGGGTTCGAGGTCGGTGAAGGTGCGGAACCAGTGCGGCACCACGGATCGGTAACCGGACCAGTGACCGCGCTGCCCGGCCGCGGCGCGGGCCAGGTTCATCAACGTGTCGGCCTCGTCGCCGTTGATCCCGAACGCGTTCAGCATGGAGCGCACATCCCCGAGCTTGACCCCGACGGCACCGGACTCGATCTTGTTGACCTTGCCCTGGGTGCAGCCGAGAACCTCGGCGACCTGCTGCTGTGTCATCCGCGCGGCGTTGCGGGCATGCCGGAGCTCGTTCCCGAGCTGCTTCCGGCGCGAGGTGACGGTGCTGGCCATCGCCTTGCTCTCCCGGGCCACATAACCAGGTCCGCGGCTGCCCGCGGTCCTGCGCGCGAATACTCGAACCCACCCAGGGTACTTCACCTTGAGGGGTTCGATGATGACATTGCGCAGCGTTCCAGGAAACGGCCGAAAACACCAGTCACCTGGTACGTCACCCTGGTGGCGGAGCGATCTCGTCACATTTCGGGCACGCCGGTCGGGCATAGTGACCGGGTGGACCAATCCCCCTTCGCCAGCCGGGTCACCGATGGTGTCTTCGGATACGTTCAGCCCGACGGCTCGTGGTGGATCAACAACTGCGGGTTCGTCGCCGCGGGCGATCACACGGTGCTGATCGACACTTGTTCGACCGAACGGCGTACCCGGGCGCTGCTGGCGACGGCGGAATCGGTGGGCGGGGCGCCGGTGACCACCGTGGTCAACACGCATCACCACGGCGACCACACGAACGGCAACTACCTGGCGACCGGCGCCACGATCGTCGGGCACCGGAAGACGCGCGAGGTGATGGTCGCGACCGGGATCGACACCTACGAGAACTCGTTCACCGGCAACGACTGGGGCCATCTGGAGCTGCGGCCGCCCGAGGTGCTGTTCGACGACCGGCTGACCGTGCACGCCGGCGACGTCCGGCTGGAGCTGATCCACCCCGGACACGCCGCGCACACCACCAACGACGTCCTCGTCTGGCTGCCGGAGCGGCGGGTGCTGTTCGTCGGGGACCTGATCTTCAACGGCGGCAGCCCCTTCGCGTTGATGGGCTCGCCCGCCGGCTGGCGGAAGGCGCTGGAGCAGGTCCGCGAGCTGGAGCCGGAGACGATCGTGCCGGGCCACGGGCCGTTGTGCGGCCCCGAAGCGATCGACGTCGTCGACGGATACCTGGGTTTCCTGCAGAAACTCGCTTCCTACGGGAAGGCCGCCGGGCTGACGCCGCTTCAGGCCGCTCGCGAAGCGGATCTCGGGCCCTACGCGGCACTGTCCGAACAGGAGCGGCTGCCGGCGAACCTGCACCGGGCGTATGCCGAACTGGACGGTCTCGAATGGGGCGCGCCGATCGACCTGGGGGCCGCGCTGGGAGACATGGTCACCTTCAACGGCGCCCCGATCCGCTGCTTCTCCTGAGGCTTGCTTCTCTTGACGCTTGCTTCTCTGAACGCTGCTCACGGCCGCCGCCGTCGCGCTGTTGCGAAAGCCACTTTCGCAACCTTCAACGTTGCGAAAGTGGCTTTCGCAACCCTCCGGACTCCCCGACTCCCGCCACACCCTGCGAATTCCGAGCGCTGGATGCCCGAAACACCCGCCCCGGTACCCGACAACCCCACAGGCGCCCACAAAGCCATCAAAACGGCAACACACGCCCTACCCGCAGCCCCCACCCGTCCCTGGGGGCGACCCCGATCCCAGCGTACCGCCAAGAACGCGGCGCCGGGGCGGTCGAGCCGAGTTGTCCACAGGCAGGCCAGGTTGTGGACAACTCCCGGTTGATCCCCTCTCATCCCGGCGCCGTATCCCTCAACGGGGATAGGCTCGGCACGGGAATCGAAGCGGAAGGGTGCGGATGAGCAAGAAGGCGAGCATCGGGGTCACGGGCCTGGCGGTCATGGGCCGCAACCTGGCCAGGAACCTGGCGAGGCACGGGCACACGGTGGCCCTGCACAACCGTTCCGAGCAGCGGACGAAGGAACTGGTCGAGCAGTTCGGCGACGAAGGCGACTTCATCCCGGCGTATTCGGCGCAGGAGTTCGTCGACGCGCTGGAGCGGCCGCGCCAGGTCGTGATCATGGTCAAGGCCGGTGCGCCGACGGACGCCGTGATCGACGAATTCGTCCCGCTCCTCGAAAAGGGCGACGTGATCGTCGACGCGGGCAACGCGCACTTCGCGGACACCCGGCGCCGCGAGGCCGCGCTGCGCGAGAAGGGCATCCACTTCGTCGGCACCGGCGTGTCCGGCGGCGAAGAGGGCGCGCTGCACGGGCCGAGCATCATGCCGGGCGGGTCCAAGGAGTCGTACCAGTCGCTCGGGCCGCTGTTCGAGGACATTTCGGCGAAGGTCGACGGCGAACCGTGCTGCACGCACGTGGGCGCGGACGGCGCCGGGCATTTCGTGAAGATGGTGCACAACGGCATCGAGTACGCCGACATGCAGCTCATCGCCGAGTCGTTCGATCTCCTGCGCGGCGCCGGCGGCTACTCCCCCGCCGAGATCGCCGAGGTGTTCCGCACCTGGAACTCGGGACGGCTCGACTCGTACCTGATCGAGATCACCTCGCAGGTGCTGGCCCACACCGACGCCGCTTCCGGCAAGCCGTTCGTCGACATCGTGGCGGACCAGGCGGAGCAGAAGGGCACCGGCCGCTGGACCGTCCAAATCGGACTGGACCTGGGCGTGCCGATCAGCGGCATCGCCGAAGCCGTCTTCGCGCGTTCGCTGTCCGGCTCGTCGAGCCTGCGTGAGGCCTCCCGCGGCCTCGGCGGCCCCTCGCGCGCTCCGCTGACAGGGTCCGCTTTGGACACCTTCGCGGACGACGTCGAGCAGGCTCTGTACGCGTCGAAGGTGGTGGCGTACGCCCAGGGCTTCAACCAGATCCAGGCAGGCGGCGCCGAATACGGCTGGGACATCGACCTCGGCAAGGTCGCGTCCATCTGGCGCGGCGGCTGCATCATCCGCGCGAAGTTCCTGAACGACATCACGGCCGCGTACGCCGAAGAGCCCGCGTTGCCGACGCTGCTGACTTCAGGTGGCTTCCGCAAGGCCGTCGAGGACGCCCAGGACTCATGGCGTTCGGTGATCTCCACGGCGGTGCGGCTCGGCATCCCGACGCCTGGCTTCTCGACCGCGCTGGCCTACTACGACGGCCTGCGCGCGGAGCGGCTCCCGGCCGCGCTGGTGCAGGGGCAGCGGGACTACTTCGGCGCCCACACGTACCGCCGCGTCGACCGCGAGGGTTCGTTCCACACCGCTTGGGCAGCCGACGGCCGCCCCGAGTCCTCCGCCTGACAAAGCCCGTGTGGCTGGACGGACGACGCGCGTGTCGTCCGCCCAGTCACACGTGACGTCCACCCAGTCACACGTGACGTCCACCCAGTCACACGTGACGTCCGCCCAGTCACGCGTGACGTCCGATTCGGTACGAGATTCATCGCCATCTGCCGACGAAGGGCAAACCGCGCGAGGGCCATCACGCGGCCAACAGGACAAGGGCGACGAATACCAGCACGGTGAGCGCGATCCGCGTCATTCCCCGCGCGCCGCGACGATCTCCGTCAGCGCCTGCAGGATCAGCTTCTCGGTCGTCTCCTTCGTGAGCCCGAGCCCGGTCAGCAGGTCGTCGCCGAGTTCGAACAAGGCCAGCAGGATGTGCTCGGTGCCGATGTAGTTGTGCCCGAGGCGCAGGGACTCCCGCATGGTCAGTTCCAGCGCCTTCTTCGCCTGCGCGCCGAACGCCATCTTCGCCACCTCCACCGGTTCGCCGGCGGGTTCCGGCAGCCTCGCCTCGGCGGCCTCACGAACGGCCTCGAGAGTCACCTTCTGCGCCACGATCGCCCCGGCGGCGAGCGCGGCCGGTTCCGCGAGCAGGCCGAGGACCAGGTGCACGGGTTCGATCTGCGGGCTCTTCGCCGAGACCGCCGCGTCCCGTGACGCGACGACGACGTGCCGCGCGCGATCGGTGTAGCGGCTGAAGACCTTCACCAGGTCTTCGAGCGAAGAGCCACTGGAGTCGACGAAGCGCTTCTGGGCGGCCTGTTTGGACACCCCCATGTTCTTGCCGATTTCGGTCCAGGACGCACCGGAGCGTCGCGCCTGATCGACGAAGTGGCCGATCAGATGGTCGGCCACTTCGCCGAGGTGCTCACCGAGGAAGACCGCGTCGGACAGCTGGCCGAGCACGTCGCCGTCGGGATGCTGCTGCTTGATGTGGGAGATGAGGTCGTCGAGCCGGACTGGATTCGCCATGCCGTCAACTTTAGGTTGACGATAGTCGATCGTCAACCGCAGGTTGACGCAAAGGTGGCCTTGAGATCGAAGCCATTGGCCTCCAGTGTCTCGAACCGCGGCTCAGGATCCGCGGCGAACAGGCGGCGCGCGGCGATGTGGTCGGGCGGCCGGTTCACCGACTCCACCCCGACGAGCACGCCGTCGCGGAACGACAGCACCGAGAACTTCCCGCCTTCCCGGTCCCCGGTCACGACGGTCTTGTCCGCCCCGGTGAGCAACCCGGCGATCTGCAGTTTCGCGCCGAGCTGGTCGGTCCAGAACCACGGCAGGCTCTCGTAAGGCGCGGCTTCGCCGACGAGGACGGCCGCGACGGCCCGCGCCTGGTCGACGGCGTTCTGCACCGACTCCAGCCGGGTCGCCGTCCCCGCCTGGACACACGGGAAGTTCGCGCAGTCCCCCACCGCCGAGATCTTCGGGTCGCTCGTGCGGAGATGCTCGTCGACGACCACGCCGTTCGCCACGGCGAGCCCCGCCTCTTCGGCGAGCCGTGTCCGCGGTACCACCCCGACCCCGACCAGCACCAGGTCGGCGAGCAGGCGGCTGCCATCGCTCAGTTCCACCTCGGACACCCGGCCGTCGCCGTGCAACGCGGCGACCCCCGTGCCGAGCAGGATGGTGTGCCCGGCTCCCTCGTGCAGAGCCGCGAAGTACGCCGAGACCTCGGGGGTCGCGACGCGGGCCAGCAGCCTGTCCTGCGCCTCCACGATCGTCACGGGCCGCCCGGCGTGCGCGGCGAATTCGAGCCCGATGAAGCCCCCACCGACCACCACCACGTTCTCCGCGCTTTCCAGCGCGGCCCGCAGTACATCGGCGTCGCCCTTGGTCCGCAAGGTGAACACACCGTCCAAAGTGGACCCGGGGACCGGCAGGACGCGGTTGTCCGCTCCTGTAGCGAGAACGAGATGGTCGTACTCGTGGGCGCTCCCGTCCTCGAGTACCACTTTCGTGTCCTCGCGATCCACCGAGGCGACACGGCCGGGGATCAGCTCGATCTCCTTCTCCCCGAAGAAGTCCTCGGGCCGCAAACGCAACTGGGCGTCGCCCGCGGTCCCGGCGAGGTAGCCCTTCGAAAGCGGAGGCCGCTGATACGGCAGGCCTGGTTCGTCACCGATCAGCACCACCCGGCCGTCGAACCCCTTGTCCCGCAGCGAGGTCGCCACTCCGAACCCGCTCTGCCCGGCCCCTACGACGAGGACGGTCTCCATCGGCGCTCCTTCCGTTGTGCCCGATGCCCATTCAACACCGCTTCGTCACAACGTGATCCTCACGCGGGGACGCGCTACGGTCAGGTCCGGCGAGTCCACTGCTTGTTCCCGCACGTGAAAAGGGGGCTCCATGAGCAGGCCCGAGGTCCACCCGGTCGACGCCCGCCCACCGCTGCCGAAGCTGACCTTGCTGGGCCTGCAGCACATGACGATCATGTACGCGGGCTCGGTGGCCGTCCCGCTCGTCGTGGGCAGCGCGCTGAACCTGGACGCGGCGACGATCGCGTTGCTGGTCAACGCCGATCTGCTGGTCGCGGGCATCGCGACGCTGATTCAGGCGGTCGGGATCGGGAAGATCTTCGGCATCCGGCTGCCGGTCGTGGCGGGCGCGACGTTCACCGTGGTCAACCCGATGATCATGATCGCGTCCCAGTACGGCATGCAAGCCGTCTACGGCGCGATGATCGCGTCGGGTGTCTTCGGCCTGCTCATCGCGAAACCGTTCGCGAAGATGATCCGGTTCTTCCCGCCGCTGGTCTCGGGCACGCTGCTCATGGTCATCGGAATTTCGCTCATCGGCCCGGGCGTCGGCCTGATCGCCGGACACGACACCGGATCGCCGGACTACGCGAAACCCGCCAACATCGCGCTCGCGTTCGGCGTGATCGCGGTGATCGTCCTGTTCACCCGGGTCCTGCGCGGATTCGCGAGCCAGATCGGCCCGCTGCTGGCGCTGCTGATCGGCCTGGGCGCGGCCATCCCGATGGGCTTGGTGAGCTTCAAGGGCATCGCCGACGCCGGCTGGTTCGGCCTCGCGTCGCCGTTCCACTTCGGCCCACCGACCTTCCCGATCGCGGCCGTACTCTCGATGTGCGTCGTGATGCTGGTGACCTACACCGAATCCACCGCGGACCTGGTCGCCGTCGGCGAGATCACCGGACGGCCGGCGACGGACTCCGACCTCGCGCGCGGCCTCGCCACCGACGGGCTTTCGGCCATCCTCGGCGGCGCGATGAACTCGTTCCCGGACACGGCTTTCGCGCAGAACGTCGGCCTCGTGCAGATGACCGGGGTGCGCAGCCGATGGGTGGTCGCGATGGCGGGGGGCCTGCTCGTGCTGATGGGCCTGGTGCCGAAGGTCGGCGCCTTCGTCGCGGCCGTCCCGGAGCCGGTGATCGGCGCGGTCGCGGTGGTCATGTTCGCGATGGTCGCCGCGGTCGGCGTGCAGAACCTGAAGAAGGTGGAGTTCTCCGGCAACCACAACACTTTCATCGTCGCGGTGTCGGTCGGGGTGGGCCTGCTGCCCGCGTTCGCCACGAACCGGTTCGGGAATTCGATCTTCTTCCAGCATTTCCCGGCGTGGCTTCAGACCATCTGCGGCAGCCCGATCACGGTCGCCGCGATCGTCGCCTTCACCCTCAACCTGCTGTTCAATCACCTCGGCAACCGCCGGGAGCCGGATCTACTGAAAGCGCCCTAGCAGAAGAGCCATTTCGGCCACAGGTTGCATTCTTCGGTCGGCGTCGTCGAGGGCGGCGGCGGAGACGCGTTGGGCGGCCGCGGTACGACGGTGGACCCGGTCGTCTTCGGCGGATCGGCGGGACCGTTCGAAGAGGTCGGCGTCGTGGTGGGATCCGGCGAGTCGGACGTCGACGCGGCCGAACTCGACGTGCGGCGGCTGGACGACGTCCGGCTGGGTCGCGAGGAAGCCTGTCCCTCACCGGTTTCGACCGTCTCGGTGGACGGGACCGCTGACGTCGCGCCGGCTCCGCCGTTGTCCGAAGGCCTCTTCGGCATCTCGATGACGCTCATCTGGTGCGGCGCCGCGTTCGGTTCGGGGTCCGCATCGAATCCGACGAGAACAGCGGCCGTGCCGCAGGCGACGACCACGGCGATCACCACCGCGACAACTCTCCAGCGTGACTTCGCCCGTGACTCCTCGTGGTCGTCCCAGCCCTCGCGAATAAGCAGGTCGGCGACCGAAACGTCGTCGTCATCCACCAGCTGAAACCCTTTCGCACCGGGAACAGGCGGAGAGTAGTTTTACCTCAACTCACCGCCGAATGGGTGAAGTTAACCAAAAATTATTCACCCGATGGAACACGCCAGCGTAGGCCAGTCACACAGCGTGTATTCGTCCGCTTCCGCTCCTGTCGGCGGTGACCCACCTCCGGTTCGCGTATACAGCGCCCCCCGCGGGTGGTGTAATCGACGGTGCCAGCACCGGAAGAGGGGGTTCGGACGGATCATGGAGGCTGACGCCCTCGCCGTGCCCGGAGCCGGGAATTCCGGTCCCCCGGCAGGCGCCCCGCTCGGAAACGGGCCGGTCGGCGATCTCGGCCTCGCGGGCGACCACGCCGCCATCTGGTCGTACGACTTCGAGCACGAGACCCTGTCCTGGCTGCCCGGACTGGAGAATCTGCTGGGTGGAAGCGTCCTCACCGAAGCCGAGATCGAGTCGAGGCTCGCCGATCTGGTGGCCCCGCTGACCTCCGGCACCCGCACTTCCCCGCCGTGGCGCGAGTTCGAACTCGAGCAGTCGTTCCGGAACCCGGTGGGCGAGGTCCGCTGGGTCCGGCTGCGTGCGCGCACCATCGGTGACGACAACGGCTCGACGGGTCTGCTCGGCATCGCCACCGACGTGACCGACATCCGCGAGAACCGGCAAGCCCTCGAAGATCTCACTGACCGTTACCGGCTTTTGGTGGAACTCAGCCCCGACGCGGTCTGTGTCCACGAAGCCGGCGTTGTCACGTACGTCAACCGAGCGGCCGTCACCGCGCTCGGTGCCTCTTCGACCGCCGAGCTGATCGGGCGGCCGATCATGGACTTCGTCGCCGACGAGTCGCTCCCGGCACTGCTGGACAGGATCGCGTCGCTCCACCGCCAGGGCGCGTCGACCGACCCCGCCGACACCGTCATGCTCCGGCTCGACGGCACGAAGTATTTGGTCCAGAGCATTTCCGTGCGCACGACCTGGGAAGGCAGGCCCGCGTTCCAGGTCATCATGCGTGACATCAGCGCGCAGAAGGCCGCCGAAGCGACCCTGCGCTACCAGGCCGCGCTGATCAGCCACGTCAGCGACGCGATCATCGCGACCAGCGGCACCGGCGTGGTGACCAGCTGGAACCCCGCCGCCGAGAACGTCTACGGCTGGACGGCGGGCGAGGCGATCGGCGGCACGGTCAGCGAGCTCGTCGGCGCCGAGCTGGACCCGGAAACGGTGCTGCGCAGGGGCGGCGTCATGCGGACGACCCACCGCCACCGCAACGGCTCGACGCTGGCCATCCGCATCTCGGCCGCGGAGATGAACGACGGGTTCGTCCTGGTCTGCGCCGACGAAACGGCCCGGCGGCGCGCCGAACAGCACTACAGCACGGTGGTCGCGTCCCTCGACGAAGGCGTGGTCGTGATCGGCCCCGGCGGCCTCATCGAATCGGCGAATCCCGCGGCGTGCCGGATCATCGGCGTCGGCCACGACGACCTCATCGGCGTCCCGTGCGTGACGCTGGAGCTGTACGACGAACAGGGCCGGATCCCGCCCGCCCGGATGCCGTCGGTGATCACCCGGCGCACCGGCGCCACGCTGACCGGTCTCGTGCTGCGGTTGCGCAGGCCCGCCGGCGATGACGTCTGGATCTCGCTGACCTCGCGGCTGCTGACCCCGGAAGACCCGTCGGCCCAGGCGGTGGTCGCCTCGTTCACCGACATCACCGAACGCCGTGCCATCGGCGAACGGCTCGCCCACGAGGCGACGCACGACCCGCTCACCGAACTCGCGAACCGGACACTGGTGCTGGACAGCCTCGCCGAGGCACTGTCCGGCGCGGGCCGCGCCGAGCTGACCACGCTGCTGTTCATCGATCTCGACAAATTCAAGGTGATCAACGATTCCCTCGGGCATTCGGTCGGGGACAAGGTGCTCCGCATCGCGGGCGAACGGCTGCGCCGGGGGATCGGCGAGAACGATCTCGTCGGCAGGCTCGGCGGCGACGAATTCGTCGTCGTGACCGCGGAAATCACCGAGCCGCACGAGATCAAGGCGCTGGCCGAGCATCTGCGCGAGGCGCTGACCGAACCGATCACCGTCAACGGCAGGCAGCTGCACATCGACGCCAGCATCGGCATCGTCACCGCGGCCAACGACGACACCCGCACCGCCGAAGACCTCCTGCGCGACGCGGATGTCGCGATGTACCAAGCGAAAACGCTCGGCCGGGCGCGCTACGAGTTCTTCGACGTCGAGCTGCGCGAGCGGATGCAGCGGCGGCTCCGCATGGAACAGGACCTGCGCGACGCGCTGCAGAACGAGGAACTCTGGACGGCGTACCAGCCGGTCGTGGACATCGAATCCGGCGAGATGGTCGCCGTGGAAGCGTTGCTGCGCTGGAAACATCCCGCGCACGGCACGATCTCGCCCGCCGAGTTCATCCCGCTGGCCGAGGAAAGCGACCTGATCAACCTGATCGGCAAGTACGTCCTGCGCACCACGACCCGCGAGATCGCCAGACGGCGCGAGCAACTCGGCATCGATCTCAACCTCAAGGTGAACCTCTCGGCCCGGCAGCTGGACGACCCGCATCTGGTCGCCGGGGTGCAGGACGCGCTGAAGACGACCGGGCTCCCACCGCACGCGCTGACCCTGGAGGTCACCGAGAGCGCGCTGATGCGGGACCAGGCCGCGGCCGCCGAAGTCCTGACATCGTTGCGCGATCTCGGTGTCTCACTGGCGATCGACGACTTCGGCACCGGCTACTCGTCGCTCGCCCAGCTGCAACGGCTCCCCTTGGACACGCTCAAGATCGACCGCACCTTCGTCACCGGCATCGCGGAATCGCGTGACGCGGCGGCGATCGTCAAGAGCATCATCGCGATGGCGCACGCCGTCGACCTGATCGTCGTCGCCGAAGGTGTCGAAGACGAACAGCAGCTCATGATCCTGAGTGAGCTGCGCTGTGACCAGGCGCAGGGCTTCCATCTCGGTCGCCCCGCGCCGCCGGACGAACTTTTCGGAGCCGTGGGATGAGTGTCGAGATCAAAGCCGGAGAAGACCGCTACGACATCGTCGTGGACGGGAAGACCGCCGGGTTCCTGGAAACCCGCACCCGCCCGGACGCGATCCTGTTCCTGCACACCGAGATCTCGGACGACTTCGCGGGACAGGGCCTGGCGGGCAAGCTCGTGACCGCGGCGCTCGACGACGTCCGGTCGCGGGGCGGGTCCGTCCTGCCCTACTGCCCGTACGTGCGCTCGTTCATCGCGAAGCACCGTGAGTACGAGGACCTCGTCCCCGAGGACAAGCGCGCCGAATTCGAACTCTGAGCCCTCAGCCCGGATAGATCGTCAGCAGTTTCGCGAGCTCGTCCTCGGTGAGGACGACGTCCAGCTCGCGCAGTGTCGCGTCGAGCCGTTCGGGTGGGATCGTGGTGGTCTCCTTGGTCCCGTCCGGGCGTTCGACGATGAACTCCTCGCCGACCAGTTTGCGGCTGAGTCCTTCCTCCAGCCGCATGACCACCAGCTGCCCGGTGAACGGCGACCGCGGATGCGTCGAGGTGTAGTGGTGGTAGACCTCGTAGTCGATCCGGTGCATCGGCGTGAGCGTGAAGGCGTGCAGGTCGGTCCAGTCGCCGCCCTCCTGTTTCTGCAGGCGCCACCAATCGCCGTCGGCGACGAGCCGATGCGGCCAGCCGGCCTGATCCACCACCGCGCCGTCGACCAGCGGCATCGGCACCAGCATCCCGGCACCGAATCCGACGTCGACCAGATGCTGGACGCCGTCCGCCTCGGCCACGAGCGTCATATGCGTGTACGGCCCGTTCTTCTGCGGCTGCACCCGCGCGACCAGGCGGCGTACGGGGGAGCCGAGTTGCTCGGCGGCCGCCGCGAAAAGGCTTCCGTGCTCGTAGCAGTAGCCGCCACGATGGCGGTGGACGAGTTTGCCGATCACGTCTTCGAGCGCGATTCCCTTGTGCTGCCCCAAAACGACATCGACGTTCTCGAAAGGGACGGCCAGGATGTGCGCCTTCGCCAGCTCACGCAGCGCGACGGCGGAGGGCTTCGCGCGGTCTTGGCGGATCCGGCCGAGGTACGCGTCGAGGTCGAGGGTGTCGACGGTCCATTCGTCTACCTGCTCGGGTGCGAGTGTCATGCTGCGAGATTGACACCTCCACCTAACTCGAAGTCAAGGCCGCCCAACTGGTAACTGGCAACGGCCACCGACTTTCGTCACTTCCACGGACGAGTGACGGTTGGCCACCCTTCCGGAGTGAGCCGGTGAAACACACCGGTCTGGAAGGAGAAAGCCAGATGAGGACTCGTTCCCTCGTCGCCGGTCTGCTGACCGGCGCGGCCGCCGTGCTCGGGTTGGCGATGCCGGCTTCCGCCGCCGAACCCTCGGGTGTGCAGCCGCTGATCGTGGGTGGTGTGGACGCGACCGAAACCTACAGCTTCATGGCGTCCATGCAGACCAAGAGCGGTGAACACAACTGCGGCGCGTCCCTGATCTCTCCGGAGTGGCTGGTGACCGCCGCGCACTGCGTCGAGGGTGAGCAGCCCGCCAACTGGCAGTACCGCCTCAACACCACCGACCACACCAAGGGCGGCGAGGTCGCCGAGGTGGACAAGTTCGTGGTCCACGAGAAGTACGACGGCTCGGGCCCGTACGACATCGCCCTGGTGCGTCTGAGCAAGCCTGCCGAGGCGGCACCGATCGAGATCGGCCGGTCTCCGGCGGCGGGTACCGACGTGCGGGAGATCGGCTGGGGGCTGACCTGTCCCACGCGCGGCTGCGGTTCCGCCCCGGTGGTGCTCCAGCAGCTCGACACCAAGATCGCCGAGGACAGCGGGTGCTCCGGCTCCGGACCCTACGACGCGCAGACCGAGCTGTGCATGGACAACCAGGGCGGCAAGGCGAGCGCCTGCTACGGCGACTCGGGCGGCCCCGCCGTGGTGAAGTCGGGTGACAAGTGGACGCTGGTCGGCGCCACCAGCCGCGGTCAGACCGCGAGCTGCCCGGAGATGCCGGGCATCTACACCGACGTGACCGCGTTCTCCGACTGGGTCGAGCAGCAGACCGGTAAGTAGCCGCCGAGTCCGCCACCGCGCGGTGGCGCCCGATGCTCCTGCGACATCGGACGCCACCGCGCGTTGCCGTGCACCTTCCCCAGACATGAAAAAACCGCCTCGAAGAGCATCGAGGCGGTTCGTTGAGCGGTGGCCAGGGCCGGGGTCGAACCGGCGACCTTCCGCTTTTCAGGCGGACGCTCGTACCAACTGAGCTACCTGGCCGGGAACGCCGGCAAGGAGCCGAACGATCTTGCGACCCTGACGGGACTCGAACCCGCGACCTTCGCCGTGACAGGGCGACGCGCTAACCAACTGCGCCACAGGGCCTTGCATACTGCTTTCTAACTGTACTGCGTACTCCCAACGGGATTCGAACCCGCGTTGCCGCCTTGAAAGGGCGGAGTCCTAGGCCGCTGGACGATGGGAGCCCGGTTCGGTTTCGGCGAACCGACCGACCCGCGCTCTCCGGTGTCCCCGGGAGCGAACATAACTATAGGACACCCCGGTTTCCGCTTCCGCACAGGGGGTCCCTTAGTTGTTCACAGGGCTGGGACCTGCGAGAACGCGGCGAGTTCAGGATATCAGGCCCGAGCCGCCGCCCGGACGTGAAACGGGGCCCGGTCGCGCGGCACACCCCGCGCGACCGGGCCCCGTGAACGAACTCAGCGCTGAACGGGCGCCTGCCCGTCCTCGTCCAGCGTCAACCCCAGCATGTCCAGCAGCTGGACACAGTCATCGACACCCAACGCCCCGTTGGCCACCGCCAGCCGGGCACGGCGCACCTGGTCGTCGGACACGCGCTGCGCGTCCCCCTGACCCGTGCGCTGCGCCGGCAGACCACCGGCCAACGTCGTCGCGCTTCCCCCATCGGCACCTTCGTACCGAAGGAGGAACTGTCGAACTTCCACAGACCCACCCATGGTTCCTCCAGACGGCCAACGAACAGCTTGGCCGCGAGGCTAGCCAGAGCCGGCCGCGACACACAGCCCCCCGGAGAGTGAACCTGTCGCCACGCTCCGCACAACGCAGAGCGATCACGCATACGAACGCGCCACATGAACCACAGGCGAACCACAGGTGGCGTCCTGCCCGGAATTCTGACCGCGTCCACTCGCCCTTCTCAGCAAACCGTGCAACAATCGATTTGCTGACACACCCCCGGTCAGCGCCTGTGGAGATCCCCTCCGACCCCCGCGTTTCTCCCCCTGGCGCGGGGGTCGCTCCGTTTTCTGGGGGCCACCCCCAGACCCCAGGTTCCTTGCGGCGGCGGTTGGCGGCCCCGGGATCGGGAACCTTGATCGAATTCTTTCCGGTCGCGGTTTGTGATCACGGGAAAAGGTTTTCCTGTCGGGGTTGGGCCATTCGAGACAAAAGAATCGGTGTGTCGTGGCTCACTGTGGTTGGTTTGCCGAGACCGAACCGTTATCGTGGCCCGGTGCCCCTTCCTTCCTTGAGCCGTCGTAGCGGCAGCCGCACGAACCTGAAGCCGGTCAACCCCGGTCGTCACCGCAACTCCGCCTCCAAGGAGGCCGAAGCGGTCGTCGAAGACACGGAGCTCACCAGCTACCTTCGTGCCCTCGCCCCTGAGAACGACCCGGAGAGCACCGGCACCGGCAAGCGCTTCGGCGAAGCGCAGGTGTTCCAGCTGCGCATGAACCTCATCGCCTGCGAACAGCTCAAGGACGCCGCCGCCGAGCGCAACCTGTCGCCGCAGGCGCTGGCGCAGGAATGGATCCTCGAGCGCCTCTCGTGGGAGTCGCAGGCCAACTCGGCCCAGCAGCGCCGCCACGAGGAAGCCCACACCGACGAATTCCGCTTCGACGCCGACGCGTGGGAGCAGCCCGTCCCCCGCTGAACCCCCGTCACCCGGAACGGAACAGCACAACAGAAGAAGCCTTCAAGGCAAGAGAAAAGCCCCCGGCGGCCGCCGGGGGCTTTTCTGAATCAGTCTGAGCAACGCCTGAAGGGCGGACTCAGATCGCGCGGACCTTCTGGGCCTGCGGGCCCTTCTGGCCCTGACCGACCTCGAACTCCACTCGCTGGTTCTCCTCGAGTGTGCGGAAACCGCGACCCTCGATCTCCGAGTAGTGAACGAAGACGTCGCCCTCGCCGCCATCCTGCGCGATGAAGCCGAAGCCCTTCTCCGCGTTGAACCACTTCACAGTGCCTTGCGCCACCGCTTTACTCCTCGTTGCACATCCGCTTCGAGTGCCTCCGAAGCGACACCCAGACCGTCCCGGGCGGTTCCAACGAGTCGAGCGAAGAGCGCGTCACCGGCTCATGGCTCGCGTCAGAAGTTCCGCGAGTGTGAAGCCACGAACACGCAAAACGACGGCCTGATGGCAGCGTACCGGGATCTGGCCATATTTGAAGCCCGTGATCGGACTCCGGGCACCCCCAAGTCCCAAGGTCACCGGAACGTCGTACGCCGATCCGGCTTCTGTCGGACCCCCTCACTACCCTTCCGCCGCACGCCGACCTCAGGTCATCGCCGGACACGGACCGAAGTCGGTCATGCCCCGATCGTGAACTATGATCCACCCGATTGTGACTCGCATCACTCTCTGTGGGATCAACTTAAGGGGCGGCCCGGACGTCATGGTCGGTGTACAGGGGAGCAAAGGGGAAGCTTTGAGGTTCACGGAAACCGCGCGCCGCCGGGCGGCGTTCGCGGCACTGGGGTTGGTGGCCGTTCTGACGCTGGGGGCGTGCAGCAGCGAGCCGACCGTCTCGGCCAGCGGGCCGGACGGCGGCGGACCGGTCAGCAGCGACACCGGCGGGAAGGCGCCCGCGCCCGCCAAACTGACGTACGAGCCCTCGGCGGGTGCGCAGGACGTCGCGCCGGGGCAGCCGATCAAGGTCAGCGTCGCCGACGGCACGCTCGACCAGGTCGTGCTGACCAATCCGGACGGCAAACAGGTCGCGGGCCAGCCGTCCGAGGACAAGAAGAGCTGGTCCACCACCGAACAGCTGGGCTACGGCAAGGCGTACACGTGGTCCGGCAAGGCCACCGGCACCGACGGCAAACCCGTCGAGATCGGCGGGAACTTCACCACCGTCAAGCCGCGCAAGCAGGTGGGCGCGAACATCAACGTCTTCGACGGGCAGACGTACGGCGTCGCCATGCCGATCACGCTGACGTTCCCGGGCAAGGTCACCGACAAGGCGTCGGTCGAGAAGGCGCTGTCGGTCGAGACCACGCCGAAGACCGAGGGGTCCTGGGCCTGGGTCCACGACGACACCTCGGTGCACTGGCGGCCGAAGGCCTACTGGCAGCCCGGCACCACGGTGAAGTTCAACGCCAAGATCTACGGCGTCAAGATCGGCGAAGGCGTGTACGGCAAGGAAGACCGCTCGGCGAGCTTCACGATCGGCCGCTCGCAGATCGTCAAGGGCAACACCCAGACCCACCGGCTCGTGGTGATCCGTGAGGGGCAGCAGATCGCGGACTACCCGGCCAGCTACGGCCTCGACGCCGACCAGGGCCGCGTCACGCCGACCGGCACGCACGTGGTGATGTCCAAGCACGACACGTACTCGATGACCAATGAGCGCTACAACTACGAGAACATCGTCGTCCCGTCCGCGGTGCGGTTCTCGACCAACGGCGAGTTCATCCACGGCTACGCGCCCTCGATCTGGGCGCAGGGCAAGAAGAACATCTCGCACGGCTGCGTGAACCTGGCGCCCGCGAACGCCAAGGCGTACATGGATGGCGCCCTGGTCGGCGACCCCGTCGAGATCGAGGGCAGCACGGTGAAGATCAACCGGGCGCGCGACTACAGCGACTGGACCTACTCCTGGGACGAGTGGAGCAAGCTGTCCGCTCTCGCGAGCTGAAGTACTTCCATGGAACCGGGCGGCCGGGAGACCCACAAGTCTCCCGGCCGTTCGTGTCTATTGCCGTGCGCTGACTGGAACCTTTCGAGGGGCGCGACACCGCGATCAGGCTCACGTCTCCGCGAAGGGCGCCCCGCAAAAGGTTCCAGTGGGCCTTCGGCCCGAATAGAGGGCGCACGGGTGAAGTCTCCGTCGGGCGCGGGGCGCCCTTGGGGAGACGTCTTGCGAGACTTTCGAAAAATCACTGCAACCAAAGGGTGGGCGGGACGCATGTCTAACGACGTAAGGCGCCGCGGCCAATGAGCGGCGCCCGGATCGAGGAGACACTCTTGCGTACTCGTATCGCTCTTTCCCTCGGCGCGCTGCTGCTGGCGGGCGGTGCCGCCTTCGCGACCACGTCGCTGGCTTCCGCCGATCAGAGCGCCCCGTCACCGACCACCGAGGCGCCCCAGGCGCCGACCAAGGCGCCCACCGCGGCACCGGGCGAACCGACCCGCGCCACCTCCACCTCGCCGGCGCCGGCCCCGGCGAAGACCAGCGCCGCCGTCGTGAAGCCGGGTGAGCACCGCGTGCCCAAGGCCGTGCCCGCCGGGCCGACCGGGGATCTGCGCCTCCCCGCCATCGTCGAAGGAGCCGGTAACTAGGTGTCGTCGAGCCGCTCGTCGAAGACCGGGACGGGCTCGCCGTGGGACGGCGAGTTCGCCCGGTACTTCGACGAGCGCGCGCACAACCTGCGTGCCACCGCCTATCTCCTGTGCGGCGACTGGCACCAGGCCGAGGACATCACCCAGGCCGCGCTGCTGAAGCTGTACCTGGCTTGGCCGAGGCTCTCCCGGCACGACGCGCTCGACGGCTACGCGCGCAAGATCGTGCTGCGGACCTTCCTCTCCGAGCATCGGCGGGTGTGGCGCAAACGGGAGAAACTCACCGACGCCCTTCCCGACGTTCCGAGCGAGGCGGGCGGTACGGAACACGAGATGCTGGTCAGGCACGCCCTGTCCGGTATCGCCCCGAAGCAGCGGGCCGTACTGGTGTTGCGCTACTTCGAAGATCTCGGTGTCGAGGAGACGGCCGCGGCGCTGGGCTGCAGCACCGGGAACGTGAAGAGCCAGGCCGCGCGGGGTCTGGCGACCCTGCGTAAGCGGCTCGGACCGCATTTCAGCGAACTGGCCTTGAGCGGAGCGCACGACGATGGGAGGTGAGGAGATGGACGAGGACATCAAAGGCGTGCTTTCGCACGGGGCGAGCGGTCCCCCGCTGGGTATCCGGGCGGCGGACATCATCGAGCGGGGTGGCCGGATCCGCCGACGACGCAAACGGCTGGCGGTGGCGGGGAGTTCGCTGGCGACGGTCGCGGTGATCGTGTTCGGCGCGATCGCCGTCGGCGGCCGTGGCGGCGACGGTTCCGTGCCGGTTCAGCCCGCGGGGCCGGGCCTGTCGACCATCGCCCCGGCACCGGTGTCGCCGGCGCCTTCCGAGCCGACTCCTCGCCCGGCGGTCTCTCCAGGGAAGCCGCCGCCGGCCGCGACGGCTCCGAAGACCGAGCAGACGCGTTCGACACCCAGGTCCGTCCAGCCCGGACGCACCACGACGGCCGGTCCTCCTCACGCTCCGTCGCCGACGAAGGAGTCGAGCGCGCCACCGACGGCGATCACGACCCACTGATCCGCCCGTCCGGAACATCCGATTCCCGAAGTGTGACCCAAAGTAATCGGTAATTCTCCGACATCGGGTTCACCTGGTGCTTCGTCACCGATTCGGGGGAACGACGCTCGCGTGACCACTCCAAAGCGCTGAATCAGGACGTTTGAATGCCTACGGTCGAGGGAACAAACCCTCGACGATGGGTAAGTAACGGGTGGGTCGGGAGGTCAAACCCATGGCCGAAGAGGCGCTGAGCGCGTCACATCAGGAAAAAGGGGAACCGGCGGAGGCCCCACCTGAGCAGATCAGAAAGGCCGTCGCCGGCGCGGCGATGGGTAACTGCATCGAGTGGTACGACTTCGGCGTATTCGGCTTCATGCCCGCCATCCTGGGGCAGGTCTTCTTCAACGCTTCGAGCACTTCCGAAGGCGCGCTGGCGACCTTCGCGGTCTTGGCGATCACCTTCATCGTGCGGCCGTTCGGCAGCTTCGTGTTCGGCCCGCTGGGGGACAAGATCGGGCGCCAGAAGGTGCTAGCGCTGACGATCATCCTGATGTCCGGGTCGACGTTCATCATCGGCCTGTTGCCGTCCTACGCGACGATCGGCCCGGCCGCGGCTGTCCTGCTGATCCTGTTGCGCACCATCCAAGGTTTTTCGGCGGGCGGTGAGTACGGCGGCGCGGCGACGTTCATCGCGGAGTACGCGCCCGCCCGGCGCCGGGGGTTCTGGGGCAGCTGGCTGGAGTTCGGCACGCTCGTCGGGTTCGCGATGGGCGCCGGCTTCGTCACGATCTTCACCGTCGTCCTCGGCGACGAGGCCATGCGCGAATGGGGCTGGCGCCTGCCGTTCCTGATCGCGGGCCCGCTCGGCATCGTCGGTCTCTACCTGCGGAACAAGCTGGAGGACACTCCGCTGTTCCAGGAGATCGAGAAGAAGAACCAGGTCGAGAAGTCGCCGCTGAAGGCGCTGCTCAAGAAGCACTGGTCGTCGATCCTGCACCTGATCGGCATCGTGGTGATGCTGAACGTCGCCGACTACATCGTGATCACCTACCTGGAGACGTATCTCAAGGACGTGGTCGGCTTCAGCGGGCACGCGCCGTTGCTGATCATCCTGGCGACCATCGCGCTGATGCTGATCTTGATCGTGCCGGTCGGCATCCTGTCCGACAAGATCGGGCGAAAACCCATCCTGATCGCGAGTTGTGCGAGCTTCCTGGTGTTGCCGATCCCGGCGTTCTCGTTGATGGGCGCGGCCGCGGACGACCAGAACGCCTGGCAGCTCATGCTCGGCCTGGTGATGATCGCGATACCGCTGGTGCTGATCCTCGCCGTGCTGGCGGCGACGCTGCCCGCGATGTTCCCGACCCAGGAGCGCTACGGCGGTTTCTCCATCGGATACAGCGTTTCCACCGCCGCGTTCGGCGGCACGGCGTCGTACGTCATCGGCAGCCTGGTGAAGTCCACCGGCGACAATCTGTGGCCCGCGTACTACCTGATGGGCGCGGCGGCGATCGCGGCCATCCCGATCCTGCTGCTGCCGGAGACGGCCGGGGTGTCGCTGCGTCGCATCGTGAGTTCGCGGATCATCCGGCGCCGGAAGCCGGAAACGGTCACTCCCGGCGATCCCTCCGAGCTACCGGCGAGTTAACGTCTTGCCATGAGCCGTATCTCGCAGCCGTGGCCGCCGGTCGAAGTCGAACCGGCGACCGTTCACCCGAAAGCCCCGCAGCCGGGCAGTCACCTCGGCATCCACTTCGGTGAGTGTTTCGGGTGCGGCGACGAGATCGAGGCCGGGCTCCACCTGCATTCGACGGTGGGCGAAGGGACGACGGTGTACTCCAAGTTCACCGTCACCTCCGCCCACCAGGGTGCGCCCGGCCTCGCCCACGGCGGCCTCCTCGCCTGCGCCTTCGACGAGGCGCTCGGTGCGACCGTCGGCAACCTGCTGCGCCGCCCCGCGGTCACCGGGAAGCTGGAGACGGACTTCCTCCGGCCGGTCCCGGTCGGCTCGACCCTGTACATCGCCACGAAACTGGACGGCGTCGCCGGCCGGAAGATCTACGTGAGCGCCGACGGACGGCTCGACGCCGAAGACGGCCCTGTCGCGGTGCGCGCGCGGGCACTGTTCGTGCGGGTCGAGTTCGAGCACTTCAGCACCCACGGGGATCCCGAGGCGCTGCAGAAGCTCGCCGCCGCGCACGAGAAGGCCAAGCGCGAACGCGAGTGGGACATCAACCCCTGAGCATTTCGTCCTCTGAATGCGGTGGTTCGTAGGCCGAACTACCGCATTCAGAGGACGAAATGCGTGCTAGGTGAGGGTCCTCGGCCTTATCGCGTTCGCCTTGTCGACGAGTTCGACCCGCTGGTCGACCGAACCGGCCAGCCGGGCAAGCGTCCGGTAGCAGCGCTCGAGCCCGAACCGCAGACCTCGTTCGTCCAGGTCGCAGCCGAGCACCTTCGCTCCCGGCGTCGGCCGGTTCTGCGAGTTGAGCCAGCCGTACGCCGCTTCGAGGACCTCCGCCGACAAACGCGTGCGGCGTTCGGCGTCGAGCTGCAGGCGCTCCAGCCTGGTCGAGGCGTCGACGAGATCCCGCTCGGACACCATCACCGGGTCCTTGCCGCCGCCGTTGATCCTGGTCTTGATCTTGATCGCGGCCACCTGCGCGGCGACATAGTGCGTCGAAGACGCGGGGACGGCCTCGAGCACCTCGATCGCACTCGCCCTGGCGCCCTGCGCGAGGTACACGCGAGCGAGGCCGAAGGCGGCACTGACGTACGACCGGTCCGTTCGCCACACCAGCTCGTAGTAGCGCGCGGCGCCGAAGTAGTCCCCGACACCCTCCGCGCTGACGGCCAAGGCCAGCTTCGGCGCGATCTCGCCGGGCAGATCGTCGTACACCGCTTCGAACGCGACGTGCGCGACACGGGACCGGCCGCCCGCGAGCTCGATCAGCCCGCGGTACCAGTCGATCCGCCAGTCGTGCGGGAAACCGGCCTTGATCGCGAGGTACTGCGCGGCCTGCAGCTGCCGCTGTGCCTCGACCAGCTCACCAAGCTCGATCCGGGCGCGGACGATGCGCAGCCGGACCTCGATCGACTCGCGCGGCGCGCCGGCCAGCGAGTCGATCGCGCCCTTGGGATCGAGCGCGACCGTCGACGCGAGCACACCCGCCGCCGGGTCGTCCGTGTCGACCTGCGGGATCGGCAGACCCGAGACGACCTCGCCGGGATCCGGCAGCGGCACACTCCCGCCGTGCTCCGGGACGACCATGTCGACGCCGAACGTGCGGGTCTCCGGGCCGAACACGGTCGAAGCGCCAGGGCGCGGCTTACCCGTGCCCAGCGCCATGATCTCGCGGAGCACCCCGGTCAGCTGGTCGGCCATCTCCTCGGCCGCGATGAACCGGCGATCCGGGTCGGTATGCGTCGCGCGCTTCAGGAACCGGTAGTACGAACCGAAGAGCGCGAACAACGGGACGACGTCCGGTCCGGGCAGGGTCGTCTTGTACTTGGTGGTGTAGCCGGAGAATTCGAAGCTGAGGACGGCGAGCGTGCGGCCGACCGTGTACAGGTCCGACGCCACCGAAGCGCCGTGCGTCGCCAGCTCGGGCGCGCTGTAGCCGGTGGTGAAGAACAGCGGGCTCTCGTAGTCGTCGATGCGGCGGACCGCGCCGAGGTCGATCAGCTTGAGCTGTTCGTGCGTCTGGATGACGTTGTCGGGTTTGAGGTCGCAGTACAGCAGGTTTTGGCCGTGCAAATAGCCCATGGCGGGCAGGATCTCGAGCCCGTAGGCGATCACCTGGCCGATCGGCAGCGGCTCCGGGCGCTTCGTCTCGCGGTGGTGCGCGAGCGCGAGCTGCCGCAGCGACTGGCCACCGACGTACTCCATGACGATGTAGCCGACCGAGTTGCCGGTGTCGCCGTCCGGGTGCTGCACGAAGTTGTGGATCTTGACGATGTTGGGGTGTTCGACCTCGGCGAGGAACCGCTGCTCGTTGGCGGCGGCCGCCATCGCGGTGGCGTCGCCGGTGTCGATCAGGCCCTTGAGGACCACCCAGCGGTCGCTGACGTTGTGGTCCTGCGCGAGATAGATCCAGCCGAGGCCGCCGTACGCGAGCGCGCCGAGGACCTCGTACTGACCGCCGACGATCTCGTTCGGCCGCAGCTTCGGGACGAAGGAGAACGGGTTCCCGCACTTCTCGCAGTTGCCCTCGGGCGAGCCGGGTTTGCCGTCCTTGCCGCGGCCGACCTTGGCGCTGCAACTACCGCAGAAGCGCTTCTCCTCCGACACCATCGGGTTGTCGAGGACCGCGGACGCCGGGTCGCGGTACGGCACCTGCGGGACGTCGACGAGCCCGGCGCCGAGACGGCCACGACGCGACGTGCGCGACGACGTCCGGCGCGCGGTGCCGGGGAACGAGCCGGTTCCGGTGCCGGTGCCCGTGCCACGGCTGCCCGATCCGGTCCCGGTGCCTGTTCCGCGGCTTTCGCTGGAGCGTTCGGGGAGGACGCTTTCCGTCCCCGGATCCGGCAGCGGCCCGGGCCCGTGGTCGACGCGCGGCGTCGGCGGCATGATGCTCTGCGTCTCCGGTGCCGGCGAGGCGAGCACGCTGGTCGGCTGCGGCGCGTCGGCGGGCGCCTGCCGGTCAGGGCGGGCGATCTGGTTCTTCGGGCTCACCGGGGCCATGTCGCCCGGCGGGCGAGTCGGATCCTCGGCGCCCGGGATCGGCCGCTGCTGGCCGCGCGGCGGAGTCTGCGGACGCTGGACGGGCGCGTGGAAGACCGTGCGCTCGGCGTCCTTCTCCGGCCTGGGCCGCGGTGGCTCGGAGAAATCGAGTCTGCCGGAAATGGACGGTTCGGGCGTTTCCCAGCGGACCGGCGCCGGCGGCGTCCAGGAGGCGGACTCCGCCTCACGGTCCGGCGTGGCGTCGTCCGGCGCTGCGTGCCGAGGACGGCGCGGCTCTTCCGACACTGGTACCTCCCGAAATCCCCGCGACAGCGTCCCTCTGATCCTAGACGTGAGCAGGCAGGTCGTGTCCGCGCCGGGTCGAACCCGCTACGGTGCGGTGGAGAACCGATTCAGCAGGTGATGAGGGGGAGGGACCGGTGCCTGCGTCATTTTCGATGTCGATGGCCCAGCTCGACGTCGTACTCGAAGAACTCGGGCTCGGCAGATTCGTGCTGCCCTTCGAGATCCCGACGGCCGGAACCACCGTCTCCGAACGCGAGCGGCACTGCGAAGAGATCTGGACCGAGCTGGCCGAGCGGGGCTTCGCCCGCGGCGGTGAACTCCTGCGCGACTATGACCAGACCCTCCGGCTCTGGGCCACCGGCGACTTCGTTCTCACCATGGAGGCGCACGAGGTCGAGCAGGACGCCGAATACCTCTATCGAGGGGCGTGGAACAGTCGCCTGGGTGTCGTGAGCCAGCAACGCGGATTCGACATCCTCTTCGAGCCGGTCTACCCCGAACAGGTCGTCGCGACCGTTCTCGGTTATCTGCCGTCACTGCAGCCTTTCCCCGGACGGGTGACGACGTCCAGCACACTCCCCCCGTCCAAACGACCGGACGACCCGTTCGACGAGGATCCGAACAACCTCCGCCTGGGCGCCGCCGGCCGGTTCTTCGAACACCCCCTCGCGCGACTGGGCACGGTCAGCGTCACCCTGCGCGACGACCGGGGCAAACCGCAGCAGAAAAGCGTCCAGTGGTTCGACAGCGTCCAGGGCCGCTTCATGCTCGCCACCGACCGCTTCCCCGACGGCGAAGTCCGCCGCACGTTCACCCCGACGAGTGGCTCCCACCTGGCACGATGGGTCCACGACCTGGTCGAAGCCGCCCGCGTCGGCAGCGCGTGATCCTCGCTGGAAGACGGGCCCCGAGGCCGTTTCCGCTGATATCGTGATCTGACGAGCGCTATGAGTAACCGGGACTTGGTACAGGGGAGAGACCATGACTGAAGGTGGCGGCGGGCCGCCGGGCAACTTCTCGGACATTCTGGGCGACTTCTCGGCGCAGGCCGACCGGATGGTGACGGCTGCGAAGGAGGGGCGGTTCGCGGTCAGCGAGGAAGCCGGGGAAGCCCTGAAGACCGCCATCGATGACTACATCGACGACTGGTCGAACAACCAACGACACTTCAACCGACTTGCCGAGAAACCCAAACTCGGCACTGGCCCGTTCGCCCAGCAGGTTGGCCATCACGCCTCGCTGGTAGCAGACGGTGACGAACTGTCGGCCAAGAAGCAACTAGACGCTCTACAGAGTGTGCTCAACCGTGCCAAGGAAGCCATCGATCTGGCCAAGGCCCGATACCACCAACGAGATTCGGACAACGCGGACCAGCTTAAGATCCCTGCGACAGGACTGACAGATCACCGATGACCACCAAAGCAAGGTTCCGGTTCCTCGCCATACTAATTCCCGCTCTTGCTTTCACTATTACCGCTTGTTCATCAGAAAAGCCGGGCAACGCCACCCCGGCCACAAGCCCAATTACCTCTCCCTCGTCTTCGCATGGAAATGGGTCCGAGAATGTATTCGGCGACCTGAAGGCCTGCGACCTGCTCGAGCCGACCACGACATCAAAAGGCTTCGATCCACCAGTTGTGGAGACAGCCGAGAGCGACAACGGCTGCGCCGCTCAGAAACGTCGATACGCATCCGTGAGCATTTATCTCGTTCCCGAGGCGGGCATCGACCAACTGTCACCTGGCCAAGGAACCAAGATCCCGACCAAGGTCGGTGGCCGTGAGGCCGTCGAAATTCCAGGCGACTCTGGCACCGAAGCTTGCACCGTCGCGATCGCCGTCACTCCCAATGCCCGGATGACGGCATCGACGTCCCTCAACGAGGGCACGAACGAAGAAGCCTGTGCCCTCGCCAGAGAACTGGCCGTCGCCGCTGAGCCCAAACTTCCCAGGGTGGGCTGATGATCCTTCGCTCGCGCCCCGGTTATCTGGTCGCCCCGAGCGCGGTACTCGCGGTCGTGGCCAGTGCTTGTTCATCCGAGCGTCGGGGTAGTGCCGTGCCTCAGGCCGCGGCAAACAAGTCCAGCACTCAGCCGATCGATGTGTTCAGGAACCTCAAGGCCTGTGACGTGCTGGAGCCGACGACGACGGCCAAAGCATTCGACCCTCCTGCCGAGGAGATCTACGAGAGCGACAACGGGTGCGGCACGCGGAAGTATGGATTCGGCTCTGTGACCCTGTACCTCGTCCCTGAGGCAGGGATCGATCAACTGTCCCCCGGCCAAGGAACCAAGGTTCCAACGAAGGTCGGCGAGCGTGAGGCAGTCGAGATCCCGGGCGATGCGGGTAAGCAAGCCTGCACAGTGGCGATCGCCGTCACCGGTTTGAACAAGGGAACCAACGAGGAGGCCTGCGCACTCTCCAGAGAGATCGCCACGGCCGCTGAACCGAAACTGCCTAGACGCAACTGACTACGGAGCGGGAGGGACCATGGTCAACGTCGGCCAAGACGACTTCGACAGCAATTTCTCGGCGATGGGCAACACCGGCCGGACGTACGAGGCCAAGCGGTACTCCGACACGTACGACGAAGTCAACGCCGGTCCCGGCGGCAACTCCCTCACCGCGAAGCTGACGGCTGAGGCGAAGGCGGGGCAGTACTCGGCCGACCAGGCTGCGGCGCTGACACAAGGTCAGCAGTTCCGCGCCGGCCTCAATCCCTCGGACCAGCGCTATGAAGCGGTCCCGCACGGTGACCTGAAGAACATGGTCACGCAGGATCTCGACCCGCGGGACATCGACGAGAAGGGCGAGCTCTGGAACAACCAGGGCAACTCCCTGAACACCTTCAGCAACGCCGTCCGCGAGGCGATCGGCAAAGAGGGCGAGCACTGGCAGGGCGACGGCGCCAAGTCGGTCACCGATTTCTTCTCCAACATCAGCAAGTGGGCCGACACCGCGGGTGACGGCGCGTATCTCGCGTCCAACCGGTTCTCCCAGTCCGCCGCGGCGGCCACCACCGCGAAGAACTCCATGCCCGAAGAGGTCCCGTTCGACCGCAACGCCGAGTACAAGAACGCCCTCAACCAGCTCGCCACAGGCAACTTGGCGGGCGCGGTGGACACGGTCGGCAACATTTCCGCCAAGCAGGAGCAGTCGTTCCAGGCGCACCAGCAGGCCGCGCAGGTGATGCACACCTACGACCAGTCGCTTTTCGACGTCAACTCCAAGCAGCCCACGTTCGCGCCACCGCCGGAAATGGGCGAGTCGACGACGGCGTCCGGGTTCTCCGGGGGTACGGAAGCCAGGGGCTTCAGCGGCGGGCCGGGGCCCAACAGCGGGCCTGGGCCGGGGATGCCCGCGACGGGTGGTCCGAACGCGCCGGCGCCTGGGATCACCACGGGTGGCGGCCACCCGGGGGTGCCGTCGCCGGGTCAGCCGGTCGGTGGACAGCCGGGGCCGTTCCGGCCTGGGCCGACGCCGGGGTTGGCGGCGCTGAACACGCCCGGTCCCAGCGGTCTCGGCCGGTTGGGCAGCGAGCAGTATCGCGGCAAGCCCGGCCGGACGACGAGTGGGCCGGGCGGCAGCGCGGCGAGCCGGTTGACCAGTGGCGGAGGCGGCGGGTTCGGGCGCAACGGCGGCTCGGGCAACGTCGCCGAGCGGCTCGCGGGCGGCAAGGTTTCGGCCGGTGAGGCCGAAAAGCTCGCGGGTAAGGGCGGCGGCTCCGGGGCCGGCAAGCTGCCGGAGGAGCGGGTCACCCGGGGTGGCGCGGCCGCCGCGGGCAAGAGCGGCGGTCCGGGCGCGATGGGTGCCGGTGGCGCTCCGGGCGGCAGGGGGCAAAAAGAAGAGGACAAGGAAAAGAAGGCCCCGAACTACCTGCAGGAGGAGGACGCCGACGTCTTGTTCGGCGGCTATGAAGGCGAAACGAAGCCGGTGCCGCCGGTGATCGGCGAGAAGTCCCCCTGAGCGGAAGCGGGCCGTTCGGGAGCGAATCCCGAACGGCCCGTTCTCACTTGTACTGGGCCGGAGGCGGCGTACCGCCCTCGAGTTTGTTCCCGATCCATTTCGCGTAGCTCTCCTGCCACGCGCCGCCGCGCACGTTCTCCAGTACGGCGTTCACGAACCGCACCATGTCCTCGTTCTCCTTCGGGACACCGATGCCGTAGTTCTCCTCGGTGAACCTGCTTCCCACGATCTTCAGCGTCGGGTCCTGCGCGAGCATCCCGGCGAGGATGACGTCGTCCGTCGACACGGCCTCGACCTGCTTCTGCTGCAGCATCACCAGGCAGTCCGACCAGTTGTCCACCGAGACCGGCACCGCCTTCGCCGGATCCGCCGCGATCTTCGTCAGCGAGGTCGACGTCTTGGTCGCGCACACCCGCCGCCCGCCGAGGTCCGACAGGTTCGCGACCTTCGAGGCGGATTCGACCAGGATCCGTTGCCCCGCTTGGTAATACGCGGTCGAGAAATTGACCTTCTTCAGCCTGCTGCAGGTGATGCTGTAGGTCCGCACCACGATGTCGACCTGCTTCTTCTCGAGCACTTCTTCCCGCAGTTTCGACGGGATCGCCCGGAACTGCACGCGGCCTTCCGCGCTGCCGAAGATCGCCTTCGCGATCTCGTTGACCATGTCGATGTCGAAACCTTCGAGCTGGCCCGACGTCGGATTGCGGAAACCGAACAGGAACGTCGTCTGGTCGACCCCCGCGACGAGCTTGCCGTTCTCCTTGATCCTCGCCATCGTCGAACCGCTGGTGATCGACGTGCCGCTGGTCGGCCGCAGGCTGGCCAGCGGGTTGCAGCTCGTGTCGGTCGTTCCGCCACCGCCGGCGTTGTCGGCGCCGCCGACGTTCGCGGGCATCGGCGGCGCGACCTCGCCGACGGGAGCCGGGTCGACCGGCGCCCCCGCGCTGCCGCAAGCCGTCGCCAGCACCAAGACCGCGCCGAGAACGGCCGTTCGCAGACCTTTCCGCATCACCGGTACTCCCTCAGCCGTTCACGGATTCCCAACGCGGCCCCTGCCGCCGCGATCAGTGCCAGTACCGCGATGCCCGGCGCGAGCAGGGTCAGCGCCCGTTCGGCGCCGCGGGTGTCGTCGAGGAATTCCTGTCGTCCCACGTTGATCGCGGCCACCAGGTTCTCGTCGAGCCGCAGGAACGCCACGGCGGCGCCCTCTGGCTTGTCGTCACGGATGGCGGTGTCGACGGCGTCCTGGTAGGAGCCGTCGTCGTCCTGCCGCCGCACCTGACCGTGCGCCTTGAACCAGGCCGACGCCGCTTGGATGGCCGCGTCCACCTTGTCCGCGGCCGCACCGCCCGCGGCGAGACCGCGGGCCTCGCCCAGCAGGCCACCTTGGCCGTCCGTCCCGCCGAGTTGCCCGGTGAGTTCGATGAAGTCCTTTTCGTACGCCGCGCCGTCGCCCCTGGCGACGAGGGTCAGCGTTTCGTCGGCTCGTGCCTGCAGCGCCGCGATCCGGGCGCGGACGAGGACGTCCACCTGGTGGGAGCCGTCTTCCTCACCGCTGCCGACGAGGCTGCTCTGCACGATCAGCGCGACCGCGCCCCACAGCAGGGCCACCACCACCGACACCGTCGCGACGACCAGCCCGACGTTCAGCAGCCGGTTGGTCTTCCGCGTCAGATGCACCTGCGTGACGATCAGCGCGGCGAGCAGGGCGAGCGCCAAAGCCGTTGCCAGCCAAGGGAATCCGGTCGCGTCGTCCTGTTCGGCGGCGAGCCGTTCGGTGTCGATGCGGTACAGGTCCTGGGCGGCAGGAAGGATTTTCGCCCGCATCAGCTCGGACGCTTCCCGCAGATACGAGGCACCGACGGGAAAACCCTGCCGGTTGTAGGTGCGCGCGGTCTCGATCAGTCCTGTGTAGACGGGGATCTCACGGCCGAGGGTGTTGATCCGCTCCGCCGCTTCGTCGACGCCGGAGGAGTCCGATGCCGCCTTCGCCAGCGCCGCCCCGGCCTCCGCGATGTCGCGTTCGTACCGCTGGCGCATCGGGAGTGGCTCGGTGCCGATCGAGAGGAACGAACTGGCCGCGGTCGCGTCGGCGTCCGAAAGCGCGCGGTAGACCTGTTGCGCGGCGGCGGCGAGCGGTTCGCGGTGGTCGATCAGGCCGTTGATGGTGTCCTTCTTGTCCTGCGCGGCCAGCGTGCCGAACAGGCCCGCGACCAGCGACAGCAGGACGAGCCCGATCGCGATCACCGACAGCCTGCCCGGCGTGGTCGCCGCGGACCGGACCACCGCGCGGACGCCGTTGCCCGGCAGTTCGAGCAGCCCGGCGATCCCTCCGCGACCCCCCGGCGCAGGGGGCGGCTCGGGGCTCCCCGGCGGCCCCGGCCGGGTCACTGTGCTCGTCATCGCCGATCCTCCCCATTGGCTCTACCCGCAAAGAAGGTATCCGAGTCGGGATCGGCGCAGCCAGTGACACCGGTGTGTGTCATCGGCACGTGATCTCCCGGCCGGGTGAACGGCCTTTTTCAGGCCGTACCGCACGATCGCGCACTCAGGCACGGACGGCGGGCGCGACCGAATGCGGGAGCACCTCGCCCTCGGACGGCCGTTCGACGACGACCTCGACGTCGTCGTCGAACCGGTACGGCCTGGCCAGCAGGAATCCGCCGAAATGCCGCCTCATCCTGGACATCTCCGCGCGGACGGTGACGGTGCGGCCGGCGTCGCCGAAGAGGTCGCGCGACAGTTCCGACGCCGACCTGCCTTCGCGATGCCGCGCGAGGACGTACAGCATCTCCGCGTGCCGCGGGCTCAGCCGATGCGACCAGGTTCCCGCCGCGCCCGAGACGCGCAGGGTGCTTTCCCTCGACGACCTCAGATCGAGTACGACCCGCGTCGGCGGCGCGTCCTCCTCATCGGCGAGCCGGACGAGCCAGCCTCCAGGCAACGGCTCCAGCAGGCATTCGCCGTAGGCGGGCAACCAGGTGCGGCCGGGGGCGGCGTCGTTCGGCAACGCGATCCGGCCGACCGGGACGAGTCCGGCCGAGGCGGCGATCCAGCCGTGCGGGTCGGCGATGACCGCCCGGCCCTTCACCTTGGCGAGCAGCGGCGTGGCCAGACCGCGCAGCCGTTCGAGATCCGAGAGGTGGGTGGTGCGCAGATGTGCTTCGGCGAGCTTCGCGACCGTGTCGACCAGGGCGAGGGTCGTCGGATGCACGGTGGAGGCCGGTCCGGAGAGGTCGACGACGCCGAGCAGCCTGCCGTCCCTGGGATCGTGCAGCGGCGCGGCGGCGCAGGTCCAGTCGTGCTGGTTGCTGACGTAGTGCTCGGCCGAGTAGACCTGGACCGGATGCCTGGCGACCAGCGCCGTCCCGATGGCGTTGGTGCCCGCGGCGCGCTCGTGCCAGCCGACCCCTTCGACGAACCCGAGCCCGTCGGCGCGGCGGCGGACCGCGGTGCTGCCGTCACGCCAGAGGACACGGCCGTCGGCGTCGACGACGGCCATGATGTGCGCGGCCTGCTCGGCGAGGCTGATCAGGCCGCCGCGCAGAACGGGGAGGACGGCCGCGAGGCCGCTCCGGCGGCGGCGGGCTTCCAGCTGGTCCGGCGTCAGCGCGGACGAGGGCGAGCCGCGGTCCGGGTCCAGGCCGAGACGCCGCATACGCTGCCAGGACGCGCCGATGACCGCTCGCGGAAGGCTCGGGAGGGTGGTCCCGGCGAGCGCCGCCTCACGCGCTTCGGCGAGGGCGCGCGCGTGCCGCCGCGGGTCCGCGCCGACCGGCAGCGCCGCCTCCAGCTGCACCTGGCCTACTCCTTTTTTGCTCTGTTCAGGCCAGTGTGCCCGGGTGTCCCGGGGAGCGAAAGGTCTGTGTGACCTGGGCGCGGTCTACCCGGGGAAGGGGGCGTCCGCGAGCCGGGGCGCGGGAAGGACCTCCGCCGGTTTCCGGCCAAGCAGCAGACCGGTCCTGGTGGCCTCGGCCATCACAGCGCGGACGTCGACGCACCACGGGCCGTCGGGCTTCAACTCCACGAAAGCGCTCTCTCCCGGCTTGAGCACGAAATGCGGTTGGCCGTCGAGCGCGATGGAGCCGCCGGCGGCGGCGAGGTCCACGCGGACGCCCGCGTACAGCACGCTCCAGCCCCGGACGCCCACCGCCCGGACCTCGCCGGGCGCGATCGGCGCCTGCACGACGTACGGCGTCTCGTCGACCGGCCCGAGCGAGACCGCGACACCGTCCACAGTGGACTTTGGACTGGGGCACAGCCGTCCGGGGATGCTCGACAGCCCGACCCCGTCCGGAACGGCGAAGGTGCAGTACAGCTCGGTCAATGACGCGGGATCCCACCGGCTCTCCGAACACACGCTGACGTCGTTCAACGCGATCTCGCGCCGGGCCTTCGTGACGACCTCGAGCACGGTCGCGCGGTTCGTGACCAGGTCCGTGTCCACCTGATGGGTGGCCACCAGCCCGGCGGCGAGGCCGGCGACGGTGGACTCGTCCGCGCCTCCGGCGGGCAGCATCAGCAGCGGCACATCACCGCAGGCGGCGGCCGCCGCGCGCATCATGGTCTCGTTGCCGAGGCAGATGAGCACGCTGGCCCCCGCGTCCACCATCCGGCGGACGGTGCCGATGATCTTCCCCGCGTCGGTCCACACCATCACGCGGCCGACGCCGGCCACTCTCAGTGCCGAACGCAGGCTCTGGATGTCACGCTCCGAAGCGGGGTTCGCCACGATCCCCGCAACCGCTTCGCCCACATGTCCTCCGCTGCCGCGCCAAGTCCCTACAAGGAAACGACGTCCGGGCCACGAAAGAAAGAGTTGCACGAGGTTGCATCGCAAACCCACCGCGGCGGGTGAGGGTGACCAGCAGCGCGAGTTCGAGGATCAGCAGGATCCGTTCGGCCAATCCGCTCACCGCGCGGGCGTCGACCAGGAACGTCGCGACGAAGACCACCAGGGCGGCCAACGCGGCGTAGGACAACCGCCGGGCCCCGCCGAGGAGCAGTCCTGCCAGCGGCAACGCGGCGAAAGCGACGAGCGCGGCATGCCGGTGGATCGCGCCGTGCCAGGTCAGCGGCTGGTCCATCGGCTCCTGCGGGAACACCGCGAGCAGGCACAGCGCAACGCCGGACAAGGCGACGAGCCTGGCCGCCCACACCGCGCCGGACAGACGGACGCCGCCCGCGATGGTCAGCGCGCCGAAGCCGACGGCCAGCATGGCGACCCCGACGAGCCGCGTGCCCTGGCCGACGTGGACGTACTCGCTGAAGGTGGTGGCGAGCGGATCGACCGCGCCGGCGTTGACGATCTCGACGTAGACCGCGATGACCAGTCCCACGGCCAGCCACGCGAACGCGGACAGCCTGATCAGCCCTCTGATGTCGTTCATGAACCGAGCCTGACCGCCGGGCACCGTCCGGCACATCCCGCCCGGGCGAGCAGTCCGCGTCACCTCGTGGGGGACTCCCGGTGTCCCCCACGAGGGGATGTGCCCGGTCCGCGGCGTCGTTAGCGTCGAGCCATGGACTCGTACGGCGGTTCCCTGGGGTGGGCGCTCCTCACCGGCCGCGACGCCGATCTGGAACCGCCGTCGGCCTGGTGGCGCGGCCCGGTCTGGGTGAAGACACTCCTCGCCGGATCCGCGCTCGCGGTGTTGGTGGGCATGACCTACGGCACTTGGGCGCGTTACCTCGGCGGCACCAGCGCACCGCTGGTCTTCTTCCTGCTGCTCCTGCAGATCGCGCCGCCGTTGCTGGTCGTCAAGCGCCCGCTGACCGCCGTCCGGGTGGCGGCGGCGGGGATGGTCAGCGCGATCATCGCGGTGCTTTTCCCCGCCGACCACACGCTGTTCGGCCCGACCCTGTCGGACTGGCCGTTGCAGGTCCACGTCCTGCCGTATCTCCCGGTGCTCGCGATGACGCTCGCCCGCGCGAAACCCGGGCAGGGCAGGGGGATCTCGATCATCGCCGTGACGCTGGCCGTCGGGGTCGGCATCGCGCAGCTACCACGCGCGGGCACGAAGACCTTGGCGTGGTCGTTGATCGTGGTGGCCGCGACCATCGCGGCCGGATACGGGATGCAGCAACGCCGCAGGGCGCTGGAGCAGGCCGACGCGGCCGAGCGCACGACGGTCGAGGAGCGGGCGAAACGGGCTTCGTTGCAGGAACGCGCGTTGATCGCCAGGGAGCTGCACGACATCATCGGCCATCATCTTTCCCTGATCGCGCTGCGGACCGACAGCGCGCGCTATCGCGTCGCGGACGTGTCCGAGGCCGCGGAGGAGGAGTTCCGCGCCATCGGGGTCGCGGCGCGGGAGGCGCTCGACGAGGCCCGGCGGCTGGTCGGCGTCCTGCGTGACACGGAGGCCGAGCCCGAGCACGAACCACAGCCGGGGCTCGCGGACGTGCCGTCGCTGATCGACGGCTGCCGGGCCTCCGGGATCGGGATCCGCGCGGAGCTCTCCGCCCGCGACGACGTCCCCGCCCTGGTCGAACTCGCCGCGTACCGGATCCTCCAGGAGGCGCTGAGCAACGCGGCACGGCACAGCCCGGGGGCGGAAGTGGACGTCGAGGTGCGGCGAGGACCCGACGGGCTCGAAATCCTCGTCGAGAACGGACCGCCCACACGGCCTGCCGCGCCCTCGGCCGGCGACGGCACCGGCCTCGCCGGGATCGCCGAACGCGTTACGCTGATCGGCGGATCCTACGAGGCGGGACCGCGCGCCGACGGCGGTTTCCGCGTGGCCGTCAAGCTGGATCTCCCGGGGGTGGACGACGCGTGACGACCGTTTTCATCGTCGACGACCAGGCCTTGGTGCGGGAGAGCTTCGCCGGCCTGCTGAACGCGCAACCGGGTCTGGACGTGGTCGGCCAGGCGGGCGACGGGATCGCGGCGCTCGCGAGCATCGCCGCGCTGGCCACGCCACCGGACGTCGTCCTGATGGACATCCGGATGCCGGTGATGGACGGTCTCGAAGCGACCAGGCGGCTGCTCGAAGGCGACGGCGAGAAGCCGAAAGTGCTCGTCCTGACGACGTTCCATCTGGACGACTACGTCTACGAGGCGCTGCGGGCGGGTGCGAGCGGGTTCCTGTTGAAGGACGCGCCGTCGGCCGAGCTGATCAACGCCATCGAAGTGGTCGCCGCCGGTGACGCGTTGCTCTCCCCCGCGGTCACGAAGCGGCTCATCACGAACTTCGTGGCGAGCGCACCGGTTCCGCGGCCCTCCCCGGCGAAGTTCGACGTGCTCACCGAACGCGAACGGGAAGTGCTGCGGTTGATCGCGAAAGGACGGTCCAATCCGGAGATCGCCGCGGATCTGGTGCTCTCGGCACAGACCATCAAGACGTATGTCGGCCGGATACTGGCGAAACTCGGGTTACGGGACCGGACACAGGCGATCGTGCTCGCCTACGAGGCGGGACTCGTCTCCCCCACCTGAGGGTCGGCGCGCCTCGTCAGGACGCGGACGCCGAGCGGGACGAGCGCCAGACCGAGGGCCACCGCGGTGAAGACGCTCAGGAGCTCGCTTTCCTTCAGCACGCCCATCCAGAGCGTGCACGGCCAGAGGAACAGCAGCGCCCGCACGATGCCGAAGGTGCCTGCCCGGAACGCCCCGATGGCCAGCAGCAGTCCCCCGGCGTATTGGCCGGCCGACGCGGTGACCGGGACGCGCCACAACCCGTAGGACAGGTCGACGTAGTCGTCCATCACCAGCTTCGTCGCGTGGTCCAGACCGAGCTTGTCGACGAGCTCGAAGGCCGTCAGCTCGACACCGGCGAAGTAGACCCGTGCGAACAAACCGAACGTGAGCAGCAGGAATCCCCACGCGGCCAGCGCCGGCGCCTTCGCCGCGACGATTTTCGCCAACATCAGGAAAGCCGGCAGCAGGAGGACCGCTCCGAGCAGGAAGAGCGAGTACGCGGCCGTCACGAAACCCGGGTTCGCGGCGTACGCGGCGAGCTGTCCAGGCGCGGCGAAGGGCTGCTGGTCGAACCAAGCGACTTGCTCCGGCGTGAAGTCCTTGAGCACCAGATGCCGCAGCAACAGGCCCGCGCACCACACGAGCGGGGCGAGAATCAGTGCCACTCCGCCGATCCATCGGCCGGTTTTCCCGTTCATGGCGGAATCGTCGCCGGTAAGGGCGACTTGAGACAGTGCACGAAGGTCAGGCGGAAGCCTCGACTTTCGTCAGGATCGGGGGCCGTTGGGGTGCGCGGGTGGCGGATTCGCGTGACTGAATGGACGACACGCGTGATGGGATGGACAACACGCGTGATCAGGCGGACGACACGCGGCGGCGCGCCGGTGAGAACCCCGGAAAAGCAGCAGGGCCGCCTCCCCGAGGGGATGACGGCCCTGCTTGGAAAACCTGGATCAGATCACGGTGACCGAGGTGGCCTGCGGACCCTTCGCGCCCTGCCCGATCTCGAACTCCACGCGGGCGTTCTCCTCGAGGGTACGGAAGCCGTTGCCCTTGATCTCGCTGTAGTGCACGAAGACGTCGCCGCCGCCGTTGTCGGGAGTGATGAAGCCGAACCCCTTCTCGGAGTTGAACCACTTCACAGTGCCCTGAGTCATAAAATCTCCATATGCAACACAAACAAACAGGAAGCCACGTCGGCAGCCCGGGTCATGACCAGACGGTTTGCTTCCCCGGAAACACGAGGAGACACTACGCCCGCTGAGTTCTGCGAGCGTGAACCAACACGAACACAAAAAACGAGACCTGAAGCAGTAAAGCACATCTCACGCAGGGCCGACAAGCATCTTCACCCGGGTGTGCCCGGCCGCACTGTACCTCTCCCGCCGGAGTCTCCGCCGCCCGGGCTATTCGCCGCTGGCGGCGCGCAGGGGTACCTCGGCGCCGAACGGCGAACGGCGCAGCGCCTCCCGGTTCGTGGCCACGACGGCGATGTCGTGGGTCTCGGCGTCCGCGCTGAACTGCACCGGCACCACGCCGGAAACGGACTTGTCCTGTGGCTTCGATTCGTCGGCCATGTTTTCTCCCAGTGTCAACACAACACTCTAAGTACTGCGTGCCAACAACTTCACCGGTGATCGTTCCGGTCCATATCGGACCCTCGGTGTTGCGGCGATTGTGCCACGGACGACCGACAAAAGCCGGTCTCCGCGACCGAAAGTCGGCCGAGTCGTCACCGGTTTCCCACCCTTTGGAGCAGGTGAAGGCGGCACCACAAGGGTTTCTGTGTATCCCCTGAGAAAAAAGTACCGTCCGGCAGCCGGCGCGGCCCTACTGACCTCCTTGCTGCGGCCTCGCGGCGCCCAGCAGGCCCGTCAGCCGGATGTCCGGGGTCACCACGTCCGGATCCGTCCTGATGTCGATCACACACGGCCGTTGCCGCACCAGCGCGCTCGCGATGATCGGCTCCAGCTCTTCACGATCGTCCACGGTGTACCCGGCGGCGCCGAGCCCGCGTGCCCACGACGCGAAGTCGGTGACGGGGACGGTGACCCCCGAAAGCCGTCCGTGCTTGCGCGCCTGGTGCACGGCGAGCGGGCCGTGCACCCCGTTCTGGAACACCAGGACCGTCACCGGAACGCGGTAGCGGACGGCGGTCTCGATCTCCTGCCCCGTCATGAGCGCGCCGCCGTCGCCCGCCATCGCGATCACCGTCCGGCGTGGTTCGGCGAGTTTCGCCGCGACCGCCGCCGGGACCGCGTAGCCCATGGCCGCGTTGCTGGGCCCGAGCTGGCTGCGCGGGGCGGTGAAACACCAGTAGCGGTGCATGAACTGGGCGAAGTTGCCCGCGTCGCTGGTCACGATCGCGTCCTCGGGCGCGAGTTTGCGCACCGCCCGGATGACGTCGGCGGGGTGGACGCGGGTGGCGCCGCTGGTGTCGGGCGGTGTCATGAAGGTGTGCACGGCGGCGTTCGCGGCCGACGCCCGCCGCTGCCGCGGTGAGGCGACCGTGCGCAGTTCGCGCAGGAAGGGTTCGACCTCGGAATCAACCCGGAAGGTCAGCCCGCCGCGGCGGGCGGGCTCGATCCCGGTGCCGACCAGCACCAGGGTCTGCGACGGCGTCGGGTAGCGGAAGGACTGCGTGGTGACCTCGTCGAGCTGGGTGCCCAGCGCGAGCACGAGATCCGCGCGCTCCAGCGCGTCGAGCTGCCGCGCGGGGATGCCGATGCCGAGGTGGCCGGCGTAGCGGGCGTGGTTCTCGGGGAAGGCGTCCTGACGGCGGAACGCGTTGTAGACCGGCAGGGCGAGCTCGTCGGCGACGGCGATCAGCTCGTCGCGCGCGGCGCGGGCCCGGCCGCCGACGATCACCACCGGGTAGCGGGCCTCGTCGACCAGCTGCGCGACGGCCTCGGCGGTGCGGCCGAGCGCGCCGGTGGCGGGCGGACGCACGGAGGCGACCGGTTTGGCCGAATCGAACGGGACCCCCCAGAAGTCGGCGGGGACGGCGACGACGGTGGGCCCCGGACGCCCTTCCCGGCAGCGGGTCAGCGCCTCGACCAGCAGGCCGGGGACCTCGTCCGGCGATTCCGCGCGGCCGGTCCACTTCGAGATCGGCTCGAACATCGCGGTCAGGTCGGCGGTGGGCAGCTCGCTCGTCGGACCGGGATCCTGCGGCGGGTTCTCCAGGAGGACGACCATCGGGCTCTCGTCCTGGTACGCCGTGGAAACCCCGATCGCGAGGTTCGCCGCGCTCGGGCCGCGGCCCGCCAGCAGCACCGCGGGGTGCTCGGTCAGCTTGCCTTCGGCCTCGGCCATGAAGGCCGCACCGGAGTCGTGCCTCGCCGAGACGAAGGTGATCGAGCGCTCGCGTTGCAGCGCGTCGAGCAGATCCAGGAAGGACTCACCCACCACCGCGTACACACGGTGGATTCGCGCCTCGGTCAGGATCCGCACGGCCGTCTGGGCGACGGACGCTCCCGGTTGGTATCTAATGAGAAGAGCTTAGGCGGGCGGTGATCGGTGCCGTCAAGCGATCTTCCGATTCCGGCGACCCCGGAGCGGGAAGAATGTCCGAAATTCGTAACGTGTTCGAGCAAGGGAGCACGAAAACGTGACCTCAGCCACCGCCGGACGTGAATCTGTTTTCACTTACGGGGCGCCTGCCTTGAAATACGGCACCGGGTCGAGCGACGAGATCGGCTACGACCTCACGCAGTACGGCGCACGCCGGGTGCTCGTCCTGACCGACGCGGGTGTCGCCGCGACGGGCTGGCCACAACGGATCGCCGAAGGCATCGAAACCTATGGCATCGAAGCCGTCGTCTTCGACGGCGTGCACGTCGAGCCGACCGACGTCAGCATGCGGAAGGCCGTCGACTTCGCCCGCGGACAGGGCGAGTGGGACGCCTTCGTCGCCGTGGGCGGCGGGTCGGCCATCGACACCGCCAAGGCGGTGAATCTGTTGACCAGCAACGACGGTGACCTGATGGACTACGTCAACGCGCCGGTCGGCGGCGGTCGCGCGCCGAGCGCGCCGCTGAAACCGCTGGTCGCGGTGCCGACCACCACCGGGACGGGCTCGGAGAGCACCACGGTCTGCGTGCTGGACGTGTTGTCACTGCGCGTGAAGAGCGGCATCAGCCATCTCCGGATGCGGCCGAGTCTCGCCGTGGTCGATCCGCGGCTGACGGTCTCGCAGCCGCCGGAGGTCACCGCCGCGAGCGGGATGGACATCCTCTGCCACGCCGCCGAGAGCTACACGGCCAAGCCGTACACCGAGTTCGACCGGAAGCGGCCGGAGGACCGGGTCCCTTACTGTGGCTCGAATCCGCTGGCCGACATGTTCGCCGAGCAGTCGCTGCGGCTGCTGTCGTGGGCGCTGCCCGCGGCCGTGCGGGACGGCTCCGACCTGAAGGCGCGCGAGGCGATGGCGCTCGCGGCGACGTTCGCGGGGCTCGGCTTCGGCAACGCCGGCGTGCACATCCCGCACGCCAACGCGTATCCGATCGCCGGGCAGGTCCGGGACTTCCATCCGTCCGGGTATCCGGGTGACGAAGCGATGGTGCCGCACGGGATGGCGGTCTCGCTGACCGCGCCGGCGGCGTTCCGGTTCACCTTCGACGCCGCGCCGGACCGGCACATCCGGGTGGCCAGGCTGCTCGCGCCGGACTACGAATGGCCGGGCGATCTGCGCGACCACCTGCCCGCGGTGCTGGGGCAGATCATGCGGGAGATCGGGATCCCCAACGGGATCGGCGCCGTCGGCTACACCGAGTCCGATGTGGACTCGCTGGTTTCCGGCACGGTGAAACAACAACGGCTGCTGGCGACGGCGCCGCGTGAGGCGTCCGAAGCCGATCTCGCCGTCATCCTGCGGGAATCGGTGACGCTGTGGTGAACACCGAGTACCCGCACTGGCAGACGGTTCCGTTGCGGTGGAAGGACAACGACGTTTACGGGCACGTCAACAACGTCGTCCACTACTCGGTGATGGACACCGTGATCAACACGTGGCTGATCGAACGCGGCGGCCTCGACATCGAAACCGGTGAGGTCATCGGGCTGTGCGTGGAATCGCAGTGCAAGTACCACGCTTCGGTGTCGTTCCCGGGAGAACTCGAGGTCGGCCTGCGGGTGGGCCATCTCGGCCGGTCCAGTGTCCGCTACGAGGTCGGGATGTACTCGAAGGAGACGGTGATCGCGGAAGGGCGTTTCGTGCACGTCTTCGTCGATCGCGCGTCCAGGCGGCCGGTCCCCGTCGAAGGTCTACTCCGGAGCGCGCTGGAAGAACTGCGCACTGGGCTGGGGTAGCCGCGGCGACCAAGCGTGCATGAGCTGGGCGTAGCGCGTGGACCGGTCCATGAGTTCGAGGTGGGTGCCCAGTGCGGTCTCCTTGCCGTCCATCACCAGGACCCGGTCCGCGCGCAACGCCGACGACAGCCGGTGCGCGATCACCACCAGCACCCCGCCCCGCTCGGCGAACGCCCGTTCCGCACGGGCTTCGGCGGGCGGGTCGAGATGCGACGTCGCCTCGTCGAGGATGACGACGCCCGCGTCGCTCGCGTAGACGCGGGCGAGCGCGATCAGCTGTGCCTCACCTGCGGACAGCGTGCCGTGCCCGATCTCGCCGTCGAGCCCGCCCAGCCGCGTGACCAGTGGTTCCGCGCCGACGGCCGTCACCGCCGCCAGGAGCTCGCGGTCCATCGCGGTCTGCGCGAACAGGCCGACGTTGTCCCGCACGGATCCCGCGAAGACGTAGGCCTCCTGCGGGATCAGCGCGATCATCCGGTGCCGCAGCGCCGCCGGGACCTCCCGGACCGGCACCCCGCCGAGCAGCACCCGGCCACCCTGCGGTTCGAGCATTCCGGTCAGGAGCCCGGCCAAGGTCGACTTGCCGATACCGCTCGGCCCCACGACCGCGAGCCGCTCGCCGGGCCGCAGGTGCAGATCGAGTCCCCGCACCACCGGCTGCGCCGCCGCGCCCCAGCTGAAGGTCAGGTCACGCACGTAGATCGCGGTTCCGTCGGGTTCCGCCGTGCCGTCGGGTTCCGGTTCGGCCTGCGCGGTCTCCGCGAGCCGCCGCAGCGCGACGATCAACCGCAGCACCACGGTGCTCGCGGTCGCGGCCAGCCCGCGCAACGCCGGCTGCATCGTCGTCGCGAGGTAGACGAGCGCGCCGAGCGCGGCCCCGGCCGTGAGCACCCCGTCCCTGACCATGCCCGGCGCGACCAGCAACGCCAGGAGCAGCGGCACGAAACCGCCGGTCGCGATGACCACCGTCCTCGCCGCCCCGGACCGCGCCACCCGCACGGCCGCCGCGGCCTGCGTGTCGATGGCGTCATAGAGCTCCAGCGCGGCAAGAGGTTCCGCGCCGCAGGCGACGACGTCGCGCATCCCGGACAGCGACGCGCCCGCGACCTCGGCGGTCCGCTCGTCGGCCAGCGCCAGCGCGCGCTGACGGCGGGCCAGTGACGGGAGCAGACAGGCGAACACCCCGACCGCGACCACCACCGGGATCGCGACGATCACCGCGAGCGAACCGGCGACGGTGAACAGCCCGGCCAGCGCCGCCACCGTCGTCACGATCATCCCGCGCGCCTGAACGAGGAGCCCGGCCGTGGCGTCGCGGACCACTTCGACGTGCTGGGTGATGCGGGCGACGCCGCTGGCGTCCGGCTGGTTGCGCGGCGGCGACGGATCGTGCAGGACCCCGCGCACGACGGCCGTCACCAGCGCGTCGCGCAACGGCTCGACCACCTTGCCGAGCTGATGCCACACCAGCCGTGAGCCCAGCGCCCCGATCACGGCGACCAGCCCGAAGACCGCGAGCCAACGCAGTCCGGTGCCTGGCCGACCCGCGGCAAACCCCTCGTCAACCGCGAGTTCGACCAGGCGACCGGACAAGAACGCGGGCGCGCTTTCCAGTACGGAGCAGGCCAGCAGGACCAGCCCGCCGCGCCACTGCCCGGCCAGCGCCGAGCGGTAGAGCCCCCAGACGCTCATGGCACGCCCGCTGCGCTCATCGGCGAATCCGCGACCGCGTCGCCGGGGCGCCCCTTTCCGGCGCCTCGCACATCGTGTCGACCGGGCACCCCTCCGCCGCGACAGCGGAGCCTTCGGCGGAGGCGGGTTCGCGTCGTACTCAAGACGGTTTCGCTCTTCACCCCTGCTCCGCCCCCATGCCGGTGAAAACGGCCTGATAGGCGGGATCCCGCCACAACCCGTCATGCGTGCCGACCGCGCGGACGCGGCCGTCTTCCAGCCACACCACCGTGTCCGCCCGCGACGCGGTGGCCGCGCGATGGGTCACCACCACCCGGGTCCGGCCGGGCAGTGTGCGTTCGATCGCCTCTTCGACCGCGGCTTCCGTGACCGTATCGAGGCTGGCGGTGGCGTCGTCGAGGATGAGCACCCGCGGCGCGTGCGCGATCGCGCGCGCCAGCCCGATCCGCTGCGCTTCCCCGCCGGAAAGCGGCGTCTCCGAAAGCGGCGTCCGGTAGCCGTCCGGCAGCCGGACGATCAGGTCGTCGACCTGCGCGGACCGGCAGGCGGCGCGCACGGCGGCGTCGCCTGCCCACGAGCCGTAGCCGACGGCGTCACCGATGGTCGCCCCGAGCAACGCGGGCCGCTCGAAGGCGAACCCGACGACCGCGCGGAGTTCGTTCGGCCGCAGGCGCTCCAGCGGGCGGCCGTCGAGCAGCGCCGCTCCCTCGTCCGGGATCAGCAAGCCGCCGAGGACGTTGACCAGCGCGGACTTCCCCGAACCGGACCGCCCGACGACCGCGGTGAACCGGCCGCCCGGCACGAACAGGTCGACGTCCCGCAGCGCGCCTTCGACGGTGACCCCGCGCAGTTCGAGCGCGCCCCGGCCGGGGACGACACCGAGGTCGCCCGGTTCGGGGACCGGCGAGTCCAGCACCTCGTTGATCCGCCGCGCACACGAGCGCGCGCGGGAAAGTGTGGTGAGCAAAGGAATCTGGGTGATCAGGCCCATGCCGAGCGCGACGTAGCCGAGCGCCGCGAGGACCTGGCCGACGGTCAGCCTGCCTTCCAGCACGCCGAAACCGGCGGCGGCGAGCACCGCGATTTCCACCGCGGGCAGCAGCAGCCCGGAGCGCCAGACCATCCGCGCCTGCGTCCGCCACATCCCGCGGCCGGCGAGACTCAGTTTCGGCAGCGGCCTCAGGACCCGTTCGGCCTCGCGGTCGGCGGTGCCCGACGCGGCGATCGTGCGGAGCCCGGCGACGGCGTCGACCATCCTCGCCGCGAGTTCGCCGGACACCTCTTGATAGGTCAGGACGTCGTCCGCGGTGCTCCTCAGATGAGTGCGCGCGAGCATCAGGCCGAACGGGATGCTGCCGAGGAAGACGAGCGCGAGCCGCCAGTCCATCAGCGCGAGCAGGACGACGGCCCCGCCGGAGATCAGGGTGGTCGACCCGAGCTGGACGACGACCGAGGCGACCATTCCCGCTCCGGTGCAGTCACCGGTGAGCCTGCTGATCGCGTCGCCGTCGGCGAAGGACGATCTGGTGCCGAGCGCAAGACAGCGGTCGGTGAGCTTGCGGCGCAGCCAGGCGGTCGCGGCCGAGGTCATCCGCGCGGTGAGGATGCCGCCGATCAGGCCGACGGCGATTTCGGTGACACCGAGGACGATCAGCCAGGTGACCTCGGGCAGGCTGGGCCGGCCGGCCACCACGGCGTCCACCGCGGCGGCGAGCGCGCCGGGCAGCAGCAGCCCCGCCGCCGTCCCGGCGAGCGCGCTGAAGATCAGCGCGATCAGGCGGGGGCGATCGAGCAGGGTCACGGTGACCAGCAACCGATCGGCTGAACCCGCCATCCCACTCCTTCGTCTTGGTGACCCCGCGATCGACGTCGGCAGGGCCGGGCGGGGCCACGTTCGGGGCCAGTTCGGGAGCGCATCCCCAGCTCCGCGTCCCATTCCTTGCACCGTGATCCCAACGAGATGAACCAGACGGCAAAATGAAGGCGCGGGAGCGGCGCACTTGGCCTGTGCCGCTCCCGCGCCCTCAGTGATCAGCCGTGACTCAGTGGCAGGTCAGCAGGCTGACGGTGCTGTTCGCGCACGAGGCCAGCAGGCTGAGGTTGCTCGCGCCGCCGTGGCTGCCACCGCCGCCGCCTTCGAGGACCTCGGGGGTTTCCAGAGCCTGCAAGTCGAGAACCAGTTCCATGGTGTTCCCTTTCACTAGTTATCTCTTGGTTCCGCCGTCCTCACCGGACGGCAGTTCGGGAGGACAGGAAGGGCAGCGCGGCCTTCCCGTCCAGGGTGGCGGCCAGTGCGAGCAGGACGCCCGCGCCGCCGGTGACGACGTCCATCGACAGCCGCAGCAGCTGGTTGCCAGGGAACGCCAGGCCGCCCTTGTACGGCACCGCGTACCAGGCCAGCCGCGAAAGATGCAGGTCGATGGCGTCACGGACCCGCTGGTCCGGTTCGGCGCCCATGGCCAGCGCGGTCATCAGGCCGCCCCGGCCGAACAGCAGCCCGGGGTGGATGACGAACTCGCCGCGGCACGCTTCACGCAGGCCGGGAAGGCTCTTCAACGCCTTCGCGTCGGGACGGTGCTTCGCCAGCTCCTCGGCGACCATGAGGATCCCGGCGCTGCCGACACCCGCGTAGGGCAGCGTCCGCGTCCCGCCGTCGCGGACCTGCAGCGAGCCGTCGTCGCTCTCGACGCACTCCTCGATGTCCCGCTCCAGCGCCTGATCGGCGAAGGACAGCCAACCCTCTTCGCGGGTGCGCTCGAACAGCCGCACGAACAGCAACGCCGTACCGGACCAGCCGTTGAGCAACCCGGCCCTGCCGAAGTCACCGGGCGGGGCGGCGGTTTCGAGCGCTTCGGCGAGCCGGACGGCCGTGGCGAGGGCCTGCCTGCCGAACTCGTTGTCTTTGCGGGACACCGCAAAGTACAGCTGGGTGAGCCCGATACCGGACAGGCCGCCTTCCAGGCCGTGGTCGGTGGTCTGCTCGACCAGCGTCGACGACGCCGACAGCAGTTTGGTGGCCTCGTCCCGGTAGCCGAGTTCTTCGAGGACGTACGCGATCCCGTACGAGCCGTCGTAGAACCCCGGCCGTCCCGGCGGTTCGCGGCGGATCGAGTCCAGCAGCCAGCGCTCGTGTTCCCGGTGACGCTCGCCGCAGACCGTCTTCAGGGCGTGGAGGACGCCGGCCGCGCCGTAGCCGAAGCACGCTCCGCCGACGCGGAACTGTTCGATGTCGCCGGGGAAGAGCCGGTCGGTGCGCTCGGGGGTCGCGCTGGCGAGGATCGCCTCGGTGATCTGCTTGCGCACCAGCGCCCAGTCCGGCTTGTCCTGGTCCAGCTCGGTCGCGCTCGTCAGCGGCGGGGTGTTCCGGGGCGCGAGCTCGGCGACGATCGAGTCGGCGTAGCCCTCCGGGACGTCGAAGCGCTGCTGGACGAAGTCCGCGAGCCCGCGCAGCTTCGCCGGGGCGAGTTCGAGGAGCGTGGTGAGCGGCAGGAAGATCCACAGCTTCAGGACGGCGAGCGCGTACTCGTCGACCTCGAACCCGTTCCGGTCCCGCGGGGCGCGGAAACCGGGCGCGCCGAGCGCGGGCCGCTTGCCGCTTTCGATGTCGGACGCCATCTCGAAGTCGATCAGTGAGACGGCCCCGTCCTCCCCGTCTTCCCCGCCGACCAGGATGTTCAGCGAGTGCAGGTCGCCGAAGACGATCCCGCGGCCGTGCACCTGGCCGACCATCGCCTCCACCTTCCGGACGAGGGCCAGCGCGCGTTCGGTGTACGCGGCGATGTCGGCCTCGGTGGTATCGCGCCTGGTGAGCGGGTAGTTGCGGGCGAGCCAGTTGCCCAGCGAAACACCGGGCATGTACTCCATCGCCAGGAAGTGGTGCTCCCAGACGGTGAAGCGGTCGTAGGTGGCGGGGATGCCGTCGATGCCCTGCAGCCGCTCCAGCACCTCGTGCTCACGGCGGAGGCGCTCGACGGCGTCGACCTCGTCACGGTCCAGGCCGGCGAACGGCCGCGCCTCCTTGAGGACCACCCGTTCGCCGTCGGGCTTCCGGTCGGCGAGGTAGACGCCGCCGCCGTTGGAGAAGTGCAGCGAACTCTTCACCTGATAGGGGAATTGATCCGCGCCGCCACTCTTGCGAGCGGCGAGATGGGGCGCGAGGAACTCCGGAATCGTCACCCAGTCGGGGACGGAGAACGTCGGCTCGCGTTTGTCCGGGACCAGCGTCCCGTCCGGTTTGCGCACCGCGAGGACCCGCTTGCCGTCGAGTTCGACCCATTGCTCGGCGAATCCGCCGTAGCGGACGTAGAGCGGCCCGGCACCATACCGGAGATCACTGAGAATGTAGGCCCCGGGTTCGCCGTCGAGCTTCGCCGACAACTCGCCGAGAACGCGCTGGAGCTCGTTGTTGTCAGCTGGATAAAGAGTCAGTAACTTACCGCTTCCGTCACGCGGAGCGTATTTCGAATTCCTCGCGAGCAGGGTCGTCCGCGACCGCAGATGCTTGTACGCCACGTCGTGCTCGACGCAGTGCTCGTGCACCTTCACGAGCACTCGCTCGGCGTTGCCCAATCCTGCCGAAACATGGATTTTCCAGCCCTGCAAGGGAAGGTTTCGAGCAACAGGGTGCAACAGCCGCCACACTCCGCGCACTCCGGTGCGCCAGCCCGCCTCGGGTGCGGGCAACAGGGAGGCGAAATCGTCGGCGGCGTCCCCGGTTTCCCGCTGCTCATCGAAGAACAGCGGATCGGCGAAGCAATACGCTTCGTACCGGACGTCCATCGAGCGACCCCCTCCTTGGCACCAATCGGATGGGCCATGTGCACCATCGCGATGGAGAATATTCCACCCGCCGGACACCGAACGGCCAATCCGCCATATCGGGGGTTCGGATGGGCTGTTCAGGGACGTGAATTCGAAATCTACCGAATGGTAGGGGTACCCAGCGTGAGATCAACTCTTATTTCAACCACCCGGTCGGTGTGTAACAGGAGTGAACCGGCGACGTAATCCCTGGTCCAGGTGGTGAACCCAATAACACACGATCGAATCAGCGGTACGCCAACCGAACGCGCTTCGTGATCTATTCACCCGAGGTCTGGACCATTGTGCGTGCCGTGGCGCCCGCCACGCACCCTGCCGGTCGCCCGTCGGCGGTGATCCGCCCGGAGGTACGTTGTCGCCGGTGGAGCAGGTAAGGAGGCCGACGTGATCACAGGCTTCGCGGTGACCGTCGCGATCTGCGCGACGTTGGTCGCGGCGTGGAGTTTCGTCCAGGCCGCACGCGGGAAACTGCCCGACAACGCACTGCTCGGCGGCCTCGCCGTGGTCGAAGCCCTGCTGGTGGCCCAGCTCGTGATCGGTGTCGTGCTCCTGATCGGCGGCGGCGAACCCGGCAGCATGGCCACCTATCTCGCCTACTTGATCGGCTGCCTGGTCGTGTTGCCGATCGGAACCTTCTGGGCGCTGGCCGAGCGCACGCGGTCGAGCACGGTGATCCTCGGCATCGCCTGCCTCGCGATCCCGGTGATGGTGCTCCGGTTGCACGAGGTGTGGGCGGGCGCCAGTGCGTGAAGAAACCGAGGAGAAGACGGTGGACAAGGCCTCCGGCCCGGGACGGATCCTGGTCGCCGTGTACGCGATCTTCGCGCTGGCGGCGACCTCACGCGCGGCCGTGCAGATCAGCACCAAGTTCCACGAAGCCCCGCTGGCCTACGCCCTCTCCGCGTTCGCGGCCGTCGTCTACCTCCTGGCCACCGTCGCGCTGGCCCGCCGCGGCGCGGGCTGGTGGCGGATCGCGCTGGCCGCCTGCGCCGTCGAATTGCTCGGCGTGCTGACCGTCGGCACGTTCAGCCTCTTCGACCGCGAGGCCTTCCCGCACGCCACCGTGTGGTCGGTCTACGGCCAGGGCTACCTCTTCATCCCGCTGGTGCTGCCCGTGATCGGGCTGTACTGGTTGCGGCGGACGAAGGTGTGACCGTCGACGTGACGCGTTGCGAAAGCCACTTTCGCAACGTTGAAGGTTGCGAAAGTGGCTTTCGCAACACACCGACGGCACCCGAGTCCGGCCGGCACCTCACTTCTCGAAGCAGCCCTTTTCGTTGAGGGGCCCGAAGGTGGGCAGCACCAGCCCGCACAGGTAGCCGTCGATCCAGCGCCCGTTGCCCGCGACGTTGGTGAGCACCCGGATCGCCGGCGCGAACGCGGCGATCCCCTTGGCCAGCGAATCCTGGTTGCGCTGGAGCATCGACGTCAGCCGGTCGAGTTGTTCGAGCACCGGGCCGAGCTGCCCGTCGTTGTCGGCGATGATGCCGTCGAGCGCGGTCGCGAGCCGTTTCGATCCGTCGAGCAGCTCCTTGATCGCCTGCTGCCGGGTGGAGATCGCGCGCAGCAGCGCGTTGCCGTCCTGGATCAGCCGCTGGACCTCGGTGTCGCGGTCGACGAGGGTCTGCGACACCTGCCGGGTGTTCGCGAGCAGGGTCCGGAGTTGCCGGTCACGGGAGGCGATGGTGCCGGAGAGTTTCGAGATCCCGTCCAGCGCGGAGCGGACGTCGGCAGGCGTATCGGCGAAGGTCGCCGAAATCGTGTCGAAGCTTTTCGCGAGCTGGCCGACATCGATGGCGTCGACGGTTTTCGACAGATCCCGAAACGCTTCAAGGACGTCATACGGCGCGGTGGTCCGCCGCAGCGGAATGGGGTCACCGGGATCGAGGGTCGCTTCGCCGCGCGGGTCGAGCGCCAAGTACTTCTGCCCCAGGACGTTCTTGATCTGAATGGAGGCGCTCGTGGCGTCGCCGACCCAGGCGCCCTTCACCCGGAAGGACACGAGCACGCGATCGCCTTCGAGGTCGATCTCGGACACCTTGCCGACCTTGACCCCGGCGATCCGGACGTCGTTGTCCGCGCGCAGCCCGCCCGCGTCGGAGAATTCGGCGGAATAGGTGGTGCCGCCGCCGATCACCGGCAGCGCGTCGGCGTTGAGGGCCGCCGCCATCCCAAGGGCCATCGTGGTGAGCCCGGCGAGCGCGAGCTTGACCGGATCCACCGCACCGAAGGACCTCATCGTCTCACCTCGCAGGTCACGAGCGGCAAAGCTTAGGGGCCGCTCACGCCCATCGCCAGGCGAAACGTTGCACCGATCGGGTGGCAACGTCTGTCCATTGTGGACACTGCGTTAATGCCGGCGCCCGTACGCGATCGATCCCGGTGAGGCCGCGCGGCTCTGGAAGCTTCGAGGACCTCACCGGGACATCACCGCACTAGTTCCAGAACTTGATCTCGGGGTTTCCCGCCACCGGCCCGTCCAGCAGCGGCTGCTGTCCGCCGCGCAGGTTCTTGTCGAAGAATGCCGAGACATACGCCCTGGTCAACGTCATTCCACGCTCGCCACCGAGCAGGCCGGGCCAGCTCAGGCCGAGCTGTTCACCGAGCACACCGACGTCGGTGAAGGACGCGTGCCCGGCCGCCGCGACGCTGATCCAGCGCTTCCAGCCGGTGAGGTTCGGCCAGCTGCCCGCCCAGGTCGTGTCCGGGCCGGCCGGGGTGTACTCGCTTTCGCGGCCGAGAAGCAGGAACGGCCGGTCGATCCCGGACGCGGGGATCGGCGACCACAGCCTGCCGTCCAGGTCCGCGCCCGCACGGATCCGCCGGTCGTCGACCATCGCGGTCGGCGTGCTGTATCCGCCGATCGAATGCCCCGCCATCCCGATCCGCGTCCGGTCGATCAGGAGGGACCAGCGCGACGAAGGTCTGGTCAGCGTGTCGAGGACGAATGAGACATCCGCGGAGCGGATCGGCGGGAGCAGTGTCGAGTCGGACCCGCACGCGGCGCATTCGGTGACGCGGCCGTCCGGGAACGCCGTGCCGTGGGACTCGTGATTGTGGCCGATCAGCGCGACGACGAACCCCTTGCTCGCCAGCTCCTCCGCCAGTCCGGTGAGCGTCGTGCGCGGTTTGCCGAATCCCGGCGACAGGACGACGAGCGCGCGCTTCCCCGGCAGCGGCGGTGCGTCGACCCTGGCGCTGGCCCGAGTCCCGGCGACCAGTGCGGGGTCGACGTCGGGGAGGCCCGATTCGGTCAGGAACGCCTTGGCCTCGGCGAAGGTGAGGTACGGCCGTTTCGGGCCGATCGGCACCAGCGCGGGGTAGAACATCGACACCATCAGCTCGCGCGGGCCGGACGGCACCCAGGGGTCCTGGCGCGAGCGGTCGACGAGATGCAGGTCGGTGGCGCCGACGGGATGCGAGCCGGTCGGCGGCGGCAGCGTCAAACGCGGGGCCGCCGCGGCCGGGCTCGCCAGGGACACCATGCCGGCGAGGGCGGCCAGCGCGACGAGAAGCCGTCTCATGAGGTTTCCGTTTCTGTCGAGGATCTTCCTGCGTCCAAGGCTGGAGCCCGGCGCCGTATTCGCGCGTCTGCCGCAGGTCGTATCCCGAGGTCTGCCGCGAGAGGGATTCGCGCGGCCCGATCCTCCGATTACGCTCGGGTGGTGCTGGCCTTCCTCCGGAATCACCCGAGCGCCGTCGACCGCGGTCTGACCATCCTCATCGGACTGTCCACTGTGGTCTCGGCGGACGACCCGGAGGGTTTCGAGTGGTGGCTGGTCTCCTTGGTGGCCTTGGCTTCTCTGCTCGTCCGGCACCGGAACCCCACGATCACCTTCGCGGCCGGGGGTACGGCCTCGCTCCTGCATCTGGTCATGGGCAACGACCTCAAACCCGTCGACGTCGTGGCGTTGGTCGGCCTCTTCTCCGTCGCGGCCTGGGGGTCGCGACGGCGTTCCGTCGTTTTGCTCGCGACAGGGCTGGCCGTCGCGGGGGCGTGGTCGTTCTATGCCTCCGAAGCGAACACGCGGACCCCGGGCCCGACACCACCGCGACTCATCATCATCGATCGGCTGGCACCGGTCGACCCCGACGCCGACGACCACCAAGTGCAGGACTGGGGCGGATTTCCGGCTATCGGCCTGTCGCTCGGGGTGGCGTGGCTCGCCGGACTGAACACGCGGCAGCGCCGGATCCGGTTGTCGGTGCTGGAACAGCGGGCCGCCGATCTCGAACGTGAGCGCGACACCCAGGCCGCGCTGGCCGTGGCGGCCGAACGCGGGCGGATCAGCCGCGAACTGCACGACGTCGTCGCCCACGCGCTTTCCGTGGTGGTCCTGCAGGCGCAGGGCGCCCAGGCGGAACTGGACCGGCGGCCCGAGCGATCGCGGGAGGCGCTGGACGCCATCGTCGACACCGGGCGGACCGCGTTGAGCGAGATCCGGCGGCTGCTCGGCGCGCTCGGCCAGGACGAGCCGGACTGGGAACCCCGGCCCGGTGCGGAACGCCTGCCGAGGCTGGCCGCCGACATCCGATCGGCGGGCACCCCGGTCGAGTTCCGCGTCGAAGGGGAGCCCCGGCCACTTTCGTCCACAGTGGACCTGGCGGCCTACCGCATCGTGCAGGAGTCGCTGACGAACGTGCTGAAACACGCCGGTCCGGACGCGGCGGTGACTATCGTGATGCGGTACGAGCCCGGGACGCTGGAGATCGAGGTGACCGACGACGGCGTCGCGGCGGAAGCGCCGTCCGGCACCGGGCACGGCCTCGAAGGGATGCGGGAGCGAGTGAACGTACTGGGCGGCACCTTCGACGCGGGACCACGGCCGGAGCGCGGCTTCGTCGTCCGCGCGACCCTGCCGTCATGACGATCCGGGTGGTCATCGCCGACGACCAGGCGCTCGTGCGCACCGGCCTGCGGATGATCCTGGACAACGCGGACGACATCGACGTCGTCGGCGAGGCGGGCGACGGCGCGGAGGCCGTCGCGCTGGTGGCGGAGCTCGATCCCGACGTCGTGCTCATGGACATCCGGATGCCCGAGATGGACGGTGTCGAGGCCACCGCCGCGATCGCCGCGGCACAGCGCGCCCGCGTCCTGGTGCTGACCACGTTCGATCTGGACGAATACGTCTACGCCGCGCTCCAGGCGGGGGCCAGCGGCTTCCTGCTCAAGGACTCGCTGGCGCCGGATCTGCTCGCCGGCGTCCGGGTGGTCGCCGCGGGCGAGGCGACCCTCGCGCCCACCGTCACCCGGCGGCTGCTCGACCGGGTCGTCACCGGCCTGCCCGTGCCGCCGCCGGACGACCGGCTCGCGCTGCTCACCGGGCGTGAACACGAGGTGCTTCAGCACCTGGCGCGCGGCCTGTCCAACGCCGAGATCGCCGAACTGCTGTTCCTCTCGCCGGGGACGGTGAAGACCCACGTCGGCCGCATCCTCACGAAGCTCGGCCTCCGCGACCGCGTCCAGGCCGTCGTCTTCGCCTACGAATCCGGGATGATCAGCCGCTGATCGCGGCGGGCGCGCGCCAGTGCTTACCGCGCCGGGGCCGCCGGTGCTGTCCACGCCTGCCGAGGTCGGCGAGGCTGTCCAGGGGGCGCGCGGCGAATTCTTCGGCGGTGATGCCCATCCGGACGAGGTACTTGATCTCGCCGCGCACCACCTCGGTGTCGCGCAGCCTGCCTTCCTCGCGGAAGCCCAGACCGCCGTGCAGCGAAAGCGACGCCAGGTTGCCGCCGTACACGCTGACCTCGCATTTGCGGAAGCCGCGCTGCCCGAACATATGCGCCAGGAGAACGATGATCGCGTCCGTGGCGTAGCCGCAGCGCTGATGGCGCGGGGCGATCCCGATGCCGTAACCGAACCGGCCGGTCACCGGGTCGGCACCGATGGTGCAGACCGATCCGACCAGCATCCGGCCGCGCACGGTCTCGATGCCGAAGTGGATGTCGTCGCCAGAGGACCCCGAACGGTGCGAGGCCCAGTGGCGGTGCCCGCCGCCGAGCAGCGGTGTCGCCTCGCGGGCCATGTCACGGTCGAAGCCCATCAGGACCCGGCGATCCCGGAGCCCGACCTCGCGCAACCGCACCTTCCGACCGACCTGCTCGGGCTCCAGGGCGGCGCGGCTCACCGCGTCCGGCCGCACGGGTGCTCACGAACGATCACAAGCATGTATCGACGATATCGGGTCCCGAAACGCCCGAAGGCCCCCACCCGGTACGGATGGAGGCCTTCGGCGTGAAGAAAGTCAGATGGCGACGACGCGCTGGGCCTGCGGGCCCTTCTGACCTTGGCCGATCTCGAACTCGACGCGCTGCCCTTCGTCCAGGGACTTGAAACCGCTGCCCTGGATCTCCGAGTAGTGCACGAAAACGTCCGGTCCGCCGTCGTCCTGAGCGATGAAGCCGAAGCCCTTTTCGCCGTTGAACCACTTAACGCTGCCCTGAGCCATACTTTTATACCTGCTCTTCATAGCGAGTCTGAGCCCATTCGATGCCCCGATCTCGCCGTCCATTGTCGCAGGTCTTGCCGCGTCGCACACGTTGCCATCCCAAATTCTTACAGATCACCAGGTCAAGGCCACCCTCGGCGGGTCGGCCGGAGGGCCGGATCGCCGATTTTCGACATCTTGGAGGTCCGTGGCTTGACCTTGACCCTGCGTCAGGGTCGGAGGCTGGCCCCATGACCAACACACCCCCGCTGGGAGAGTTCCAGGAGATCGACGGCCGCCGCCTCTACGTGCACCGATCGGGCGACGGCGGGCCCGCCGTCGTGTTCTTGCCGGGGGCGAGCGCGGTCGGCTTGGACTACTTCGGTGTCCAACAGGAGGTCGCGCGGTTCACCACCGCCGTGCTGTACGACCGCGGCGGAACGGGCTACAGCGACGCCCTCCCGCTGCCCCGCAGCGCCACGGCCGTCGCCACCGAGCTGCGCGAACTGCTGCTCGCCCTGGGCATCGCCGCCCCGTACGTACTGGCCGCGCACTCGCTCGGCGGCCTCTACGCGCACCGGTTCGCGCAGCTCTACCCGCGCGATGTGGCCGGTCTGGTCTTCCTGGACGCGCTTCACCCCGACTGGGACGACTTCATGCCGCCCGCGGCGAGCCTGGCCGAGGCCGAGCGTCCGGGACCCGCTCCGGACCGCCAGGCCCTTCGCGCGATGCACACCGAGCTGCGCGCGGGCTATCCGGACGACGTGGCCCGGCCGCTGATCGAGGCCAAGGTGAGTGACGCGTGGCTCCGCGCCGGCGCCGCGGAACGCACCAGGCTGGTCGCGCTCGCCGACGAACTGCGAGCCGGGCCCGCCCTCCCCGACGTCCCGATGATCGCGCTCACCGTCGCCGATCCGTCACCGGAGATCGGCGAGGCGAAGACGAAGCTGGACGCCGCCCGGGTGAGCGGGTTCTCGCGCGGGGAGCAGCGCACCCTCACCGGCACGGCCCATCACCGGCTCTGCTTCGATCGTCCTGACGCCGTGGTCCAGGCCGTCCGCGACGTCGTCGGCCGATCCCGCTGAGGGGTCGCACGGACAGGAGGACGGGTGCTCACGATCGGCCAGCTCGCGGCGACCGCCGGCGTGACCGTGCGCGCGGTTCGCCACTACCACCACATCGGCCTGCTGCCCGAGCCGGAACGCGACGCCTCCGGTTACCGCCGCTACCCTGCGCAGGCGGCGGTGGACCTCATCCGGATCAAGACCCTCGCGGACGCCGGCGTCCCGTTGGCCCGCGTCGACGCGCTGCTGCACGCGGAGCCCGCCGAGTTCGCCGCCGCCATCACCGACATCGACGCCGAACTGCGGCGCAAGATCGACCGGCTCACCGAAAACCGCCACCGGATCGCCGAGCTGACCGGCGGCGAACGGCTCGTCCTGCCGCCCGGCGTGGTCGCCCTCCTGGAGCGGATGCGCGGCCTCGGCGTCAGCGAACAGCGGGTGCTGCTCGAACGCGACGCGTGGATCCTGATGCAGGCACTGGAGCCGCGCGCCATGCCGGAGCGGTTGCGGGACAAGAACGCGGCCTTCGACGATCCCGAGACGCTGCGTGTCTACCTGGCCTGCGACCAGGCGGTCGGCTGGGATCCGCGCGATCCGCGCCTCGACCGGCTCATCGAAGACCTGGACGCCTGGGAGATCGAACACGAACGGGACGGTGGGCGGCCGGGACACCGCGAGCTGGTGGTGTCCCGGATCTCCGAGACGTCACCGGCGTGGCGGCGCATCGTCGGCGAACTCGCCCACCGCGCCCGGCTGCGTCAGTGCTCTTCCGGCTCGGAGCCGATCCGGTAGGGCACCGGCCTGCCGTCCTCGTCGCGCACCTGGACCGGCTTGCCCTCGGCGTCCACGATCTTGCCGTCGACGATCTTGTCGCCGTCCTTGAGCCGCGAGAAGGCCTTGAGATCGGAGTAGTCGATCACCCGGGTCGCCGTCGCGAACACCGACGGGTCGCTGCCCGGTTTGGCCGGCTTCAGGTGGTTGAACAGCAGGTTCAGCACGACGGCCATGAGCGCGGCGGAGCTGATCCCCGAGTGGAAGATCGTGCCGACCCACGCCGGGAAGTGGTGGTAGAACTCCGGCGCCGCGATCGGGACCATGCCCAGCCCGACCGACGCCGCGACGATCACCAGGTTCATGTTCCCGTTGTAGTCCACTTTGGACAGGGTTTTGATGCCGGACGCCGCCACCGTGCCGAACAGGACGAGTCCGGCGCCGCCCAGCACCGGATACGGGATCGCGGCGACGACCCGGCCGAGCACCGGGAGCATGCCCAGCACCAGCAGGATCACGCCGCCGGCGGTCACCACGAACCGGCTCCGGACGCCGGTGATCGCGACGAGACCGACGTTCTGGGCGAACGCGCTCTGCATGAACCCGTTGAAGACCGGCGCGACCGCCGAGGACGCCATGTCGGCGCGCAGCCCGTCGCCGATCCGGCGTTTGCCGACCCGCGTGCCGACGATCTCCCCCACCGCGAGCATGTCGGCCGTGGTCTCGGTGAGGGTCACGAGCACGACGATGAACATCGACACGATCGCGGCGACGTCGAAGGTCGGCGCGCCGAAGCCGAACGGGGTCGGCACGGCGAAGATCGGGCCGTCCCAGACCTGCGAGAAGTCGGCCTTGCCCAGCACGGCGGCCAGCACGGTGCCGACCACGATCGACAGGAGGATCGAGAGCCGGGAGATGGCCGGGACGGCGACCTTGCTGAGCAGCAGCACGATCGCCAGCGTCATCGCGGCCAGGCCGATGTTGGAGACCGAGCCGAACTCCGGCGCCTTGGTGTCGTTGCCCATCGCCCACTGGGCCGCGACCGGCATCAGGCTGAGCCCGATCACCGTGATCACCGTCCCGGTGACCACCGGCGGGAAGTACTTCACCAGCCGGGAGAACACCGGCGTGATGAGCAGGCCGAGCAGCGCGGACGCGATCACCGAGCCGAACACGGCGGGCAGCCCGCCGTCGGCCACGATCGCGGTCATCGTCGCCACGCCCGCGAAGGAGGTGCCCTGGACCAGCGGCAGCCGGGAGCCGAAGAAGGGTATTCCGAACGACTGCAGGATCGTCGCCAGGCCGCCGATGAACAGGCACGACGCGACGAGCAGGCCGATCTCGGCGGTCGAGACGCCCGCTGCGCCGCCGATGATCAGGGGCGGCGCGATGATCCCGCCGTACATCGTCAGGACGTGCTGGACGCCGTAAGTGAAACTCTTGCCGATCCCGAGCCGTTCGTCCTCGGGCCTGCCGCTCGCGGCCGCTTCGGCCCGCGTCCTCTTCACCATGGATCCGCCTCTCGATAGAAGCGAGCGATGCCGGGCAATTTCAATCTGCGGAGGTTAACTTCCGCATGGCAGAACTCGCAAGCCCCTGCCCCTACGGGTCGTCCTCCCGGCGACCGGACAAAGATCCTTTCCTCGCAGGGGGACCACGGCGCGGCGATGGTAGAAATCTCCTGCCCCGTCGGTGAGGATCCCGAGGCAGGAAAGACGGCATACATGGCGAATCCGCTGGTCGCTGAGCGTCAGGACTCCACCAAGGCCCACTCCGGGGTGCCGCTGCTGGAATCGGCGATCGACCTCAAGGAAGGCATCGAGAAGGGCGACTGGGCCGCGGTCGCGATGGGCGCCGTCGGGACGGCTCTCGACGCGCTGTCGATGGCCATGGACCCGTTCGGTTCGATCCTCGCCGCGGGCGTCGGCTGGTTGCTCGAACACGTCGGCCCGCTTTCCGATGCGCTCGACGCCCTGACCGGCGACGCCGATCAGATCAAGGCACAGGCCGAGACCTGGTCCAACATCGCCAAGGAACTCGGCGCCATCGGCACGGATCTGACCGATCTGGTCAAGGCCGACCTGCAGACGTGGGCGGGCGACGCGGCGGACCGCTACCGCGAACGGTCACAGGACACGGTCACCGTGCTCACCGCCGCGCAGAAGGGTTGCGAGGGCGCGTCCAGCGGAGTCAAGACCGCGGGCGAGGTCGTCGCGGCCGTCCGCACCCTGGTCCGCGACATCATCGCCGAACTCGTCGGCCACCTCATCAGCTGGGCGCTGCAGGTGCTGTTCACCCTCGGCATCGGCCTGACCTGGGTGGTGCCGCAGGTGGTGACCGCGGTCGCCAAGACCGCGTCGAAGATCGCCGACCTCACCACCAAGCTCGTCAAGGCGCTCAAGGGCCTGATGCCGCTGCTCAAGAAGGCCGACACGCTCTTCGACGACACCGCCAAGGCGCTGCGCAAACTGCAGGGCGGCAAGGTGGACGCCCCGCCGCCGCCCAAGACCAAGGGCGGCAACGACCGCGGGATCGACGAGGGCACCAGCAGTTCCAGCGCCGATGGGGGCGGTAAGCCCGGCGGCAACGACGGCCCCACCAACGACAAGAGCACCAACACCAAGAGCGACAACGACCAGACGAACACCAGCGGCACTGGCGGCGGCGGTGGCACGCGCGACCGGGGCGGCAGCACCGACACCACCAAGAAGGACGGCAACGGCGACCGCTCGACGTCGTCGGATTCCAAGAACTACTGCGGTGACCCCGTCGACGTCGCGACCGGTGAGGTCGTCATGAAGCAGGTCGACGTGACCCTGCCCGGCGACGCGGGCGAACTCGAACTCTCCCGCACACATCTGTCGTCCTACACCGCCGGCCGCTGGTTCGGTCCATCTTGGACGTCCACAATGGACCAACGGCTGGCGGTGCAAAGCGACCGAGTCCTGTTCTACGCCGAAGACGGGATGGTGCTGACCTATCCCCTTCCGGCGGGTGGCCCCGTCCTTCCGGTGCAGGGCCCGCGGCACCGGCTGCGCCGCGCGGCGGACGGCTACCGGCTGTCGATGGGCGATTGCGAGCTGCACTTCGCCGGCGTGGGCCGGATCCTGCCGCTCACGGCCATCGAGCAGAACGGCGTCCGCACCGAGTTCGCCTACGCGGCCGACGGCACGCCCGCCCGGCTCCGCCGTGCCGACGGCGTCGAGCTCGCGATCGGCACCGCGAACGGGCGGATCGTCGCGCTCGGGGCTCCGGGACAGCCGCCGCTGGTGCGCTTCTCGTACAACAGGCTGGGCCAGCTGAGCACCGTCACGGACTACGCCGGCCGCCCCATGACACTCGACTACGACTTCGGGCACCGGCTCGTCGGCTGGCGGGACCGCACGGGCACCTGGTACCGCTACGTCTACGACGACGCCGGGCGCTGCGTCCGCGCCGTCGGGGCGAGCGGTTACTACAACGCGACGTTCGCCTACGAACCCGGCACGACCCGGCACACCGACGCCGACGGCCACACCTGGACGTACCGCCTCAACGACGCCAGGCAACTGGTCGAACGCGTCGATCCGCTGGGCAACTCCCAGCGCTACTCCTGGAACCGGCGCGACGAGCTGCTGTCCCAAGTGGACGGACTCGGCCGCGAGACCGGCTACGAGTACGACGAAGACGGCGAACTGGTGGCCGTCCACCGTCCCGGTGGCTCCACGGTCCGGCTGGCGCGCGCCACCGGCGGCGAGGTGCGGCTGTCGGCGGGCGACGTCGAACGCGTGGTCCCCGCGTTCGACCCGGCCACCACCCTGGTCGGCACCGGGATGCCGGTGGAGATCCCGGACGCGCCTGACCCGCTCACCGACGCGCCCGTGACGGACCGGCCCGGCGACCGCGACCTGTTCGGCCGCCCCCGCCTCGCGTACACCGCCTCCGGCGGCGCGGCCCGGCTCGGCTGGACGGCCGACGGGCGCCGTGCCTGGCGGCTCGGGCCCGACGGCGGTCGCGAGACGTGGGTGCACGACGCCGAAGGCCACGTCGTCGAGCACCGCGACGCGGCGGGTGCCGCCCGGCGCCGCAAATACGGGCCGTTCGGCCTCGTCCTGGAAGAGACCGACGCCGCGGGCGCGCGCACGCTGTTCACCTACGACGGCGAACTGCGGCTCACCTCGGTGACCAACCCGAACGGCCGCACCTGGCGCTATGTCCGCGACGCCGCGGGCAGGCTCGTCGAGGAGATCGACTACGACGGCCGCCGGATCGGCTACGCCTACGACGCGGCTGGGCAACTGCTTCGCATGACCAGCGGTACGGGTGACGCGACCGAGTACGACTACGACGTCGGGGGCAACGTCGTGGCGAGGCGTACCCCGGACGACGTCACGCGGTACGAATACGACGCGCTCGGCAGGATGACCGTCGCCGAGAACATCGAGTCGCGGGTCGAACTCGTCCATGACGACGGGGACCAGGTCGTCACCGACACGATCAACGGGCTCGGGGTGTGCTGGCGCCACGACGGCGACGTGCTCGTCCGGCGGACATCGTCCGGTGTGGACAGTGAGTGGCGGTTCACCGAGTCCGGGCTGCCGCGGTCACTGCGGATCGGCGGGCACGAAGTCGAGTTCGGCTACGACGACGCCGGGCGGGAGGTCACGCGCAGCGTCGACGGCACCGTGGTGCTCCGGCGGCGATTCGACGCGGAAGACCGGCTCGCCGAAGAGCACATCGCGGGCGTCGGGCCGCGCGTCTACGGTTACCGGCCGGACGGCAGGCTCGCCGCCGTCGACGACGCGATCCGGCCCTGGCAGCTCACCTACGACACCGCGGGCCGGGTCAGCGAGGCGCGCGGGCCTGCCGGGGCCGAACGGTTCACCCACGACGCCGCGGGAGCCATCTCCCTCGGCGAAGGCGTCTACAGCGACGACGAGCGGGGCCGGGTCACCGCCGACCGGTCCTGCGCCTACGAGTGGGACCACCTCGACCGGCTGCGCTCCGTGCGCACCCCCGACGGCGCGCTCTGGACCTACCACTACGACGCGCTCGGGCGGCGGTTCGCCAAACGCCGCTGGCTGCTCGATCCGGCGGGGGAAGCCGAGCTCACGCACGACGTCCGGTTCCTGTGGAGCGGGATGAACGTGGTCGAGCGGATGGATTACGACCCCGCCGACGAGTCCTACCGGCTCCTGACCTGGGAACGCTACGACGACGACCGCCCCGTCGTGCAGATCGAGCGCACGGGCGCTCTCGAGGACGCCGTGTTCCGTGCCGTGATCACGTCGCCCGCGGGGACACCGACCGAACTGCTCGACGAACACGGCACGCTCGTCTGGCAGGACCGCAGCAGTTTCTGGGGCGTGCCACTGCCCGGCGCCGACACCGCGTCGATGCCGCTGGCGTTTCCCGGCCAGCACCGCGACGAGGAAACCGGGCTGCACTACAACGTCTTCCGGTACTACGACCCCAGGACGTCGCGGTATCTCAGCCAGGATCCGCTCGGCCTCGCCGCCGCGCCGGACCCCGTCGGCTACGTCGACCAGCCACTGCTCATCGGCGACCCGCTCGGCCTCGTCCCGCCCTGCGGGCGGAGCGGTCCGGGCAGCCAGCAGCGACCTCAGCCGGTCGGGCCCAGCGGGCAACCCCAGCCCTTGCGGAGGAGCCCGCGGAAGCCTCCCATCGACGTCGACAAGATGTCGAAGGAGGAGTTCGAGAAGTTCAAGCCGAAACTCGACCAGATCCTGAAGGCGGACAAGCACTTCTTCTGGTCCGGTGGCACCAAGAAACGCAAGCGTGGCGAAGAGGACGAGTACCTCGGCTCGGTCGAGGAGAAGGCCACCAAGATCGCGAAGCAGGACGGCGGCAACACCCTCGAGGGAACCCTCAAGGACAACAACATCAAGATGCCCGGGTGGATCAACGATCCCAACGACCCGAGGAAACCGCTCGTCCAGGAGAAATGGGACTACGTCTCCGAAACCTTCGCCAAGAACTCCAACAAGGACACGCACGTGGTCTTCCCCTACTGGCCGGGCAAGGGACACGACGTCTACCCGCATCGCCGCGAGGACAACGTGTTCGACGTGACCGAGTACCCGCGGCTCGAAAAAATGGGGATCGACCACATCACCAAGCACAACGCGGAAACCGGGCACACGCGCCCGTACCGGCACACCAAGTGACGTTGCCGCCGCTCACCGGCTTTGGTATACCAAATGAAGTCCGGCGAGAAAGGTGTCCTCCGTGGTGATCCGTGACGTCCGCCCCTGGGGTGGACAACGCAGTGACGTCGAGGTGGCCGACGGCCGGATCACCGCGATACGGCCGCACGATCCCGCCGTCGCGCCGGCACCGGACACGGTCGACGGGCGCGGACGGCTGCTGTTCCCGTCGTTCAGCGACGTGCACGTCCACCTGGACTCGACGCGGATCGGCCTGCCGTTCCGGCCGCATACCGGCGCCCCGGGCGTCTGGGCGATGATGCTGAACGACCGCGAGAACTGGCGCGACGCCGAGGTCCCGCTGCCCGAACGCGTCATCGGAACGCTGGAGCGCATGATCGCGAACGGCACCACCCGCGTGCGCACGTACGCGCAGGTGGACGTCGATTGCCGGCTCGAGAAGCTCGACGCCGTCCTCGCCGCGAAGGAGCGCTTCGCCCAGCACGCGGACGTCGAGATCATGGCGTTCCCGCAGGCCGGGATCCTGCGCGAACCCGGCACCGTGGACGTGCTGGAGGCCTCGCTGCGCTCGGGCGCCACGGTCGTCGGCGGGATCGACCCGTGCTCGCTGGACAAGGATCCCAAGGGGCATCTCGACGTCGTGTTCGGGCTCGCCGAGAAGTACGGCGTCGAGGTGGACATCCACCTGCACGAACCCGGTCACCTCGGCTTGTTCTCGACCGATCTGGTGATCGAACGGGTCCGCGCGCTGGACATGCGCGGCAAGGTGACCCTGTCGCACGCGTACGAACTGGGCTCGATCTCGGAATCGGTGAGCCGCCGCCTGATCGACACCTTCGCCGAACTGGACATCGCGATGGCGACCGTCGCGCCGTCCACCGACGGTCGGCTTTCGCTCGCGGACCTCACGACCGCGGGTGTGCGCGTCGGCCTCGGCGAGGACGGCCAGCGGGACTACTGGAGCCCGTACGGCAACTGCGACCTGCTCGACCGCACCTGGCAGCTGGCCTTCACCAACGGCTTCCGCCGCGACGACCTGATCGAGCTGGCGCTGGCCGTCGCGACGATGGGCGGCGCGTCGATCATGAGCCACGACGTCCCGCGGCTGGCAGGCATCGCCGACCGGCCGGGCGTGGCCGTCGGCGACCGCGCCGACCTGGTGCTGGTGGACGGCGAGACCCCGACGAGCGCGGTGATGGACCGCGGCAAGGACCGCACGGTGCTGCACGACGGCGTCGTCGTGGCGGACGGGCTTTCAGTGCTGGGGTAAAGCGCTGGCGCGCGGTCGCCGTCCGCTGCTAACTTGCCGGAGGCCGTGCGAGCGAACGAGGAGGTGGTACCCGTGGACATTTCGACCAGGGTGCTCCCCTCAGGGGTCACGGCCGGGCGATAGGTCGTCCGGGAGCGCCGTTTCACGAGCACTCCCGAAAGGCACGACCATGCGCTTCACTTCCGAACGACGCCTCGAAGACGCCCTCGAGCGCGAATTCACCCTCGGCGACATCCCCGGAATCCTGTGGACGCCCGAATCGGCGGCACCGGCCCCGCTGATGTTGATGGGGCATCCCGGCGGACTCGGCAAGATGTACCCCCGGCTCGTGGCCAGGGCCAAGGCCTGCACGGCGGCGGGCTACGCCGCGGCCACCATCGAACTCCCGGGAGCCGGTGACCGGCCCCGTTTCGCCGCCGTCGACGAGGCCCGCGCCGACCTGCAGCGCGCGTTGAAGGCCGGCGAGCCGGTCACCGGCGACATCGTCGACCGGCTCGTCCTCCCGCTGGTCGAAACGGCGGTCCCGGAATGGCGGGCCACCTTGGACGCCCTCCTCGCGCTGCCCGAAATCGGCGGTCCGGTCGGGTTCTCGGGCGGGGTGATCGCCATCGCCACGCGACTCGCGGTGGTCGAACCCCGCGTCGAAGCAGCTGTCCTGTTCGCCGGGAGCTACGTGCCCCGCAGCATCCTCGAAGAGGCCCGGCAGGTCACCATTCCGCTGCTGGTCCTGTTGCAGTGGGACGACGAGGGGAACGACCGGCAGCACGCCCTCGACCTGTTCGACGCCTTCGGTTCGCGGGAGAAGACATTGCACGCCAACATGGGCGGGCACACCGGTGTCCCCCACTTCGAAGGGGACGCCGCGGGCCGGTTCATCGCCCGGCACCTGAAGTAGGCCGATGTCGATTTCCGGGTGCGGCGTTCGTGGGGTAGTCGAGCGGTCGCCACGAGGGCGCCGCCACGACCGCAGGAGACACGATGTCGCACCCGGAACCCGTCGCCCGCCGCATGTACGACCTGGTCGAGCCGATCGGCCTGATCCCCTACTTCGCCGACGAGTCCGATGAGGCGCTGATGGCGCTCGGCCTGCGCAATCCGTGGGACGCCTACTTCGCCGGGCGGGTCGCGCCGTTCGGCCGGTCGGTGCCCGCCGAGGTGATCCACGCGATCTTCTACAACTTCGCCCCGGGCGAGGTCGCACGTCATCTCCCGAAGGTCTGGGAGCTGACCACGCCCGAGGCGGCGCTGGCGGCCCGCGAGCGGGGATGCGTCGCGGGAATGCGGCGGATCCTCGGTGACCTCGCCGACGCCCCCGGCGTCACGCGCGCCGCCGACCTCCTGCTGAAGGCGGCGACCAGCGCGCCCGTCGAGGGACGCGCCCTCTTCGCCGCCGTCCGGACGCTCCCGATTCCGCAGGAGCCCGTGGCGCGGCTGTGGCACGCGGCCACCCTGCTGCGTGAACATCGCGGCGACGGCCACACCGTCGCCTTGGTGGCCGAAGGCATCGGCGGGACCGAGTGCCACGTGCTTCACGCGCTGTCCGTCGGCATCCCCGCGAACGAGTTCGGCCGGGTCGGCCATCTCCCCGCCGCGCAGCTGGCCGCGGTCGTGGACGGGATGCGCGACCGCGGCCTGATCGGATCCGACGGCCGGCTCACCACGTCCGGGCAGGCCACGAAAGAGCGCGTCGAGGCGACGACGGACCGGCTCGCTGAAGCGCCTTACAACGCCTTGAGCCCCAGCGAACTCGAGAACGTCGTCGCCGACCTCGAACCGATCTCGGCCGCCATCCGGGCCGTCATCCCGTGGTGATCACCGGACGCGATAACGCCGGTGAGTGGCGACGCCCGCGACAGGTTCGCCCTGGGGGACGAGCTCGCCCACGTGCCCGGCGAACACGGACGTCCCCTGGCCCAGCACCACCGGGGCGAGGTGAAGGTAGACCTCGTCGAGCAGGCCCGCCGCCAGCAGCTGCCCGGCGACGTCGGCGCCCATCACGAGTACGTCCTTGTGCCCCGCGGCGTCCTTGGCACGGCGGACCGCGGCCTCCAGCCCGTCGAAGGCGAACGTGCCGCCGTTGTCGCCGAGGAGGTCTTCCCGGGTCCGATGGGTGACCACGAAGCCGGGGACACCCGGCCACGGCGTCCCGCCCCACGGCCGCAACCCGAGGTCGAAAGTGCGCCTGCCGATGACGGTCGCCCCGGCCATCGCGTTCACCTCCTGGAAAACGCGGGCGTCGGGCCCCGCCCCGGCCATCCATTCGTGCAGACGTTCCCCGCCGTCGCCCATGGGCTCTCCGGCCCGGACGTTCGGCCCCGCGGTGAAGCCGTCCAGCGACATCGACACATCCAGCACCACCTTGCTCATCGCAAGGCCTCCTTCGCTCCCGTCCGGCACGTTCAGGAGGGAGTCGGAGCGGACTCGGCCGTCTCGACATCGACGCACGAACGCCCTTGTCCGATCCGGACAAGGGCGTTCACAGGGCACGGTTGTCAGTCGTCGGCGCGGCGTGCGTTGACACGCCGCGCTTCGTAAAGCTGGTCTTCGAGGGTGACGATGCGGCAGGCGGCCTCGACGGCGGTGCCCTGATCGACCAGTTCCCGCACCCGGGCGGCCAGGCGGAGCTGGTGCCGGGAGTAGCGGCGGTGCCCGCCGGCGGAACGCTGCGGGATGATCAGACCGGCCTCGTCGAGGCTGCGAAGGAAGCCCTGGGTGGCGCCGAGCATGTCGGCGGCCCGGCCCATCGTGTAGGCGGGGTAGTGCTCGTCATCGAATTTGTCGGCCCCGTCGGCCGATCCGTTCTGGTCAGGGATCATTCCACCTCCGCATCACAAAGGACCCCGGGTGCCAGAACGGCACCCGGGGTCCTCAGGGTTGGGTTTCACCATTGTCGACCGACGTGACCGCCGGCCTCTTGCACCCGCGTCCGCTGGAAAGCCGGATCTCGCGGGGATCGCTCATTCGTGACCGCGAACCACCTCCGAACTCGATGGAACTACGGCACCCGCGCGGCGCTGCCTTGCCGCTGCGGGCGATCCAATGATGTTGCCGTTCCCTTCTTTCCTGTGTTTTCACCTTGCTGGGTACTGCTACTTCACCTGCTACGGACGACAACGCGGGAACCCTTCCACTGATCGGTCCCAGCACGCTGACGCCGCTGGTCACTGCCCGGAGCCCCGGTCACTGATCGGCTCCGGCCACCTGACCGGTCCTGCAACTGCATTCACTACCTACAACTGTGTTTCTTCACGGACGCACCTGCTCCGCCCGCGTCCTGCACTTTCCTTCCAGGGCCGGCACTACCTGGTCGAACCTTCTTCACAACCCGGCCCGGGGTCCTGCTCCCGATCACCGTGCGGAACCCGTTCCTTCATCGGCCCCGCGCCGCCTGACCGGCTTGTCTCACCTCGCGGGTAGTTACGTCATCTCCCGCGCCTGCTTGACGTTGTCTTCTCGGTACGAGGAGAACATTACACACACCCGGCGTTGAATGTCTACCCCAGCCGCCATAGATTTTCTGAGGTGCGTCGGACGGGTGAAGGAAGAAGGAGACGACCATGAGTGACGACCTCGTCGGGGATTCGCTCGACGAGCGGTACGGCCTGGCGGAGGTGCGTGACCTGAAGGAGTACGCCGAAGCTCTGTCCCGGCTGGTCGAGCGGGGCCTCGAGGACCGGCGCACGACGTTGCTCTCCGAGGCGGAGGCCTACGCGGTGGCGGAACTGCTCGGCCGGTTCGCGCTCGACGAACCTTGGAGCGCCTTGAACCAGCTTGCCGCCACGCTGGCCAGCCGGATCTACAACCGCCTCGGCGCCTGACCACGGCGAAGCTTCGCGGCCGGCTCCACGCTCGCGGCCGCGAAGTGGCCGGCCCGAGGATGCGCGATGGTGCTCCGGCCGCTCGGCAACAAGACCGGTCGACGGCCAAACGAGCTGCCGTCTCACGCGTGTCGTGCGACTGATCAGCTCGGCATGTGGAGGACCCCGATCGTGCGCAAGAAGGTTGTCAGCTGCTCCTCGACGAGGTCGCTCGAGCCGGAACCACGCAAGCTCCCGTCAGCGTGTGGATGCAATCCAACCAGCGTGATCCGCACGGCGTCATCCAAACCCGGAAGGGGGCTGATGCGACCTCGCAACAGTTCCGCGGCAGCGTCGAGGAGATCAGCACCCCACGTCTCGACTGTGTCCTCACCGGTGTCGAGGGACTCGGCTCCCTCATCACCGGTCAGCACCCCGTCCTCAGCCAGCAACTGGAGAGTCAGTTCCAGCTCAGGCTTCCCGTCAGCCAGCTGCAGCTGGCGAGTGACCGGATCATAGGTGACAGTCAAGCAGTGCTCGCCTCGGCGAAAGTGGCCTTCTTCGATACCGCCCTCCCATTCCGAGCGTCCCAGGTCCGCCCAGCCTGCGGTGACGAGTGTCAGGTGGGCAATACCGAGGACCGTGTCCGTGTATTCGACACTCCCGGCGCCGCCGTAAAGCTGTTGATATTCCTCCTGTCCTTCCGTACGAACCGCATCGGCGGCGATGCCGGCAGTGACGATGGGACGAAGCAGCGCCTCCAGTTCCAGACATGGCTCCTCGGTACATCCACCACGATGACACCAGTTCTCGCCAGGGCACGAAAGCGTGAGTCGGTGAACCGCATCGAATTCATCGTGGGTGGCCGCTGGCCGGGAGACGCAAAGGAGGTAGCTGTGCAGGGGGACAGGTGCGCCGAAAATGCCGTCGGTGGCGTGGAACGCGCCACCGTGGACATACACGATCAGGCCGCTTCGTCCGTCGTCTGTCCATCCAGCGATGGCTGCGCGAGCTGCTGTCGACGTCATTGCTTGGTCGCCCGGCCCCCAGGTGTCGAGCCGCCAAAGTGGGCTGTAACGCCAGTCCTCCGCGGCCGTACGACGGAGGGACCAGGGAAGTCTTCAATAGCCCGACGGTGAGGGGAGGACTGCCGGGCCACTACCTAGATCGCAGCGCGCTCGACCGGCGCTACCAGAGTCTCACGAGCCGTCCGCGCCTCGCTGAGACCCACATTCACCGCGGGTAACGCCAGCGTCTGACTCCACGCCTACGGACCTGCTCGTCCCAACCGGCGCAGATCCCAGACCGATGGCCGGGGACGGATCGCGGACGAGCAGCTGTGCCGCCCGCCGCTCTCACCGACTTCGGGAAGTTGGGAAACCGCATACTGCACCGACGCGACCTGGACTCTCGCGATGATTCCAACCCCTACCAAGCATGCGGACAACCATCCTCAGCGTCGTGGCCAGGGCACTTGAGACGATGCAAGATCTCAATCGCGAATGCCATCGCAGTCTGCTGTTCGGCTAGGTCCCCCAGTAAATCCTGTTCATTGTAGATTTTCGGTATGGCACTCTTCTCGCCGGGCTTCTTCGCCTCGTACCCAAGAAAGCTAATTACCGGAACCCACTCGCCTCCCGCTCCGCTCGAATAGTCCCGCCAGCTGAACCCAACTACCGGCCGGTGATGGACTGCGCGATTTCGAAGCTTCTGCGCTTGCCGGATCCAGTACAACTCGTATTCCCAGTAATGTCTGTCAGAATCCAGCAACGCGTCCCAGACGGCGTTAAAGAGCGACCCGGCCATCATCTTGCCTGGCTTGGCCTCAGGATCGAGATGCAAGAGCACCTCACCCAGCACTGCTTCAGTTTCGGCCGCTTGAACCATGATGAGACCACGTAGACGGTTCATCTCATCGGCCGAGCTGTCGTCAGGCTGGCCGCGTCCGTCTTCGTCAGGCAGCGGGTACATCTGGTTCTTTGCGTCCGACCATGACACGGAGTACACCCCGAATCGCGGTTCAGGCCTGCCTTGGTCGTGGCCTTCGGGTGGATCTACCTCGAGGTCATCACGGGTAAGGGGGCGGTCCGCACGTTTCACGCGGCGATTATGACGCAGACTCGGACCGCACCCAAGGCGAATACGGTTGCTTCGTCGCGCTGACCGCGCGGCACACCACCGGGACCGGAGCGGAGAGGCACCACTACGTACTGCCTGATGCGCACCGCATTTACCGGCTGGCGAGATACCCGGCTCCTGACGGTAAGGGCTGTGCGTCGAAAACACCGCCCGTGTCGCGACCATGTCCGCATCGGACCTCTGGGCTCTGGAGCTTCGTACTCGCAGTTATGCTCATCGACATCTAGGGCCTCCTGCGCCTGATCCTCAAGAAGGTGCAGCCCGGCGACCACATCCAGATCAAAACGCTATTCGTGGAGATCGAGACCGACCCACCGTCGAAGATTTCCGAGGACACCGACGGCAAGATTCCCGAGCAACGACTGTCCGCCGTGGACGCCCCCCACCTCGCTGAGTCTGATCGACCAGGCTAAAACTCCTGCTCCGCTGTCCAGCGCGGCACGAGACCAGGGACGATGATGATGATGATGATGACGCGCTGCAGGGGGGTGATCGACCGGTATCGGCCGACGAGGGCCTAACAACTACTACAGGAGTGTTTGATCCATGGCCAGCGAGAACACTGTCAGACTCGCGGTACTGATCGACGCGGACAACGCGCGGCCGTCGATCACCGAAGGATTGCTGGCCGAGGTCGCCAAGTACGGCACAGCACACGTCAAACGCGCCTACGGCGACTGGACCGGCAACAACCTCAAAGGATGGAAGGACCACCTGCTGGCCCAGTCGATCCAGCCCATCCAGCAATTCGCCTACACCACCGGCAAGAACGCTACCGACGCCGCGATGGTGATCGACGCCATGGACCTCCTGTACTCCGGGCGCTTCGACGGATTCTGCATCGTCTCCAGCGACAGCGACTTCACCAGACTCGCCGCACGACTACGCGAATCCGGCCTCACCGTCTACGGCTTCGGCGAACGCAAAACACCCCAACCCTTCGTCGCGGCCTGCGACAAGTTCATCTACACCGAGAACCTCGCCCATCCCCACAACCCCACCGCGCCGGTGGAAACAGACCCCAAGCCGCAAGCCGTGATGGCCGCGGCGCAGCTGAAGGCCGACACAGCACTGGTGAACCAGCTGCGCAACGCGGTCGAGGCAGCCTCCGACGACGACGGCTGGGCCGCACTCGCCGCGGTAGGCAGCATCATCACCAAACAACGCCCGGACTTCGACCCACGCAACTACGGCTACCCCAAGCTCAGCGGCCTGATCACCGCCACCACCCTGTTCGAACACGACCGGCGCACCCCCGGCGACGGCAAGCCGGCAGTCATCTACATCCGCGACAAACGACGCCGCCCCGCCGAGTAACCAACACGCCGCCCCGCGCGGCGCATGGTTGGGCACTGTCCGGCGGTCTGGGCAGGAGCCGGAACGCGGCCACGGTCCCCATCTCGGTTCTCGTCCCGGATAACACGTCGCTTCGGCAGGCGGCATAAGCCTCGAGCGGGTTTCTGTCTGAGACGTCTTGTTCGGAATAGGACGACATTCTCCGGAGCAAGACAGGTAGCGGACACAGTTTCCACTCGCTCTGAAGCGTGTAACTCACGCACCATCTCGGGAGTCGCCTGGTCCCACGTCTAGATCCACCCAACGCGGGTCCGCAGCCGCGTCATGCCGACCATCCGCCGCCGCTTGTTGCTGCTGTTCGAGCGTGTTCGCGACGGTGCGCTCGGCCAACTCGTGCGCCTCATACTTCGCCGGCAAGTGGTTCCGGCGGGCCCTCGCCGAGGTCGTTCCTTGGGACCAGGCCGTGGCCGCCGAAGCGCGGGAGGGGCTGGCCACGCTGACCGTCTCATAGGGCTTCTGCCAGAAGCCGTTCCAGTTCCGCCCGTCCCACGGGTCGCGGGTTGGCGTACGGGTCGGCCAGTACTTCGTCGACCACTGCGGGCAGATCGGACTCGCGAACCCTGAGTGCGGACAGCCGGTGCGGGGCACCGATCCGGTGCGTCAGTGAGTTCAGCGCCGCCACCGGGTCGTCGTCGGGCAAGGCGCGGGCGAGTGCCGCCCGTGCCCGCGGTGCCGCGGGCAGGTTGAAGGCCGCGACGTGGGGCAGGATGACCGAGTGGGTCTCGGCATGCGGCAGGTCGAGCTTTCCGCCGAGTACGTGGCACAGCTTGTGATGCAGCCCCATGGTGGTCGCGCCCAGGCACGCGCCGCACAGCCAGGCGCCCTGGAGTGCGGCGGCCCTGGCGGCCGGGTCTGCGGGATTCTTTCCGATCGCGGGCAAGGCGGCGGCCAGGTCCCGCACTCCCTGTTCGGCCATCGCCGCGATGACCGGGGAGACGTCCGGGGCGTAGAGCGCCTCGACCGCGTGGGCCAGCGCGTTGAGACCGCTGGTGGCCGAGATCCCGGCCGGCAGGGACCGGGTCAAGTCGGGGTCGTAGACGACGGTGCGGGGTAAGACGCTCCGGTTCCGGCCGGTCTGTTTGCGCGCGTTGTCGGTGATCCCCCAGATCGGGGTCATTTCCGAACCCGCATAGGTGGTCGGCACGGCGAGGATCGGCAAACCCTGCCGCAGGGCGAGCGCCTTGCCGAGGCCGATGGTCGATCCCCCGCCGATCGCCACGCATCCGTCGGCGCCGAGTTCCTTCGCCGACTCCTCGGCGGCGGCGACGGTGTCCGTCGGTACGTGCATGCGGGCCCGGTCGAAGATGCCCACCGCCGAGTCACCCAGCAGATCCCAAGCGCGCTCGGCGAGGTCCCGTTGCTCCGGTGTGGACAGTACGAGCACCCGCCGGAGCGTCAGCCGCCGGACTTCCTCGGGTAGCTGTCCGATGCCGCCGGCGCCGAAAACGACCCGCATCGGAAGGGCGTCGTACACAAAGGAGTCGAAAGTCATTCAGGCGCTCCGTCGGATGCGAGTCGGATGTCGAAATGCGCGTGCCGGAAGGGAACGCCGACGCCATAACGGTCGGCTTCGGACCGGTCGTGCGACTCCGTGAAGGGGACGACGAGGCTCTCCTTCACGGCGAAGACGGCGTCGCTGTCGATATACGGGCTGTCCGCGACGAACATGTGGGTAGTCAAGGGCTTGTACCCGGCGGTTTCCGCGATCACGTGGACGTGAGCGGGCCGGTACGGATGGCGCCGGGACGCCGCGAGCAGCTCTCCGACCGGGCCGTCGGTCGGGATCGGATAATGGCTCGGCACCACGGTGCGGAACCAGAACCGGCCGTTCTCGTCGGTGCGGAACAGGCCGCGTCCGTTGCCTCGCGGCTGCGCGTCGGGTCGCTGGACGTCGTAGAAACCGTTCTCGTCGCATTGCCAGATGTCGACGGTGGCGCCGCCGAGGGGGACGCCGTCGGCGCCGGTGATCGTTCCGGTGATGACGCAGGGGGTCCCCGTGCCGACCAGGTCGATGGACTCGCCGAGTTCGCGCTCCGGCGACTCGACCAGGTGGAACGGGCCGAGGACGGTTCCCTCGGTACCGTGCGCGTCGCCGTTGATCGTCTCCACCAGCGTGGAGATCCCCAGCACGTCGGACAGCAGGACGAACTCCTGGCGGGTGTCGTCGCTCTTCTGGCCGACCGCGGTCAGGAAGCCGATGGCCCGTTCCCACTCCTCGTGGGTGGGCCTCAACTCGCGCACTGCGGCGTGGGCGTGCCGGGCCAGCGTGGTCAGGATCTGCTTCACCCGCGGATCGGGCGTGTCCCGGAAGCTGTCCACGACCGCATCGAGGGTGGTGTGTTCGTCGAAGTCCATGTCGGCCCTCTCAGTCTCGCCGCGTGAGCCGGTCCGCGAACCAGTCCGCGACGTAGGCGGTTCGCTCGGTGGCGTGGTTGTAGATGGTGTGCTCTCCGTCGTCCCAGATCCGCAGCGTCGCGTCGTCGTGGGTCGCGGCGTCCAGGAACGGTCGCTGATCGGCCGCGGTGACGATGGGATCGTTCCCGCCGTGCAGAACCAGTACCGGGCAGTCGATGCGGTCCTCTGGCCGCAACGCGATCCGGTCGAAGTTGCGTTGGATCGCGTCGGTGTCGGTTGTGCCGAGCATCGCCGCCGCCTGCTCGACGTAGGTGCGGAAGTCGAGGAGACGAGGCCGGGCGGGCCCGCCGTTGACGCACACCGCGGCCACCCGGCGGTCGGACGCGGCCGTCGTGCCGGCGAACAGGCCGCCGTTGCTGTTCCCCCACAGGCCGACGGGCCCTCGCGCGAGAACGTGGTCGACGAAAGCGCTGTACGCCGCCCGCACGTCCACGTCCAGCAGCAAGCCGCCGTCGAGTCTGGACTCGCCCTGGCCGGGGCCCTCCGCGAGCAACGCGGCCAAGCCCCGGCGGTTCAGGGCCTCGGCCTGCCGGACATACGCCGGGCCCCACCCGCTCTGGCCGCCGAAGACCACCACGGTCCCGGTCACCGGGCCGGGCGGGCGGATCAGCCAGCCGAACAGCCGTCCGCCCGAGAAGGGGATTTCGAGGTGCTCCCATCGCGGATTCCGTGACGCCCCGGCTGCCGCGAACGCCTCGGTGAGCCGCGTGTAGAGCTGCCGTTTGCGTGGCCCGTCGAAGTTGTAGGCCATCTGCGCGAACAGGTAGCAGGCCGTGGCCGCGAGATACGCCTCCTCCGCGGTGACGACTCGACCGGCTTCCTCGGCGGCTCGGGCGCGAGCGAACTGCCGGTCGCCGAGTTCCTCGGCCGCGACGTCCCACGCGATCCCCGCTCCGGTGAGCGTCTGGAGTTCGAGTACGTCGGCGTAGTCCATCCCGCAGTCCAGCATGCGGGTGGGAGACATGGCCCGCCACAAGGCTTCCGCGGGAGCGAGCGCGTTCATGCCGACACCCAGCGCAGTCGGTCGCGGAGTTCTCCGACCGCCGCGGGCAGCTCGGCCAGTGAGCCGGCCCAGAACAGGTGGAAGTCCGGACGGCCGATGAAAGCCTCCACCCCGTTGTCGTGCAGGAAATCGCGGTAGGTCCCGGCGACGTCCGTCACCGAGTCCTGCGCGCCGGGAGCCAGGGTCGCCGTCGTGGCACCCAATTCGGCCAGGAAGTCCAGCTGTTCGCCGGTCAGCACACCGCGCGGATCGGTCGCGCTCACCAGGCTGAACCCGCGGCCGACGACGTCGTCGAACAGCCCCTGGACGCCGTCCTTGGCCACCACGCCCTGAGGTGCCAGCGTTCCCGCCAGTGGTGACGGCCGTCCGTCCGCGCCGTGCCGGACGACGCCCGCGACGATCGTCGGGAACGGCGGAGGCGGGGGCGCCGTGCCGTCCCGGAAGGCCTGATCGCGAGCGGCCGCGGCGGCCGGGTCATGGGTGTTGGCCACCCGTCCCAGCATCGTCGACGTTTCGGTGATCGTCGTGGCGTGCGGGCGCCGTTCGGCCTCATAGGTGTCCAGCAAGCCGTCTTCGGCCAGGCCACGCAGCACCAGGTCGAGCTTCCACCCGAGCGTGATTCCGTCACGCATGCCGGAGCAGGCCCCCTGGCCCATGTACGGCGGCGTGGTGTGCGCGGCGTCGCCCGCCAGGAACACCCGGCCGGTCCGCCAGCGTTCGGCGATGCGGGCCTCGAACCCGTAGACCACGTTGCGCAGGATCTTGACGTCCTCGGGACCGAGCCCGTGCGTGTCCCGCAGCCAGGACCAGGCGTAGCCGGGGTCCTCGAACGCCGCGATGTCCTCACCTGGCAGGACAGCCAGCTCGAACCGTTGCCTGCTCTTGCCGATCGGCATGAACATATGGCCCCGGACCGGATCGCAGAACTGCGTCGTCCGGTCGAACCGTTCCGGCAGCGGGCGCAGCCGTTCGCAGTCGATGTTGAGCCAGTTGTCGTGCACGCCGAGGTCGCTGCGCTCGATGCCGAGAGTGGCGCGGACGAAGCTGTTCGCCCCGTCGGCGCCGACGAGGTACTTCGCGCTGACGGTGCGTTCCTCACCCGCGTGCGCCCACTGTCCGGTGCGTGACTTCGTCCACGGGCGGGCGGTGAGCTCGACCCCGGCGTCGGTCGGGTGGACGTTCACCACGGCCCAACCCTGGTTGACCTCGACGGTGCCGGAGGCCCGGACGTGCCGGTCGATGCTGTCCTCGATGTCCGGCTGGTACATCGCGATATGCGCCGGGTGACCACACGACTTACCCCGCCAGTCGATCTCGAACAGCAGCTCACCCTGACCGTTGAAATACCGGTAGTGCTCCAACGGCGACGCGTCCCGCAGCGCCAGGTCGAGGTCGCCGACGGCCTGGATGGTCCGCGCGGTTTCACCGTCGATATGCGTCAACCTCGGCAACCCGTACAGCCCCGGCCACCGTTCGAACACCACCACTCGATGCCCCGCCTTGCCGAGGGCCGAGGCCAGGACGAGACCGGTCGGGCCATACCCGACAACCGCGACGTCGTACTCGTGGATCATGTCGCCTACTCCCGCATCGACGAGGAGCGCCACTGCTCCTGCTGATGGGAAGGGACGCTAAACGCGGCGTTCCGCGATACCGATCCCCTTCGCGACACCCCGATCCGTTTCCCGACAGGGCTGCCGCAACGTCGCGGAAGGTGCTTCGCCGTACCGCTCCCGATAGACGGCGGCGAAGCGCGGCACATGACCGAATCCCCACCGGAAGGCCACCTCCGCCACCGTCACCCCGCTCACCGGATCCGCGGCCAGCAGGTCCTCACGAACTCTCGTGAGCCGGACCTGCCGGACGTACTCCCGGGGCGAAACCCCGACATGGTCACGGAAATGCCGCTGCAACGAACGCGGGTCGACACCGACCTGCGTCGCGATCCGGCCGATGGAAAGGTCGGTCTCGGGCTGGGTCTCGATCAACTCGATGGCCCGCTTCAGCGGTGAAGGACGCGAAGCACGGTCCACTCCGGACTCGAGCTCATCGGAATAGTTGTGCTGCTGCGCCAGCAGCAGACCGGTCATCAAGAACGACGACCACGGAGTGACCCCCGACGGATGACCGGACAGACCGATCGCGTCGAGGTCGGCGACGAGCAGCCGCACGGCACGTGCCCACGAAGCCGCCGCGGGCGCGCGGAGATCCATCGCCGGGGTGAACCGGATCGGCGCGACGATCGGCCTGCCAAGCAACTCCTCGAGGTGCCGGTCCAGCGCGGACCGTTCCACCCGGACGTGGAGCTGGCGGTACTCCGCGCTCAGCAGCATCTGAGCCTGCATCCGCGGTGAGATGATCCCCGCGGTCAGGTGGTCCACCACCACCTCGTCGGCGCCGCAGGTGATCCGGTTGCGACCACCCCACGAGAGGTTGACGTCGTAGTAGTCGACCTGCTCCGTCAGCCTGGCGCCCAGCTCGGAGCCACGATGCCACCCGTAGACCAGCGACAACGGCCCCATCGCGGCGACCGCCAACGCGCTGTGGACCGTCGCGCCGCGCCCCATCGGGGTGAGCCGGTGCGGGGTCAGGTAACGGGACACCGCGGTACGGAATCCGTCGACGTCGGAATCACGCAGCACCGCGTAACGCCCCAGCGTCCCGTCACGCGTCATGCCCTGCTCCTCGCTCGGCCCCTCTCCATCCTAAGACGGCTTCGCAACTGGCCGTGTCCTGCAAATCACTGGAGCTAGAGGACGATCGCGGCGATAGCGGGTTCTGCCTGGTTGTAGGCGGCGCGGCGAAGCGGTCCCATGCCAGACCATCGAAGTCCTCGGCAGCGAGCTCATGGCGAAGTGCAAAGTTTTCCGCCGTTGTTCGAGGGAGGCCACCGCGCGGCCACACCTCGGCGTCCTGCTGTTTCCGAGCCCGGCGTTGAGGAGGCGCTCACGGCCGCCCGCCGCGCGTCTTCGGTCATCACCTTCATCGTCGCGGACACCAGCGAAGACGTTGCTGGAATCGGCAGGGATGTTGCAGAGCACGGGCACGCCGGACCGCTCACACGGCGAGGAGAGCGCCGAGGGGCCATGGCCCGGTGCAGCTAGCTGGACACGAACTTCGGCACAGCAGAGCGAACGGAGACGAAACGGAGCCCAATCGCAATCAACGCAGAGATGGCCATGCCGCAGAAAGATCAACATCCCCGCAGGTCGGCGGGGATGTTGATGTTGTGGGCCGCCTGGGGCTCGAACCCAGAACCTACGGATTAAAAGTCCGCAGCTCTACCAATTGAGCTAACGGCCCGTGCGGCCGAGTCTAGTAGACCGCCGTCGACCACCAGGATGGCGGGGCGGCCGCCGGAGCGCCACGGAATTGTCGGGGGTCTCTGTCATGGTCGGGGGCATGGACGAGATCCCCGACGAGAACTATGCGGCCAGCTGGGACGGCGACCGTCCGGAGCCTCCGCGCGTGGCGAGCGAGCGCGAGATCCTGACGTCCACGCTCGACTGGCATCGCCGCACCTTCGAGCTGAAGTGCCAGGGGTTGACGCCGGAGCAGATGGCGCTGCGGTCGGTGGAGCCGTCGAGCATGTCGCTGCACGGGCTGCTCAGGCACCTCACGGGCGTCGAGCGCTGGTGGTTCCGCCTGCAGTTCGCGGGCGAGGACGTCCCGTTGCTCTATTACTCCGACGAGTGGCCCGAGCAGGACTTCGAGGATCTGGGCGGCGATGTCGAGGAGGCGTGGGCGGCGTGGCACGAGGAGTGCGCGCGGTCGCGGGAGATCGTGGCGGCCGCGTCGCTCGACGACACGGGCAAGAGCCGCCGCGACGGTGAGCCGTTCTCGTTGCGGTGGCTGCTGACCCATCACATCGCCGAGTACGCGCGCCACACGGGGCATGCCGACCTGCTGCGTGAGCGCATCGACGGGAGGACAGGCCACTGAACCCTTGAAGTGCGATGCTGGGCCGATGAACGCCGATCCCGATTCCGGCCTCTTGTCCCCGGTCCGCGCCGGCACGCCCGCCGAGGCGGCGACGGGTGATCTCGCCTGGGTGCGGGCCCTGTTGGACGCGGAGGCGGCGCTCGCCAGGGCACAGGCCGGCACGGGGCTGATCCCGCGGGCCGCCGCGGAGGCGATCACCGAGGCCGCCGCGTCGATGGAGATCGACGTGGTCGCGTTGGCGAGGGCGGGTCGTGAGACGGCGAACCCGGTCGTGGGGTTGATCAAGGAGCTGACCGAGGCCGCCGGCACGGAGTACGTCCATCGCGGCTCCACCAGCCAGGACATCTTCGACACCGCGATGATGCTGGTCGCGGCGCGGACGCGGGCGATCCTGGTCGCGGATATCGAGGCGACGGCGGACGCGCTGGAAGGCCTCGCCCGCGCGCATCGCGACACGATCATGGCCGGGCGCACCCTCACCGCGCACGCGGTCCCGACCACGTTCGGGCTCAAGGCGGCGGGCTGGCGTCAGCTGACGCTCGACGCGCTCGACCGGCTGAACCGTGTCGTCCTCCCGGTCTCGCTCGGTGGCGCGGCGGGCACGAGGGCCGCGTACGCCGAGTACGCGCGCCTCGCCGACCTGCCCGACGGCTATCCGCAGCGGCTCCAGACGGCCTTCGCCGAGGAGACCGGGCTTGCCGAGACCACGCTCCCCTGGCACACCCTCCGCACCCCGACGGCCGACCTCGCGGCCGCCCTCGCGTTCACGGCCGCCGCGCTCGGGAAGATCGCGGTCGACGTCCAGTTCCTGACCCGCACCGAGGTCGGGGAGGTCACCGAACCGGCGGGCGAGGGCCGTGGCGGCTCCTCGGCGATGCCGCACAAGCGCAATCCGGTGCTCGCGACGCTGATCCGGTCGGCCGCGCTCCAGGTCCCGGTGCTGGCCACCGGCGTCACCCAGGCCATGGTCTCCGAGGACGAACGGTCCGCGGGCGCGTGGCACGCCGAGTGGCAGCTGCTGCGCGAATGCCTGCGCCTGACCGGCGGTGCCGCGCACACGGCGGCCGAGCTCGCCCGTGGCCTGGTGGTCGACGACGAGCGGATGCGCGAGAACCTCGGCCTCACGCACGGCCAGATCGTCTCCGAGCGCCTGTCGACCGTGCTCGCCCCGCTGCTCGGCAAGGCTCGGGCCAAGGAGGTTCTGGGACGCGCGTCCAAACTCGCGCTGGAGCAGGACAAGCCGCTCGGCGAGGTTCTTTCCGGCCTGCCGGAGATAACCGGAGTCCTCCCCGCGGATTCCCTCACCGAGCTGCTGGATCCCGCGCACTACACCGGTTCGGCCGGCGTGCTCACGGACGTCGCGCTGGAGACGCGCGAAGAAAATCCGAAAACTCCTTGAACCGGTCCCGCGCCGGCTCCGTGTAGGGGGTACAAGCTCACCGCGCCAAGCCGCGGAACCCCTACGAACAAGGAGAAATCCCATGCTTCGCAAGCGTTTCGTCGTCGCAGCGGCGTCCGCGGCCGTGGGCCTGGTCGCACTGTCGGCCTGCTCCGGTGGCACCGAGACGGCGGCCCCCGCCGTCGCTCCCGCCGCCGCGGTGGCCGGGGCGGGAGGGAACGCCCCCGCGGCCAAGGGTGAGACCAAGGTGGCCGTGGCCGAAGCCGGTGATCTCGGCCAGGTGCTCGTCGACAAGGACGGGTTCACCTTGTACCGCTTCGACAAGGACAGCGCGAAACCGCCGAAGTCCAATTGCGACGGTGACTGCGCGAAGACCTGGCCGCCGATGCTGGCCGAAGGCGACGTACAGATCGAGGGCGTGGATCAGGCGCTGGTCGGCGAAGTGACTCGCACCGACGGACGCAAGCAGGTCACCGTCGGCGGCTGGGCGCTTTACCGCTACGCCAAGGACGCCAAGGCGGGCGAGGCGAAGGGGCAGGGCGTCGGCAGCACCTGGTACGCCGCGAACGCCAAGGGCGGCAAGGCGGGCCAGGCCGCGAAAGAGGCGGCTCCGGCCGAACAAAAGGACGGCGCCACGAAGCTGGTCGCGACCGACGTCGACGGCATCGGACCGGCCATTGTGGACCAGGAGGGCTTCACCCTCTACATGTTCACCAAGGACAAGAAGAACAAGCAGCCGACCTGCAACGGTGACTGCGCGAAGACCTGGCCGCCGGTGCTCGCCGAGGGCGACGTCCAGCCCGAAGGCATCGACCAGAAGCTGCTCGGCACGGTGAAGCGCGCGGACGGCACCACGCAGGTCACCGTCGGCGGCTGGGCCGTCTACCGCTACGCCAAGGACGCGAACGCCGGCGAGGCGAACGGGCACGGCGTCGGCGGCACCTGGTTCGTCATCGAGCCCGCGGGCTGCAAGAGCACCGCGCCGGTGAAGAACAAGGCCGCGCAGAGCGGGAACGCCGCCCCCAAGAAAGGGGACGACGCTCCTGCCCAGGAGTACGGCTACTGAGACCTAGTGGGCCAGGCCCGGCGGTCGCTCTTCATGAGCGACGGTCGGGCCTTTTTCATGCTTCGGCCGTCGCGAGCCGTCGGGTAGGGGTTCGACGACCGTGGCGCTGTCGGCCCGGTCCGTCACCACGTTCTCCTCTTCGTCCTCCGGCAGCAGCACCTTGTGCCGCGCGGGCAGGACCGCGATCAGCAGCCCGAGAGCGGCGAGGCCGAGGTGCAGCCAGTTGTCCGTCGAGTTGAGGTTGAACGGGTTACCCGCTTCTGAAACCGGGTTCGTCGAAACCGTCCCGGCGATCATCAGGCCCCAGATGAACAGCGCCCCGAAGGCGGCGAACGTCAGGAGTCCGAAGACCCTGGACCGGCCCGAGCCGAAGGTCAGCAGTAGACCGATCGCGCCCAGTAGGACGAATCCGAGGTTGTAAAGGGGATTCACCGAGAATCCGAGCACCGTCGCGTCGCTGCGACCGGCGAAATCGGCGAACCCGGTCCTGGTGAAGCCCACTATCCCGAACACCAGGAAGGCCAGGCTCGACAGCCCGGCGAGAACCTGCGCGGGCTGGACACCCGCAGTCCGGATACGAGCGCGTTGTGCACGTGCCATTGCTCCGCCTCCCAGAGTTGGCGACCTGTATTCAGGCTTGGGTGCCGGATACCCAGGGGCCCTCGCGGGCAAACCGAGGCGGCCGAACGGCCTAACCGTGAACACGATCGGGTGATCCGGTCAACAAGTCATGTGGGCAAGGTGAGCGGAGTCTTTCTCCTGGTGGGGTTGTGCCTGGGAGCCATCCTCGCGATGGTGCTGATTCCGCGGTCGCGTCCCGGCCCGGCGGCGGTCGCGGCCGCCGCCGACACGGTGATCACCCTCGAAGCAGAACCGGAACAGGCCGAGTCCCCGCCCCCGCTCTCCTCCGCGGTACCGGGTTCACCGCCGAGGTCCGTCGACACCAAGGCCCTCCCAGGCCTCGTCCCCGGCGGGCAGGTGAGCGTGGTCGTCTACGACCGCACCGCCAAGAAGACCACGGTCTCCGTCAAAGCGGACCGGTCGTACACGTCGGCTTCGCTGGTGAAACTCCTCATCGCGCTGGAAGCGCTTCAAGCGGGCGCACCGGCGAGCACCGTGCAGCGGATGCTCTCGGCCAGCGACGACGACATCGCCAGCAGGCTGTGGACGGCACACGGCGGACCCGCCATCGTCACCCGCTGGGCGACCAAGATCGGCCTCGGCGGCACGCGTCCTCCCGAGGATCCCGGCCGCTGGGGCGACACCCGGATCACCGCGGCGGACGTCGCGAAGATCTACCGCTACCTGCTGGACCAGGCGGGCCCGGGGACGCGGACGACGATCATGCGGGCGTTGAGCGGCGCGACGGAAAGCGGCTCCGACGGCGTCCGGCAGTACTTCGGCATCCCGGACGCCGTCGGTTCCCTTCGCTGGTCGATCAAGCAGGGCTGGGCGTGCTGCCGCGGCTCGCGGATCCTGCACAGTTCCGGCACGGTCGGCGAAGACGATCGCCATATCGTCGTCGTTCTGACTTCCCAACCGGTGTCGACCACCTACCCCGGCGCCGGCAGGCGGGTTTCCGAGGTGGTGAAAGCGCTTCGACCGGCTATTGACGGCCTGTAAACAAGGTGGGACAGTGGCCGTACGCCACTCTTCCGGGAGGTCGTCGTGAGCACCGAAGCCAGCCTGCCCGCCGTGACCCCGCTCGGCCCGGATTCCGTTGCCTGGCAAGTGGTCGGCGACCGGAGGCTGGTGCTCGGCGCGGGGACGGCGTTGCTGCTGCAGGTCGCGCATCCGGTGGTCGGCGCGGGCGTCCACGACCATTCGAACTACACCGAAGACCCGTGGGGCCGCCTCGACCGGACCATCGATTCCTTGCTGTGCCAGGTTTTCGGTGACTGGAAGGCGATCGCGGAGGCGGAGCGGCTCCGCGAGCTGCACAAGGCGATCAAGGGCGTCGACCACCACGGCGAGCGCTATCACGCGCTGAACCCCGAGGCGTACTGGTGGGTGCACGGCTCGACGTTCTGGACGACGGTCCGCATGCACGAGGTGTTCATAAATCCGTTGTCCCCCACCGAAAAACGCCGTTTCTACGCGGAATGGCGACGCCTCGGCCTGCTGCTCGGCCTACGCGAGCACCACATGCCCGACGACATGGAAGGCTTCGACGCCTACTTCGACGACGTCGTCGAGAACCGGCTCGAGGACAACCACACGGTCCGGGAACTGCTCCGCTCGATCACCATGCGGGACACGCCACCGCCGCCGTGGTGGTTCCTGTCGGAGGCCTGGTGGCGTCCCGTCCGGCCGGCGGGCGGGAACGTGCTGACCCTGTGCGCGATCGGCTTGCTCCCCCCAGCTCTTCGGGACCGCTTGAGTCTCAAGTGGACAGACAGGGACGAGCGTCGACTCCGGCGCCTCGGCGCGGTCGTGAAGCTGGCCGGGAACCGCGTTCCCGACCGGCTTCGGTTGTACCCCAAGGCTTACCGCGCCTGACTACTCGACGACGTCGACCAGCGCGCCCTTGGCTCCGGTGTTCGGCAACGGCCACGGCTTGACCCCGCCGCTGTTGGCGATCTTCTTGTCCTGAGGTGCGCTCGGCGGCGCGGTGCGCGCGCCGATCCACGCCAGCACGTCCGGGATCTGCGTCTTGAAGGTGTTCATGTTGTGCCCGGCGTCCGGGATCCGCCAAGTGGACAGCGTCGCGGGCGCGCGGACGGCGGACTGGAGCTGGTCGAGCGAGAAGCTCTCGAAGCTTTCCTTGTCCCCAGCGATCGCGAGGAGGTCGACCGGCGACGGGTGCTTCTGCAGGTTCAAGGTGATCGTGTTCGCGTCGACGATGTCCTGCCTGCCCTTGAACAGGTTCTCCGTCTCGGCGTCCACCGAAGCCTTGTAGTAGCCGCTGACGCTCGCCGCCTGGCCGTACCACTGCGGATGCCGGGTCACCAGGTTCATCGCGCAGTAGCCGCCCGAGGACCAGCCCGCCATCGTCCACGCCTTCCGCTGCGTGCCGGCACCGAGCTTCTCGATGGCCCAGTCGCGGATGTCGGCGGTCAGGTAGGTGTCGTTGGCGTCGCCGTTGACTTCGTCGACGCATTCGGTGTCGTGGCCGACCTTCGGTTTCCCGGTCGGGTCCGGGATGATCACCATGGTCGGCGGGAGCACGTGCTTCGCGATGGCTTCGTCGAGCCTGCCCGGCATCCCGTACGGGCCGGTGACCACTTCCGGGCCGGACGGGTAGTTCGGGATCCATTCGATGACCGGGAATTTGAGCGACCGGTACGCGGGATCGTAGTACTGGGGCGGGAAGTACACCGAGACGTCACGCGTGAGGCCGGTGCGCTTGCCGGTCACCGTCATGTGCACGACGGAACCCTTGCCCTCCTTGGCCCGCATGGCACCGGCGTCACGCAGTTTGTCGAGGTCCGAGCCGTTCTCACCGGCGACGGCGTCGACGTTTTCCGCCGAGTACACGCCGGTGCCGAACAGGGCACCGACGGTGGGGAAGAAGCCGCCGATCATGTTCCCGCCCATCCCGGTGCTGACCACGATCAGCACCACCGCGACGAGGATCGTGCCGCTGCGGCCGAGAAGCTTGCGGCGCCAGCGTTCCCAGAAGAACGGCACGGCGATGATCGCGAGCAGGGTCAGCACCACGACGATGACGAGGTTCAGTGTGGAATCGAGCCGGATGGCACTCAGTCCCAGTCCCATGACGATCGTGTCCCTCTCCGGCGGCGGCACGCCCCCGCACCGCACTCCCACATCTGGATCAAGAGACGTGCGACCACCGGAAAGTGTTGTCCGGGGTGACGCGTGTCACCCCGGACAAAGCGCTCAGCCTTCGAGCGCGGTGCGCAGCACCCCGATCGCCTGCGCGATCGCGGCTTTCGCGGCGTGCGTTCCGCGCAACGTGTTGAGCATGACGAAGTCGTGCACGATGCCCTGATACCGCACGGCGGTCACCGGGACTCCGGCCTGACGCAGCTTGGCGGCGTACGCCTCGCCCTCGTCACGCAGGACGTCCGCCTCGGCGGTGATCACCAGCGCGGGCGGCAGGCCCGCGAGGTCGTCGAGGCTCGCTCGCAGCGGCGACGCGGTGATTTCCGCGCGCTGAGCCGGATCGGTCGTGTACTGGTCCCAGAACCATTTCATGCCGTCGAGGGCGAGGAAGTAACCCTCGGCGAACCGCCGGTAGGACTCGGTGTCGAAGTCCGCGTCGGTCACCGGGTAGAAGAGCACCTGCTGCCGGAAGGTGACGTCGCCGCGCCGCTTCGCGAGCAGGGTGAGCGCGGCGGTCATGTTGCCACCGACGGAGTCCCCGGCGATCGCGATCTTCGTGCCGTCGAGCCCGTGTTCGGCGCCGTGCTCGGCGACCCACTTCGCCACGGCGTAGTTCTGCTCGATGGCGACCGGGTAACGCGCCTCCGGCGAGCGGTCGTATTCGGGGAAGACGACGGCCGCGCCCGCGCCGACGGCGAGCTCGCGGACCAGGCGCTCGTGGGTGTGGAAGTTGCCGAAGACCCAGCCGGCGCCGTGGATGTAGACGATCACGGGCAGCGGCCCGGTCGCGCCCCGGGGCCGGACGATGCGGACCTCGACGCCGTCCACGTGCGTGGTCTCGACGTCCGCGGCGGGCAGTTCGACGTCGCCGCCCTGGACATCGTCGACGGCCTTGCGTCCTTCCTCCGGCGGCAGCTGGAAGAGGAACGGCGGGGTGGCGGTGGCCTCGACGAAAGCCTGCGCGGCCGGTTCGAGGGCCAGGTTGTGCGGGTTGGCGGTCATTTCTGCCTCCTGGGTTCCGAAGTCGATGCGATAAAAGTAGCTCGCAACTCAGTTGCGCACAACTAAAATGTACCCAAGGAGATTTGGCTCACTCCAGTGGCGGTCTGCGGCATGATCGACGCACCATGGGGACGAGGAGGACCGATGCCGACGGACAACACCGGATCGCTGTGCCTGGACGATCAGCTGTGCTTCGGGCTCTACGCGGCATCGCGGGCCGTGACCGCGCTCTATCGCGTGGTGCTCGACGATCTGGACCTGACCTATCCGCAGTACCTGGTGATGCTCGCGCTCTGGGAGGAGGACGAGCGGCTGGTCAAGGAACTCGGCACCGTGCTGAACCTCGACTCCGGCACGCTGTCGCCACTGCTCAAGCGGCTGGAGAAGTCCGGACTGGTCGAGCGCGTCCGGCAGGCCGACGACGAACGGTCCGTCCGCATCAGCCTGACCGAGGACGGCGCCCGGCTCCGCGAGCGCGCGAGCGGGATCCCGAAGATCATCGGCGACGCGATGGGGCTCGACGCGGCCGGTCTCGCCCGCACCCGCGCGGAGCTCGATCGCTTGACCGAATCCGTGAACGCCTACCGCGAGGCCTACGTCCCGGCCGGTTAGCATGGGATTTCCGGCGCGGACAAAGGGATGACGATGATCGATCACGACGCGGCGCTCAGGGCCGTCGAGAACAGCTTGGACCGGCCGTCCGCGGCCCGGGTCTACGACTACTTCATCGGCGGCGACACCCACTACGCCATCGACCGCGACTTCGCCGAGAAGGTGCGCGAGCGCCTGCCGCTCATGGGCGACTACTGCAAGACCAGCAGGCAGTTCCTCGGCCGGGCCGTGCGGCACTGCGCGGAGCTGGGTATCAAGCAGTTCGTCGACATCGGTTCCGGCCTGCCGACCGCGGGCAACGTGCACGAGGTCGCCGACGAGGCGCGGCCGCAGGAGGACACGCACGTCCTCTACATCGACAACGAGCCCATCGCGCTCGCGCATTCGACGCTGCTGCTCGCCGACACCGCCGACCCGGACCGGCACCACGCGATCGCCGCCGACCTGTTCGACCCCGGAGACCTCTGGGACCGGGTGATGGATTCCGGCATCATCGACGTCCGGGAGCCGATCGCGCTGGTGGTCAACGCGGTCATGCACTTCATCAAGGACGAGCAGGACCCCGACGGGCTGCTGGACTTCTACCGCGACCGGCTCGCGCCGGGTTCGCTGCTGGTGCTTTCGCAGATGACCAACGAGAACCCGGCCAACGACGAGGAACGCCAGGCGCTGCTCGACATCCTCGAGTACTACGAGACCACGACGAACCCCGGCTTCCTGCGCACCATGGACGAGTTCCGGCGGTTCTTCGGCGGCTGGCCGCTGCTGGAGCCGGGCCTGGTCTACGCGCCGGCGTGGCATCCGGACGAGAAGACGGTCTTCGCCGCGAACCCCTCGGAGTCCCGCGTCATCGGCGGTATCGCCCGCAAGCCATAGCTCTTGTAGTACATGAAGGCCCCCTTCCTTGCGCCTAGGTACAGGAAGGGGGCCTTCATGTACTTGTGACGCGCGTCGCCTTGCAGTGCAACTGGGTGCATATGAAACTAGGTGCATGGCACTGGAGCACGCGATCCTGGTTTCACTGTCCGAGCGGTCCGGCTCGGGCTACGAGCTGACGCGCCGCTTCGAGAAGTCCATCGGACTGTGGTGGAGCGCCACCCACCAGCAGATCTACCGCGTCCTCAAGCGGATGGAGGACGCGGGCTGGGTCGCCGTCGCGCCGGTCGCGCAGTCCGGGAAACCCGACAAGAAGGTCTACACCGTCGGTGACGCGGGGCGGGCCGAACTGGCCCGCTGGCTCGCCGAACCCGATCCGTCGGCCACCGCCAGGGAACTCGCCGTGAAGATCCGCGGCGCCACCCTCGGCGATCCGGCCGCCGTCGCCGCCGAGGTCGCCCGGCATCGCGACGCGCACGCGGCACGACTCGACGCCTACCTGCTGATCGAGAAGCACGACTTCCCCGATCCGAGTGTCCTCAGTGGACAGTCGTTGCATCAGTTCCTCGTGCTGCGCGGAGGAATCCGAACCGAACAGGGCCACGTCGAGTGGCTCGAGGAAGTCCTCCGGGCATTCCACCACGATGCGTAAGGACCAGCGATGAGCCAGTACCCGAACCTGCTGTCCCCCCTCGACCTCGGCTTCACCACCCTGCGCAACCGGGTGATCATGGGTTCGATGCACACCGGCCTCGAGGACAAGGAAGCGCATTTCCCGCAACTGGCCGAGTACTACGCCGAACGTGCGCGCGGCGGGGTCGGGCTGATCGTCACCGGCGGTTTCGCCCCGAACCGGACCGGCTGGCTCCTGCCGCTGGCGTCCAAGCTCTCGACGCGCGCGGAAGCCAAGGCGCACAAGCGACTCACCGATCCGGTGCACGAGGCGGGCGGCAAGATCGCGCTGCAGATCCTGCACGCGGGCCGGTATTCCTACCACCCGCTGAGCGTGTCCGCGTCGGGCATCAAGGCGCCGATCAACCCCTTCAAACCACGGGCCCTTTCCGGGTACGGCGTGCTGCGCCAGATCCGCGCGTTCGCCGATTGTGCCTTCCTGGCCAAGGAAGCGGGTTACGACGGCGTCGAGATCATGGGTTCCGAGGGCTACTTCATCAACCAGTTCCTCGCCGAGCGGACCAACAAACGCACCGACGAATGGGGCGGCAGCGCGGAAAACCGCCGGAGGATCGCCGTCGAGATCGTGCGCCGCACACGCGAAACGGTCGGCGAGGACTTCATCATCATCTACCGGCTGTCCATGCTGGACCTCGTCGAAGGCGGACAGCACTGGGAAGACGTCGTCGCGCTGGCCAAGGAGGTCGAAGAGGCGGGCGCGACGATCATCAACACCGGCATCGGCTGGCACGAGGCGAGGGTGCCGACGATCGTGACGTCCGTGCCGCGAGCGGCGTTCACCTGGGTGACCGGCAAGCTCAAACCGCACGTCGGGATCCCGGTGGTCACGTCGAACCGGATCAACATGCCCGAGGTCGCCGAGGAGGCGCTGGCGAGCGGCGACGCGGACCTGGTGTCGATGGCGCGGCCGTTCCTCGCCGACCCGGAATGGATCCGCAAGGCCGAGAGCGGGCGCGAGGACGAGATCAACACCTGCATCGCCTGCAACCAGGCCTGCCTCGACCACGCGTTCAAGCGCAAACTGGTGTCCTGCATGGTGAATCCGCGCGCGGGCCACGAGACGACGCTGACGCTTTCGCCCACGCGGAAGACCAAACGCGTCGCCGTGGTCGGCGCGGGCCCCGCCGGGCTCGCGGCCGCGACCGGCCTCGCCGAGCGCGGGCACGCGGTCGAACTGTTCGAAGCCGACGACGAGATCGGCGGCCAGTTCGGGATCGCGCGGAAGATCCCTGGCAAGGAGGAGTTCGCGGAGACCATCCGGTACTACTCGCGACGGCTGGAGGTCACCGGCGTCAAGGTGCACCTCGGTACGCGCGTGGCCGCCGCCGATCTGGTCGACGCCGGTTTCGACGAGGTCGTGCTGGCCACCGGCGTGACGCCGCGGGTGCCGTCGCTCCCCGGTATCGACCACCCGAAGGTTCTGTCCTATGTGGACGTCGTCCGGCACGGGAAACCGGTGGGCGGCAAGGTCGCCGTGATCGGCGCGGGTGGGATCGGCGTGGACGTCAGCGAGTTCCTGACGCACACCACCTCCCCCGCGCTCGATCTGGACGCGTGGATGGCCGAATGGGGCGTCACCGATCCCGAGCGGGCGGCCGGCGGGCTGACCGAGCGGAAGGTCGAGCCGTCACCGCGGCAGGTCTTCCTCCTGCAGCGCAAGAAGTCCGGCATCGGCGCGGGGCTCGGCAAGACCAGCGGCTGGGTGCACCGGGCCGCGCTGAAGGCCAAACGCGTCGAGCAGCTCACCGGGGTCACCTACGACCGGATCGACGACGACGGCCTGCACATCACCGTCGGTGACCGGCCGCGTGTGCTCGAGGTGGACAACGTCGTCGTCTGCGCGGGACAGGAGCCGGTGCGCGACCTCGTGGACGACCTGCGCGCGGCCGGGCTGCCGGTGCATCTCATCGGCGGCGCCGACGTCGCGGCCGAACTGGACGCCAAACGGGCCATCGATCAGGGAACGCGCCTCGCCGCCGTTCTCTGACGTGGGGGCCCACAGATGGCAGGATGAACCCTTGTGCGGGACGTATGCGTGATCGGGCTCGGGTTGATCGGTGGTTCGCTGCTGCGCGCGGCGCATTCGGTCGGCCGCACCACGTTCGGGGCGACGACCTCCGAAGCTGACGCGGACGCCGCCAGCAGAGCGGGTTTCGACGTGACGACGCAGGTCGAAGCCGCGCTGGGCAAGGCGGCGGAGCGGGACGCGATGATCGTGCTCGCGGTGCCGCTGCCCGCGGTCGAGGAGGTGCTCCGGACCGTTTCGCGGGTCGCCGGGCACTGCGTGCTCACCGACGTGACCAGCGTGAAGGGCCCGGTGCTCGACTCGGTCCGTCGTCGCGCGCCGTATGCGAAGTTCGTCGGCGGGCATCCGATGGCCGGGACGGCGAACTCCGGCTGGAAGGCGAGCGATCCGGCGCTGTTCCGCGGCGCGGCGTGGGTGCTGGGTGTCGAGCACGACACCGATCTGACCGCTTGGGCGGAGGTCGCCCAGCTGGTGCTGGACGTCGGCGCGCAGGTCGTGCCGCTGCCGGCGGACTCGCACGACGAGACGGTCGCGCGGATCTCGCATCTGCCGCATATCTTCGCGGCCATCCTGGCCACGATCGGCGCGCAGGGCGGGCCGCTGGCGATGGCGCTGGCCGCCGGGTCCTACACGGACGGCACGCGGGTGGCCGGGTCGAGCCCGGCGCTGGTGCGGGCGATGACCGAGGGCAACCGGGACGCGCTGCTGCCGATCGTCGACGAGGCGCTCGGGCGGCTGGGTGCCGCGCGGGGCTCGCTGGCGTCGACGGGCGGTCTCGCGGTGACGGTCAACGCGGGTCACGAAGGGGCGCAAGCGTTTGCGGCCGCCAAGGACGCGGAACGTGCCGGGGTCCGGGTCGGCCTGAGCGCGCCGGACGCGCGCGACGGCCTGATCGCGCTCGGCGAGCGCGGCGGCCGGATCACGGCGATCGACGGCGACACCGCGGTCGGCGAGGTCTCCTGACGCGTTTCGTCCTCTGGATGCGGTCCTTGCACACGCAACTACCGCATCCAGAGGACGAAACGCGAACGGTTACTGGCCCTGCGGGGGCTGTTGGCCCTGCGGGGGCTGGTTCTGGGGCGGGGTGTCGGGGGTGTCGTCGAACTTGTTGATGAAGCCCTTCGCCTTCTCGACCCCGGAGTCGATCTGCGAGTCGTGACCGGAGAACTTCGACTTCGCGAAGCCGGCCGCCTTGTCCAGGCCGCCCTCGATCTTGTCGTTGTGCTCGCGGAGAGCGTCGGTGGCCTTGTTCTTCAATTCGTCGAAGTTGATGCCCATGACCACATCGTCACACAGGTACCGGCGAAGACGCCGCGGCGATCACCCGTCGTGGGGACGCTCAGAACGGCCGGTCGCCCACGATGGCGACGCGTTCGGCCACGCGCGCGTACGGGTGGTAGTCGTTGACGGCGTAGTGCTGGGTGGCGCGGTTGTCCCAGAAGGCCACCGAACCCGGCCGCCAGCCGAAGCGCACCTGGAACTCCGGGACATGCGCCCGGCTGAACAGGTACCGCAGGAGCCGGTCGCTCTCGTCGCGGTCCATGCCGACGATATGCGTCGTGAACGCCTGGTTCACGAAGAGGGTGCGCCGCCCGGTCTCCGGATGCGTGCGGACGACCGGGTGCTCGACCGGCGGGAACGCGTCCTGGTGGCGCAGCAGCAGTCCCGGATCGGAGAAGCGGTCGAAGCCGGGGATGAAGTCGTGCACCGCGGTCGCCCCGTCGATCCGCTCGCGGACGTCGTCCGGCAGGTTGTCGTAGGCGGCGGCCATGTCGGCCCACATCGTGTCGCCGCCGACCGGCGGGACCTCGATCAGCCGCAGGACCGAACCGAGCGCGGGCTCGGGCCGGAAGGTGACGTCCACGTGCCAGATGTTCTCGAACGCGGGCATGCTCGCCGAGCGGGTGAACCGGGTGGTGTCCTCGGTCTCCCCTTTCGGGATGAACGGGTTCGTCTCCAGTTGACCCCAGTTGGCGGCGAAGGCGCGCTGGTGTTCTGAAGTGATGTCCTGGTCGCGGAAGAACAGCACCTTCCACTCCAGCAGCGCGCGATTCAGCTCGGCGTGGAGAGCGGGCGTCAGCGGCCGGGCGAGGTCGACCCCGCCGATCTCGGCACCGATCACCCGTCCCAGCGGACGCAGCGCGAAAAGCTCGTACGGGCGTTCTTCGACGCCTTCCGGCAGGCGTCGCAGCAGCCGCGGCCCTTCGAGGATCCCGCCGTCGGGGACGGTCGCGGGGCGGAGGCGGACACGGTCGGACAGGGTGATGGACATGCTGGGCTCCAGGGGTTTCCGATTTCCGGGAATGACGAAACCGGCCATCTTTCACAGATGGCCTTCGCGGGAAATACGGTTACGCGGGCGGAGAACCCAAACGTCCACGGCGCAGGAGCAATGCGGCGACGCCTTCACCGAGCGAACGGTGCGGCGCGGACTCCCAGGTTACGGACACGGCCCCATCGTGGGCGCGATTTGGCGTGCCGTCAACAGCGTCCACGCGGCGGGACGATCATCGTCTCCGCTCGGAGGGGAAACTGCCCGACCACGTGTTCCGCTCCTCGCGCGGGCGCAGCGCCTCGGCCAGCACCCACTGCGAATGCGTCGTACCGCCTCGGCCGACCGGACCGAGCTGGAAGGTGACCCAGCCGACCCAGTGTCCCGTCGTCGTCGCCCGCCACATCCCCAGCAGACCGGGGACGGTGCCGGTCAGATCCAGGCCGTCGGACAGGCGGGTCTTCACCGCGCCGACGGGGTACACCAGCTTGAGATCGACCCAAACGGGCTGGTTGGGCCGGACCATGTGCAGGTGACGCGGCCCCGGCGGCAGCGTGTCACCAGTGTCGAGCATGGGTCGATTATGCGTGAAAACTCGAACATTAGTTCGAGATGATGCTCACCCTCCCCCGTCCGGGTGGTGGTCGGCCTTCACGCGCGGCGGTGGTACGGCAGGAATCGCCGGACCAGCCGCAGCGGCGCGCGTTCGACGAGATCGGGGCCGCGCACGGCGTCGAACGCGGCGCCGATCTGGTCGACGACGCCGGACAGCTGCTCGTTGTCGGGCATCGGCATCTCCGCCGGCTCCCGTTCTTCGCGGACGGCGGCCGCGAGTTCGGCGAGGGCGGCCGTCAGGAGGGCGATGTCGGCGTCGGCCGGGGCCGGGGCGCCGCGGCCGAGGGTGACGCCGACCTCGGTGACGGCGTCGGCGACGCGTTCGAGCCCGGCGATCACCGGCCACCAGGCGACGGCCTGCCGTCCGGCGGCGGAGGGTTCGACGACGACCTGCTGGAACGCGGTCCGCAGGTCGGCCAGTGCGCGGTAGGCGCGGCGACGGGCGCGGGAACGTTCCAATCGCGCTTCGCCCGACGGCGCGAGCACGAGACCCTTGTCGAGGTATTCCACCAGGCTGTCGAGGCCGTCGGCGAGCCGTCCGCCGACCTGCGGCCGTCGGCTGCCCGGCCAGAGCAGGTAGCCGAAGAGCAGGACGATCGCGCAGCCGAGCACGGTGTCGACGAGCCGCGCGAGCACGACGTCCCAGCTTCCGGTGCTGGCGAGGTCCATCTGCAGGATGATCAGCGGTGTCACGAAGGCGCTGAGGATGCCGTAGTTGCGGACCTTGCCGACCGCGACGCCGCCCGCGAACACGGCGATCAGCAGGACCAGCAGCCAGCCTTCGCCGCCCGCGGCGAGTACGGCCGCGCCGATGCCCACCCCGATCACCGTGCCGATGCCGCGCAGCACGGCGCGGCCGAACACCGAGCCGAAGTCGGGTTTGAGGACGATGCCGACGGTGAGCGTGATCCAGTAGGACCGCTCGAACGGGACGAGCAGCGCGACGACTTCGGCGATCGCGACGCACAACGTGAGGCGGAGCGCGGCGAACCAGGTGAGCGGGCCGGAGACGAGCGACCCCGCCCAGCCGCGGAGGCGTTTGTGCCACGGCTGGATCTCGCGCCGTTTCCGGTTGTCGCCCTTGCCTATCCGGGCGAGTCCGGCGTAGAGCGCGGCGAGGACCGGGTCGGCGTCTTCGGGCGCTTCGGGCGGCTCCGGCAGTTCCTGGTTCGCGAGTACGGCGGCCGAAGTCGCGATGAAGTGGTCGATCACCTCGTCCGGGGCGCGGCGGCCGGCGTTGACCATCGCGACGGACGCCTCGACGGCGGGGGTGCTGGCCGAAAGCAGGTTGAGCAGCTGGCGGTAGGTGGCGTCGCGGCCCGACAGCCAGGATCGGGCGGTGAGCAGCCGGTCGTACGCGGTGTTCATCGCGGTCGTGAGCTGGTGGCGCGCGACGCGGGAGGTGGCTTCGTCGGTCGCGGACAGCATCGCGGCGAGTTCGACGTAGACGTGCGCGACGGCGCCGCGTTCGGGACTGGTGGCGCGGAAGGTCCAGGTGGCGAGCGCGACGAGCAGGCTCCAGGCGGCGCCGGCGCAGAAGTAGCCGAGGAGGACTTCGACGCGCAGGCCGGTGACGTGCTGGCCGGTGCCGAGGACGCAGAAGACGAACATCTGGAGCCCGGCGACCGAGGCGTTGCTGCCCGCCGCGCTGATCAGCGCGGACACCGCCGCGACGCCGACGACGACGGGGATGGACGCGGCCGGGATACCGCCGGTGATCAGCCCGGCGAAGTAGCCGAGTCCGGCGGCCGCGGTGGCGCCGCCGAGCCGCCGGGCGCGGTAGCGGTACGGACCGGCGGATTCGGAGAGGACCGTGGGCAGGGCGCCGGTGGAGATGAGCGCGCCGACGCCGATGTCGCCGAGCGCGTAGCCGACGGCCAGCGGGACGGCGAGGGCGAGGACGGCGCGGGCGACCATGTTCCACGGAATGGGAACCGGTGTGCTGCGGAGCAGCTGCACCAGCCAATGTGGTGCGGCGATCTCGCGGCGCGTCGTGCTCACGCCCCCTATCTTCGCTCATCGGACGGTACGGCCGAGGGTGACACGTTGCGAAAGCCACGTCGACGGAGGCGGCACTGTCACCCTTGACCACTTATCCGTGGCGGCCGGAACGGTTATCGTCGCCACATGGGCAAGACGTACTCCTTCGAGGTCAACCGGACGAGCAGCGCCTCGCCCGCTTCTTTGTTCGCGCTGGAGGCCGATGGTTCCCGGTGGTCGGAATGGGCGAAGCCGGTGGTGTTCCATTCGCGCTGGGCGCGGAAGCCGGACGCGGACGGGGTGGGCGCCGTCCGGGCCGTCGGGCTGTGGCCGGTGTACCTCCACGAAGAGACGCTGGAGTACGAACAGGACCGCAAGCACGTCTACGGCTTCGCGGGTCTCGCGCCGCTCAAGGACTATCGCGCCGAAGTCTCGTTCACGCCGAACGCTTCCGGCGGCACGGATCTGCGCTGGAGGGGCCGGTTCACCGAACCGCTGCCCGGCACCGGCGCCGCCGTCCGCACGGCCCTGCGCACCGTGATCTCGATCCTGGCCACCCGCCTGGTGAAACACGCGGAACGCGCCTGACCCCACCCCCCGCCCTTCCCAAGGGGGGCGACCCCGAGTCCAGTCTACCGGCGATGGGCGTCGGGAAGGGCCGCCCGGCGGAGTTGTCCACAGGCGACGATGGTTGTGGACAACTCCTGTGGGGAACTGAAGGACGCCATAGCCGCATAGGACGCGGCGAAGGGAGCTTTCGCCACATCACGCGGCGAAAGTCAGCCCGCGCCCAGGCACAGGAAGGGGCGCCGCAGCGGATCGGCGGCGGTCGCTTCCGCGAGTGCCAAAGCGGGAGCGGTCCCCGAAGCCAGCCGCCGGTGCAGGTCGGACATCGCGGCGGCGGCGGCCTTGTCGCCGACCCGCGCGATCGCGCCGATGACCGTCCGCGAACCACTGGCGAGCAGCGTCCCGGCGAAACCGAGCGCCTCCTCGCCGGGCCGGATGTGACTCATCGCGAGTTCGCACGCGGCCAGCACCACCCGTTCCGGCGGCTTCGCGAGCCGGGCGGTTTCGTGCGCGTACAACGGGCCGTCGACGAGTTCCAACCGCGAGAACAGCGCGTTCGCCGGTTCGTGCGCGCCGTGCGCGACCAGATGCGCCATCCCGGAACCGTCCAAAGCGGACAGTACGGCCTCGCTGGTCGCGTCCTTCCCGTCGACGAGACGGGCGTGCGGGTACACGGTCCGCAGGTTCCGCACCTCACCGACCGAACCCGGCACCCCGGGCCCGCCGGCGAGCAGGACCGGCCCGGAACTCCGCCGCCCGGTCGCGGTCACCCAGGCGGTCGCCGACGGCGCGATCGACACCGGATGTCCGTGCAGTGACGGCAAAGCGCCCCACGGCAGCGCGTACAGCGAACCGATCGGCACGATGATCAGCTCGCGGTTCTCCAGCGTTTTCGCCAGCGAAGCGGAGATCAGCTTGTCCAGTTTGTCCGCCCGGCGCCGCGCGGAACCGGTGACGACCTCGACCAGCGGCGCGGGCAGGTTGTCCGGGGCCAGCGCGTCGAGGTCCGCGTGCAGTTGCCGCGCGGCCTCGACGATCTCCGCGAGCGGCCCCAGCTTCACGAGCCGGAACCGGCCGCGGTCGACGACCACCGCGTACAAGGTGTCGCGATACCCCATCAGGCTGACCAGCACGCGATCGCCGAGCCGCTCCACCACCTCTTCGGGTGCCGAGACCGGGCGCGGACGACCCCATTGGCTGGTGTACCACCCGAGTCGCGTCGCCTCTCGCTGCAACCGGTCGTAGCGTTCCTCGAGCTTCCCGACCGGTTCGCCGGACAGCCGCCGTGCCTGGATCGTCCCCTGCACGTGCCGCATTTCGTTGATGTGCCGGGCGAGCGCGGGGTCCTCGATGACCGGCAGCGGTTCGTAGCGGTACACCTGCGCGCGCGTGCGTTCCAGCCACGCGAACAGGCTCTTCGCGCCGGCGCCGCTCCGCCTCGCCTTCTTGAGCACCAGCGTGAGCGCGAGTTTGCCCAGCTCCTCGCCGTGCGCCGCGGTCCCGCAGACGAGGTCGAGCCCGCCCATGCGGTCGCGGATCTGCCCGAGTTCCGCCAGTCCGGCCCGTGCCTGCGCGAGCGCCGAACGCGGCCGGTGGGACGCCACCGCGAGTTCGGCCCGGCACAACCGCAACTGCATCCGGTGGTCGATCGGCGTGGTCTGCCGCGGTTTCGGTACCTGCGCCAGGAGTTCCTGCGCGGCGACCGTCTCTTCGCGACGGATCAGCAGCCGCACCGCGAACATCCTGGCCGCGCCCGCTTCGTCACGCAGCCCGAGCCCGGCCAGCCGGACGGCGAGATCGGCCAGTAGTCCTGGCAGTTTCGCGGCCGGTTTCTTCTCTCTGTCCGCCAAGGCCTTCACCGCGTCCGCGCGGAGCCGGGTCAACTCGGAGATCTCCGCCCACCGGCCGTTGCCGCGCCGGAGGAAGCTCCGCCGCGCGGACGTCGCGAGTTTCTTCGCGAGGACGTGGTCACCCTCCAGGATGGCGGCCCCGGCTCGCGCGACCTCCGCTTCCGCGACGAGATGGTGCGCGCCGTTGCCGCGGAGTTCGGGGATCGCCTCGTCGAGATGTCGCGCCGCCTCCTCGGCGAGCCCGGCGGTGAGCAGGGCCTTCGCCTGGTCGAGCCGGACGAGCGGCAGCGAACCGGGCCCGTCGGTGACGAAGATCGAAGCCGCCTGCTCGTAGTGCCGGAGCGCTTCGGGGATGTCGCCGAGCAGCTGGGCGTGGTCACCCAGGTTGTGGCGGATCTTCCCTTCGAGCATTCGATGCCCGTGCTCGACGGCGAGATCCAGCGCGTCGGCGAGGTCGCGGTGCGCGTCGACGGGATTGGTCTTCTGCAACTGGAGCCAGGCCCGGTTCACCAGGGTGCGGGTCAGCAGGAGACTGCGCTGGCCCGCCTCGGCGACCAGCTGGGGAATCACCGCGTTGTAGAGCGCGAGCGATTCGTCGAGCCGCCCCACCCGCATCATCACCAGCGCGCGCTGCAGCACGACGATGAAACCCAGTTCTCGCCGGATTTCACCGCCCGGCAACAGAAGCCGCGTCCGCTCGGCCTCGTCCAGCCGGACGAAACCGTCCTCTTGCGACGTGATCTCCGCTTCCGCGGCCGCGAGACTGACCAGGATCCGGACCCTGATCTCCAGCCTGCCGGGGTTGTCCGCCTCCACCGGCCCGAGACCGGCCAATCCGTGCCGGAGCAGCCTGATCGCCGCGCCGGGCCCGTGATCGGATGCCGCGACCCTGGCCTGGCGGTGCAGCTCGGCCGCCGATTCGACTACGGCGTCGACGACGGAAGGCTGCGCGGGCACACGCACTATGGGAGCACACCCGCGCCGCATAACGGAACAGCCGTCCGGTCAGAGCACCACTGTCGGGGTCACGACGGTTCGACGACAGGTCACGTCGCCGAGATGGATCACGATCTGGGTGGTGCCCTGGGGGACGTTGTCCAGCACGAACCGCCCTCCCTCGTCGGCGGTGGTGGAACTCGTGCCGTGCTCGGCGACGCGAACCTCCACTCCGTATTCGCCGGCGGGCACGAGCCAGCCGTCGATCCGGTGTTTCTTGCCGATCTTGGTGAGGTTGATCATCACGGTCAGGTCGCTGACGGTGAAGGTGATCGTGCCGGTGTCGCTGCCGCGAACGCCCGCCGTGGCGTCCATCCGTTCCCAGCGAGCGACCTCGACGTCGAGGTTTTCGAGCGCGAGCGCGAACTGAACCCGCTGCACCAGGTTTCCCGGTGGCGGGTCCAATTCGTCCATGAAGCGCCCGATATCGGCGAGCAAGGCCTCATCGCCCGGGGAGGTCATCTCCCCCGGCGTCCCGAGGTCGTTCATCGGCTTCCCCCTTCGTGGGCCAGCAGGTCGCGCATCGATTCGAGGCAACGGCCCCTGGTCGGGCCGACACTTCCACGCGGCATACGGAGTGCTTCGGCGACCAGTTGGTATTCGGCCCGCCCGGCGAGCACGGTCAGCCGAAGGAGCTGCTGACAGCGGTGCGGCAGGCGGAGGAAGGCGCGCCAGACCCGGCGATCCCGGTCGGCGCGGACGGCTTCCTCCTCGGGGGCCGGGTGGGTGCTCTCCATGCTCTCGGCCAGCTCGTCGGTCAGCGGGACAGGCTGGGCGCGGCGGCCGAAGGGATGTTGGGCCTCACGTCTGGTGGTGGTGATCAACCAGGCGGCGAGTGCCTTCGGGTCACGGAGTTTGTCGAGCTGGCTGAACAGGGCGAGCCACACCGTCTGGACCACGTCCTCGGCGGTCAGGCGGTCGAGCCCGTTCGCGCGCGCGACATGCCACACGAGCGGGGTCAGCTCGTGCACAAGTCTGTCCATCGCCTGGCGGTCACCGGCCCGCGCCGCGCGCATGCAGGCGGCATGCAGGTCGGCACCGGTCAGTCCTTCCCATGGCGGGTCTACCTCGGTCGTTTGCACGTCGGTCACCGTATCTGCCCCACTTCGGACGTGTCTTCGTGTCGGCGCTGGCAGTATCGCGGGCCCTTCGGGGAGAAGGAGCGTGCAAGAGGCTCTGGGATACATCAAGTCACTAACTTTTTTGTCGAGTTTCGGTCATCCCTCGGTCTGGGGCGAAGGACAAAGGCACCGGCCGGCGCGAGTAGGTGTGGACTGCGCACCGGCCGGTCCTTTTTCCCTCCCCCCGGGCCCGCTCCCCAACGGGCCCGCGTCCGGGCGTCCCCCTCCCCCGAAGGAGCACCCGGAGGCAATGTCCGGAGGCCCCCTCGGCCTCCGGACATCACCTGTCCGTGTTGATTCAGTTCGACGGCGGGTTGGTGCCGTACGGATCCCAGTTGCCGTCCGCGCCGGTGCCGGGACGGGGCGGGACCGGCGCCGTGATCGGCTGCGGCTTCAGGGTCTCTTCGAGGTCCTCGGTGGCCGTGGCCTCGTCGTTGACGGGTGCGGTGTTGGTCTCGGTCGTCATCGGGTGTCCCTCATTTCCTCGACTGCTCCATAGGACGCAATGAGGCTGCCACCAGATACACGCAGAGCCAGCTTTTTCGCGGAAATTTCTTAATCTGTGGCAGGCGGGTGACCTGATCAGCGTTTTTACCGGGAATCGGTGTCGCTGAGTAGCCGACGGCTCACGTCCGCGAGTTGTCCGGCCCAGCGCCGGTAGCCCTCGGGGCCGGGGTGGAAGCGGTCCTCGGCGAAGGCTGCCGGGTCCAGCATCGCGGCGGGCATCGGGACGTGGACGACACCGGGCAGCAGCGCCAGCCGCGCGGCCGCGGCGTCGAGGACGGCCGACCGCGCGCCGAGGACGTCCCGCAGCGGACGCGGCAGCGAGGGGAACCGGCCCATCGGCGGCACGCCCGCGAGCACCACCGGGACCCGGCCCACCCGGCGCCGCACCGCGACGACGAGATCGAGCAGGTCACGCCGGTAGCGCGTGGCCGAACGCAGTTCGATCGTGTCGTTGACGCCGAGCGCGATCACCACGAGGTCGGCGGGTTCGAGCAGCGGCAGCAGTTCCTCGCGCGCCACGCGCGCGTTCGCGCCGGTCTTGCCGATGGCCTGCCAGGCGACCGCGCCGCCGTCCCGCGCGAGTTCTTCCGCGAGCCGTCCGGTCAGCGCCTCGGCGTGGGTGGCCGCGCCGACGCCGTCCACTGTGGACTCGCCGAGCACCGCGAGCCGCAGCGGAGGGCCGTCGCCCTTCACGAGGCCGGTGACCGGACCCTCGGCACCGGGCAGCCTCGGCGTCGTCCGGCGCACCCGGACGGCTTGCGCGAGCAGGATCGGGGCGAGCACCACCGCACGGCTGATCACCCCGCGACTCTACTTCCGCGTTTCGTCCTCTCAAGGCGATCGTTGCGCACGCAACAACCGCATTGAGAGGACGAAACGCGGGGGGCAGCCTGGGTGATCGAGACCGTCTGCCGGACGAGTGGGCGTCCGCGGTTGATGCTGTAGCTCCCGCGGACCCCATCACTCACGACCACCGGATAAGCCAGGGCGTTGAGCCGTGAAGGCCTCCTTGAAGGACCCAGAGTCCCTCAAGGAGGCCTTCACGGACTTCACGGCCGGCGTCCCGCGGACGCGGCATCACTGCTGTTCGGGTCCGTTTCCAGTACGCGTTCCTGGCGTCCTTCGACGACCGCGAGCCGTCCACGGAGGAGTTGGACCAATGGCAGCGACACTGGTGGTCTCGTTGGCGGCCAGGCGGGGTTGCGAAAGCCACTTTCGCAACGTTGAAGGTTGCGAAAGTGGCTTTCGCAACGCGGGTGCGCCGCTCAGCCCGGCGTGCCCGAAGCCGTAACTCGCGTGATTGAAGCCGTAACTCGCGTGATTAGAGCCGTAACTCGCGTGTCTCCGGACGGATGTGAGAGTGACGCCTTCGATCACGCGAGTTCCGTGTCCGATCACGCGTGTTACGTCAGGAGAGCACCAGCGGGACCTGGGGCGACGGGCCGTCCGAAAGCGGGATCTGGAACCGCTGCGCCAGGTACGCGGCCACCGAGTGGAACAGCGGCGCGGCCGAGAGCCCTTGCTGCAGGGTGGCGTCCGGGGCGTCGAGCCGGATGCCGACCACGAAACGCGGGTTGTCGGCGGGCAGGATCCCGGCGAAGGTGATGTTGTACAGATGGTTGCTGTAGGACTTCGTCTGCGGGTCGACCTGCTGGCCGGTCCCCGTCTTCCCCGAGATCTGGTAGCCCTCCAGCGCCGCCTTCGGCCCGGTGCCGCTCTGCTGCCCGCGGCCCTTCTGCGTCACGGCGCGCATCATCTCGCGGACGGTCTTCGCCGCCTGCGGGCTGATGACCTGGACGGTCTTGGGCGCCGGTTCGGGCACGAGTGTCCCGTCCGGATTCACCTTCGCCTTGACCACCCGGGGTTCCACGCGCAGCCCGTCGTTCGCGATGGCCTGGTACATCCCGGCCATCTGCACGACGGTCATCGAAAGGCCCTGTCCGATCGGCAGGTTTCCGAAGGTCGTCGCCGACCATTGGTTGCGCGGCGGAACGACGCCAGGGCTCTCCCCGGGGAGGCCGAGCCCCGTGCGCTGGCCGAGACCGAATCTCTTGAGCAGATCCGCGTACCGGTCCTCGCCGAGCTTCTGCGCCAGCAGCAGGGTGCCGACGTTCGACGACTTCGCGAAGATGCCGGTGGTGGTGAACTGCTGCGTGCCGTGATGCCAGGCGTCCTTGACGACCTTGTCCGCGACCTGCAGCGAGCCCGGCACCGGCAGAGACGCCTCCGGCGTGGTGATACCCGCGTCGATCGCGCCCGCGGCGGTGACGATCTTGTTCACCGAACCGGGCTCGAAGGGCGTGGTCACCGCGCGGTTGTTCAGGTTCTCCGTCTCGCTGCGCGAAGCCGGATCGTTGAGGTTGACGGTCTTGTCGTTGGCCAGCGCGTAGACCTCGCCGGTCTTGGAGTCCAGGATGACCGCCTGGCCACCCTTCGCCTTCGACTTGGCGACGTAATCGCTCAGCTGCCGCTGCAGTTCGTACTGCAGGTCGGTGTCGATCGTGAGCTGCAGGTCCGAACCGGGGACGGCGTTCTGGATGTCCCGTTCGGTGCCGGGGATGACGAGGTTGTCGTTGCCGTTACGGGTGTTGACGATCTTGCGGCCCGGCGTTCCGGCGAGGTCGTTGTCCCGCGAGGCTTCGAGGCCGTAACCACCGTGCAGGTTGTGCTTGGAGACGTCCTTGTCGTCGGTGCGCCAGTTCGCGTAACCGACGATGTTCGCGCCGATCGAGTCGCCCGGATATTCGCGCTTCGAGCGCTTCTCGACGCTGATCCACGGGTATTCCTTGACGATCGACTCGGCGACCGACGGTTCGATGTCGTGGACCAGGTAGGTGAAACCGTCCGGCTTGTGGAACTTGTCCAGCAGTTCCTGCTCGGTGATCACCCCCGGCAGCTTGGCCGCGATCAGCTTCGCCGCGCCCGCCACGTCGGCCTCGAAGGTATTGCCCTTGGCCGGGTTCTTCGCGGCGAAGTCGGCCCTCGTCTTGTGGAGCCAGTTCAGGCTCACGGCGAGTGTCCGTACCTCGACGCTGAACGCGATCTTCGTGCCGTTGCGGTCCAGGATGGACCCGCGCTGCGCGGGACTTTCGATCACCGACGTCCGCTGCCGTTCCGCCGCCTCGGAGAGCGCGCCTGCCTCGAACCACTGCACCTGCACCAGTTTGAGGCCGGCGAGCACCATCACGACGATCAGCAGGATCCGGACGCCGGTGAACCGGCTGCGGTTCCCCCCGTTGCCCCGGCGGGCGGTGGCGCGACGCGTTCCGGCGGCGTACGTCCTGCGCGCGCTCCCCGCCGACCGGGCCCTGGACTGGGCCGGGCGGCCGGGCGACATCACTGACCTCCCTGCGCCGGTGCCGCGTTCTCCTGCGGCACCGCGGGCTGGTCGCCCTCGTACGGCGTGCCCTGCTGCGTTCCCTCCGCGGGCGGCGGCGCCGTCGACTCGGCCGAGGCCGCGGGCGCTTCGCCTTCGGCCTTCTTCGGCTCACCGACCACAGTGGACTGTCCGTCCGGGCCGATCACGATATGCGCGGGGTCGCCGCCGGGCACCATGCCCAGTTCCCTGGCCTTGGGCGCCAGCGAAGCAGGCGACTCGGCTTTCGCGACCTCGCGCTGCAGCCGTTCCTTCGCCTCGGCGAGCCCGGCGTTGGTCGTGCGGAGTTGTTCGAGCCGGTACGAATCGGCGATGGCCTGCGTGGTCAGCCACAGCGTGCACGCCACGCCGACGGCCAGCAGGCCCATCATCATCAGCACGAACGACGCCCGCGAACGCGGCCAGCGCAGCGTGAGCTTCTTCGCCGGCTCTTCCTTGCCCGCACCGCCTTCGGCGTCGGGACGGTTGCGCTTCTGGTCTCGCTGCAGCAGGTCGGCGCGCTGGGCGCGGCGGGCGTAGGCGCGTTCGGCCGCCGACGTGCGGCCGCGGGAGGCACGGGTGGACGTCGTGGATTCGGTGGTGCCGGGTGCTTCGTCGACCGTGCTGGTCGCGCGGGCACGCCGTCCGGGTGCCGGTGTCCGGCGGCCGCGGGACTTCGCGGGAGCGGTCATCGTGCTCGGTCTCCGATCCGTTCGGCGGCTCGCAGCCGCACGGAGGCGGCCCGCGTGTTCAGTTCGGTCTCCGCCTCGCCGGCCTTCTCGGCCCCTCTGGTGAGCAGTTTCAGTTCCGGGCCGTGGCCCGGCAGTTCCACCGGAAGCCCTTCCGGCGTCCGGGATTTCGCCAGTTCCGCGAAGGCCTGCTTGACCAGCCGGTCTTCGAGGGACTGATAGGACTCGACGACGATGCGGCCACCGACGGCGAGCGAGGACAGCGCCCGCGGCATCGCCCGCCGCAGCACCTCCAGTTCGCCGTTGACCTCGATCCGCAACGCCTGGAACGTGCGCTTCGCCGGATGCCCGCCGGTGCGCCTGCTCGCCGCGGGTACCGCGTCGTACAGCAGTTCCACCAGGCGCCCGCTGCGCGTGAAGGGTTCCTTCTCTCGTTCCGCCACAACGGCTTTGACGATCCGCTGGGCGAAGCGTTCCTCGCCGTAGTCGCGCAGGATCCGGATCAGCTCGCCGGGCGCGTAGGTGTTGAGCACGTCGGCCGCGGTGAACCCGGTGGTCGGGTCCATCCGCATGTCGAGCGGGGAATCCTTGGAGTAGGCGAAACCGCGCTCGGCCCGGTCGAGCTGCATCGAAGAAACCCCGAGGTCGAACAGGATCCCGTCCACTCTGGACAGTCCTAGACCTTGCAGCGCGGACGGCATCTCGTCGTAGACGGCGTGCACGAAGCCGACCCGATCACCGTGCCGCGCGAGCCGTTTCGCGGAGAGTTCCAGCGCGTTGGGGTCGCGGTCGAGGGCGACCAGGCGCAGTGAGGGGAACGCGGTGAGCAAGGCGTCGGAGTGGCCGCCGAGTCCGACGGTCGCGTCGACCAGCACGGCCTCGCGGTCGGAGAAGACCGGCGAGAACAGCTCGACGATGCGGTCCAGCAGCACCGGTACGTGCTCGTGTTCGTCTGCCATGTCTTCCCCCCTTTCCTGTAGTGCCGGGGAAGATGCCGGATGCCGTCAGGTCCCTGTCCGCCCGCCTGCTGACCTGGTACCGGGGAAGGTGTACCAGGGCCACTGAGCGGACAGAGGCCTCACGGCATCCGTGTGGACGGTTCCCGGCGTGCCCGAAGCGTGAACCCGCGCCCCCCGACGGCGTGGGTGCTTCCTCGGCCACGTCTAGAAGACGCCCGGCAGAACTTCCTCTCGAGCCTTCGCGTAGCTGTCCTCGTGTTCGTCCAGGTAGCCCTGCCACGCTTGGGCGTCCCAGATCTCGAGCCTGGTGATCGCCCCGATCACCACGCACTCCTTGTTCAGCCCGGCGTAGCGTCGGAGCTCGGACGCGATCGCGATACGTCCTTGCCCGTCCGGGCGTTGTTCGTCCGTCCCGGCGAAGAGATAACGCTGGTAGGCCCGGACCGCCTCGTTCGTGAACGGGGCGTCGGCGACCTTCCTCGCCATCTGCTCGAACTCCGCCCGGGGGAAGACGAAGAGACAGTGATCCTGTCCCTTGGTGACCATCAGCCCACCGGCGAGCGCGTCGCGGAACTTCGCGGGCAACGTGAGCCGCCCTTTGTCGTCCAGTTTCGGGGTGTGGGTGCCGAGGAACACCGGCTCCACCTCCCTACCGCTCCCGGCTGCGAACAACCGAGCTCGGCCACGGGGCTCCCTTCTGCCCCACTGCGCACCACCGTACCCCACTTTTCACCACAGTCAACGCGTCAAAAGCCGCGACCACTCCGTCGTGTCAGGCGTTTTCGCTGGTCAGCCAGGTGGGGCCAGGTGGGGGCTCGGTGGGGGACGGTGGCCAAGATCCCCCTGGGCGGGTATCGAAGCAACCTCATCCATGCCTGATGCGTCCGCATATCGGCAGCCGGAACCCTGCTGTGGGGCGAAGTGGGGGTGAAAGTGGGGAATCCGGTGGGGCGCGGTGGGGACAGCCGGGGACACTGTGGAGAGTGGCGTCGGGTCATCCCATGATGTGTCGACAAAGGACTGCGGTGCGGGCGCCTTGAAGCCCCGCACGAGTCCGTGAAGGCCTCCTTGAGGGACCCAGAGTCCCTCAAGGAGGCCTTCACGGACCGGGCTCACCACTCACGAGGGACGTGGTCTAGCGATCCGGATCCAGCAGCGAAGCCAGCCGAGCGGCCAGCCGGGGACCGTCCACAGGGGACACGGTCACCCACGCCTGCCCACCGCGGCCCTCGGTCCGCGCGGCACAGTACGCGCCGACGTCGGTGTCGAACCAGGTCAGCCCGCCGGCCCGGTGCGCCCGGCCGTCGCGGTCGCGGGTCCGCACGGTGAACTGGCCCGCGCTGTAGACGGGCCGCGCCTGGATCGCGAGCACCTCGCGCAGCTGACTGTCCGAAGCCGACGATCGCCCGCCGTCGCCGAACACCGGATCCTCCAGATCGTCGCCGAAACGCGTCGCGGGAAGGCTGACCCCGTAGCCGGGGCCGGGCCGCAGTTCGGGCAGGACGCCGACGATCGCGGCGAACACTTCGCCGTCGGTGATCCCGGACAGCGCGATGGTCTGTTCCGGCTGCGTGGCCAGCACACCGTGCCGTCCGCGCGCGGCCGCGACCGCGCGGAACGGGGCCTGAGCCGTCATGTCCGCGAGCGCCTCGCATTCGACGTAGACCTCGGCGCGCGCGAGCAGGTCCAGCCTCGCTTCCAGGGCGGCGTCGAGCCGGTCGCCGTCGTAAAGGCCTCGTTCGGCGAGGTTTTCGTAGACCGCGCCGCGGATCTCGGCGCGTTCGGCTTCCGTGGCGCCGACACTGCGGACGGACAGCGGCCACGGCGGGGCCGCGTGGCCCAGGTCGGACCAGAGGACGTCGAACGCCGACGCGGAAACGCGGATCAAGACCGCCCCAGCTCGGGCGGCTTCCCGAAGGAGACCTGCGGGGTCAGCGAACGCAGGGACGCGTCGCGGGTGTTCATGACGTCGACGGCCTTGCGCCGGGCCTCCTCGGCTTCCGCGTGCTTGGCCTCCATCTCGTCGGCGAGCGCGGCGAGGAGCGCGAGGTTCCCGCCTGCCGCGGCGCCGCGGATCATCGCGCCGGGGTCGTAGTCCACCGGCGGCGGCATGTCGGCACGGGCCCGCGCCGCCGCTTCGGCCTGCCCGGACACGGCCTTCCCGAGCGCGGAGGAGATGTCCGCGGACCAGGTCAGCCAGCCGGACGCGGTGGCCAGCACGCCGCGGAGCGCGTCGCCCGCTTCCCCGCGCCAGTTCTCTTCGCTGCTGCCGACCAGTCCGGCCAGCTCCGACGTCGCGTCGTGCATGCGCCGCGCGAGCGCGTCCCAAGCGGCGCCGATCCCGCCCGCCGCCTCGGGGTCGTTGCCCGCTTCGACTTCGACGGCCAGCGCTTCGTGGCTGTAGGCCTCGTAACGCGTGGCCGCGACCGGGACCTCGCGGCCCGGCGTCTCTCCTTCAGGCACGGCAGTTCTCCTCAGTATCCGGTGGTGAACCCGCGACCGCGATCACGTCGACAGGGCGCTACCCGATCAGACCTCTCACGTTCGCGAGCCGAGGCGCCCTGCCACCGCGATAGCGGGGCCTCCGGCCGGGCGGGTTCACACGTTTTGTCCATTCCCGAGTTCGTCCTCCGCTCCGCCGCCAGTCCCTAAGGCAGTTTGGGTTCGGCCAGTCCCGCCACCGTCACCGCTCGCTCGCAGGCGAGCGGGGTGTCGGTGAAGTTCGTGTTGCTCACGTCGATCTGGACGCTCGCCTTCTCCCCCATGCCGAGCAGGACCGCGCAGGTCCCGTCGGCGGCGTTGGCGTCGGCGACCTTGAGCGCGTCCCGGCCGCCGACCTTGGTCTTGGTGGCGGTCTTGCGCGCGACCTCGAGATCCTTCAGGCCGTTGCGCTCGTCCACGGTGATGGTGACGCCGAAGGTCGCGGGCACCGTCCAGTCGCAGGCGCGGGCGCCGTTGATCTCCTTCGCGACGCCGAGCACGTTGATCCCGGCCGTCGACCGGTCCTGTGGTGACAGCAGCGCGCAGGGATCCAGAGCGGCAGGCGGGACGAGGACTCCGGACGTCCCGCCGGTGACCACGATCCGGGTGGACGGAACCGGCGCCTGGCCCGCGGCTCCTTGCCCGCAAGCGGACACCGCGAGGACGACGAGGACGCCGAGCGCGACAAGGCGGGAGCTCATGGGATCAGCCGCCGACACAGTCCACATCCGCCGCCGCTTGTTCATCCTGTCGGGTGTAGCGGGCCAGCGCCTTCTCGATCCGGTTCTTGAGCGCCTCGAGCTCCTTGCCGAACGCGGTGAGCGCCTCGACCGCGGAGCCTTCGGCGCCGATCCCGTACTGCGCCATGAACCGGCCGACCTCGTCCGCGTATCCCCCGCCGAGGGGAACCGTGCGGCCGAGCACCTTGGCCTCCCGGACCATCTGGCCGACCACGTCCTGCAGGGCGGAGATCTTCACGTGGGCGTCCGCCGCCAGCTCCGGCGCGACCGCGAATCCGCTCAGGTCGAACCGAGTTCTGGCGGTACTCACCTCGCTCATATGCGATTACGCCTCTCCGTAGTCGAGCGACCTCGCACCGGAGCATACGACAAAACCCGGTGTCAGCGGGAGCACCCGAAAACGCGCTGACCTCACCCGATCGAGGTAAAGTCTCCGGTTGCACAGAGTCATCGACTGGGGTTGGTGGGGTTCCCCCCACGAGTTCGCCCGAGTTTGACACACTTCGTGGGAGGCTGACCGCTGCCCGGGGGACTGAACGGTCCGGCAGGGGACCCAGCGGAAATGCAGCCACGCGGCATCAGGAGGTCGAGTGACGTCGAGAATCCAGTCTGCGACGCCCGGCGAACACCAGGGCGAGCAGGCAACCGGGCAAGCGCCGTACCCCACGGGCGCCGGCTCGGTCAGCGGTCGGCAGAACGGCCGTGATGCCAGAGCATCACTGGACGAGCTGCACGAGACCGCGCGGCGGATCGCCGCCAACGTGGAGCGGGTACTGGTCGGCAAACCCGACGTCATCCGCATCGCGCTCGTGACCCTGCTCGCCGAAGGCCACCTCCTCGTCGAAGACGTCCCCGGGGTCGGCAAGACCTCGCTGGCGAAGGCGCTGGCCCGCTCGATCGACTGCACCGTCAGCCGGATCCAGTTCACCCCCGACCTGTTGCCCAGCGACGTCACCGGGGTGTCCATCTACAACCGGCAGAGCGGCGAGTTCGAGTTCCGTCCCGGCCCGGTGTTCGCGAACATCGTGGTCGGCGACGAGATCAACCGCGCCTCGCCGAAGACGCAGTCGGCCCTGCTCGAATGCATGGAAGAGCACCAGGTCACCGTCGACACCTCGACCTACCACCTCGAAGAGCCGTTCATGGTGATCGCCACCCAGAACCCCATCGAGATGGAGGGCACCTACGCGCTGCCCGAGGCCCAGCGGGACCGGTTCACCGCGCGGGTGTCCATCGGCTACCCCGACCAGCAGGCCGAACTGGCCATGGTCGACGAGCACGCCGGGCACAACCCGCTGGCCGATCTCGCACCCGTCTCCGACCGCGAGTCGGTGCAGCGGCTGATCGAGATGGTGCGGTCGGTGCACATGTCGCCGGAGATCCGCCGCTACGCCGTCGACCTGGTGTCCGCGACCCGTCAGGTACCGGAGATCCGTCTCGGGGCCTCGCCGCGGGCGACCCTGCAGCTGGTCCGCTCGGCCCGCGCGCAGGCCGCGCTCTCGGGCCGTGAGTTCGTCGTCCCGGACGACCTGCACACGGTCGCGGTGCCGGTGCTGGCGCACCGCATGGTGCTCACCACCGAGGCGCACGCCGCCCGCCGGTCGGCCACCGACGTGGTCCGCGCGATCCTGCACCGCGTCCCCGTGCCGCAGGGCTCGAACCACCGCTGAGTAAGGAAAAGGGCGCATGCTGCGTGCTCTGTCCGGCCTGACCACACGCGGCCGCTGCCTTCTCGCCGCCGGCTTGGCCGCGGCGGTTTGCTCGTTCGTGCTCAACGAACGGGATCTCCTGCGGGTCGCGGTGTTCGTCGTCGCCCTGCCGCTGCTGGTCGCCTACTTCATCTCGGCGACCCGGCTGCGGCTGGGCGCGGCCCGCTCGCTGCGCCCGGAACGGGTCGCGGTCGGTTCGCCGGGCGAGGTCCAGCTCGAACTCTGGCGCGACGGCAGGCTCCCGGCCGGCGAGGTCCTGCTCGAAGACGGCGTGCCCTACGCGCTGGGTTCGCGGCCGCGGTTCGTCGTCGAACGCCTCCCCCATCACCGCCGGGTCGCGCTGCGCTATCCGCTGCAGCCGGTGCTGCGCGGGATCCAGCAGGTCGGTCCGCTGCGGGCGACGATCACCGACCCGTTCGGGCTGTGCGAGTTCGAACGTGAGCTGATCGGGCATTCCCGGCTGGTCGTCGTGCCGAAGGTGGTCGGCCTGTGGGGGCTGCCCAGCGGCGCCGGGATCGGGGCCGGGGACGACGGCAGCATCCGCCTGCACGCCGGACAGGGCGAATCGGACGTGATCGTCCGGCAGTACCGGCAGGGGGACGACCTGCGGAAGGTCCACTGGCGTTCGACCGCCCGCCGCGACGAGATCATGGTCCGCGTCGAGGAGCGGCCGTGGCGCGGCGGCACCACGGTGCTGCTGGACCACCGCGCGGCGGCGCATCACGGCACCGGCCCCGCGGCGAGCCTCGAATGGGCCGTCTCGTTCGCCGCTTCCGTGTCGCTGCACCTGCGCCGCTCCGGTCACCGGGTCCGGCTGATCACCGAACACGGCCAGACCCTGGCCGACACCCCCGGCGAGGGTGGCGAGCACTACGACAACATCGTGCTCGACGTCCTCGCCGCGCTCCAGCCCGCGCACCAGCGCGACATCACCCTCGGCCACGACCCGGCCGAGGGACAGGAACTCATCGCGGTGCTCGGCACCGTCAGCAACGAATCCGTGCACGAGCTGTCCCGGTACCGCCCGCGCGGGATCCGGAGCCTCGCCGTGCTGCTCGACACCCCCGGCTGGTCCCCCGGCGTCAACCGGCCCGAAACCCGGGCCGCCGCCACCGAGGAATCGGTGGCGCTGCTGCGAGCCGCGGGCTGGGGCGTCGTCGTCGCCGGTCCCGGCTCGCCCATGCCGCAGATCTGGGCCGAGCTCTGCCAGACGGCCACCCGCCGGGGCACGCTGATCGGAGGCGGCCTGTGACCGCGACCGCGCCACCCCTGCCGCACACCCCCAAACCGCGCCCGGCCGCCCCTCCCCCCGCCTGGACGAACAGCGTGCTCGCGCCGGTCGCCGCCGGCCTCGCCACGCTGTTCGCCTCGACCTCGCTCACCGGCGTCGTCTCCGGCTGGGCGTGGTTCGGCTACCTGCTGGTCGCCGTCGTGTTGATCGCCTCGACCGGGCTCGCACTGCGCTCGCTGCGCGCGCCGACCATCGTCGTCGGCGTGGCGCAGCTGCTGGTGCTGCTGTTGCTGATCACCGGGGCGTTCACCACCAGCGGGATCCTGAAGATCTTCCCCGGCCCGGACGCGTTCGGGGAACTGCGCGGCGTCCTCGCCGCGGCGGCCGAGCAGATCCGCGTCGGCCTGCCGCCGATCGAGGGCACCCCGCCGATCCTCTGCCTGATCACCATCGCGATCGGCCTGGTCGCGGTCCTGGTCGACACGCTGGCCGTGGCCGCCGCCGCGCCCGCCGCGACCGGCCTGGTCCTGCTGTGCGTGTACGCCGTCCCGGCCGCGCTGGCCGAGGACATGCTGCCGTGGTGGACTTTCCTGCTCGGCGCGGCCGCTTTCGCCGCCCTCCTCGCCGTCGACGGCAACCACCGGCATCGCCGTTGGCGCAACCGGGACGCGCCAGGGCTGGGCAACTCGGCGAGCACGTTGTCGGCCCCCGTCGGCGTGGTGGCCGCCGCGATCGCGATGGGCCTGGTGATCGGCACGGCCGTCACCGGGGTCGGCACGGTCGGCAGCCTTCCCGGCGGGACCGGCTCGGGCCGCGGCGGTGCCGGCGGATACGGCGTCGAGCCGTTCACCCAGCTGCGCGGCCTGCTCGACCAGGGCGAGAACGTGGAGCTGTTCAAGGTTTACGGAATGGGCGCGGACAAACGGCTGCTGCGCGCCTTCACCCTCGACACGTACACGCCGAACAAGGGCTGGGGGCTCGCGCAGAACGGCCGCGCCCAGCAGGGTGTGCAGGCCAACAAGGGCCTTCCGCCCGCTCCGGGCGACGACGGCTCCGGTCCCGCGCGCGACATCCGGATCGAACCGACGAACTGGGTCGACAACTGGCTGCCGATCTACGGCGCGCCTCGGGCGATCAACGGGCTGGCCGACAACTGGCTGTACGACCCGGTCGGCGGCGCCGTGTTCACCACGACCAAGCAGAACGCACCGGCCTACACCGAGACCGCGTCCATCGAGAACCCGACGAAGGACGAACTCCGGCGCGACGACGCCCGCCTGGCCGAGGTGCCGCTGCAGTTAACCCAGATCGACCGCGTCGATCCCCGCGTGGTCGCGAAGGCCAAGCAGCTGACGGAAAACGAGTCCAACAACTTCGACAAGGCGCAGGCACTCTGGTCGTTCTTCACCGCGCAGAACGGATTCGTCTACGACACCAAGACCGCGGACGCCACCGACTCCGACGCGCTCGCCGACTTCATCCTCAACGGCAAACGCGGGTTCTGCGAGCAGTACGCGTCGGCGATGGCCGTGATGCTGCGGTCGGTCGGCATCCCGTCGCGGGTCGCCATCGGCTTCTCCACCGGGACCCCGAAGGGCGACTACCTCTCGATCACCTCCGAGGACGCGCACGCGTGGGTCGAGGTCTACTTCCAGACGAAGGGCTGGGTCAACTTCGACCCGACCCCGCGGCTCGACGGGCGCGGGGTCGTCCCGCCGTACCTGCAGAACGACACCGGCAGCTCCACGCCCAACGACACCCAGGAGGTGCCGAGCGCACCCGCGTCGAGCGCCCCCGCCACCGGCACACCCCGCGACCCCGGCGCCGACCTCGGCGCGGACGGCGGCACCGGCCAGCAGGAGGAAGAGCCGCTGTGGCCCGCGATCCTCGCCGGGATCCTCGGTGGACTGGCGGCCGCGCTGACCGTGGTGATGATCGTGCGGTCGCGTTTGAGATACCGGGCGCTGCTGCGCTCGTCACCCGCCCGGTCCCCAGGCCCGGACGCGCCTGCCCCGATCCGGGAGGACGGCGGGTTCCTGGACAACCAGAAGGTGACGAACTGGCTGCCGCTGATCGTGATCGGGCTGTGGGTGGCGGCGTTCGCGTTCCTGGCGGCGTGGGTGTCGTGGTGGTTCGCGCTGGCGCTGGTGGTCGTCCTCGGCGGGCTCGGCACGCCGACGACGATCCGGGAGATCAAGCGACGGCTGCGGCTGCAGAAGATCGCGTCCCGCTCCCCCGCCGCGGCCGACGCGGCGTGGCGCGAACTGATGGACGAATGCGCGGACCGCGGCCTGCCGCTCTCCGACGGCGACACGGTGCGCGTGGCGGGCCGGAAGGTCGTCGAAAAGCACCGGCTGGACGAGGAGGGCCGCACCAGCCTGCGGACGGTCATCGGTGTCGTGGAGCGGTCCTGGTACTCGGACCAGCCCACGGACGACCTGACGCTGGGCCCGGCCTTCGACGAGGTTCGCAAGAGCCTGAAGCGGAACGCGCCGATGTCGTGGAAGGGCCGTCTGTTCCCGCGGTCGCTGCGGCGCGGCAAGTAGCCGCCCCCCGCAGAAGCGCGTGAAGGCCCCCTTCCCTCGGCTGAGCCGAGGGAAGGGGGCCCTTCACGCGAGACAGGACAACGCGAACATGCCGGCAAGGCATCGCCCTGCCGGCATGTTCGCGTGTGTGGGAGCTACTGCTCCTCGAAGCGCTGGCGGAAGCGCTCTTCCATGCGCTGGGTGAAGGAGCTTCGGCGCGGCGACGTCTTGCCGCCACCTCCGCCCGCCCCCGGGCCACCGCTGTCCTTGCCGCCTTCCGTTTCGGCTCCTTGCCGAATCGACGTGACGGCCATCATGACTCCGAAGAACATCACGAGGAACCCGAGCACGCTGATCACGGGGATCTCGGCGACCCGGATGTTGACCACCACGCCGAGCACCAACAGTGCGACGCCCACTACGAACAGGGCGATGCCCTGCAAACGCCGTCGGCGGGCGGGGCGGCGCAACCGGGTGCCTCGCACCGTGGATGCGAACTTGGGGTCCTCGGCATAGAGCTCGCGCTCGATCTGATCGAGCAGCCGCTGCTCATGCTCGGAGAGTGGCATCTTTCCTCCTCCGGCACAGCTGTCGCGGGCGCCGGGCCGCGCAACGTCATGGACCCAACAGACAACCCCAGGCGGGGTGTCTCTGTCCAGGATACGAGCCCCACGCTCGTCCGACTACCCGATCCCGTATCCAGAAGGGATCGAATTGGGCGAAACCACCCGGCTCGGCCCTCTCGAAGCCGGTCGAGCAGGCGAAGTCACTGGTCACGGGGGGTCAGCAGTGACGCGGGCCGCACCGCGGCGGCACCGAACTTCGACCTCGCGACGTCGGCGGCGACTTCCGCATCCCGCCAACGGGGTTCGGGTGACGCGAAAAGCAGCTGCTCTCCATCACTCTCCGTGTCCAATCCCTCGACCCTTACCCCGATCAGGCGGACTGCGCCCGTCGGCGCGTGCTCGGTGAGGAGTTCGACGGCGGTGCGGTGGATGTCGCGGGCCACGTCCACTCCGACGGCGGTTGTCCTGGCACGGGTGATCGTCTTGAAGTCCGCGAACCGGACCTTGATCGACACCGTCCGCCCGCGCAGCCCGCGGCGGCGCAGGGTGGCGGCGACGCGCTCCGACAGCCGGAGCAGTTCCAGCCCGAGCGCCGAGCGGTCGTGGAGATCCACGTCGAAGGTCACTTCGGCGCCGATCGACTTGTCCGGCGACTCCGGGACCACCTCGCGCTCGTCGTGCCCGTTCGCGAGCGCGTACAGATGGTCTCCCAGCGCCCGCCCGAGCGACCGCCGCAGCCTGGACAGCGGAGCGGCCGCGACGTCGGCGACGGTGTCGAGGCCCTGCTGGCGCAGCTGCTCCTCGGTGCGCTTGCCGACGCCCCACAGCGCCGACACCGGCAGCGGACGCAGGAACGCGAGCGTCTCGGCCGACGGCACGACGACCATGCCGTCCGGTTTGGCCATCCCGGACGCCAGCTTGGCGACGAACTTGACCTTCGCGACGCCGACCGAGCAGCTGATGCCGAAGTCGGCGGCCACCCGTTCCCGGATCCAGGCGCCGAGCCGCGCGGGCGAGGAGTCCAGCCGCTTGAGTGCCCCGCTGACGTCCAGGAACGCCTCGTCCAGGCTCAGCGGCTCCACCAGCGGCGTCAGCTCGCGGAAAATCCCCATGACGCCCTTGGAGACCTCGCCGTAGAGCCCCGGCGTCGGCGTGATGCAGATCAGCTGCGGGCAGAGCCGCTTGGCCGTCGAGAACGGCATGGCCGACCGGACGCCGAACTCGCGTGCCGCGTAGCTCGCCGCCGCGACGACGGACCTCGGCCCGCCACCGGAGACGACCACCGGCTTGCCCGCCAGCTCCGGGCGCGTGCGCAGCTCGCAGGACACGAAGAAGGCGTCCATGTCGACGTGCAGCAGGCCGCAGCCGGTGTCGTCGGGCCAGGTGGTGGCCCCGGTCGTCACGCGGTAGCGGGCCATCCCGCCGGGCAGTTCAGCGTTTCGTCCCACGGACAGAAGCTAGCCCGGACCACCGACAGTCTCGTGAGTGACGGTCAGACCCGAGGGGGCCTTCACGCGCATGCCAAGTCAGGGACGGTGGGCAAGGACGTGCAGCCGGCTGGAGATGTCCCGCAGCGGCGGAACCGACGCCGCCGCCAGCTCGAACTCCGCCAGGTCCTCTTCCCGCACCCCACCGGGCACGAAGTCCGCCACGACACCGTCGCCCTGCAGCGACGTCACCTCGAGCCCGACCGCCACCAGCTGGGCGCGGAGGCCCTCCGCGTCGAAGCGCCGCAGCACGGTCTCCCGGCCGCCGCCGAGGACGCCGCTGTCGGCCGCGAGGAGTTCCCGCGCCTCGCCGAGCCGTCCGGCCAGCGCGCGCTGCAGGATCGCGGCGTGCCGGTTCGCCACCAGCACCGACACCGCGCCGCCGGGTTTGACCGCGGCGGCCAGCGCGGCGAGCACGAGCGCCGGGTCGTCGACGACTTCGAGCAGCCCGTGCGCGAGCACGAGGTCGGCCGAGGCGGCTTCGACGTGGGCACTGAGCGCGTCGGAGTCGTCAGCGATCACCGTGATGCTGCCGGAGACGCCCTCTTCCTCGGCGCGGCGGCGCAGGGTCGCCAGCGCGTTGGGGTTCGGCTCGACCACGGTCACCAGGCAACCCGCCGAGGCCAGCGGCACCGCCCAGCCGCCGCTGCCGCCGCCGACGTCGACGACGTGCGGCTGTTGCGCGCCTCGCGCCCGTGCGGCCCGGAGTTCTGCTTCGAGAACCCGGCGAACCGCCCCCGATCCCCGCGTGGCCACGGTGTCCGTCTTCATAAACGCACAGGGTAATGCCCGCCTTCGCCGGCCCGCCGGGTGTAGTCCGATGCGGTGTTCGACACCTTGCCAAGGAGCCACCCCGCCGACTGCCCGTAGGCTGTATCGAGTGCACACGGTCGCTGTTCTCAGCCTGAAGGGTGGCGTCGGTAAAACGACGGTCGCCCTCGGTGTCGCGTCCGCCGCGCTGCGTAGGGGCGCCCGGACTCTCGTGGCCGACCTCGACCCGCAAGGCAACGCCACCACCTCGCTGGACCCGCCCTTCACCGATCGCACGCTGGCCGACGTCCTGGAGACGCCGGTGCGCTCGGTGCTCGAACGCGCGATCGCGCCCAGCGTGTGGAGCGACCGGATCGACGTCCTCGTCGGCGCCGAAGAGCTGGAGATGCTCAACGAACCGGACGCCGACAACCGCCGCTTGGAGAACCTCTCCCGCGCGCTCGACGAGCTGCACACGAATCCGCTGCGCGAGGAACCCTACGAACTGGTGATCCTCGACTGCCCGCCGTCACTCGGCAGGCTGACCCGCTCCGCCCTGGTGGCCGCGGACAGCGCCCTGATCGTCACCGAGCCGACGATGTACGCCGTCTCCGGTGCCCGCCGCGCCCTGGAGGCGATCGAGAAGATCCGCGAGGAGCAGAACCCGGGGTTGCGGCCGATCGGCGTCGTGGTCAACAAGCTCCGCGTGCGCTCCTACGAGCACCAGTTCCGCGTGGCCGAACTGCGGGAGAACTTCGGTCCGCTCGTGATGCCGACGGCGATCCCGGACCGGCTCGCGGTGCAGCAGGCCCAAGGCGCGTGCAGCCCGATCCACGAGTGGCACTCCCCCGGCGCGCAGGAGATCGCGCTCACCTTCAACATGGTGCTGGCGAAGGTCCTGCGCTCGAGCCGGGCCGGACGGCATCGCGTCCGTGGCGACGAAGGGCCCGAGCCCACCGAAGCGCCCGCCAAGCTGAGCGACACCGGCACGGGCTGACGTCCGATGCCCGAAGGCGACACCGTCTTCCTCGCCGGCAAGGTCCTCGACAAGGCATTGGCCGGGAAGACCCTGCTGCGAGGCGAGTTCAGGGTCCCTCGGCTGGCCACGACGGATCTCGCCGGACTCGACGTGCTCGGCGTCGGCACGGTCGGCAAGCATCTGCTGACGCGGCTCTCCGGCGGTCTCACCCTCCACAGCCATCTGCGCATGGACGGCAAGTGGGCCGTCTACCGGGCCGGCGCGCGCTGGCGGCATCCGGCCCACCAGGCGAGGGTCATCCTCGCCACCGAGGATCTGCAGGCGATCGGTTTCCGCGTGCACGATCTCGAACTGGTGCCCACGGACGAAGAAGACCGGCTGGTCGGGCACCTCGGCCCGGATCTGCTCGATCCACAATGGACGGACGAACTCGCCGGGCGGGCGGCGGCCGCGCTGGCCGCGGACCCGGCCCGCGAACTCGGCGACGCCCTGCTGGATCAGCGGATCATGGCGGGGATCGGGAACATGTACAAGGTCGAGATGTGCTTCCTGCTCGGCGTCACGCCGTGGACTCCGGTGTCCGAAGTGGACTCGGCGAAGACGGTCGCGCTCGGGCGCAAGCTGCTCAAGAGCAACGCCTGGCGCACTTCGCAGACCACCACCGGCGATCTGCGCCGCGGCCGGGAACATTGGGTCTACGAGCGGACCAAACAGGGCTGTTTCCGCTGCGGCGGACGGCTCAAGGTCGCTCCCCAGGGCGCCGGACACCAGGCGAGGCCGACCTGGTTCTGCCCGAAATGTCAGTCAGGACCCGCTCCGAGCGGCTAAGCTGGCCTCGTGACGCTGTTCAAGCTCCCGCTCTACGGGGCCGACACCGAACGCGGCGACCTCGCTCCCTGAGCCGCCCGCTCCCTCCGCACGTCACCTTCACTTCTTCATCCCAGGGAGCTTTGTCATGCCCGGAATCCTCACCGGCACGGCGCTGCGCGCGTTCGTGCACGCCCTGCCCAAGGTCGAACTCCACGTCCACCTCGTCGGTTCGGCGAGCCTGCCCACGGTGCTGGAACTGGCCCGCCGCCGCCCGTCCGCGGGGGTGCCGACGGAGCCGTCGGCGCTCGCCGAGTTCTTCACCTTCCGCGATTTCCCGCATTTCCTCCGCAACTACCTGGCGGTGACGTCGCTGGTACGCGACGCCCGCGACATCCACACCCTCGTGACCGGGCTGGCGGCGGATCTGGCCGCGCAGAACGCGCGCTACGCGGAAGTGACCGTGACGCCGTACAACCACGTCCTCGACGGGATGTCGACGGACGATCTCCTCACCGGTCTCGCGACCGGGCGGGCGGCGGCGCGCGCGGACCACGGCGTGGAACTGGCCTGGTGCTTCGACATTCCCGGCGAGAAAGGGGTCGTCGCCGGCCGGGAGACGGTGGTGTTCGCGCTCCGCGAACGCCCCGAAGGCCTGGTGTCGTTCGGGCTCGGCGGCCCCGAGGTGGGTGTCGGCCGCGCTCAGTTCGCCCCCTTCTTCACCACGACCAGGGAGGCGGGGCTGCACAGCGTCCCGCACGCGGGCGAGACCACCGGGCCCGCCACCGTCTGGTCGGCGGTGCACGATCTCGGCGCCGAGCGGATCGGGCACGGCATCGGCGCGCACACCGATCCGTCGCTCCTGGAATACCTTGCCGTGCAACGGATCCCGTTGGAGGTCTGCCCCACGTCGAACGTAGCGACCGGGCAGTGCGCGTCGATCGCGGCGCATCCCGTGCGACGGCTGCTCGATCACGGCGTGCCGGTCACGCTCAACACCGACGACCCGCCGATGTTCGGTGCCACCCTCGACGGCGAGTACGTGGCGGTGGCCGAAGCCCTCGAGCTGACGGCGGCCGAAATCGCCCTGTTCGCGAAGAATGCCGTGGAAGCCGCTTTTCTGCCGTCGGCGGACAAGACCGCCCTCACGGCGGAGATCGAAGAAATCCTGTTGCAGGACCCCGAACTCCTCGCATAGTTTGGCGGTACACGAGAGAGGAGGTGGTCCAAAGTTGTATTCCAACAGGACTCGTGAGGTGGCTGTCCGCTAGCGGACCCCACGCGTAGGACTTCAGAGCAGCGATACAACGCAAGTTGGAGCCACCTTCGGCTCGTCGTCTCTGCTTCGCGTGATGCCTGATAGCGAATACCAGGCAGTCACCGGGCCCCCGAGGTTCCCGAGCACCGGTCCGGCTCGGGCCCGGCCGCCGATTCCGGCGTCCGGGAGCCGCCTCGGGGGTACCCCTGTTTCCGGGTGTGCCGCCCGCCGCCCCGAAGGACCGTCCGCCGCGGTTCCGCCCCGGGAACCCCGCCGACTCCGATAGCCTGACACCATGCTGAGGCCCGATTTCCCGATCATCACCCAGCGCCTGACCCTCCGGGCCTTCACCCCGGCGGATCTCGACGAACTCAACTCCTTCCAGTCCCGCGCCGACGTCGCCCGCTACCTCTACTGGGGCCCGCGCAGCCGGGCCGAATCCGCCGCCGCGCTCGCCAAACGGGTGCACAGCACCAGCCTGTCGAAGGAAGGCCAGTTCCTCGCGGTGGCCGCGGAACTGACCGAGACCGGGCAGCTGATCGGCGATCTGAACCTCGAATACCTCAGCAGCGAGCATCGCCAGGGCGAGATCGGCTTCGTCTTCCACCCCGATCACCACGGGAAGGGGCTCGCCGCCGAGGCCGCCGTCGAAGTGCTGCGGCTCGGGTTCGAAGACCTCGGACTGCACCGGATCATCGGCCGCTGTGACGGCCGCAACACCGCCTCCGCCGCGCTGATGGAACGCCTCGGCATGAAGAAGGAGGCCCATCTGCGGCAGAACGAGATCGTGAAGGGCGAGTGGTGTGACGAACTCGTCTTCGCGATGCTCGAAGACGAGTGGAAGGCGAGCCGCTAGGCCGCGTCCGGCAAGTCTGTTCGATGGGCTTCGTGATCCAGGTGGTTCCTGGCGGTGCGGGCGGATCGGCCTCGTACCGGGTCGTACTCGGCCGCATCCGCCCGTGCCGTCAGGAACCACCTGGGCGCGGAGACCGCGGACAGACTTGCCGGACACGGCCTACACGCCACCAGGCATGATGGGGCCGTGCTCTTCGACAAGATCGTCCGCCCCGCGCTCTACCGGGTCTCCGGCAGCGACCCCGAAACCGTGCACGAACGCACCATCGGCACGCTCGCCAGGCTGAGCCGGGTCTCCCCCGCGCTCGCCGCCCTCGGCCGCGTCTACCGGACGGACGATCCGCTCACCTTCCTCGGGCTCCGCTTCCCGAACCGGGTCGGCCTCGCCGCCGGGATGGACAAGAACGGCCGCGCCCTGCACGCCTGGCCCGCGCTGGGCTTCGGTTTCGTCGAGGTCGGCACGGTCACCCGGCATCCGCAGCCGGGCAACGGCAAACCGCGGCTGTTCACCCTCGCCGAGACCGACGCGGTGATCAATCGGATGGGCTTCAACAACGAAGGCGCGGAGGCGCTCGCCGCCCGCCTCGCCGCGACCGGGAAACCGCCCGTGCCGCTCGGCGTCAGCATCGGCAAGTCCAAGGTGACCCCGCTCGACGAAGCCGTCGAGGACTACCGGTTCTCGCTGCGGGCGCTGTATCCGTACGCCGACTACTTCGCGATCAACGTCAGTTCCCCGAACACGCCGGGACTGCGGGCCCTGCAGGACAAGTCCGCGCTGGCCGAGCTGCTCGCCGAACTGCGGAAGACGTCGGCCGAACTCGCCGGCGACGCGACGCCGACTCCGGTGCTGGTGAAGGTCGCTCCCGACCTCACGGACGAGGCGCTCGCGGAACTGCTGGAGGTCTGCCTCGGCCACGGTGTCGCCGGGCTGATCGCGACCAACACGACCTTGTCCCGCGAAGGGATCGCCCCGCCGGAGGCCGCCGTCGGCGAGCAGGCGGGCGGGTTGTCCGGCCGCCCGCTCACCGCGCGCTCGGTCGAGGTGGTGCGGTTCGTGCACGACGAGACCGGCGGCAAGCTGCCGATCATCGGCGTCGGCGGGATCTTCGACGCCGGCGCCGCCGCCCGGATGCTCGACGCCGGCGCCGGTCTCGTCCAGCTCTACACCGGTTTCGCCCTGCACGGTCCCGGTCTGGTCAAGCGGGTCGCCCGAGGTCTCGCGGCCCGGCCGTACTGACGAACCTCAGGTAGGCGCGCCAGCACTGGTATCTCGTCAGCTCCGTCGCCGTCGCCGCGGCGGCCTGGTCGCAAAGGACCGCCAGCGGCGTCTCCCCGTTCTCCAGCCGGATCCGGCCTAGGACGAACGGGGCGGGCAGCGTGGCCGCGAAGGCACCGAGCGCGGCGGGCGAGAGCCGCCAGCGTTCACCCGAAAGCATCGTGTGCTCGCCCGTGGCGCTTACCGGCACCACCCCCGGCTGGGGCGGATCGGTGGGCAGCAACAGCATCCGGTAGCCCTCGCCGGTCTGGACCAGGCCGGTGAACCGGGCCCCCGCGGCGACCAGGCTTCCGTTCAACGGCTGCCCGCGCAGCTGCGCGCCGAACACCACGAGGTTCGCACCCGGTGCGGGATAAGGGAAATCGGCCTGTTCGTCGGTGAGCACGGCGGCGAGGTCGATGGCGACCTGGTCGTCGAACGGCCGCACCACCACCGAAACCCCGTACGGTCCCAGATCCGACGGCGACGACGGCACCGTGACCGCGGCGAGGTCGAGCAGGTTGACGAACGCCGTGAACCGCTCCAGCCGTTTCGCGACACCGTCCGGATCGGACAGTGCCTCGGCGACCGAGGGATGATCCGCGACCGTCGGGAGCACGAGGGCGTCGTACTCCGACAGCATCCGGAGCGCGAGCATCCCCGCCTCGGCGACACGCAGCCTGTCGGCGGTGAAGCCGTCGTCGTGGATCAACCCGCCCAGCGTCAGCAGCGCCGAGACCTCCACCGTCTCCACCCGCGCGCCGGACGCCCGCAGCGCCGAAACCGCGCCGAGGAAGGCGGACCGGGACTGCAGCGACAGGGCGGTGAGCGTGTCGGAGCCGGGGATCGCCACCCGCGGCCGGTCGCCCGCGGACAGCCGGACGTCCGGGGGCCAGTCGCGGGTAAGCGGGTCGATCCCGTCGGGACCGGTCATCAGTCCCAGCGCGCGCTGCCCCAAGGTGAGGCTGCGGGCGAAGAGGGCGATCCCGCCGCACGGCGGGGCGCCGGTCTTCGGCACGAGGCCCATCGTCGGTTTCAACCCGACGATCCCGTTGAGGGAAGCGGGAACCCGGCCAGCACCGGCCGTGTCCGTGCCGACCGCCAGGTCGACGAGGCCGAGCGCGACGGCGACGGCCGCACCGCTGCTCGCGCTCCCGGAGACCCGCTCGGTGTTCAGCGCGGCGCTCACGGCGCCGTACGGGCTGTGCGTGTGCTCGAGGTCGCTGCCGAACCGGTCGCAATTGGTCTTGCCGATCACGACCGCCCCGGCCGCGGTCAGCCTGGACACGGAGGTGGCGCCGGCACAGCGGACGTCCTCCCCCGCCGTGGGAAGGCCGGCGACGTCGATGACGTCGGCGACCGCCGCCAGCGTTCCCGCGAGCGGTAGGTCCGCGCCCGCGCGAAGACGTTCGTCCACCGCCTTCGCGTCCACGAGGGCGTCTTCCACCGGGCGGAGGGTGATCCAGACGTCGGGCCGGTCGACCTCGGCGATCCGGTCGTAGGCGGCTATGACGCGCAGATAGGAACTGGGAGGAGGGGCGGGGGTCGGTTCTGGTTCCGGGGGGAGCGTCGTCACTGGGCGTCCTTTCCTCGGTGGGGACGAGAAAGACCACTGCGCGAGATCCACTGTGTCCGGTCCGCCACCCTGGGACGCCCGCTCACGCGGGCTGGGTTCAGGCCCGAGCTGGGAAGAGCACTGCGTGCATGTAAGGAACGTTAGGCATCGCGAGGCGCCGTCACCAGCGGATCCGGGTTACGCGAGCGTTTCGGTACCACACAGTGAGCGAGTCGTTACGCAATGGAGTATTAGCGACGACGAATGAGACGATGGTCCAGGAAAGCGCCTGCTCAGACGCTACCGACTCGCGGTGCCCGATGTGATCAGACGGACGACACTCGTGATTGTAGGGCGATCACGCGTGATCAGACGGACATCACCGCGATCGCCGTTCAATCACGCGTGTCGTCCGTCTGATCACACGTGTCGCGGGTTCAGGAGAGTTCGCGCAGCGCCATCGCGAGGCCGGCGAGCTTGTCGGTCGCGTCGGACAGCTGCTCCTTGGACGACGTCATGCCGTCCGAGCTCGCGGCGACGGTGTGCCCGGCGGCCGCGACGAGACCGCCGTAGCCGTCGAGGCCGTCGTCGAGCTGCTCGCGCAGTTGCTTGACGGCGGCGTCGAGGGCGCCGCGTTCCCGCTCGGGCGCCGCGTCACGTCCGCGTTCGATGGCCTGGATGCGGCCGGCCAGGCCGCGCAGCGCTTGCGCGGCTTCCGCCGCGGTGGTCCGGGCGTCCGCCACGGCGATCTCCGAGACCGGCATGGTGCCGAGCGACGTCGGCTGCGAAAGCTGGCGAAGCAGCTCCGCCAGCGAAGCCTCGCTCTCGACGAGACGCTCCATCGGCTCACGCGCCACGGACCGCGCCGGAGGCAGCGGAGGCGGAGCGGCGGGCGCCGCGGGCAGCACGGTGCGCTTGAGCTCCCGCAGCCGCAGCCCCGACTTGACCCCGAAGGTGCCGAAGATGACGGCGAACGCGCCGCCCGCGATGGCCTGGAGGACGTCGGCTTGGCCGTCCTTCAACAGGCCGGTGCCCGCGACGACGGCGAACAGTCCACAAAGGAAGGTGAGGAGGATCCAGAACGTCAGCGCCCGCGAAGTCCGGCGCTTGCGGCGCTCCAGTTTGGCGGCGGGCTCGTTCCAGCGCGCCCATTTGGCCTTCGCGTCGGCGACGACCGGGATCTGGCCCGCGGCCATCGTCGTCAGCTGCTGGGAGATCTTCGGCATGGCGGGCATCGCGGGCATCTGCGGGCGCGGCCTGGGCGGCGCCGGCCGAGCGGGCCGCGAAGAACCCTCCTCCGACGGCGGGATGTAGCGCTGCAGCTTCTCCTGCGCGCGCTGGGCGTAGTCGGGCAGCTTTTCGATGTGCTTCTCAAGCTTGGCGGTGAACTCCCCGAAGTCCTTGCGCCTGCCCTGGCCCATTGCCTCTCCCCGTCTTCAGGTGAGACCGGTCCCGCACCCGCGTGGGCGCGGGACCGGCTCTAGGTGGTGTGTCAGGCGGGGTTCTTGCCTTGTTCGGCCTGAACCCGTGCCTGGATCTCACGCTGGATGTCCGCGGAGCCCGACGACGCCTTCGGCGCCGCGGCGGCGGTCTTGCCGTCGGTCACCTGAGCGACGGAGTCACCCTTCATGGACGCGCGGATCTGCTCCAGCCGCGAGTGCCCCGCGAGCTGCGTCGTGGAGGCCTGGACCTCCATCATCCGGCCCTGGACGGAGTTCTGTGCGAGTTCGGCCGAGCCCAGCGCGGTGGTGTAGCGCTTCTCGATCTTGTCGCGAACGTCTTCCAGTGACGGGGTGTTGCCCGGCGCCGCCAACTCGCTCATCTGGTTCAGCGAAGCGGAGACCTGCTCCTGCATCTTCGCCTGCTCCAGCTGCGAGAGCAGCTTGGTGCGCTCGGCCAGCTTCTGCTGCAGCATGGTCGCGTTGCGCTCGACGGCCTTCTTCGCCTGCGCCGCAGCCTGGAGCGACTGGTCGTGCAGGGTCTTCAGGTCCTCGATGCTCTGCTCGGCCGTGACGAGCTGCGCGGCGAAACTCTCCGCGGCGTTCTCGAACTCGGTCGCCTTCTGCTCGTCGCCCTTGGCGCGCGCCTCGTCGGCGAGCACCAGCGCCTGGCGGGTCGAAGCCTGCAGCTTCTCCACGTCGCCGAGCTGGCGGTTCAGCTTCATCTCCAGCTGGCGCTGGTTACCGATCACCGAGGCGGCCTGCTGGGTCAGCGACTGGTGATTGCGCTGCGCCTCCTCGATGGCCTGCTGGATCTGTACCTTCGGGTCGGCGTGCTCGTCGATCTTCGACGAGAACGCCGCCATCATGTACTTCCAGAACTTCACGAACGGGTTGGCCATCTCCTCCGCCTGCCTTCTCGCATCCCACGGGCTGTTACCTCGAGGTGGGGCGTCCCCTCTGTGATGTTGCAACGTCCCGACCCCGGCGTTGAGTTCCATCGTGTCAGGTCGGCGTCCCGCGTTCCAGGCGACCCCGACGGAATTCAGGGATCCCCCTGACTGTGATGTCCACGACCTTTCGGGTTCACCGTGAGTGAAAACGGCCGGAGTCAGCGGCGCAGAGCCGTCTCCTGGTCCATCCGTGACAACTTTTCGGGGTTGCGCACGGCGTAGAGGCCGGTGACGAGCCCGTCCTCCACCCGCAGCGCGACGACGGTGTCGACCTCGTCACCGAGCCGGAAGATCAGCGCGGGATGGCCGTTGACCTGCGCGGTCCTCATCGTCGCCGCCTCATCGCGGACCGGTCGGCTCGCGGCCAGCAGCGGCGCGACCAGCGCGGCTCCGACCACGGGCTCCAGCAGGGCCTGTGCCACTCCGCCGCCGTCGCCGAGGAAGACGACGTCCGGCGAGAGAACGTCGAGCAGTCCTTGCAGGTCACCCGTACGGACCGCGCGGTGGAACGCGTCGAGCACGTCCTTGGTCTCTCCGGGCGACGCGGCACCACGCGGCCTCCGCGCGGCGACGTGCGCCCGCGCCCGGTGGGCGATCTGGTGGACCGCGGCCGGGGTCTTGCCGACCGCTTCGGCGATCTCGCCGTAGGGCACGTCGAACACCTCGCGCAGCACGAACACCGCGCGTTCGGTCGGGGCGAGGGTCTCGAGCACCAGCAGCATGGCCATCGAGACGCTGTCGGCCAGTTCGACGTCGTCGGCGACGTCGGGGCTGGTCAGCAGGGGTTCGGGCAGCCAAGGACCGACGTAGGACTCCTTGCGACGGCCGAGCGTGCGCAGCCTGCCGAGCGCCTGCCTGGTGGTGACGCGGACCAGGTACGCCCGCAGGTTCTCCACGGTGCCGAGGTCGACCCCGGACCAGCGCAGCCACGTCTCCTGGAGGACGTCTTCGGCGTCTGCGGCCGAGCCGAGCATCTCGTAGGCGACGGTGAACAGCAGGTTCCGGTGGGCGACGAACGCCTCCGTGGCGGTGTCGGACATGGATGGCTCCTGTTCTCGGCGACGGTGTCCCCACCAGACGCCGCGTCCCCTCGGTTTCTGACAGGTCGACGCCGTGGCGCACGTCACGTCCCGGTGCTGTCAGCGGGGCGAGGCCGCCGGCATCTGGTGGTCATCCGGTTCAGCACACGACCACGAAGAGGGCGAGATCATGGATTCCCGTTTCGATCTGAACAGCAACGAGCTCGGCGCCAAGCTCGGCAAGCGCTTCGCAGGAGTCAGTGTGGCCATCAAGGGCTCCACCCTGCCGAAGGTCACGCAGGAGCTGGTGTCGCTGCGGGCCAGCCAGCTCAACGGCTGCGGTTTCTGCGTCGACGCCCACGCCAAGGACCTGGCGGCCGCCGGCGAACCCGCGGTCCGCGTCAACCTGGTCGCCGCCTGGCGCGAATCCACGGTCTTCACCGAGGCCGAGCAGGCCGCGCTGGCGCTCGCGGAGGAAGGCAGCCGGATCGTCGACGCGCACAAGGGTGTCTCCGACGAGACCTGGGCCCAGGTGCGCAAGCACTACGACGACGACCAGGTCGCCGCGCTGATCTACCTGGTCGCGATGATCAACGCCGCCAACCGGCTGCTCGTCATCACCCACACCAAGGGCGGCTCCTACCAGGCGGGCACGTTCGACAACTGACGGAAAAAGGCCCCAGGCGGATTGCCTGGGGCCTTTTCCGCTCACAGCGTCGCTAGGCGGCGACCATCTTCGGTGCGGAGATGGTGGTCCGCAGTGCGGGGCTCATCCGCGGCGGTGGCGAGATCCGCAGATCGGCCAGGTCGTTGCCGATCAGCTCGGACACCAGGCGGCCGCCTTCGAGGCCCGCTTCGGCGCCTTCCCGCTCCGGAGCGCGCCGCTTGCCGGCTTCGACCTTCTCGTCCACCGGGGCGACCTCGACGTTGTCGATCGCCGAGACGTCCGCCGCGACCTTGTGCAGGAGTTCACCCAGCGGAAGGTCCAGGGCCTCGCAAATGGACGCCAGCAGCTCGCTGGACGCCTCCTTCTGCCCGCGCTCGACCTCGGAGAGGTAACCGAGGCTCACCCTGGCGGCGCGGGAGATGTCCCGCAGCGTTCGACGCTGGTTCGTGCGGGCGTGTCGGAGCCGGTCGCCGATCGCCTCGCGCAACAGCACGGTCATCACGCGCCTCCCTTCCAGGACTGACTACCCCCTACGTTACCCAGAGCGGTGCCCCGGGCGCAGGTGTTGACACGGCAATACGCCAAGGGCGAACGCGGCGATCATGCGAGATGTTCCCCCAGCAGGGCGAACGCGCCCGAAACCGCACCGGCCCTGACCGAGGCTCGATCACCGCTCAAGTCCAGCGTGCGGACGGTGAGCACCCCCGGGCCCGCGAGGCCGACGTGGACGGTGCCCGGCTCGACGCCGTCCTGCCCGTCCGGGCCCGCGACTCCGGTCAGGCCGAGCCCCCAGGTGGCGCCGCACCGATCCCGTGCGCCGGCGGCCAATTGTGCCGCGACCTCGGGATGAACGGCGCCATGTGCGGCGAGGAGGTCTTCGTCGACTCCGGCCAGCTTCGCCTTGAGGTCGGTGGCGTAGACCACCAGCCCGCCCCGGACGGCGGCACTCGACCCGGGGACCTCGGTCAGCGTCGCGCAGACGAGTCCGGCGGTCAGCGACTCGGCCGTCGCCACCGTCTCCCCGCGCTCGATCAGGTGAGTGATCAAGGTCTCAGCGTTCATGCTCCCGCGGCACGCTTTCCGGCGGCGCGCAGCCGCACCGCGCGCACGACGTAGTCGAGCCCGGTCACGACGGTCAGCACGACCGCGAGCCCCATCAGCACCCAGCGCACCGGCTCCGCGGCCACGGGCAGGGGCAGCAGGTACGCGGTGATGGCCGCGATCTGGGCGAGCGTCTTGGCCTTGCCGCCCCGGCTGGCCGGGATGACGCCGTGCCGGATCACCCAGAACCGCAGCAACGTCACGCCGATCTCGCGGATCGCGATGACGATGGTGACCCACCAGCCCAGTTCGCCGAGCACGCTCAGCCCGATCAGCGCGGCGCCGATCAGCGCCTTGTCCGCGATCGGGTCGGCGATCTTGCCGAAGTCGGTGATCAGCCCGTACTTGCGCGCGACCCAGCCGTCGACCTGGTCGGTGAACGACGCGATCGCGAACAGCGCGGTGGCGATCGCGCGCCAGAAGGTGTCCGCCCCGTCGCCGGTGAACAGCGCCAGCACGAACAGCGGCACCAGCACCAGCCGCGACATCGTGAGCAGGTTCGCCAGGTTCAGCGTCGGGACCGGGGTGGCCTCGGGGACCCGGGCGTGCTCACCACCCGTCCCCTCACCGGCCCCGGCGTCGCTCGGGGCGGCATTCACCGGTCGGCCTCGGGCGGCGCGGGCCGCACGATCAGGTCGACACCCTCGGAGTCGACGACCTCGCAGCGCACGAAGTCACCCACCGCCAGCGGGGGCAGGTCTTCGGTCTCGATCAGGACACACTCGCCGTCGACCTCGGGGGCCTGGTGCGCGGCGCGGCCGATCGGGTCCTCGCCGTCCTCGGCCTGCTCGATGAGGACGTCGACGAAGTCGCCGATCCGGTCCTCGGCGCGCTGCGAGGTCAGCTCCTCGACCAGCGCGGAGATCCGGGCGACCCGCTCGGCCACCACGGACTCGTCGAGTTTGCCGTCGAAGGTCTCGGCCTCGGTGCCATCCTCGTCCGAGTACCCGAAGACGCCGACCGCGTCCAGCCGCGCGCCGTTCAGGAAGCGCTCCAGCTCGGCGAGGTCCTCCTCGGTCTCGCCGGGGAAGCCGACGATGACGTTGGTGCGGATGCCGGCGTTGGGCGAGTACTCCCGGATCTGGTCGCACAGCGCGAGGAAGGAGTCCGTGGACCCGAAGCGGCGCATGCGGCGCAACACGGTCTCGCTGGAGTGCTGGAAGGACAGATCGAAGTAGTCGGCGACACCCGGCGTGGTCGCGATGGCCTTGACCAGGCCCGGGCGGGTCTCGGCGGGCTGCAGGTACGAGACGCGGACGCGTTCGATCCCGGGCACCGCGGCCAGGCGCGGCACCAGCAGCTCCAGCGCACGGGCGCCGTCGCGGCCGAAGTCCTTGCCGTAGGAGGTGGAGTTCTCCGAGACGAGGAAGACCTCCTTGACGCCGTTCTCCGCGAGCCACATCGCCTCGGCGACGATCTCGTCCGGCTGCCGGGACACGAAGGACCCGCGGAACGACGGGATCGCGCAGAACGAACAGCGCCGGTCACAGCCGGACGCGATCTTCAGCGCGGCCACCGGCGACGTGTCGAGCCTGGTGCGCAGCACGCGCGGACCCCAGCCGTGCTGTGCGTGCCCCGGCACCTCGACCGACTCGGCGGCCGTCGGACGCTGGACCGGGCTGATCGGCAGCAGCTTGCGGCGGTCGGACGGGGTGTGGGACTCGACCTTGCGGCCGGCCACGACGTCGTCGAGACGCTCCGCGAGGTCGGCGTAGTGGTCGAAACCCAGGACCGCGTCGGCCTCGGGCAGGCTCTCGGCCAGCTCGTTGCCGTAGCGCTCGGCCATGCAGCCGACCGCGACGACCTTCTTGCCGGTGTCGGACGCCGCGAGCAGGGTGTCGACCGAGTCCTTCTTGGCGGACTCGACGAAGCCGCAGGTGTTGACGACCACGACGTCGGAGTCCTCGGGCTCGGCGGCGAGCTCCCAGCCACCCGCCGCCAGCCGTCCGGCGAGTTCCTCGGAATCGACCTCGTTGCGGGCGCAACCGAGGGTCAACAAGGACACGCGACGGGTGGCGACAGGATCAGTGGTGGGAGAAGGCACGTGCCTTAGGGTAGCTGGCCTGCTCGCGGGGTCGGCCATCGCTCGCTCGGGCGAGCCCTCGACCGGCCGGGGCGCCGGGGATGGCTTAATGGTGGACGTGCCCTCAGACCCCCTCCCGCACCGCCGCCCCACCGTCCGCCGGGCGCGGATCGCGGACGTCCGCAAGATCAAGGCGCTGGTCGACTCCGACGCCGGGACGGTGCTGCTGGAGAAGGAACTCGTCACCCTCTACGAGAGCGTCCAGGAGTTCTGGGTGGTCGAAGACGGCGACGACGTGCTCGGCTGCGGTGCGCTGCACGTGCTGTGGGAGGACATCGCCGAACTGCGCACCATCGCCGTCGACAAGGACTCCCGTGGGCGTGGCATCGGGCACGCACTGGTCGCGCAGCTGATCGGCTTCGCCCGCGAGATCGGGCTGAAACGGCTGTTCGTGCTGACCTTCGAGACCCACTTCTTCGCCGGTCACGGGTTCGTCGAGATCGACGGCACTCCGGTGACCCAGGAGGTCTACGAGGAGATGCGGCGCTCGGCCGATCCGGGTGTCGCGGAGTTCCTGGACCTGCCGTACGTGAAGCCCAATACCTTGGGCAACAGCCGGATGCTGCTGGAGCTTTAGCTCTTCTTCGCGTGGCGGGCGACCCGGACGCGGTTGCCGCACAGCGACGGCGTGCACCAGACCCGCCTGCTGTTGGCCGCCACGAACAGCATCGAGCAGTCGTGCGCGCCGCATCGCCGCAGCTGAGTGGCACGCGGCCCGGACACGAGGTCGATCGCCGCGACCGCGACGGCCGCGAGCGCGATCTCGCCGCCGTCCTCGCCGTGCCAGGACGTCTTGGCACCCTCGGCCGTCAGCCGCGGGCTGGTGGGCACGGCGGCCGCGGCGGCGTTGACCCGCTCGACCGCCCACACCTCCGGCTCCCGTGCGGACACGGTCGCCTCCAGCAGTTCACGCACCGCTGAACGCAGGCGCCTCGTCTGCTCGGCCGAAGGCGCCCGGGCACCTTCGGGCAAAGCCTGAGTCGCCCAGAACTTCGCGTGACCGTCGTCGAGCAGGTCGATCGGCGGGGAGACGGCGAGCATCATGGTGTCGGCGAGGTTCACCGCGAGATCGTCACCGGGAAGCGAGTCGAGATCGAGCATGCCTTGACACTATCAGGTACTAATGGTTCAAGGCAGTTTTAACCATTAGGGAGTGTTCATGGCGACCATCCGGCACCGTTCGGTCGAACTCGGCGACGTCGAGGTCTTCTATCGCGAAGCAGGCGACCCCGAAGCACCCGTGTTGCTCCTGCTGCACGGCTTCCCGACGTCCTCGCACCAGTTCGTACGGCTGATGCGCCGTCTCGCCGGCCGGTGGCGGCTCATCGCGCCGGACCTGCCCGGCTTCGGGCAGACCGTCACACCCGAGGGCTTCACGTTCACCTTCGACCGGCTCGCGGAGGTGATCGGCGGCTTCGTGGATGCGCTGGAACTGCGCCGCTACGCGCTCTACGTCTTCGATTTCGGCGCCCCGACCGGCCTGCGGCTGGCCGTCTCGCGCCCGTCCCAGGTGACGGCGCTCATCACGCAGAACGGCAACGCCTACGTCGAAGGGCTCGGCCCGGCGATGCCGGACTTCCCTTCCCTGACCGACGAAACCGAGGCGCGGCGCGGATTCGAGGAGATCCTCGAACCGGCACAGATCCGGTTCCAGTACACCGGCGCCCGCGATCCGGAGACCATCGATCCCGCGAACTACCTGTTGGACCAGTACTTCCTCGGCCTGCCCGGCCGGACGGAGGCGATGCTGGACCTGTTCTGGGACTACCGGAACAACCCGCCCGCGTACCCGCGGTTCCAGGCGTGGCTGCGCGAGGCCCAACCACCCGTACTCGCCGTGTGGGGCCGCAACGACCCGTTCTTCGTCCCTGCGGGCGCCGAAGCGTTCCGGAATGATGTTCCCTCGGCGGAGGTTCACCTCTTCGACACCGGGCATTTCGCGCTGGAGGAGGACCTCGAACCGATCAGCGAGCTGATCGACCGCTTCCTCGCGGAACATCTCTGAAAGGCGGCTCATGGACACCTCGGTCACCGACCACCTGCTCAGCACGACGCGCGCGGTGCGCCGCAAGCTCGACCTGGACCGGCCGGTGGAACCCGAGGTGCTCGAAGAGTGCCTGCGGCTCGCGCTGCAGGCGCCCACGCCGGGCAACCAGCAGGCGTGGCGATGGCTCGTGGTGCGGGATCAGGGAGTGAAGGACCGGCTGTCCGAGCTGTTCCGGCGCGTCGGGAAGGCTTACCTGGAGGCGAACGCGGCAGCGCTGGGCGAAGCGATCACCGAGCCCTCGGTGGCGCGGGCGTTCGCGTCGGGGCAGCATCTGATCGACGTGGTCGACCGGGTGCCCGTGTTCGTCATCCCGTGCCTGACCGGCAGGCCCAGCGGTGACAACGCGGCCGACGCCGCCTTCTACGGCGGGATCTTCCCGGCGGTGTGGAACTTCCAGCTGGCGCTGCGGTCACGCGGCCTCGGCTCGACACTCACGACGTACCACCTGACCCACGAGGCGGAGGCGGCCGAAATCCTCGGCATCCCCGCCGAGGTCACGCAGGTCGGGCTGCTGCCGGTCGCCTACACGACGGTGCCGGACTTCAAGCCCGCTTCGCGCGTGCCGCTGTCGGAAGTCGCGTACCTCGACGGCTGGGGGAACGCGCTTCAGTGAGGCTGCTCGCGAGCTCCACCCGCGAGCCGTCCATCCAGACGCGCGAAACCGCCGCCCGCGCACCGGCACGTTGCGAAAGCCACTTTCGCAACGTTGAAGGTTGCGAAAGTGGCTTTCGCAACACGCCACCGTGGCCGCACCCCTCGCTAGGCCTTGGACACCTGCAGGGTGACCTGGTCGCCCCCCGAACTCACGGCGACCAGGTCCACCCGGCAGGCGGCGAACTCGACGGACTGACTGCCACCTCGTCCGGTGGAGGCGAGGGCCGCCGTCGTCCGCTCGCCGCGTCCCGGTTCGGCCAGGGTCAGCTCGATCACGGCCTCCCCTTCCCAGACGCAGACCATTCCCTCTGCGCAGCGGGAATCGGACACCAGGCGAGCGAAGCGGATGCTGACGTCCTTCGACGCGACCTCGGTCGTTTCACCGGCCTTGAGGTCGACGGTCTCCCCCAGCTCGACTGCGCCTTGAACAGGCTTCTGTACCGGCGCCTGCTGGACCACCGGGGGCCTGCTCGCGGCGGGTTCTTCACGCGCGGCGGAGCTACCGGCTCCGCACGCGAGGCCGACCAGGGCGCAGAGGACGACGAGCAGCTTCTTGGGGTCCACGTGCTCTGGACGTAGCGGAGGCTCCGGTCCGTTGCACCGGGTCTCAGGTGATCTTTTCGACCAGTGCCCAGACGCCGGTGGACGGGTTGCGGCCGTGCTCGAGCCCCAGCTCGACGTCGTGGTTCTTCGCGCGCAGGACCGCGGATCCGACCCCGCTCTCGTAGTCCGCGAACCGCAACGCCGACTTGCTGAATCCCGGCACGTGCTTGACCAGTCGTTTCGCCACGTCGCCGTAGCAGGTCAACGGCGCCGAACACGCCTCGAAATGCAGCAGCAACCAGAACTCGAAACAGGGATTCGAGATCGCGAGGTCGATCCGGAGCCTGCGAGCGGTCGCCGCCGCCCTGTCGAGGTCGAACTCGTCGACATCGACCACGCACCACACCTCGTCGTGCGTTCCTTCGGCACGATCACGCATCCCCGCGGCGTACTTGACCACGGCTTCTGGGTCGCCGCGCTTCGCTTTGATCTTGATCGTGATGGCTGGGTTGCGACGCGCATGCTTGAGCCCTTCGAAGTACGCGGGCTCCGTGGCCTCGGCACCGCAGACGACCAGGATCGACGTTCGCTCCTCCCGGAACGCCGATAGTCTCCGGCCACTGTTCTCCCGGCGGGTCATCTACCCAACACCGCCTCGGCGAAGTCACCCAGCACCGGAACAGCCCCGTAGCCACCCGCGAGATAGCGGCGCTCGGTGTTCTGATCCTTGCGCGGCTTGAAGTCCGTGAGTGGGTAGAGCTCGCTGGCGCCCTCGGCGTTCTTGTCGACGAACCAGACTTGGTCCCGGTCCAGCACGTGGTCGCCGAGCATCGTTCCCAAAAGGCTGGTGTCGTGCGTGGTGAAGATGAGCTGGGCGCCGTGGGGATTGGTCGCCTCGGACTGGAACAGACCGACGAGCTTCGCGGTCAACATCGGGTGCAGGCTTGAGTCGATCTCGTCGACCAGAAGCACCTGACCTCCGTCGAGGACGTCCAGAACGGAAGGAATGAGCTCAAGCCAGTTTCGCGTTCCCACTGACTCGTCATTCAGCTCGAACGGGGCACCGGCATCGCCGTGCTGAAACATCAGTCGCCAACGTCGCCGGATGCGAGCCGGCTTCTCCGCGCCTCGCAAAGTCGCGTATCCGTGGACCCTGCTCCCCTCGTGCTCGTCGATCAGCTCTGCGGCGACATCCGTGATTCCCACGTCCGCGGCCGACAACAGCGACAGCAGCCGACTGCCATTGCGCTCATCCTTGAAAAGGAACTCCCCGACCCTGCCCTCTACCTGCCGCAAGGACCATCGGTCCTCGTGGAGCCTGATGCGCAATCCCTGCTGGAACCACCTGTACACGGGCATGAGGGGGCCTAGTTCAAGTCGCGAACAGAAATCCAGCAGGAGCACATCACCCCGGATCAGCTCCTCCAGGGCGGCGAATTTGGCCTTCAGCTCAGACGACGCGGATCCGAATCTGAAAACACCTCCGCTCCGCTCGAACAGCACACGCCGACGCTTCTCCGGATAGGAGTACAGCCACTCCTCACGAAATCCCTCGTCGTCGACGCTGAAGCCGTACGTGTAGCGAACCCCTTCGGTGACCAGTTCGATGACGAAGGTCGATGGCCGTACGGCTCCGTCTTCGTCGAGCCGGAAGAACGTGCGCCTGCCTATCCCAAGAGACCCTGTCGCGAGCACTGCCGCCTGCATGAGCGCGAGCCCGTCGAGCAGGTTCGACTTGCCAGAGGCGTTCGCCCCGTAGATGGCCGCCACCGGAACCACCGGGCGGTCATCCCCTGGCATCGCGGGCATCAGGAGCAACTCCTGCTCGTCACGGAACGAGCGATGGTTGCCCAACCGAAAGCTTCGGAGCACTCTGACCATCTCCCTGGCAAAGTTTCAGGCTATTCTGCGCCAGTAAACCGCACAGAATGGCCTGAAGCATCCTCCAGGGCCGACTCAGTCGTCGGAGACGTCGCCGCCTCCTCCGTCCCCGCCACCGCGGATCATGAACAGCACCGACTCCAGTTCCTCCGGCTTGATCAGCACGTCCCGCGCCTTCGAGCCCTCCGAAGGGCCGACGACGCCGCGGCTTTCCAGCAGGTCCATCAGGCGTCCCGCCTTGGCGAAGCCGACCCGCAGTTTCCGCTGCAGCATCGACGTCGAGCCGAACTGCGAGGTGACGATCAGCTCGGCGGCCTGCAGCAGGACGTCGAGGTCGTCGCCGATGTCGGAGTCGATTTCCTTCTTCTCGCCGGCCTTCGCCGCGGTGACGCCGTCCTGATAGTCCGGCTGCGCCTGCTCCTTGGCGAAGTTCACCACCGCGGAGATCTCTTCGTCGCCGACGAAGGCGCCCTGGATGCGGACCGGTTTCCCGGCACCCATCGGCAGGTACAGCGCGTCACCCATACCGATGAGCTTCTCCGCGCCCGGCTGGTCGAGGATGACCCGCGAGTCGGTGAGCGACGAGGTCGCGAACGCCAGCCGCGACGGCACGTTCGTCTTGATCAGCCCGGTCACGACGTCGACCGACGGGCGCTGGGTCGCCAGCACCAGGTGGATACCGGCCGCACGCGCCTTCTGGGTGATCCGGACGATCGCGTCCTCGACGTCGCGCGGGGCGGTCATCATCAGGTCGGCGAGCTCGTCGACGATCGCCATGATGTACGGGTACGGCTGATAGACGCGCTCACTGCCGGGCGGCGCGGTGATCTCGCCCGAGCGCACCTTCTTGTTGTAGTCGTCGATGTGCCGGACCTTGTTGACCTGCATGTCCTGATAGCGCTGCTCCATCTCCTCCACCAGCCAGGCCAGCGCCGCGGCGGCCTTCTTCGGCTGGGTGATGATGGGCGTGATCAGATGCGGGATGCCCTCGTACGGGGTCAGCTCGACCATCTTCGGGTCGATCAGGATCATCCGGCATTCGTCCGGCGTCGACCGCGCGAGCAGCGACACCAGCATCGAGTTCACGAAGCTCGACTTACCGGAACCGGTGGACCCCGCCACCAGCAGGTGCGGCATCTTCGTCAGGTTCGCGGTGACGAAATGGCCCTCGATGTCCTTGCCGAGCCCGATGACCATCGGGTGGTTGTCCTTGACCGTCGACGGCGCGCGCAGCACGTCGCCGAGGCGCACCATCTCGCGGTCGGAGTTCGGCACCTCGATGCCGACCGCGGACTTGCCGGGGATCGGCGCCAGCAGCCGGACGTTGTCGGTCGCCACCGCGTAGGCGATGTTCTTGGTCAGCGCGGTGATCTTCTCGACCTTCACGCCGGGGCCGAGTTCGACCTCGTACCGGGTGACCGTCGGGCCCCGCGTGAACCCGGTGACCTGCGCGTCGACGTTGAACTGCTCCAGCACGCCGGTGATCGCCTCGATCATGGCGTCGTTGGCCTTGCTGCGGGACTTCGGCGCGTCGCCGAGCTTCAGCAGATCCGGCGGCGGGAGCTTGTAGTCGCCTTCGACGGTCCTCGTGACCGCCAGCGGAGGCTCGGCCTTCTTCGGCTTCTTCTCCTCGACAGGCTTGGGAGTGGGCTTCGGCGGGCGCAGCGGCGTCGGCGTTTCGGCCAGCGCGGCCTCGATGTCGAGCTGTTCGCCCTCGTGGTCGGCCGAAGCCTGGCGACGGCGCGACGGCTTCCGCAGGCGGGCCGACTTCGGATCGGCCTCGGTGACGGCGTCGCGTTCGTCGTGGATGGCCTTGCGCTCGGCCTCGGCCTCTTCGATCTCTTCGGGGTCGAGACCCCAGTTCCGCAGGCGGTGCGGGATCTCCCGGACCGGGGTCCCCGTGAACACGAGCGTGCCGAACAACAGCGCCAGCACCAGCAGCGGCACGGCGACCCAGGTGGTGACGCCCATGGTCAGCAGGCCGCCGGAGAACGCGCCGATCACGCCGCCGGCGTACATCCGGCCGTCGTTGGTCTCGGGCAGCGCGGTGAAGATGTGCAGCAGGCCGAGCACCGCCAGGACCACCAGCAGGGTGCCGATGACCATCCGTGGCCGGGCCTCCGGCATCGGTTCCGACCGCATCAGCGCGACGGCGACGACGGTGAGCACCAGCGGAAGCGTCACGGCTCCGGCACCCAGCAGCGAGCGCGTGCCGACCTCCACCCAGCCGCCGATCGGGCCCGCGGCCCGCCACCAGACGCCGAACGCGATCACCAGTGCCAGCGCGATCAGCCCCAGCGCGAGACCGTCCCGGCGGTGTTCCGGTTCGAGTTCACGGCCGCGGCCGACCGTCCGCGCCAGGGTGCCGAGCCCCTTCGCGAGCAGATTCCAGGTGCCGCGCACGCCCTTGGCGAACGTGCCGGACGATTTCTTCCGCAGTGCCGGACGCCGTGGAGTGGGCTTCCTCGCAGCCGTTGACCTGGGCTTCGCCGGGGTACGCGGCTTTCGCGCCGGCCCCTTGCTGCCGCCGCTTCGCGCCGTACTCCGCTTCCTGGTCGTCGACCCGCTAGCCATGCCTCCACGGTAACCGCCTCGGCCCTCCAGCCCCGGCTGCCACTCGGAGCACACCTGGAACATTCGTCTCAGGTCACAGCTTGAGCGGCCATCCGGGTGAAAAGCGGTTCATGACATGCTCTGCCCCATGTTCGCGCTGCATCAGGATGAGAATTCGGCTCGCCGCGCCCCGGCCATCTGGCGCACGATGCTGAACATCGACCGGGGGCTGGTCAACTTCGTCGGCAAACTCACCGTGACCGGCGGTGTTTCGGCCGAACTGCGCCGCAGGCCCTTGCTCATGACGGCCAACCACATCGGCGTGTTCGACGCGTTCGTGCTGATGGCGGCCTGCAAACGGATCGGCATCAACCCGCGGTTCATGCTGGCGGGCGGCATCCTCGACGCGCCGGTCATCGGCCCCGCGCTGCGGGTCAGCGGCCATCTGCGGGTCGACCGCAAACAGGCGTCGACAGCCATCGGCCAGTTCGCCGAAGCCACCGAAGCGCTGCGGACCACCCGCGACCCGCTGATCGTCTACCCCGAGGGCCGGATCAGCCACGACCCCGGCCTGTGGCCTGAGCGGGGCAAGACCGGCGCGGCGCGGCTCGCGCTGGCCGCCGGGGTGCCGGTGATCCCGATCAGCCAGTGGGGCGCGCACGAAGCCGTGTACTGGGGCACGGAGACCGTCAACGGCCCCGCCGACCTGGTGCCGCTCGCGAAGTCCGGGCTGAGCGCTCCCATGCGGCGGCCGCGGTTCAAGGTGCACTTCGGTGAGCCGGTGGATCTGTCGGAGGTCGAGCCGGAGCGGCCGGGCGCCGGGGTCCGCGCGCACGCCAAGATCATGCAGGCGATCACCGACGGTCTCGTCCCGCTGCGCCGCGACGAACTGGACAAGCCGCGTTTCCACGACCCGACGCGGCCGACCGACACCGTCAGCCCCTGGAAGAAGTACTGAGTCCAGATCCTGAGACAGGTGCGCACGCTCGCCTAAGGTCGGCGGACGTGAGCACCCGCATCCTCGTCGTCTACTACAGCGCGACCGGCAACACCGCGAAACTGGCGTCGGCGCTGGCCGACGGCGCCCGCGAGGCCGAAGCCGACGTCCGCGTCCGCACGGTTCCCGAAACCGCCCCGCCCGGTGCGGTCGCGAGCAATCCGCGCTGGCAGGCGTGGGTGGACGCGGGGCCACACCACGAGACGGCGACGCTGGAAGACCTGGAGTGGGCCGACGGGTTCGCGGCCGGGAGCCCGACCCGGTTCGGCGGCCCCGCCGCCCAGCTGAAGTCCTATTTGGACAGTACCGGTGGCCTGTGGGCCAAGGGAAGGCTGGTGAACAAGGTCGCGACATCGTTCACCACCGCGTCCACCGCGCACGGCGGCCTCGAGTCGACCGTGCTCGCGACCAACAACATCTTCTATCACTGGGGCGCCATCGTCCTGCCCCTCGGCTACACCGATCCACGGCTGCTCGAATCGGGCAATCCGTACGGCGGCTCGTTCGTCTCGCGCAAGTCCGCCGAACCCGACGATCTCGCCCTGGACACCCTCCGTCTGCAAGGGCGGCGCCTCGCCACCGTTTCGGGTTACGTCGCCGACGGTCTTTTCAAGGACGGGTGAAGGGAACCGCGAGTCCGCCTCCCGCGTCGTAGAGTGGTCACACAGCGTCACGCTACGGGGAGGAAGCGCGATGGCCGGTGGGTACGAGGTGGCCTTGGAGGCGATCGGCGCGGCGTCGAGCGCGGCGAAACGGGCTTCGGACGACGTCGGGAAGGTGAACCTCGCGGCCACGCTCGCCGACGTCGCGGCGGGTTTGCCGGGTGGCGTATCCGGTGAAGCGGCCCGCCTGCTCGCGGACGCCTGGGGCCGCGCGGTGCCCGGCTGGGCCGAGAACACCGCGGACTACTCCGCACGACTCGACGCGGCGGCCGCCAGCTACCGCTCGAACGAATTGGCTGCGTCGCAGGAACTTCCCGTCTGATGCTCACCTGGGGAGACGTGCGCCGGTGGGATCCGGCCGCGATCGGCCGCGTCGCCGACGCGCTCAACGACGGCTGCACCAAGATCATCGCCGCGAACGACGACGTCGAAGCCATGGCCCGCTTCACGGGCTGGACCGGTGACGCGGCCACCGCCGCGTCGACGCGGGGCGCGTCGCTGACCTCGACCCTGGAGCGGCTCGTCGCCGAGGCGTCCGCGGTCCGGCGAGGCGCTCACGAAGTACAGATCGCGCTGGACCGGATCGTCGCGTTCGTACGGGAGACCGACGAGCTGGCCCACCGGAACGGCCTGGCCATCGGCCCCGGCGGCGAGATTTCTGTCGGCGTTCCGCAGCCCGACCAGGCTCGCGTCAGGGCGGAACTGGCCGACAGGGTCGAACAGGGCTTGCGCCGCGCGGCCGACGTCGACGCCGATTTCGCCGAGATCCTGCGGCGTGCGCTTCATGGCGAGATCACGGATCAAGGCGGCACGCTCGCCCAGGCGGCGGACGCCGGAGCCGCGCAGAGCGGTTTGTCGATCATCAGCCCGCCGGAGAACGGCACCCCCGGCGACAACAAGGCTTGGTGGGCGAGCCTGTCGGATACGGCGAAAGTCGCTCTGCTGCAAGGAAATCCGGGCCTCGTCGGCAATCTCGACGGCATCCCGGCGGCCGACCGCGACGCCGCCAACCGCGCCGTCCTCGCCAGCGAGATCGCACGCCTTCAAGGCGACCCCAAGGTCAAGGGCCTGGAAGCCATCCAACAGCGGCTGGACCAGTCCGAACCGCAGGCGTTCCTGCTGGGACTGGACACCGGCGGCGACGGGAAGGCGATCGTTTCCGCGGGGAATCCCGACACCGCGATGAACGTGGCGACCTACGTGCCCGGGACGGGCTCGGAGTTGTCGAAAATCGGCGGCGATCTCAACCGGGCGGACAAGATGTGGGCCGCGGCGACCACCTCGGGCTCCCCCTCGACCGCCGTGATCACCTGGCTGGGCTACGACGCACCGAACGAGATCACCGACGCCGCGAGCGCCGAGTACGCCGACGGCGGCAAGGCGGCCCTCGCGCAGTTCCAAGACGGGCTGCGGGAAACACACCAAGGACCGCCCTCGCACAACACGGTGCTGGGGCACAGCTACGGCACCACCGTCGTCGGGCACGCGGCCGGCGACGATGGCCTCGCCGCGGACGAACTCGTCTTCGTGGCGAGCCCCGGCGTCGGCGCACACGGCGTGAGCGAACTGCGTCTCGACGGGGTGAATCAGGACGAGATCGGCAAACACGTGCACGCGACGGTGGCCGAACACGACATGATCAACCTGGCGAACGTCGAGATCGCCGGCTACGACCCGATCCTCGGCCAGGATCCGACCGACGCGGATTTCGGCGGGCAGGTGTTCACCTCGGCGCCGGGCACGGACGGGTGGGGCGGGTACAGCACGGAGGCGCACAGCGAATACTGGGAAGACAACAACCCGTCGCTGAACAATCTCGGCCAGATCATCGCCGGGAAACCGACGACGTGAACCGGGCCCGCATATTCATCCTCGCCTCGCTGATGTTCTTGGCGGCCTGTTCCCCTGGAGGTGGGGACGACATGGAATCGACGATCACCGAACAGCAGGCTCGCGACAAGGTCGAGCAGTACATCCATGGCGCGCTGTCGGCGTTGCCCGCCGGCGCCGAATTGAAGCCGTTCACGCGGAACCGTTCGGAATGCACGGACCCGACCGACAAAGGTCCACTGGGCCGCTTCGAGATCTCCGCGACCTACGAGATTGTCGGCCTGGACTCCGCACGGTTCGCCGAGCATTTCGCCGCGATCACGCAGTGGTGGGAATCGCACGCCTTCAAGATCCTGACCGACGCCCGGCCGACGGATCAGTATGTCTTCGCACGCAACACCGGCGATGCCTTCGACATGTCGATCAAGGCGAACGACCTCGGCAAGTTCTACCTCGGGGCGACCTCCCCCTGTGTCTGGCCGAACGGCACGCCCGAACCCCAGGCCTCCGAAGCCACCGAAGCCACCGAACCCGAGCAGCCGGTCGCCGCTCCCCCGGAACCGGAGCCGGTCCGCAAACCGCGTCGCGCTCCCGTCGACGACGAGGACTTCGCCCAGACCGACTGGACCGACGGCGGCACCTCTTTCTGACGTGAAGGCCCCCTTCACGCGCGGCCGCTGTGACCGCAGGTGCCTGTGGGGCACACGTGGCGATCATCGAGTCCGTGAAGGCCTCCTTGAGGGACTCTGGGTCCCTCAAGGAGGCCTTCACGGACAACCGTCTCGCCCCCGCCCACCCGCTGGGAAAACGGGTCGACCCGCGGTCACCCGGCCTCTACCCTCCGGCCGTGACCGCCGAACTCGCCGCCGCCCCCGCCCCGCACGTCGCGCGGCGCGGCCGGGGCATCACGCTGATCCTGCTGGCCGCAGTCTTCTTCGGAACCTCGGGTGTGCTGGGCAAACCGGCGATGCAGGCCGGGTTGTCGCCGGAGCAGGTCGCGGCGATCCGCATCGGGCTGTCGGCGATCGTGCTGCTCGCGCTGGTCGCCGTCTTCCGGCCGAGGCTCCTCAAAGTCACGAAGAACGAGTGGCCGCTGCTGCTCGCGTACGGCTCGCTCGGTGTCGCGGGCGTCCAGCTCATGTACTTCCTGGCGGCGGGCCGGATCCCGGTCGGGATCGCGATCCTGCTCGAGTTCACCTCCCCGGTGCTGATCGCGCTGTGGGTGCGGTTCGTGCGCCGGGTGCGGCTGCCGAGGGTGATGTGGGCGGGGATCGCGCTGGCGATGACGGGCCTCATGCTGGTCGCGCAGGTCTGGGAGGGGCTCAGCCTGGACGTCCTCGGGTTGCTCGCCGGGCTGGGCGCGGCCGTCTGTTCGGCGGGCTACTTCCTCCTGGGCGAGCGGGGCGTCGCGAACCGCGATCCGCTCGGCATGGTCACCTGGGGGATGACGATCGGTGCGGTCCTGGTGTGCGCGGTCGCCCCGCCGTGGACGATCCCATGGGGTGTCCTCGACACCCCGGCGGCGTTCGGGCCGTGGGAACCGCCGGTGTGGTCGTTGCTGATCGCGCTGGTGCTGATCGCGACCGTCCTCGCCTACGCGACGGGCATGGCGGCGCTGCGGCATCTCCCAGCGTCGGTGGCGAGCGTCGTCGGACTGGTGGAGCCGTTGATCGCCGCCACCGCGGCCTGGCTGCTGCTGGGCGAGGCACTCACCTGGGTTCAAGCCGCCGGCGCGGTGGTGCTGCTGACCGGCGCGTACATCGTCCAGCTGAATTCGAACGTGGTCCAGACGGACTCAACCCTGCTGGAGGCCCCGTAGGTCGCTGATCTCCTGCTGCTGCGAACGTGAAGTCGTCGCGGCGAGATCGCGGGCGTCGGGGTTGCGGCCGTGCTGGGTTTCGGCGTCGGCGATGCGGACGCCGGCTTCGCGCTGGCGCAGCAACCGTGCGGCGAACTGGCGGTCGAAGTCCTTTCCGGACAGTCCGGCCAGTGCCGCCATGTCACCGGGGCTGAGGTACCCGTCGCGCTGGATGTGCTCGAGGTTCGGGTCGTCCGGCGCGGGCTGACCCCACGCCTCGATGAGCCCGGACAGCCGCGCGATCTCCGGTTCGTGCGTGTCGATGACCCGCTTCGCGAGCGCTTTCAGCTGCTCGTTCGTCGCCCGGGTTTCGGCCAGGGAAGCCAGATCCACGCCCTGCTGGTGGTGCGCGAGGGCTTGCCGCGCGAACGCGACGTCGGCGTCGTTAAACGGAACGGCGGCCTGCTGCGCCACCGGTGACGATCCGGGAGGCGCCGTCTGCGACTGGGGTGCCTCGTCCGAGCAGCCCGCGAGCGCGACGGCGGCCAGGGCGACGACGGGCAGGAACCGGAGGACGGCGTGCGGCATCGAAGAGCTCCTCGGAACGCGCGGTGGAAGTGCCTAGGTTGGCAGAGTCCACATCGGCCTGTTCACCGGGGGTTGCGCAAACACTTTTCCTCCCGGCCGCGCGGTGCGACAATCCCGCGATCCACCGCCGCTGGAGACGAGGAGGTCACCGCGAATGGGCGCAGAAACCACCACCGAACGGGCGGGGCTGCGCCCGGACCTGCGGCAACGCCACGTCCGGATGATCGCGCTCGGCGGCATCATCGGCGCGAGCCTGTTCATCGGCAGCGGCGCGGTGATCCACACCGTCGGCCCGGCCGCCGTCCTGTCCTACGCCATCGGCGGCCTGATCGTCGTGCTGGTGATGCGGATGCTGGGCGAGATGGCGACGGCCGCGCCGTCGCAGGGTTCCTTCATGGAATACGCGCGGACCTCGCTCGGCGGCTGGGCGGGTTTCACCGTCGGCTGGCTGTACTGGTACTTCTGGGTCGGCGTGGTCGCGTTCGAGGCGGTCGCCGGGGCGAAGATCCTCCAGACGTGGATTCCCGTTGTACCGCAATGGATCTTCTCGCTCGTCTTGATGCTCCTGCTGACCGCGACCAACCTCGCTTCGGCCCGTTCCTTCGGGGAGACGGAGTTCTGGCTCGCGTCGGTCAAGATCGCCACGATCGTGGTGTTCCTCGTGGTGGGCATCCTGTTCGTGCTCGGGGCCTGGCCCGGCGGATCGTTCTCGGTCGGCAACATCGCGCAGGACGGTTTCCTGGCCAACGGCCCGTTCTCGGTGGTGCACGGGGTGGTGATCGTGATCTTCTCCTACTTCGGCGCGGAGATCGTCACCATCGCCGCCGCCGAGTCGCGGGAGCCCGAAACGGCCGTGCGCAAGGCGACCTCGTCGATCGTCTGGCGGGTCATCGTGTTCTACGTCGGCTCCGTGACACTGCTGGTGATGATCACCGGCTGGCGTGACATCCCGACCACGACGAGCCCGTTCGCCGCCGCGTTCGGCCGGTTCGGCATCCCCGCCGCCGAGACGGTGGTCAGCGCGGTGGTGCTGACGGCCGTGCTTTCGGTGCTGAATTCGGGGCTGTACACCGCTTCCCGCATGCTGTTCGCGTTGCGCGGCAACGGCTGGGCGCCGAAGTGGATCGCGGACACGAACCGGCGCGGCGTGCCGTGGAAGGCGATCCTGGTGTCCACTTCGGTCGGTTACGTGGCCGTGGCGATGAACTTCGTGTCCCCGGACAAGATCTTCTACTTCATCATCAACTCCGCCGGTGCGGTCGCGTTGTTCGTCTACGCGATCATCGCCGGCTCGCAGCTCCGGATGCGGCGCCGTCTGGAGGCCGAAGCGCCGGAACGGCTGAAGCTGCGCATGTGGGGCTACCCGTGGCTGAGCCGGCTCACGCTCGCCGGGACGCTGGCCGTGGTCGCGTCGATGCTGTTCGTGGACGCGGACACGCGGGCCCAGCTGTACCTGAGCCTGATCAGCCTGGCGGTGATCCTCGGCGTCTATTTCATCCAGCGCCGGCGATCCGGCCGAGAGCGCCGTAAAACACCTCTCCGATCTTCGCGGGATCACGGCTGAGGAAAGCCTGGCCGCCGGCGGGCGCGACGAGCTGACGGAGTTCGGTCTCGTCGGCCTCCGGCCCGATCCCGATGGCGATCAACGGCACCGGGCGGTCCGGTCGCTCAGCTTTCCCAGCTCCGCCACCAGGTTCTCGCGGCTGATACCGCCGGGATCGGTGTCGCGGCCGTCGGTCATCACGATGACGAGGTTCAGCTTCCCCCGCTCCCATTCCTCGTGCGCCAGCCGGTAGACGTCGAGGACGCTGTCGTAGAGCCCGGTCTGCCCGTCCGGCACGGCATGGACGGCGCGCAACCGATCGACGGCAGCCAGCTGCTCACCGACCGGCGCCATCGGCAAGATCTCCCGGTGGTCCCGGTCACCGTCCACTTTGGTCGCGAACGCCAGAAAACGGACCTGTGACGTGGATTTGAACAGGTGCAAGGCGTTCTCCGCGGCCTCCAGCGTGATTCGCAGGCGGGACTTGCCGGTGCCCGGGACCGGCGCGCTCATCGAACCGGACACGTCGATCAACACCTGGACCCGGGCGCTCGCGTTGACCCCGGCCCATTGGCTGAGCACCTTGGCGACCTTCTCGGCGGCCGGGATCTCGGCGCTGCGCTGTCCCTGTGCCTCGACGCGTCGACCGGTTTCGGTGAGCCGCAACGCTTGCCCGCCGGGGGCACGCAGGTCGGACCGCGGGCCCGTCGCGGCGCCGTAGAGCAGGGTGCGTTTCAGGTCCGCGACGGCCTTGCCTTGGTGCGGGGTCGCCCCCGCGATTTCGACGAACGGGTAGTCGAGCGCCGGGGCGTCGGGTGAGTACACGGCCACCAGCGCGGTCTCCCGGCATGGGGCTCGAGGAGCGTCCGAGGGTACGCCGCGAGCACCCCTAGGGGAAGGCCGCGACTTTCGACGTAGAAAAACCCCACCGAGGCGGGAGGTGCCCCGACGCCGATCGCGGAACACTTGCCCGGTAAGGAAAGCACTCGAAATCGGGGGAATTCGTGATGAACCGGCCCACCCGCGCGGAACAGCGCAAAGCCCGCAACGCCCTCTTCGGCCAGGCGATCACGGTCGCCTTCGCCCTGCTGCTGGCGTCGGCCTTGGTCGCAGGTCCGTGAAGGCCTCCTTGAGGGACTCTGGGTCCCTCAAGGAGGCCTTCACGGACTACACGATCGTCACCGCAGCCCCAGCAACCCCACCGGCCCCAGCAGTCACAACGGCGGCGCGTGAAGGCCCCTTCCCTCGGCTCAGCCGAGGAAACTCGACCCTCACACCTTGCCAAGTACATGAAGGACCCCTTCCTTGCGCCTGGCGCAAGGAAGGGGTCCTTCATGTACTACAAGGGGTGCCCGGTCCAGTCCACCTAGACCGGGATCACCGTCGGCACGATCATCGGACGGCGCCGGTAGGTGTCGGCGACCCAGCGGCCGACGACGCGGCGCACGGCCTGCGCGATGCGGTGCGTGTCGGTGATGCCCTCGGCCTCGGTCCTGGCGAGTTCCATCTCCACCATCGGGAGCACGGCGTCGAGCGCCTTCGGGTCGTCGGAGAACCCGCGTCCGGACACCGTCGGGCGGGTCACCGCGCGGCCGGTGCTGGTGTCGACGGCGACGGTGATGGCGATGAAGCCGCCTTCGCCGAGCACGAGCCTGTCCGACAACGTCGACTCGCCGACGTCGCCGACCGAGAGGCCGTCGACGTACACGTGCCCGACCTCGACCCGTCCGGTCCGCGTGGCCTTGCCGTCGACGAGGTCGACCACGACGCCGTCCTCGGCGATGACCACGTTCTCCGGCGCGACACCGGTGCGCACGGCCAGTTCACCGTTGGCGCGCAGGTGCTTCCATTCGCCGTGTACCGGCATGACGTTGCTGGGGCGCACCGCGTTGTACAGGTACAGCAGTTCGCCCGCCGACGCGTGCCCGGACACGTGCACCTTGGCGTTGCCCTGGTGCACGACGTTCGCGCCGAGCCGGGTGAGGCCGTTGACGACGCCGAAGACGGCGGTCTCGTTGCCCGGGATCATCGAGCTGGCCAGCACGACGGTGTCGCCGGCGCGGATCGAGATCTGCCGGTGCTCGCCGCGCGCCATCCGCGACAGCGCCGACAGCGGCTCGCCCTGCGAACCGGTCGACACGAACAGCACCTTGCTCTCGGGCAGGTCGCCCGCCTGGTCGAGGTTGACCAGCAAGCCGTCAGGCACGTTCAGCAGCCCGAGGTCGGCGGCGATCCCCATGTTCCGGACCATCGACCGGCCGACGAAGGCGACCCGGCGGCCATGCCGGACGGCGGCGTCGAGCACCTGCTGGACGCGGTGCACGTGGCTCGCGAAGCAGGCGACGATGACGCGCTGGCCGACCTTGCGGACGACGTCGTCGAGCACCGGGCCGATGTCGCGTTCCGGCATGACGAATCCGGGCACCTCGGCGTTGGTCGAGTCGACGCAGAACAGGTCCACGCCCTCGTCGCCGAGCCGGGAGAACCCGGCGAGGTCGGTCAGCCTGCCGTCGAGCGGGAGCTGGTCGAGCTTGATGTCACCGGTGTGCAGCACGACCCCCGCGGGCGTGCGGATGGCCACCGCGAGCGCGTCCGGGATCGAGTGGTTGACCGCGAAGAACTCGAGGTCGAAGTCGCCGACCTTGCGTCGCTCGCCCTCGCGGACCTCGATCAGGTTCGGCCGCTGCCGGTGCTCCTTGGCCTTGGCCGCGAGCAGCGCGTTCGTGAACCGCGAGCCGTAGATCTTCAGGTCCGGGACCAGCCGCAGCAGGAACGGGACGGCGCCGATGTGGTCCTCGTGCCCGTGGGTGAGGACGAGGCCGTCGATGTCCTCGAGGCGGTCTTCGATCGCGCGGAAGTCGGGCAGGATCAGGTCGACGCCGGGCTGGTCGTCTTCGGGGAAGAGCACCCCGCAGTCGACGATCAGCAGACGGCCGCCGAACTCGAAGACGGTCATGTTGCGGCCGACTTCGCCGATGCCGCCGAGCGCGACCACGCGCAAGGCGCCTTCGGGCAGCGCGGGCGGTGGGGTGGTCGGTCCGGGTCCGGTTGGCAATGAACTCACCGAGGCATGGTCCCTACGCTGGTATGTGAGGTCGGCGCCGTGTAGGCCGCCGCTGAATCTGCTTGTGCCACTCGTGCACCATGCCAGTCACTGGCGGCGCTTTCCCCGAGCGGCACGCCTCCCTGGGCGAGATCCGCGGAAATCGCCTGGAGTTGCTCGTCGTTCGCGGCCACGATGGGCAGCCGCGGGTCACCGATGTCGAAGCCGCGCAGCCGCAGGGCCGCCTTCGAGAACGCGACCCCGCCGACCCGGGACATCGCCCGCAGGACCGGCAGCATGCCGCGGTGGTTGGTGCGCGCGGTGGAGGTGTCGCCGGACTCGTAGGCGTCCATCATGCCGCGGATACGGCCCGCCACGACGTGCCCGATCACGCTGACCACGCCGGTGCCGCCGACGGAGACCCATGGGAGGTTGAGGCCGTCGTCACCGGAGTAGTAGGCGAGCTGGGTGTTCGCGATGACCTCGGAGCCGGCGATCAGGTCGCCCTTGGCGTCCTTGACCGCGAGGATGCGCGGGTGCTCGGCCAGCCGCAGCAGCGTGTCGACCTCGATGGGGACGATCGAGCGCGGCGGGATGTCGTAGAGCATCACCGGCAGTTCGGTCGCGTCGGCGACCGTGGTGAAGTGCGCGTAGAGCCCGGCCTGGCTGGGCCGCGAGTAGTACGGGGTGACGACGAGGATGCCGTGCGCGCCCGCGGCTTCGGCCTGCTTCGCCTGCTCGATGCTGTGCGCGGTGTTGTTCGTGCCGGCCCCGGCGACGATCGTCGCGCGGTCACCGACGGCTTCGACGACGGCGCGGACCAGTTCGGTCTTCTCGGCGTCGGTCGTGGTGGGGCTCTCCCCGGTCGTGCCGTTCACGACGAGACCGTCGTTGCCCAGTTCCACGAGGTGTTCGGCCAGCTCCTGCGCCCGCTTCAGGTCCAGCGCGCCGTCGGCGTCGAAGGGGGTGGCCATCGCGGTGAGCACGCGCCCGAACGGTCTTCCCGGCGCTGCGGTAGGTGGAGTGGACATGCTGAGAAGGTACCTCCTGCCGGCGCCGAACCCTTGCCGACGTGGTCGTTCCCGCCGAATGCGGGAGATTTTCCGCGACGAAGGCGAACTCGACGCAAACTCTGGCGTGAGCTATTTGACCTTGGTCGTGATCTGCGCAGGTATCTGGCTGCCGTCGGTCTTGGCGAGCAGGCAGAGGAACCCGCGCGAATAGGTCCGGTCGTCCTCGTTGGGCGGCCGGTTCCATTCGGCTTCGGTCGGCACGACGGCCCGCCAGGTCAGCGAGGCCCGCTGTGCCCCGGGCACGACGTTCGAGTTGAAGGTCGCCGAGCACAGCGACTCGGCGATCCGGTTGACCGCGTCCGCGCCGGGATATGCCGCGACCTGGGCGTCGTCGTCCGAATAGGACTCGACGTCGAGCAGGCTGCCCTTGGCGAAGACCTCCAGCAGGTGGTCTTTGCCGCAGCTGATGCCGTCGTTCAGGTTGACGCCCTCTTTGAGCGGCACGTTGTAGCAGTCACCGGAGGACCCGAGCTTGACCTGCCCATTGATGCCGTAGGTCAAGGTGGGCTGGGCCTGGTTGGTCCCCTCCGGCGCGGCCGTCCAGCGGCCGAGGAAGATCCCGCCGACCAGCGCACCGATCACGGCGACCGCGGCCAGGCTCAGCCACAGCGGGCGCAGGTCGCGCTTCGCCGGGGCCGGGGCGAGCCGGGTCATCGGCTGACCGTGCTGCGGCATCATCGCCGTGCCGCCCGAAGGCGGCGTCGGCTGGGCCTGCACGCCCTGCGCGGCCGCGAGCAGGCCGCGCACCTGGTCGTACGACATCCGCGCCTCGGGTTTGGTGACCAGCAGGCCGAGGACCGCGGCGGCCAGCGGGCCCTGGATCCTGGTCAGGTACGGGGCCTCGGTCATGATCGCGTGCAGGGTCGCGGCGGTGGTCGACCGTTCGAACGCGACGATGCCCTCCGCGGCGAAGAACAGCGTCGTGCCCAGCGACCAGAGGTCGGACTCGGGCATCGCGTCCCGGCCCTCGACCCGTTCCGGCGCCATGAACGCGGGCGAGCCGACGATCATGCCGCTGGTGGTCAGGCGCGGGTCGTCGGCGGCGTGCGCGATACCGAAGTCGGTGAGCTTCACCCGGCCGTCCGGCGCGACCATGATGTTCGCGGGTTTGACGTCGCGGTGCACGATCCCGGCGGCGTGCGCGGCGCGCAGCGCGGACAGCACCCGCTCCCCCACCAGCGCGACCTGCTGGGCGGGCAGCGGCCCGCGGTCGCGGACCAGGTCGGCCAGCGTCGGCGCCTCGACCAGCTCCATCACGATGTAGGTGGCGCCGTTCTCGGTGACGACGTCGTACACGGTGACGACGGCCGGGTCGTTGAGGCGCCCGCCGGAGCGGACCTCGCGCAGCATCCGCTCCGACAGCACCGAGGCGTCCTCGGGCGCGTTCGGGAACTTCAGCTCCTTGATCGCCACCTGACGGCCGATCACCTGGTCCTGCGCGCGCCAGACGATACCCATCCCGCCGCGGCCGAGCTCGCCCAGCAGGGCGTATCGGCCGGCGACGATCCGCGCGCCGGTGGCCTGCTGTGTCTGCTGGGGCGGCCCGTACGGACGGGTCTGTTCGTCGGTCAAGGTTCGGTGCTCCTTCGGTTCGCGCAGGATGCTGACTCGGACCCGTTCGCGCGCCGAAAGGTTCCTTCGCCGAGCTCCTCGATCAGACCGTGACCTCGTGCCCGGCTTCCCGGAGCGCCTTCACCGCGCGTTCCAACTCGGGAGCCCGGACCAGCACGTGGTCGGTGTCGAAGGTGGACATCGAGAACAGCGCCACCCCGGCGGCGGCCAGCTCGCTGGACAGCGCGGCGATGATGCCGGTCAGCGTGAAGGCCAGCGGCCCGCGCACCGACAGCAGCCGCCAGCCGTCCTCGACGGTGGCCCCGGCCGGCGCGAGACCGGCCGGGCAGATCACCGACAGCTCCTCCGGCGTGCGCGTGATCGAGATCAGCACGGGCTCGCCGGGGTCGAGCAGGTTCGCCGGAACCGGCGCGTCCGGGGCGAGGCGGGCGACCGTGTACTCGCCGGGCCGGACGTCGATCGCGAGGCGTCGCATCAGCCCTCGAGAACCTTCGGGCTGGACGCGACCTCGGTGCCGTCGGGCAGCGCGGAGATGGTGAAGTCCGCGAACACGTTGCTCGACGCCTTCTGCAGCTCGCGCAGGCACTCGATGGCCAGGGCGCGGATCTCGACGTCGGCGTGCTCGGTGGCGCGCATCGCGATGAAGTGCCGCCAGGCCCGGTAGTTGCCGGTGACCACGATGCGGGTCTCGGTCGCGTTGGGCAGCACGGCGCGGGCGGCCTGGCGGGCCTGCTTGCGGCGCAGGGTCGCGCTCGGCACGTCGGCGAACTTCTCCTCCAGGCCGGCGAGCAGTTCGGTGTAGGCGTCGACGGCGGCCTGCGAGGCGGCGAGGAACTTGGCGTGCAGTTCCGGGTCCTGCGCGATGACGTCGGGCTCGACGAAGGCGGCGTCGCGCTCCGGCACGTAGCGCTGCGAGAGCTGCGAGTAGGAGAAGTGCCGGTGGCGGATCAGCTCGTGCGTCAGCGAACGGGAGATCCCGGTGATGTAGAAGCTGACGGATCCGTGCTCCAGCACCGACAGGTGACCGACGTCGATGATGTGCTCGAGGTAGCCGGCGTTGGTGGCCGTCTTCGGGTTCGGCTTCTTCCAGGACTGGTAGCAGGCCCGGCCCGCGAATTCGGCCAGCGCCTCACCACCGTCGGCATCGGTCGACCACGGTACGTCCGACGGCGGGAAGAACTCCGTCTTCGCGATCAGTTGAACCTTGGGTGACACGGTCTCGGCCACGTTCGCACTCCTTTACGACCCCTGCTCCACGACTCCGGGCAGCGTAACCGCAACCCGTCTTTGACGCCGGGGCGACATCACGGTGACGTCAGAGCCTCCTTGACTGACATCAAAAGTGACGCCATAGTGGTGTCATGGATCTGACGCCGTACATCACAAGCCTTCGCGAGGACCTCGCGAACACGGCTTCGGCCGGCGACGAGCAGACGCGGCGCGCTGCCGCGTTGCTGTCGTCGGCGCTGGAGCCCGCCGCCCGCCTGACCATCATGAACGCCCTCGCCGACCTGGCCGCCGAAGTGACTTCGGCGCTTCCGGGGCACGTCGTCGACGTCCGGCTCGACGGCCGCGACGTGCGCGTCGTCGTCACCGGCTCCGGTTCGGGCGAGGGCACCGAGCAGTCCGCGCCCCGCCAGGAGGCGCCGCGGGAAGCCCCGCGCGCGCCGAAGGTGGACACGGGCGACATCACCCGCATCACGCTGCGCCTGTTCGAGCAGGTCAAGGGCCAGGCCGAAGCCGCGGCCGCCGCTCAGGGCGTTTCGCTGAACACGTTCGTCTCGCAGGCCGTCCAGGGGGCGCTGGGCAAGAGCGGAAGCGAGCACTGGCACTACAAGCAGAAGCCGGGCGGCGGTGCGGGTTCGCACCTGCACGGCTGGGTCCAGGGCTGAGGGGGACGGAAATGACCGAGGAAAGCATTCCCGCCGGTGAAGAGACCGTGCGCGTCGAGGACTTCGAGGCCGAAGGCCCGATCGAGATCGACGTGAGCGTGGGCATCGGCCGGGTGACCATCGAACTGACCGGAGAGAGCGGCGTCCGCGCCGAGGTCCGCCGGGACGGCGGCGAACAGCAGCCGTGGGTGGACGGGATGACGAGCCTGCTCAGCTGGGTCGGGGAGCGCTTCGGCGACCAGCTCGGCGGCTCACCCGCCGGCTCGGTGGGGGATGCCGTGGCGCAGACGCGGATCGAGAAGGTCGGCAACCGGCTGGTCGTCCAGGCGCCCAAGGCCTGGCAGCTGAAGAACGTCCCGCTCGCCGTGACCGTCCGGGCGCCCGCCGGTTCGCATCTGGAGGTGCGGGCCGGGGCGGCCGATGTCACGGTCACCGGCTCCGCCGGGCGGGCCGACCTCCTCACCGGCGCAGGCAAGGTCGGCCTCGAACGGGCCGACGGCTCCGCGATCGTCCGCACCGGCACCGGCGACATCAAACTCGGGCCGACCCTGTCCGGTCTCCAGCTGCGCACCGGCAGCGGCTCTGTCGAGGCCGCCTCGGTGAGCGGTTCGGCCACGCTCGCGACCGGCACGGGCGACGTCTGGCTCGGCGAAGTCGCGGGTGAGGTCTTGGCGCGCACCGGCAGCGGCTCCCTCTCGGTGGCGGACGCCGCCTCCGGGACGCTGGAGCTGACCACCGGATCGGGTGAGGTCCGCGTCGGCATCCGCGGCGGCGTTCAGGCGGAGATCGATCTTTCGTCGACGACCGGCTCGGTGTCGAGCGAGCTTGAGGTCGCGGAGACCGCGCCCGCGGAGGTCTCGCTGAAGGTGCGGGCGCGCACCGGTACCGGCGACGCGGTGGTGACCAGCGCGGCGAGCTGAGCCGCGGGCCGCAGGGGGGGATCGAGGGACCTTTGCTCTCACTTTTCCACGGGGGTGGGAGCAAAGGTCCCTCGCTCATTTCCGAGCTCTGCCAGGACCGGGGGGCCGAGAGACCCCCGGCGGGTGTGTTGCGAAAGCCACCTTCGCAACGTTGAAGGTTGCGAAAGTGGCTTTCGCAACCTCGCCGGCCGGGCGGATGGCTGACCCCAGTGCCCGTGGCGCAGGGCGCCTTCGTACCCAGATCCAGTCCGTGAAGGCCTCCTTGAGGGACCCAGAGTCCCTCAAGGAGGCCTTCACGGACTTCGGCAATCGCCATATAGGGACCACAGGCATTAGCAGCGCGTGAAGGCCTCCTTCCCTCGGCTGAGCCGAGGGAAGGAGGCCTTCACGTACTCAGCGGCCCTCAGTGCACCAGGCGCGACAGCACGGGAGCGAGATCGCCCCGCTCCCCCACCACGACCCCGTCCAACCCCTGCCAGTCCGCCATCAGCCGCAACTCGCCCGCCAGCTCGCTCGCGACCCGAGCGACATCCACGCCGGGCTCGGAGAAGGCGCTCTGAACGCGAAGCACCCCGGCGGCCCGATCGCATTTGAGGTCGACCCGGCCGACGAGTTCGCCGTCGAGCAGGAACGGGAACACGTAGTACCCGTAGATCCGCTTCGGCTCGGGCACGTAGATCTCGATGCGGTAGAAGAAGTCGAAGATGCGCTCGGTGCGGGCGCGTTCCCAGATCAGCGGGTCGAACGGCGACAGCAGGGCCCGGCCGGTGACGCGGCGAGGCACCTTCGCCGCGACGTGCCGGTACGCCGGGGCGGGCCAGCCGTCGACGATCACCGGTTCCAGCACACCCTCCTCGACCAGTTCGGCCACCGCCCGCTTGCTGACGTCGGGGCCGAGCCGGTAGTAGTCCCGCAGATCCGGTTCGGTGCCGATGCCCAGCGCGACGGCCGCGCGCGTGATCAGTTCGCGGGCGCCTTCCTCCGGGCTCACGGTCAGCGCCAGGATCTCCGGCGGGACGACGCGTTCGGTCAGGTCGTACAGCCGCTCGAACGACCGGCGCGTGCCGGTGGTCAGCTGTCCCATGCCGAAGAGCCACTCGCAGGCCTTCTTGACCTCGGATCGCTCCCACCACGAGCCGGGTTTCGCACCGCTCCCGTTACCCTCCAGCGCCCGCTCGATACCGCCCGCGCCGATCGGTCCGTGCTCCTTGACCACGGTGAGGATGTCGTCCACCAGCCGAGGCGTCTGCTCCAGCACCCGGGCGTAGTTCGTCCACCAGCCCATGCGTTTCGCCCCGGACCGCAGGAGCGGCCAGTCCGCGATCGGCAGCAGACTCGCCTCGTGCGCCCAGGTTTCGACCAGCATCCGGGGCCTGCGCGCGGAATGCGTCCACGCCGCGTCGTCCACCAGCGAGGGCTCGTACGCGCCGAGCCGGGAGAACAGTGGCATGTAGTGCGCGCGGACCGCGACGTTCACCGAATCCAGCTGCAGCAACTGGATTCGCGACAGCACGCGCTGCAGATGCCGCCTTGTCACCGCCCCGCCTGGACGTGCCTCGGCGAACCCCTGCGCGGCCAGCGCGATCCGGCGTGCGACCGGCCCGCTGATGGTCGTAGTGCTCATCGTCGGAATGGTGCCATCCACCACCGACAGTTTTCGGCCGCACCGCTAATCTGCGCAGCATGGCCGCCGCCGAAGTCCGCCCAGCAGTCGTGTCCGACGCCCCCGAAATCGCGCGCATCCAACGCGACACCTGGCGAAGCGCCTACACGGAGTTGCTCGGCGAAGCGGCTGTCGCCGGGCTCGACATCGAGGAACTCGAAAAGACCTGGGCCGAAACGATTGAGTACCCGGGCACGCGCGTCTTCCTCGCCACCGAAGGCGAGTTCACCGTCGGCTTCTGCGTCGCCGGCCGCGCTCCGGCGAGCGAGGTCGCCACCGCCGGCGGTTCGCTGCCCGACGACGCTTCGACGACGGCGCTCATCGCCTCGCTGCTGGTCGAGCCGCGCTGGGGACGGCGCGGACACGCGGGACGGCTGCTGGCGAACGCGTCCGCCTGGCTGCGCGAGGACGGCGCTACGCGCGGGATCAGCTGGGTCGCCCAGACCGATCACGCGTCACTGGGCTTCTTCCGCCGCGCGGGCTGGTCACCCGACGGAACCGTCCGCATCCTCGACACCGGGAGCACGAACGTGCGCGAAGTCCGCCTCACCGGTGGCCTCGACCTCGAGCTCGCTCCCTGACTTCGCGAACACGACCCAGCGCATCACCGTGTACATGAAGACGCCTTCGCACGCCCCGGCGATGAGCCGGGAGAGGCGGTAGTCGACGCCCAGCGCGGCCAGCCCGGCGCCGACGCCGAGCAGGAACGCCACGTAGTTGACGACGATCGCGATGACGTACAGCACCGCCTGTCTGCCGACGGGCGCGTGCGAGCGGAAGTTCATGCTGCGGTTCAGCACGAAGCTCAACCCGAACGCGGTCGCGTACGCGAGCGTGATCGCGAGCCACACCGGCAGGCCGAGCCAGCTCCGGAGCAGGGTCAGGAGGATCAGGTCGACCCCGAAGGTGAACCCGTTGATGAGCGCGAAACCGAGGAAACTCGGCGCCACCAGCCGGGAAAGCCCGAAGGGGAGGCGCCGCACCACGGCCGCGCAGAAGTCGGCGAAGCGATCCGCGAAACCCTTGCCGCGGACCGCGTCGTGCACGTCGGCCACGGATCCAGCATGGCAGCGGCAGGTGGCCGCGAGCCGACGAACAGGTGATCTTCTGGTGCGGCCCGGAAGCCGGGAACGGGGGCTGGCCCCAGTGCGTCCTGGTTTTCAGCTGATAGCTTGGAGAGAACGAAGATAACGGGGAGGCAACGATGGTGGGCTGGTTGCTGCTGTCGTTCGGCGTCGCCTTCGGTTCCGCGATCCTCCCCGTCGTCAGCATCGAGATGTTCCTCATCGGCTTGTGCGCGAGCCAGCCGACGGTGCCGTGGTTGCTGCTCGGCGCCATCGTCGCGGCCGGTCAGGTGGGCGGGAAGACGCTCTACTACCTCGCCGCGAAGGGCACGATCAAACTTCCGAAACCGCTGCACGACCGCCTGCACCGGGTGCGCCCGCCCAGCGCGCGCCGGGAAAGATGGCGGGCGCGCACCAAGAAGGTGCGCGCCCGGCTCGACGCGTTGCGCGAACGGTGCCATCGGCATCCGCATTGGATGGCGGGCACGTACGGGGTGAGCTCGGTCGTCGGCCTGCCGCCGTACATGGCCACGAGCGTCCTCGCGGGCCTGGTGCGGATGCCGCTGGCGACGTTCCTGGCCACCGGTTTCCTGGGCCGCTGGCTGCGGTTCAGCGTGCTGGCCGCCTCCCCCGCCCTGTTCGCGGGCTGGTTCCACTACTGAGCACCGATATTGTGATGCGCGCCATGGCGGCCGCGCCCTAGGGTTTCCGCCCATGTCGACTTCGTCCGCGTATCCGCCGTTGAACGTGCAGGTGCACACACCCCGGTTGTCGTTGCTGGGGGCGACGGACGAGCTCCTGGAGCGGTTGATCCCGACGGTCCGCAAGGGCGTGGTCACCGAACCCCCGTGGCCCTTCGACGATCCGGCCTCGCTCTACGAAGACGGTCCGGAGCGCGAATGGCGCTGGCTACGCGGGATCTGGCGGGGCCGGGGTCAGGTGAGCGAAAGCCAGTGGCGGCTGTACTTCGTCGTGGTCGTCGACGGCGAGCCGGTGGGCATGCAGGATCTGATCGGCATCGACTTCGCCACGTTCGGCACGGTCACCACGTTCTCCTGGCTCGACCCGGACCTGCGTGGCCGCGGCCTCGGCAAGGAGATGCGGCAGGCCGTGCTGCAGCTGGCCTTCGAGGGGATCGGAGCCCGTGAGTCGTCCAGCGACGCCTTCTTCGACAACCACGCCTCGAACCGCGTCTCCCAAGCCCTGGGTTACGAGCCGAACGGCGTCACCTGGGACACGCGACGCGGTGATCCCGCCCGGATCAAGCAATGGCTGCTGACCCGTGAACACTGGCGGCGCCGGGACGACATCGAACTGGTCGCCGTCCGCGAATGCCTGCCCGTTCTAGGGATCGAGCCTCCGCATTCAGAGGACTAAATGCGAGAAGCGGCTTCGAGTTCGACGGCGCGCCGCATCGTGGCGCGGGCGCGTTTCCGGTCGCCGGCGATCTCGTACGCGTACGCCAGCCGGTACCAGACGCGCCAGTTCTCCTGGTCCGCCTCGACTTCGGCGCGGCGCTCGTCGAACCAGGCGTCGGCGGCGTCGCGATCCACCCGGCCCGAAGGCCGCCGGGGCAGATCGGAGACGTCGGGCAGGCCGCCTTCCTCGTCCAGCCGCCGCGAAAGCCGCTGGATCTGGACGCCGGAACGCCAGGTGGTCACGATGATCCAGATCCCGAGCAGCGGCAGCAGCAGGACCCCGACGCCGAAGAGCACCGGCACCGTCTCCCCGGTGCGCACCAGCGCGATACCCCGTCCCGCCAGCAGGACGACGTAGACGGCGAGCGCCGCCGTCATCACCAGCGCGAAATTGCGGGCCCTCACAGGTCGAGGATGTTCTCGAGACCGACCGTGAGGCCGGGCCGGGTGAGCACCGAACGCACACCGAGCAGCACCCCCGGCATGAACGACGTGCGGTGCAGGGAATCGTGCCGGATGGTCAGGGTCTCCCCCTCGCCGCCGAACAGGATCTCTTCGTGCGCCACCAGTCCGGGCAACCGGACCGAGTGCACGCGGACGTCGTCGACGAGCGCGCCGCGGGCACCGTCCACTTCGGACGTCGTCGCGTCTTCGCCCGGCGCGAGACCGGCTTCCGCTCGGGCCTCGCCGATCAGCCGCGCGGTGTGCGCGGCGGTACCGGACGGCGCGTCGGCCTTGCGGTTGTGGTGCAGCTCGATGACCTCGGCCGAGTTGTAGAACCGCGCCGCCTGCTGGGCGAACCGCATCGCCAGCACCGCGCCGAGGGCGAAGTTCGGCGCGATCAACACGCCGAGCGCCGGGTCGGCCGCGAGCCACGAACGCAGCGTCTCCAGCCGTTCCCCGCTGAACCCGGTGGTGCCGACCACGGCGTGGATCCCGTTGCCGGTCAGAAACTCCAGGTTGTCCATCACCGCGTCGGGATGGGTGAAGTCGACGACGACCTGCGCCTGCTTGAGCGCCGAGAAGTCGTCACCGGCGTCGAGCGCGGCGACGAGCTCCATGTCGTCGGCACCGTTGACGGCGTTGACCACCTCCTGGCCCATCCGGCCGCGTGCGCCCAGCACACCGACGCGAATTCCAGCGGTCATGATGCGATCACCTCGTGCAGGTCGTCCGGAAGGTCGTCGGCGTGAGCGTACGGCCCGACCACCGCCGCCGCCGACACGCCACCAGGGCGACGCAGCAGAGTGCGAGCGAGCGCACAGACCTCTTCGGTGGTGACGGCGTCGATCCGCGCCACCGTGTCGTCGACGCCGAGATAGCGGCCGTAGTTCAGTTCGTTCTTGCCGATCCGCGACATCCGCGACGAGGTGTCCTCGAGACCGAGCACAAGCCCGCCCCGCAACTGCCCCTTCGCCCGCGCGACCTCGGCTTCGCTCAGCCCGTCCTTGCCGACGAGTTCAAGCACCTCGCGGATCACCCCGGCGACCTCGCCGAGCTTCTCCGGCTGGCAGCCCGCGTACACGGCCATGTGCCCGGTGTCGGCGTAGCTCGCGACGGACGAGTACACCTGGTACGCCAGCCCGCGCTTCTCCCGGACCTCCTGGAACAGGCGCGAACTCATCCCGCCGCCGAGCGCGGCGTTGAGCACCGACTGCGCGAACCGGCGGTCGTCGTGCCGTGACAGCGAACGCAGGCCGAGCATCACATGCGCCTGCTCGGTGTCGTCGGTGTGCAGCGCGAGTTTGGGCACCATCGCGATCCGCGCGCGTCCGCCGCGCGGCGGCACGGGCGTCGCCGTCCCGGTCAGCTTGGTCCCCAAAGCCTTGCGCACCAAGCGAAGCACCTGGGCGTGGTCGATGTTCCCGGCGACCGCGAGCACCATCCGCGGCAGGGTGTAGCGGCGCCGGTAGAACCCGCGCAACGCCGAAGCGGACATCTCGACGATGGACTTCTCGCTGCCCAGCACCGGGCGGCCCAGCGCGTGGTTCCCCAGGATCGCGCCGACGAACGTCTCGTGCAGCAGGTCTTCGGGGTCGTCGTCGCGCATCGAGATCTCTTCGAGCACGACACTGCGCTCGGTCTCGACGTCGGAGTCCGTGCACAGCGCCTCGAACACGACGTCGGTGACGAGGTCCATCGCCAGCGGCAGATCCTCGTCGAGCACCTGCGCGTAGTAGCAGGTGTGCTCCTTCGCGGTGAACGCGTTGAACTCCCCGCCGACCGCGTCGATCTCCTCGGCGATCTGGGTGGCGTCCCGGTTCGTGGTGCCCTTGAACAGCAGGTGTTCGAGGTAGTGCGCCGCGCCTTCGACCGACGACGGCTCGTCACGCGATCCGACCCCGACCCACAGCCCGACGGTCGCCGAACGGGAGGCGGGAACGTGCTCGGTGATGACCCGGAGGCCACCGGCCAGCACACTGCGCTTGACCACCGCACCGTCCGAAGTGGACTCCAGTGTGCGGGTGCTGCCGACGGGCTGTTCGTGCCCGGGAACCTGACGAGCCAACGGATTCCTTACTCACATGTCAGGAAAGGGTCGTTCAGGACGAAAATGTCCTGAACGACCCTTCCCGGACGTTTCACATCGGTCCAGCCAGGATTACTGGGCGTCGGCCTTCGGAGCCTCGGCCTTGTCGCCTTCGGCGGCCTTGGCGTCCTTCGAGTCCGCTGTGTCCTCTTCCTGAACCACGATCAGGCTGATCTTGCCGCGGTTGTCGATGTCGGCGATCTCGACGCGGAGCTTGTCGCCCACGTTGACCACGTCCTCGACCTTGGCGATCCGCTTGCCGTTGCCCAGCTTCGAGATGTGCACCAGGCCGTCCTTGCCCGGCAGCAGCGAGACGAACGCGCCGAACGCGGCCGTCTTCACCACGGTGCCGAGGAAGCGCTCGCCGACCTTGGGCAGCTGCGGGTTGGCGATGGCGTTGATCTTGTCGATCGCCGCCTCCGCCGACGGGCCGTCGGCCGCGCCCACGTAGATCGTGCCGTCGTCCTCGATGGAGATGTCGGCGCCGGTCTCCTCGGTGATCGAGTTGATCATCTTGCCCTTCGGGCCGATGACCTCGCCGATCTTGTCCACCGGGATCTTCACGCTGGTGACGCGCGGGGCGAACGGGCTCATCTCGTCCGGGCCGTCGATCGCCTCGGCGATGACCTCCAGGATGGTGAGGCGAGCGTCCTTCGCCTGCTTCAGCGCGGCCGCGAGGACCTCCGACGGGATGCCGTCGAGCTTCGTGTCCAGCTGCAGCGCGGTGATGATGTCCTTGGTACCGGCGACCTTGAAGTCCATGTCGCCCATGGCGTCCTCGGCACCGAGGATGTCGGTCAGCGCGACGTAGCGGGTCTCGCCGTCGACCTCGTCGGAGATGAGGCCCATCGCGATACCGGCGACCGGCGCCTTCAGCGGGACACCCGCGTTCAGCAGCGCCATGGTCGAGGCGCAGACCGAGCCCATCGAGGTGGAGCCGTTGGAGCCCAGCGCCTCGGAGACCTGGCGGATTGCGTACGGGAACTCGTCCCGCTTCGGCAGGACCGGGACCAGGGCGCGCTCGGCGAGCATGCCGTGGCCGATCTCGCGCCGCTTCGGCGAACCGACACGGCCGGTCTCGCCGGTGGAGAACGGCGGGAAGTTGTAGTGGTGCAGGTACCGCTTCGTGGTCTCCGGGGAGAGCGAGTCGATCTGCTGCTCCATGCGGAGCATGTTCAGCGTGGTGACGCCCAGGATCTGGGTCTCACCGCGCTCGAACAGCGCGGAACCGTGCGCCCGCGGGATCACGGCGACCTCGGCGGCGAGCGACCGGATGTCGGTCAGCCCGCGGCCGTCCATGCGGATCTTGTCCGTGAGGACGCGCTTGCGCATGATCTTCTTCGACAGGGCCTTGAAGGCCGCGCCGATCTCCTTCTCACGGCCCTGGAAGGCTTCGCCCTCGCCGAGGCCGACCTTCTCCAGCACCGCGGCCTTGACCTGGTCGGTCGCGTTGTCGCGGTCCTGCTTGCCCGCGATGGTCAGGGCGTTCGCGAGGTCGTCGGTCGCGATGGCGGCGACGGCGTCGAAGGCGTCCTGCTCGTAGGCGAGGAAGACCGGGAACTCGCCGGTCGGCTTGGCGGCCTGCTCGGCCAGCTGCTGCTGGGCCTCGCACAGCACCTTGATGAACGGCTTCGCGGCCTCGAGACCCTCGGCGACGGCGATCTCGTCGGGCGACTTGCCGCCGTCGGCGATCAGGTCGAGCGTCTTGTCGGTGGCCTCGGCCTCGACCATCATGATCGCGACGTCATCGCCGACGATCCGGCCGGCGACCACCATGTTGAAGGTGGCGTCCTCGAGCTGCTTCCAGGTCGGGAAAGCGACCCACTGGCCCTCGATGAGCGCGACGCGGACGCCGCCGACCGGGCCCGAGAACGGCAGGCCGGCGATCTGGGTCGACGCCGAGGCCGCGTTGATCGCGAGCACGTCGTACGGGTCGTCCGGGTTGAGGCTCTGGACGGTGATGACGACCTGGATCTCGTTGCGGAGACCGTCGGCGAACGACGGACGCAGCGGCCGGTCGATCAGGCGGCAGGTCAGGATCGCGTCGGTCGACGGGCGGCCCTCGCGACGGAAGAACGCGCCGGGGATACGACCCGCGGCGTACATGCGCTCCTCGACGTCCACGGTCAGCGGGAAGAAGTCGAAGTGGTCCTTCGGGTGCTTCGACGCGGTGGTCGCCGAGAGCAGCATGGTCTCTTCGTCGAGGTACGCGACGACGGAGCCGGCGGCCTGACGGGCCAGGCGGCCGGTCTCGAAGCGGACGGTGCGGGTGCCGAAACGGCCGTTGTCGATCACGGCTTCGGTTTCGTGCACGGTGACTCCGGTGGAGTCGGTCATAGGGTGTATCTCCTCTTTTGATCCTCTGTAACGGCGCGAGTCTCCCACCCTGGGACCTGTTTCGCCTGCGGACGCTCGAGGAGTGAGGCCGGTCTTCGATCGAAGCCCCCGGGCCGTTGCCCGGGAACCACTACCGAGGACCGGCGGACGGTACCTCGCGCGCGCTCGCGCCGTGGATATCTGTACTTGGACCGAGGGGGAGCGACCGATGTGGTCACTCCCCCTCGGGTTCAAGCTATCGGCGGAGGCCGAGACGCTGGATCAGCGCACGGTAACGCTCGATGTCCACCTTCATCACGTAGTTCAGCAGCCGGCGGCGGCGGCCGACCAGCAGCAGGAGCCCGCGACGGGAGTGGTGGTCGTGCTTGTGAGCCTTGAGGTGCTCGGTGAGGCCGACGATGCGCTTGGTCAGCAGCGCGACCTGGGCCTCGGGGGATCCGGTGTCCGAGTCGTGCACGCCGTACTCGGCAAGGATCGACTTCTTCTCTTCGGTGGACAAAGCCACAGTGGTGCTCCTAGATATCTGTGCCGTGCGGCCCGGACGATGTCTTCACGCCGGGTGAGACGGTCACGGCCGCCACGGACTGCAGCCGGACCCGATTGTCAAGGCTACCAGCCTCGTGATCAGCGGGTTCAGGCGCGGGCGTGGTCCAACGCGTACGACCGGATCACCCGGTAGCGCGAAACGCCCTGTTCACGGTCACTGCTCATCAGCACGGCCTCGGTCGCCGTCCAAGTCTCACTGGTGAACCCGGCCAGCCGCTCCTCCCACGCGCTCGCGGCGCGGGGCCGGTCGCGGGGGAAGCGGGCCAGTGTCAGGTGGGCCACGTACGGCCTGCCCTCACTCTCCGCGCCGGCCTTCACGGCCAGCTCGTGGAGCCCGGTTCCGGACACACTCAACCACAGCACCCCGGGGAATGTCGCGGCCTTTTCCAGCCGGAGGCCGATCGGGCCCGCGCCGTCCAGCCGCCGGGCGAGCCAGTCCCCTCGTTCCGCCGGGTCGCCCTGGCCGTAGAAACCGAGGGTGACATGCCAGTCTTCCCGCACCGACCAGCGGAAATCGTCGTCGCCGGGCGTGCCGAGCGCGGCGGCGACCTGGTCGAGGACCTCGTCGGGCGGGATCAACGCGCTGAAGATCGTCATGGGCGCGTGACTCGCGTCAGGAACCGTTCCTCGCGGCGCGGCGCAGCAGGTCCGCCAGGGCCGGGAAGTCTTCGTCGAGCAGCTTCGCGGCTTCGGTGAGGTCTTCGTCCTCGCCGATGTCCCGCAGCGCCACGAGCACACCCTGGTCGTCGGCGACGGCACCGACCGGGATGCTGTCCCTGCCCACCGTCGGCCGGGAATCGCGGACGTCCTCGAGCGCTTCCTGCATGGCCTTGCGGTCCCCCGCGGCGACCGCCGGGACCAGCACCTTGCGCTCCAGCATGATCATCTTGGCGAGGACGACGGGGTTGCCGATCTTCGCGCGGCGCCCGCTCATCACCTGGCTGAGCATGGGCGCGCTGATGCCGAGGACCTCGGCGAGGAAGGCCTGGGAGATGTCGAAGGCGACGACCAGTCTCCGCACGCGATCGCCGAGCGGCTCCCCGTACCACTCCTTCTGCAGCGCGACGTTCCGCTGGACGATCTTGTGGTCCTCCACCTGGTCCGCTCCCCTTAACCCCATCGAACGCCATGCGCGGTCCGTGACATCTTGCCACCGGAACGCACGTGAGCGGGTGTGTTTGTCGATTGTCATCCGGCGAACGCCGGAACCGGTCAGTCCTGCCCGCCGAGCAGTTCCCTGGTCCGGGCGACGTCCTCGTCGATCTGGGCCACCAGGCCCTCCGACGTCGGGAACCGGACCTGATCCCGCAGCTTGGCGACGAAATCGAGCGCGACGTGCTGCCCGTAGAAATCCTCGTCGATGTCGAGGACGAAGGCCTCGACGGTGCGTTCCCGCCCCGAGAAGGTCGGGTTGGTGCCGACCGACACTGCCGCGCGCAGCCGTCGGCCGGAATCCGACGAACGGGTGAACCAGGCGCTGTAGACCCCGTCGGCGGGCACCGCGGCGAACCGCGGCGTCGACAGGTTCGCCGTCGGGTACCCGAGATCGTGCCCCCGGCCGTCGCCGCGGACGACGATGCCCTCCAGCCGGTGCGGCCTGCCGAGCGCTTCGGACGCGGCGACGACGTCTCCGGCGTCGATGCACGAGCGGACGTAGGTCGAGGAGAAGGTGATGTCGTTGTCCGCCTGCTCCTGGGCGAGCAGTCCCTGCAGTTCCGCGCCCTGCGCCACGAAACCGAACCGCTTCCCCAGTGTGCGGAGGAGTTCGACGTCGCCGGCCGCCTTGGCGCCGAAGGTGAAGTTCTCCCCCACGATCACCGCGGCCGCGTGCAGCTTGTCCACCAGCACCTCGTGCACGAACTCGTGCGCCGTCAGCCGCGACAGTTCGAGTGTGAACGGCAGCACGCAGAAGACGTCCGCGCCCAGGCCCTCGACCAGTTCCGCCTTGCGGCGCAACGTGGTCAGCTGCGCCGGATGACTGCCCGGCCGGATCACCTCCGACGGATGCGGATCGAAGGTCAGCACCACACTCGGCACGCCGCGTTCGGCGGCGGCGCGGACCGTCCTCGAAATCAGCTCCTGATGACCGCGGTGCACGCCGTCGAAGACGCCGATCGTCACCACGCACCGTCCCCAGCTCCCGGGGAGGTCACCCAAACCACGCCAACGCTGCACTTGTGCCCCGTCTCCTCAGGCCCGCTCCGTGCACCACCCTAGGCCGTGCCCCGCGCGGCACGCTCGCGGGCTTCGCGCCCAGGCGGCCCTGACTCGTGAGTGGTAGGGACGGTTCTAACCGTCCCTACCACTCACGAGTTCCCTATCTAAGCGGGCAGCAACACGACCACCGACCGGGCCAGTTCGCCTTCGTCCGCGGCGAGCGCGAGCACCCGGCCGTCCGGTCCGAACATGCCGTACGTGCCCTCGATCCCGGCCGCGGGCACCCTCTGTCCATATCGGACCGCCTGCGCCATGCGGACGTCCAGGTCGCGGCGCGGGAACGCGGCGGCGACGGCGGCGTCGAGGTCCAGCGACAGCTCCGGCTTGTCCTCGAGCTGATCGAGGGTGCGGGCCTTGGCCAGGGTGAACGGCCCGACCGTGGTGCGCCGCAAGGCGAGCAGATGCCCGCCGACGCCGAGCCCGGCGCCGAGATCGCGGGCCAGCGCCCGGACATAGGTTCCCGACGAGCATTCGACGACGGCGTCGAGTTCGATCCGGCCCGCCTCGCGGCGGGTGGCGAGCAGGTCGAAGCGGTGCACGGTGACCGGCCGCGGCGGGATGACGACCTCTTCGCCGGCGCGGACCCTGGCGTAGGCGCGTTTGCCGTCGATCTTGACCGCGCTGACCGCGCTCGGCACCTGCTGGATGTCGCCGGTCAGCGCGGCGATCCCGGCCGCGATCGCTTCGTCGGTGATCTTCTCGACGTCGTCCGGGGCGGCTTCGGCGATCGGCTCGCCCTCGGCGTCGTCGGTCGTGGTGGACAGTCCCAAGGAGAGGGTCGCGAGGTAGGTCTTGCGGTCCAGCGCCAAGTGGCCCAGGAGTTTCGTCGCGCGTTCGATGCCGAGCACGAGGACACCGGTGGCCATCGGGTCGAGGGTGCCGGCGTGCCCGACCTTGCGGGTGCCCATGAAGCGCCGCGCCCTGGCGACGACGTCGTGGGAGGTCATCCCGGACGGTTTGTCGACGATGACGAGACCGGGCGGCGGAGCGGGACGTTTCTTGGCTTGAGCCTGATTGGGGCGCGACACGGGGCGAACCCTATCTTTCGGCCCCGTGCCTAGGACGAGACGGGCATCGGCGCTTCGGCGTCCCAGCGGCGGCGCCGGATCTGCACCGGGATCGCTTCGCCTCGCGCCTCGGCCTCGAACAGCACAGCACGGGTGCGCCGCCACCACACGAGCATCCGGGAGGTGCCGAACGCGAGCACCACGATCACCGACAGCAGCGCCAGCCGGAACGTGCCGCCCGTCCACTCCAGCAGCACGCCGACCGCGAGGGCCGAGATCGTCGTGGCCACGAAACCGCCGACGTTCACCACGCCGGTCGCGGTGCCGACGCGCGAAAGCGGGTTGTAGTCCCGCGCCAGCGCGAAACCGATCATCGACGCCGGGCCGCCCAGGGAAAGGAACGCGAACACGGGGACCAGGACCGCGACCGGGATCGTGCCGCCCCAGCCGAGCAGGACCGCCCACATCACCGCGGCGCCGCCGATGTACCCGCCGACGAGCGGCATCCGCAGCGACGGGCGCCGTCCGATCAGCCCGCCGATCACCGGTCCGCCGATCATCGAGCCGAACACGAACACGATCAGCAGCGAACTCGCGGTGGCCTTCGGATAGCCCTGCCCCTGCACGAGGAACGGGACACCCCACAGCATGGTCAGCACGTTGGGGGCGAACATCGTGCTGAAGTGGACCCAGAAGCCCAGCCGGGTCCCCGGGGTGCGCCACGCGTCGGCGACCTGGCGGCCCAGCGCCTTCGGACGGACCTTTTCGCGCACAGGCTCAGGCTCGCCGGGCGGGTTGTCCTTGACGCGCAGGGCGACAACGGCGGAGTACAGCGCCGTCACCAGGCCGACGGCGAGGAACGTCGGGGTCCAGCCGGGACCGTCGAGCAGCAGGCCGAGCGGGACCGTCGCGGCGAGGTTGCCGACGTAACCGATGGCCCCGGTCAGCGCGGCGAGCAGGGCGTACTGGCGGCCGGGGAAATGCGCGGCGATCAGCCGCATGATGCTGACGAAGGTCAGCGCGTCCCCGAAGCCGACGACGGCGCGGGCGAGCAGGCCGAGCGGGTAGGAATCGGCGACCGCGAGCAGGAGCTGGCCGAGTCCGAGGAAGAACACGGCGCCGGTGAGCACGCGGCGCGGCCCGTAGCGGTCGACGAGGACGCCGGTGGGGATCTGCATGGCGGCGTAGACGCCGACCTGCAGGACGGTGAACGTGCCGAGCGCGGCCGCGCCGACGCCGAAGCGATCGGCGGCTTGGAGCCCGGCGACGCCGAACGAGGTCCGGTGGAAGACGGCGAGCAGGTAGACGGTGACGGCGGCGAACCAGATGAACCAGGACCGGCGGGTGGCTCGGCCTGTCACAGTGTTTCCTCCTCGGGCACGGTTTCGGGCGTGGAGACGCCCGCACTGCCGCCTCATATAGTTGTAGCGCGTAAGCAACGACGAAACCTAGCCGTTACCCGGGTGCTTTTCGCCACACGCCTCCCCCTCCCGCATTTCGTCCTCTGAATGCGGTAGTTGCACGAGCAAGGACCGCAGCCAGAGGACTAAACGCGGACGGCGCCCTCGACGGCCCACCGCCCCGAGCGCCACCGCACCAGCAGGGTCGCCAGCCGCAGCAGCATGAACAGCGAGAGCCCGGTCCAGATCCCGGCCAGGCCCCAGCCGAACGCGAGCGACAGCCAGACCAGCGGCAGGAACCCGAGCGCCGCGCTCAGCAGCGTCGCGTTGCGCAGGAAGGCGGCGTCACCGGCGCCGAGCAGGACGCCGTCCAGCGCGAACACCACGCCGGCGATCGGTTGCAGCGCGACGAAGAACCACCACGCGTGCGGGATCTGGCCGAGCACGGCCGCGTCGGAGGTGAACACCTGCGGCAGCACCCCGGCCACCGACGCGAACACGACGCCGAGGAAACAGCCGAACACCAACCCGTAGCCGGTGATCTGACGCGACAGCCCACGAGCCCGTTTGCTCGCCCCGGCGCCGAGGGCGGCCCCCACGAGCGACTGCGCGGCGATCGCGAGCGAATCCAGCACCAGTGCGAGGAAGGTCCACAGCTGCAGCACCACCTGGTGCGCGCCGACGGCCTCGGTGGACGTCCGCGCGGCGACCGCGGCGGCGGAGACGAAACACGCCTGGAAGGCGAGGCTGCGGAGCACCAGATCCCGGCCGAGGCCGAGCTGCGCGCGCATCACCTTCGGCTCCGGGCGCAACGGGACCCGCTCCCGCACCAGGGCCACGATGAACAGCGACGCCGAGATCACCTGCGCGACGACGTTCGCGATCGCCGACCCTTCCAGCCCCCAGTCCGCGCCGTACACCAGCACCGGGCACAGCACGGCGGAGATCCCGTTGCCCGCCAGCACATAGCGCAACGGCTTCGCGGAATCCTGGACGCCGCGCATCCAGCCGTTGCCCGCCATCGTGATCAGGATGAACGGCGTCCCGAACAGCGCGATCCGCAGCCAGGAGACGGCGGCGTCGGTGATCGCGGCGTCCCCGGAAAGGACCCGGGCGATGGGCGCGGCCAGCAACTGCCCGGCGACGATCACGACCAGCCCGACGAGCACCGCCAGCCATGTCGCCTGGACGCCTTCGCGGACGGCGTCGCCACGACGACCCGCGCCGTGCAGCCGCGCGGTCCGCGCCGTGGTGCCGTACGAAAGGAACGTCAGCTGGCTCGAAACCTGCGACAGCACGACACCGCCGACGGCGAGCCCGGCCAGCGGCAGCGCGCCGAGGTGGCCGACGACCGCCGTGTCCACCAGGACGTACAGCGGTTCGGCGGCGAGGACGCCGAGCGCGGGCACGGCGAGGCCGAGCACGCGTTTCGGCGGGACGCGCTCGTCGATATCGGAGGCTTCAGGCACCACCGCAGACTAGACGTCTGGTACGACAGTCCCAGTCGCCGGGAAGTGCCCCAGGACGCGCGTTGCCGGAACAGGGCACGGAGCCGTTCGCTCAGCGGAGAAAGGGTTCGTAACGTCGTTGCCGGCGCAGCGATTCGATCTGCCGCGTGGTGTCGAGCGAGACACTGACGAGGAAGACCAGGACCACCTGCGAGGTCACGCCGGCGACGAGCGGCATCGGCCCCACGTCCAGCAGGGCCAGACCGGCGGCCGGGATCAGCGCGACCACTCCCGAGCAGAGCGCACCGAAGGCGAGGATCCGGCGGTTCACGTAATCGAGGTATTCGGCGGTCGGGTTGCCCGGCCGGATCCCGGGGACGAAACCGGCCACCCGCGCCAGCTCACCCGCCACCTTGTCCATGTCCTGCGCCGTGGCCGCCCGCATGAAGGCGAAGAGACAGACGAGGACGAAGTAGACCGCGATCCACCCAGGATCTTCCACGCCGAAGTGATACACCGGCACCGACAGCAGCACCGCGGCGACGACGGCCGGACTGTTCGCTTGGGGGAAGCGAAGGGGAACATAGGTCGGGGTCGCGCCGAAAGCGCGCCTGCCGATCATCCGCTTGGCGTACTGCACCGGGACGCGGCGTTGTCCCTGCGCGAGGACGATCGTCAGCATCGTGATCGACAGCGTCACCACCGTCGTCACCGCGATCGTGGTCCAGCCCGCCTTTTCGTACAGGCGCAGGAACCCCGCGGGCAGCACCGCCAGGATCTGCGCGAGCAGCAGGATCCGGACGCCGTCGCCGAAACCGCGGTCGGTGATCACCTCGGTCAGCCGCAGGACCAGCGCGGCGCCCCCGGTGAGGCACGCCACCGTCACGGCTCCGTCCAGGACGTCCTGCCCGCCGGACACGACCACGCCGACGGCCCCCAGCAGGCCGAGCGCGACGGTGAGCCGCCGCTGGTACCGCTTCAGCACCCGGGCCCCGGCTTCACCTTCGGCCCGGAGCGCGGCCAGCCGCGGGATCAGGACGATCAGTCCCCGCAGGAGCCGCGGGGCGGCAAGGCAGGGCAGGACGCCGAACGCGAACACCGGCAGGGTGGCCAGGCCGCCGCCGGTGAGGAGGTCGAGGATCCAGCGCACCGGGTGGTCGGCTTCCGGCAGGCGGACGGTCACGTGGGGAGCAGGCAGGCTCTGGCCCAGCCGGAACAGCGCGATCACGCCCAGCGTGACCAGGATCCGGCGGCGGAGCGAGGTTCGGTCGTTCATCGTGGCTCACGTTAGGAACCACCGATGAAATTACGATGACACCGTCACAGCAGCGGCGCCCTCGACAGTGCTTCCCGCAGCTTGCCGAGCACCTCGTCCGCCGTGCCCTCCGTGGTGCATCCGGCGGCCTGGCGATGTCCGCCGCCACCCAGCTCCCCCGCGGCCGCCGAGACGTCGACGCCGCCCGCCGAGCGAAGCGAGACCGTCCACCGCTGCCGAGGTCCGGTCGGTTCGGCTTCCTTGAGCACCACGGCGACGCCGGCCTCGCGAGTGGACCGGACGACGTCGATGACCGCTTCGACCTCCTCGGCGCGCACGGACCGCGCGGCGTCAAGGGTCACCACGGCGTGCGCCAGGCCAAAACCGCGTGCCTCGTCCGGCTCGAGTCGGGCACCCGCGAGGACGTCGGAAAGCATCGGCAACCACGCGAACGGGTGATCGTCGACGATCTCGCGGACCACCTTGTCCGGGTCGACACCGGCTTCGAGCAGCTTCGCGGCCATCAGATGGGTCGACGGCCGTGCCCGGCGGAACCCGCTCGTGTCGGTGACGAGCCCCGCGTACAGGCAGCGCGCGATCGGCTCGTCGATCTCGGTACCGAGTTCGGCCAGCAACGCGAAAACGAGGACGGCGGTGGCTTCGGCGGTGTCGTCGACGACGTGGTGTGTGCCGTAGAAGACGTTGGACGCGTGGTGGTCGATCACCAGGACGTCGCCGCCCGCCGCGCGGACGGCGTCCACCCGCGACGCGAGCTTCCCGAGCCTGCCCGGCGTGGGCGTGTCGAGCGCGATCAGCAGCTGCTCACTCTCCGGCAGCTCGCTCGCGGGGACGTAGAGCCCGCCGACGTCCAGGCTCCGCAGGGTCTCGGGCATCTCCTCGGGCTCACCGACCGAGACGCGGACCTTGACACCGCCGCGCAGCTGGAGCGCCCGGCCCAGCGCCAGCGCGCTGCCGAGCGCGTCGGCGTCCGGGCGGACATGGCCGAGCAGGGTCACGTCGTTCGCGCGCGCCAGCAGGGCGGCGGCTTCCTTCAGGTTCGGCACTGGAGTCGCTGTCACAGTCAGTCAAGCTACGCTCTACCGGATGTCCGAGTACGCGATCCTGGTCTACCCGTCCGCCAACCGGGTCTACACCGACTCCACTCCGGCCCTGCTGCGCGCGGAGCTGGCGGTGTTCGGTCTGTCCGCCTTGGAGACCGTGGTCTCCGAGATCGGCGAGACGGAACTCGGTGGCGTCGGCTACCTCACCTTCACCACGCCCGCCCCGCTGAGCGAACGCGATCTCGCGCTCCTTTCGAACCTTTCCGCGCTGTACGCGCTGTTCGAACTCGGCGACGGCGTCCTGAAGCCGGTGACGATCAGCCCGCTCGCGAACTTCGACTCGGATCTGCTGACCATCCAGAAGTATCCGGGCAAGACGAACGAGCTGTTCACCAAACTGCTCGTCAACGTCACCCTGATGTCGACGGCGAACCCGGCGGCGATGCTGGACGAACCGCTGCATCTGCTGGATCCGCTCTGTGGCCGCGGCACCACGCTGAACCAGGCGATGATGTACGGCTTCGACGCGACCGGCCTCGACGTCGACGGCAAGGATTTCGACTCCTACGAGCTGTTCGTCAAGACGTGGCTGAAGCAGAAGCGGATCAAGCACAGCGCCGAATCCGGTCAGGTCCGGCGCAACAAGGTCCGCCTCGGCAGGCGGCTCGAAATCGGCTTCGGGATCACCAAGGAGCAGTACAAGGCGGGGGAGGTCCGCAAGCTGAGCTACCTCAACTGCGACACACTCACCACCGACGAACTGCTGCGGCCGAACTCGGTGGACCTCATCGTCACCGACGCCCCGTACGGCGTGCAGCACGGCAGCCACCGCACCCAGGACGCGTCGCTCGCGCGCAGCCCGCGCGACCTGCTCGCGGCCGCGGTCCCGGTGTGGACGCGGGTGCTGCGGCCCGGCGGCGCGCTCGGCATCTCCTGGAACACCAACGTCGCGCCCCGTGCGGAACTCGCCGCGATCCTGGACAAGGCCGGGCTGGAAGTCCGCGAGGACGGCCCGTTCGCGGAGTTCGCGCACCGGGTGGACCAGGCGATCGTGCGGGATCTGATCGTCGCGGCGAAACCGGCCTGACCGCCGCCCCGGAGCCAGGTCAGGGCAGCACCACGTCGACGCGCAGACCGCCGTCCGGTCCCGGCACGGCGGTCACCCGGCCGCGATGCGCGCTGGTGATGGAGTGCACGATGGACAGTCCGAGCCCGGCGCCGCCGCGGTGGTTCACGCGGTCGGTGGTGAGCCGCCGGAAGGGCTGGAACAACGCGTCGACCGATTCGGCCGGTACGCGTTCGCCGGAGTTCCGCACACTCAGCGCGGGTTCGCCACCGACGACCACCTCGACCCGGCCACCCGGCTGGTTGTACTTGATCGCGTTGTCGACCAGGTTCTCGATCAGCCGTTCCAGCAGGATGGGGTCTCCGAGCAGGGGTCGTTCCGTCGCTTCGTGGCGCAGGGTCAGGTCGTGCTCGGCCAGCCGCTCGGCGTACCGGGCGAGCACCGAATCCACCAGTTCGTCCAGCCGGACCGGCACCGTTCCGGGCAGCCCCCGGTCCGCCTCGGCCAGCACGAGCAGTCCCTCGATCAGCCGTTCGTTGCGTTCGTTGACCACCAGCAGTTGCGTGGCCAGCCGCTGGACGTCGTCGGCCCCACCGGTGACCATGGCGACCTCGGCCAGCGTCCGCTGCACCGCGAGCGGGGTGCGCAGCTCGTGTGACGCGTTCGCGGCGAACCTCCGTTGTCCTTCGAAACCGACGGCTACCCGGTCGAGCATCCCGTTCACCGCGACGGCGAGCGCCCGCACTTCGCCGTCGGCCTGATCCGATCGCATGCGCTGACCGAGATTCCGCGGTCCCAGCTGCTCGATGGTGGCGGTGAGATCGGGCAACGGCCGCAGCACCCACGATGCCACCGGGCGCCGTATCGAGATGAGGAGCGCGGCCACCGCGACCAGCGGCAGGAGCCATAAGAGCCCGCCCGCCGTGTCGGCGCAGCCGGTACCCCGCGGGCAGAAATCGCGGTCCACGAACGTCCCGAGCACCATGCCCGCCGCCTTGCCGAGCGGATACGTGAGCACCAGTAGCGCGAGCAGGGCGCCGAGGAGAACCAGTTCGACGCGGCCGCGCACCGACGCACGGGCCCGCCTCACCCGCCCAGCCGGTAGCCCGCCCCGGCCACGGTGTGGATGACCGGCGGTGTCCCGAGCTTCTTCCGCAAGGTCATCATCGTGACCCGCACCGTGTTCGTGAACGGGTCCGCGTGTTCGTCCCATGCCTTCTCCAGCAGTTCTTCCGGGCTGACGACCCGTCCTTCGGCGCGCAACAGCACCTCGAGGACGGCGAACTCCTTGGGGGACAACGACAACGGCCGACCGTCGCGGGACGCGAACCGCTTCGCCGGGTCCAGTTCGACGCCGGCGCCCTCGAGCACGGGCGGCAGCGCCGGGCGGGCACGCCGGGCCAGCGCGTGCACCCGGGCGACGAGTTCGGCGAAGGCGAACGGCTTGGTGAGATAGTCGTCCGCGCCGAGGCCGAGCCCGCTGACACGATCGCGGATGCCCGCCGCCGCGGTGAGCATCAGCACGCGGGTCTCCCCGTCGCCTTCGGCGATCTTCCGGCAGACCTCGTCGCCGTGCACCAGCGGCAGATCGCGGTCGAGGAGAACGACGTCGTAGCGGTGGACCGCGACGCGTTCGAGCGCGGCGTCGCCGTCGTAGCAGACGTCCACCGCCATGCCGAGGTGCCGCAGGCCCTCCGTGATGGAGTCCGCCAGCATCCGTTCGTCTTCGGCCACCAGTACGCGCATCAACCGCTCCCCACCGGCCCAAGTAGAACGACGCACGGATAAAGGCCCGATAAAAGCCGATCTTAACGGCCCGGGATCCTCCGCCGACTAGACCTGCCGCATGATCTTCACCGGTAAGAGCGTGGGCCTGGCCGGGTCTGTGCTGGCCGCCTTCGGGGCGTTCGAGGCAGGCGCGACGGGGCGGGATCCCGTCCCCAGCAGGACACTCGCCACCGTGTCGCTGTACATCGGCGTCGTCCTGATCCTGGCGGCTTGGGTCCGATTAGGACAGTCGGCGGCGAGTGCGCGTGAGATCGTGCGGACGACCTGGCTGTGGTGCGTTCCGCTGCTCTGCGCGCCACCGTTGTTCAGCACCGACCTCTATACCTATCTCGCACAGGGTGCCGTGGCACACGCCGGTCTGGACCCGTACAAGCACGTTCCCGCCGAGCTCCCGCCCTCGCCGATCACCGGCAGCGCCGCCGGCGACTGGTTGTCGATTTCGTCGCCGTACGGGCCGCTGCAGATCCTGATTCTGAAGGGCGTGCTCGCCGTGACCGGGGAGAACGTCCTCCTCGGGGTCTTCCTGACCCGGCTCGCGCTACTGCCCGGGCTGGCGTTGCTCTGCTTCGCCGTGCCCGTCCTCTGCCGTCACCTCGGCGCCCGGCCGGAACGCGCGCTGTGGATGACGGTGGCGAATCCCCTGCTGGTGCTGTGCGTCGTGTCGGGCGGGCACAACGATCTGCTGATGGCCGGGCTGCTCGCGGCGGGCACGGCGCTCGTCCTCACCCACGCACCGGGCACGGGGTTCGCGTTGGTCACGCTGGCCGCCGCGGTGAAGGCGCCCGCGGCGGTGGCGTTGCCGTTCCTGGTGTGGGTGTGGGCGGCGCGGCGTTCCGGCGGGCGACCCTCGGTTCGTGACCACGTCTTCGCGTTCGTGACTTCGGTGTCCATTGTGGTCACCACCTTCGGGCTGTGCACCGTCGTCGCCGGGGTCGATCTCGGCTGGCTCCGGACGCTGAGCAGGAACTCGGTGCTGGAACCCTGGCTGTCGATCCCGACCGCGGTGGGGAACATCGTCGAGGCGGCCCTGCCCTCCGCGACCGGGGCCGTGGCGGCCTGCCGCATGGCGGGCTGGGGCGTCCTCGCCTGCCTGGTGGCCTGGTCGTGGTGGCGTTCGCGCGCGGGTGGTGCGACCGCTGTCCGCGGGGCCGCGGCGGCGCTGCTGGCCACGGTGGTGCTGGCGCCGGTGACGCTGCCCTGGTACTTCACCTGGCCGCTGGTGCTCGGAGCGGCGGCCGCGTGGCCGGTGTCATGGGTCGCGGTCGCGGCGGGTGTTTCGACATGGCTCGTCGTGAGCACCCACCCCGACGGCAGAACCCTGTTGCCACCGTGGGGGTTCGGAGCGCTCCTGGTCCTCGCGATCGGCGTCGGCCTGCTGACCGCTTTCCCCCGCGTTTCGTCCTCTGGACGCGGTAGCCGGCATCGCGCACTACCGCATCCAGAGGACGAAACGCGGGGTCAGGCGATGCGGTCCCCCACGAACTTCAGCACGTCCGGCATGATCCCGCGCCAGTAGTCGTCGTTGTGCGCGCCGGGTGACATCTTCGCGACGGCGGGGTCCACTGCCTTGATGAGCTTGCGGTCGGCGGGGGCGAAGGGATCCGAGTTCCCGCACCACACCCCGGTCGCTTCGGCGGAAAGATCGCCGGTGTGCAGCAACGGCTCGTGCGATTCCCAGTGGGCGCGATCCGCGAAGACCTTGCGGGACTTGGCATCGGGCCAGCTCACGAACAACGCCGCGCTGGCGACGGCGACGGCCTTGAGGTCCTTGTGGTCACGGGCGTAGCGAAGTGCGCCGAACCCGCCCATCGAGATCCCGAACATCGCCGACGGCGGCCGCAGCCGGCGCTGGGCGAGCCAGCCGGGCAGTTCGTCGGACAGCATCCGCTGCGGGTCGTCGTCCTTGCCGACGTCCACCCAGTAGTTGTCGCCGTCGACGGCGGCCACCGCGAACCCGGGCCGCCCGGCCGCGACGGTCCGGTTCAGCGCGTCCTGCACGCCGAGGTTCAGAAAAGTCCGCGCGTCGGCGCCGCGACCGTGCAGGGCGACGCAGACCGGCATCCCGGCCCGCGACACCCCGTCCGGCGCGATGATGACGAGGTTGACGTCGCGGTTCCGCGCCGCGGACCGCATCTTCTGCACCGTGACCGCTTCGGTGAGCGGCGTCGGGGTGCTCGGCGGGGCGACCGGCGGCGGCCCCATCAGCGGCGGCTTTTCGGCGCCACAAGCGGAAATCAGCGCCGAGCCGCCGAGAGCCGCGGCTCCCAGCAGCAGGCCACGCCGGCTCACGGCGTGGCCCACTCCCTCAGCTACGGGTCTCCTCATCGGCGAACTCATCGTCCTCGGCCTCTTCCCGCGGCGGCTTGTACGGGTCGGCTTCGCCGGCGTGCTGTGCCCCGGTCGCCCGCCTGGCGACCTCCGCGTCGGCTTCCCGTGCCTTCGCGAGGAGGTCTTCGATGCGCTTGGCGTCCTCAGGAATGCTGTCGGCCACGAAGGCCAGCGTCGGAGTGTAGCGAACACCCGTGCCCTGACCGACCTTCGTGCGCAGGACACCGCGGGCGGATTCGAGCGCCGCCGCGGCACCGGCGTGGTCGGGCGTGGACTCCAGGTTCTCGCCGAGCACCGTGTAGTAGACCGTGGCGTCGTGCAGATCCGCCGTGATCTTCGTGTCGGTGATCGTCACGTGGTTGAGCCGCGGATCCTTGATGTCGTGCTCGATCGCGTGCGCGACGATCTGTGAGATCCGCTTGGCGAGCTTACGAGCCCGAGCGGGGTCGGCCATGGGATTCGTCTCCTCGAAAGATTTCGCTTAGTCGTCCGGGCCGAGCAGCCGGCGGTGGGCGGAGAGCAGGTCGAACTCCGGCCTTCCGGCCACGAGGCGCTCACACGAGTCGAGCACGTCACGAACCTGCTCGCCACTCGCGGCGACCACGGCCACACCGATCAGCGCGCGCCGGTGCAGATCTTGATGGCCGGCTTCGGCGACGGAGACGTCGAAACGCCTGCGCACCTCGGCCAGCACCGGCTTGATCACGGATCGCTTCTGCTTGAGCGAGTGGACGTCGCCCAGCAGGATGTCGAGCTCAAGAGCTCCTACGAACATGGGGGGTTCTGGGTTGTTTCGAAGGTGAAGCGGCGCTCCCCCGCCCAGATGCGGGGAAGCGCCGCTTTGTCACTTACGCACGCGGCTTTTCGCGCTGCTCGTAGGTCTCGATGATGTCGCCGACCTTGAGGTCGCTGTACGACCCCAGCGTCAGACCACACTCGTACCCGTCGCGGACCTCGACCACGTCGTCCTTGAACCGCCGCAGCGAGCTGATCGGCAGGTTCTCGGCGACGACGGTCGCGTCGCGGAGCAGGCGGGCCCGCGCGTTGCGGCGGATCTCGCCCGAGATGACGAGACAACCGGCGATGGTGCCGATCTTCGACGACTTGAAGACGTCGCGGATCTCCGCCTTGCCGAGCTCGACCTCTTCGTACTCCGGCTTGAGCATGCCCTTCAGGGCCTGCTCGATCTCCTCGATCGCCTGGTAGATGACCGTGTAGTACCGGACGTCGACGCCTTCGCGGGTGGCCCGCTCGGTCGCCTTGCCCTGCGCACGGACGTTGAAGCCCAGGACGATCGCGTCGGACGCGGTCGCCAGGTCGATGTCGGACTCGGTGACGCCACCGACACCGCGGTGCACGACGTTGAGTTCGACGTCGTCGCCGACCTCGAGCTGCACCAGCGAGGCTTCCAGCGCCTCGACGGTACCGGAGTTGTCACCCTTGATGATCAGGTTGAGGCTGTTCGTCTCCTTCAAGGCGGAGTCGAGGTCCTCGAGGCTGACCCGCTTGCGGCGCGACGCGTTGAGGGCGTTGCGCGTCCGGGCGGAGCGGCGCTCGGCGATCTGCCGGGCGACGCGGTCCTCGTCGACCACCAGGAAGGTGTCGCCCGCACCCGGCACCGAGGTGAACCCGATGACCTGGACGGGACGCGACGGGTACGCCTCGGTGACGTCGACGTTGTGCTCGTCGACCATCCGGCGGACGCGGCCGTAGGCGTCACCCGCCACGACCGAGTCACCGACCCGCAGCGTGCCTCGCTGGACCAGCACCGTGGCCACCGGACCGCGGCCGCGGTCGAGGTGGGCCTCGATCGCGACACCCTGGGCCTCCATGGCCGGGTTGGCCCGGAGGTCCAGCGCGGCGTCGGCGGTCAGCAGGATCGCCTCGAGCAGGCCGTCGATGTTGATGTTCTGCCGCGCGGAGATCTCGACGAACATCGTGTCGCCGCCGTACTCCTCGGCGACCAGGCCGTACTCGGTCAGCTGCTGCCGGATCTTGTCCGGGTTCGCGCCTTCCTTGTCGATCTTGTTGATCGCGACCACGATCGGCGCCTTGGCTGCCTGCGCGTGGTTGATCGCCTCGACCGTCTGCGGCATCACACCGTCGTCGGCCGCCACCACGATCACCGCGATGTCGGTCGAGTTGGCACCACGGGCACGCATGGCGGTGAACGCCTCGTGACCCGGGGTGTCGATGAAGGTGATCAGACGCGGGTTGCCTTCGAGCTCGGTCTCGATCTGGTAGGCGCCGATGTGCTGGGTGATGCCACCGGCTTCACCTTCGCGCACCTTCGTCTTGCGGATCGTGTCGAGCAGCCGGGTCTTACCGTGGTCGACGTGACCCATGATGGTCACGACCGGCGGACGGACCTGCAGATCCTCTTCCTCACCCGCGTCTTCGCCGTAGGTGATGTCGAAGGTCTCGAGCAGCTCCCGGTCCTCTTCCTCGGGACTGACGACCTGAACGTTGTAGTTCATTTCGCCGCCGAGCAGTTCCAGGATGTCGTCGGACACCGACTGCGTCGCGGTGACCATCTCACCGAGGTGGAAGAGCACCTGCACCAGCGAAGCCGGGTTGGCGTCGATCTTCTCGGCGAAGTCGGTCAGCGAGGCACCACGCGGGAGACGGATCGTCTCGCCCTGCCCCTTGGGCAGACGGACACCACCGACGCTGGGCGCCTGCATGTTGTCCATGTACTCCTGGCGCTTCTGCCGCTTCGACTTCCGGCCCTTGCGCGAGGGGCCACCGGGACGCCCGAAGGCACCCGCGGTACCGCCACGGCCACCGGGGCCACCACGGCCGCCGCCGCCACGGAAACCGCCGCCACCGGCCGGGGCACCGCCGCCGCCACCGGGGCCACCGCCACCGGGACGGAAACCGCCGCCACCGCCACCGCCGGGACGGAAACCGCCACCGCCGCCGCCGCCACCGGGACCGCCGCGGAAACCTCCGCCGCCGCCACCGGGACCGCCACGAGCACCGCCACCGGGGCCACCACGGGCTCCGCCACCGGGCCCACCGCGGCCGCCACCGGGACCACCGGCCGGACGGGCCGGGCGGCCCGGCATCATGCCGGGGTTCGGGCGCGGGGGCATGTTGCCCGGGCTCGGCCGGTTACCACCGGGAGCGCCGCCACCGGGACGGGGAGCCGGACGGTCGCCGCCCTGGCCACCACCGGGGCGCGGAGGACGGTTGTCGCCGCTCTGCTGGCCGCCACCGGGACGGGGGCCGGACGGACGCGGGGCCGGGGAACCGGAACCCACACCGAACGGGTTGTTGCCGACACGCGGGGTGCGCGGGCCGGGCTTCGGGCCGCCGGGCTTGGGGCCCTGCGGCTTCGGCGGCACGACCGAACCCTGCGACGGCGTCTGGGACGCCGGCGGGGTGGCCGGGGCTGCCGGGGTTTCCTTGGGCTCGGACTGCTTCGGCTCGGCCGGAGCGGCCTTCGCCGCCGGAGCGACCTCTTCCTTGGGCGCCGGCTGCCGGGGGCCGGGGCGCGGACCCGGGCGGACACCCGGGGTGGAGGGCCGGGACGGCTGCTGGGCCGGGGCCGAAGGGGCCGACGCCGCCGGAGCGGACGCCGCGGGGGCGGCCGGGGCCTCGGTCTTCGCCGCGGGCGCGGGCTGAGCGGGCTTCGCGGCCGGAGCCGGGGCAGCGGGCTTCGCCGACGGACGCGGGCCGGGAGTCGGGACGGGCTTCTTGCTCTGGCCGTCCTTGGACGAATACGCGTCACGAAGACGCCGGGCCACGGGGGCTTCGACGGTCGACGACGCGGACTTCACGAACTCGCCCTGGTCCTTCAACTTGGCGAGAACTTCCTTGCTGGTGATGCCGAGCTCTTTCGCGAGCTCATGTACTCGGGCCTTGCCTGGCACAGCTCTCCTCATCTGGGGAGGCCGGCGGCAGACCCGCAGACCTCGTCCTATTGTCGCGCGTTCATTGATTCAGCTTCACGGCTGACTCATGACGGGTCGACCTGCTTCCTGATTCCATCCGGCACCGGGGATGTCCCGGCGCCCTTTAGCCTTCGGCGTGCCGCTCCAGGCGTTCGTGGACACCCTGGGCGTCGAGCGACCCTGGAACACGTAGTGCCCGGGGGAACGCCCTGCGCCGCTCGGCCTTGGCCAGACAGTCCGGCACGGGGTGCAACCAGGCACCCCGGCCCGGCAACCGCCGACGTTCATCGACGATCAGCCGCCCGTCCGCCGCGACCACTCGCAGCAACTCGCCGATCAAGGCCCGCTTACGGCAACCCACACACGTGCGGACCGGAGTTTCCCGGTCATGCTGGAGGTCGGTTCCCGGCCGCGGGCTCTGAACCACTCGTAAGTCTAGCGCTTCGACCTTCACTCAGCCGAACCGGTTGCCGCGGCGGGCCGCGCCTGCCCGGCGTGTGCTTCATCACCCTGCTCAGGGGCGGCGTCACTGCGGATGTCGATCCGCCAGCCGGTGAGCCGGGCGGCGAGGCGGGCGTTCTGCCCTTCCTTGCCGATCGCGAGCGAAAGCTGGTAGTCCGGGACGACGACCCGAGCGGTCTTGGCCCGCTCGTCGACGACCTGTACGGAAACAACCTTCGCGGGCGACAGCGCATTCCCGACGAACTTCGCCGGGTCTTCGGAGAAGTCGATGATGTCGATCTTCTCGCCGGCCAGTTCGCTCATCACGTTGCGCACGCGCGCGCCGACCGGGCCGATGCAGGCGCCCTTGGCGTTGACGCCGGGCACCGTCGAGCGGACCGCGATCTTGGTCCGGTGTCCCGGCTCGCGCGCGACGGCGGCGATCTCGACCGTGCCGTCGGCGATTTCGGGGACCTCGAGGGCGAACAGCTTGTGCACCAGCTTCGGGTGCGAACGGGACAGCGTGATCTGCGGTCCCCGGTTGCCGCGCGAGACGGTCACGACGTAGGCCTTGATCCGGTCGCCGTGCTCGTAGGTCTCGCCGGGCACCTGCTCGATCGCGGGCAGCACGCCTTCGATGTCGCCGACCTGGATGACGACCATGCCGCGGGCGTTGGCGCGGGCGTCGCGCTGCACCACGCCGGCGACGATCTCGTTCTCCTTGGCGGAGAACTCGCCGAAGGTCTTCTCGTGCTCGGCGTCACGCAGCCGCTGCAGGATGACCTGCCGGGCGGTGGTCGCCGCGATCCGGCCGAAGCCCTCGGGGGTGTCGTCCCATTCCTCGTCGGTCTGACCGTCCGGGGTGAGGGTGTGCGCGAGGACACGGACCAGCCCGCTCTTGCGATCGATGTCGATCCTGGCGTGCGACTGGTGGCCCTCGGTGTGCTTGTACGCGGTGAGGAGCGCGGTTTCGATCGCTTCGATCACCGTCTCGAAGGGGATGTCCTTGTCCCGTTCGATCGCGCGCAGCGCGGCGATGTCGACGTTCACTTCGGCTCCTCCTTCGGCTCCGTGGTGGCGGCGTTCAGGGCCGACGCATCGTTTTCCAACAGTTTCAGGTCCTCGGCAGGTGGTTGCTTGAACTCGATCTCGATGACCGCCTTGGTCACCGAGGTGTAGTGGACGTCCCGGATCTCGCCGTCCACGAGCACTCGCGCGGATTTCTCCCCCGCGTGCCCCACGCGGCCGATGAACGCCGCGCCTTCGGACGGCGTGACCTTGACGAGGCGGAACTTCGCGCGCCGCCAGTGCCGCCGCACGGTCAGCGGCCGGTCGAGACCCGGCGAGGTGACTTCGAGCGTGTACGCGCTGGCGATCACGTGCTCGTTCTCGTCGAGCGCGGCGGAGACGGCGCGGCTGACGCCCGCCACCTCGTCCAGCCCGACGCCGTCGTCCCCGTCGACGACGACCTTGACCAGCTGGCGGCGGCCTGCCTGCTGGACCTCGAAGGAATCGAGGTCGAAACCCGCGGCCTTGACGGCTTCGGCCACGATGGGCTCCAGCCTGCTGGCGAGGTCGTTGGGCACGGTGAAGCGCTCCTGTCCGGCTGTGGGCGACCCGGCGGCGTGGATCCGGGTTCGGTAGTGGACCAGCTTATCCGGTCACCCCCGTGTGACGCGCGAGCGGCGGCCCCGCGCGGGGTACTGGCAGGATGGGGCGGCGTGACCGGAAGATCGACAGAGCCGAGCCGTCGCACTTTCCTGCGGATGGGGGCGCTGGCCGCGCTGGCCGTGCCGCTGGCGTCCGCCTGCTCCCCTGGCTTCGACGAAAGCCCCGACCCGCTGGGCCCTTTGCTGCGCGCGGCGGAGACCGACGCGGCCGGCGCGAAGGCGCTGGGCGCCGAGGGTGAAGCGGTGGCCACCGCGCGGGCCGCGCACGCGGCGGCGCTCAAGACCGAGGTGGACCGGCTCAACCGGCCGAAGCCGGAGCAGTCCGGTCCCGCGGAGAACCCGCCGTCGTCGGTGGACGGCCTCAAGGAACGGCTGACCCAGGCCCGCAAGCAGGCCGAGGGCCTGGTGCCGTCGCTGCCCCGCTACCGCGCCGGGATGGTCGCCTCGATCGCGGCGGGCTGCGCGGCGCTGCAGCAGAGTTCGGAGAAGCTCGGCCGCGGCGACGACGCCGGAGCGGTCGAAGTGCCCGCCGGGGTCCGGCTCGGCGGGGAGAGCGCGGAGGCCGTCCAGCAGGCGCTGGCCGCCGAACACGCGGCGATCTGGGTGTACGGGCTGGTCAGCGCGTATCTGCCGGCCGCCTTCACCGGCGCGGTGGCCAGGGGCACGGCCGAGCACGTCAAACGACGGGACGTCTGCGAGCGGATGCTGTCCGCGGCGGGTCAGCCACCCACCGGTCCGGAGGCCGCGTACGTGCCGCCGAGGCCGGTGACCGAGGCGAATTCGGCGATGGAACTGGTGGCGACGGCCGAGTCGGACGCGACTTCGGCCTGGCTCGGCGTGATCGACCGGACGGACGACGCGGCGTTGCGGGCGACGGCGCTGAACGCGCTGATCGGGTCGGCGCGGCGGGGGACGGCGTGGCGGGCGGAGTTCGGCGCGAAGCCGGTGGCGATCGCGATGCCGGGCCAGTCGGCCTGAGCTTTTCTGGCGGTGGTGACCGGCCCTTTCGGTACCTCCGCGCGCGCTAGGAAAGGACCTTTCCTTGCAAATTTCGCAAGGAAAGGTCCTTTCCTGGCATCCGGAAGGTGGGGCTCCGCTCAGCGGCGCAGGTCGCCCGAGAGCCGCAGAGCGTCGGTCGCGACCCGCTCGATCAGCTGTTTGTCGGTCTGCTTGTTGTAGAAACCGGCCAGCACGATGGCGACCTCCGGCCCGGTCACGTGGGAGTCGTAGGCCGCGTCCTGCCCGGAGATCTTCGGGGCGCCCTGGTCCTTGAAGGTCCCGTCGCGCACCAGGTCGGACACGTTGCCCGTGCCGTCCTTGTCGGTGAGCGCCTTGAGCTGGGTCGCGGTGACCTCGCCGGGCATGGTGACCAGGACGACCGACACCAGCGCCTTCTTCCCGCCGGCCTCGGTCGTGTACAGCGCCCGCGAAAGGCGCGTGCACGGCGTCTCGGTGAAGAACTTCTTGGTGTCGCCGTAGGCCTTGCTCGCGCAGTCGGTCGTCACCTGCGGCCCCTCGACCAGCGTGTACTGGAACTGGCCGCTCTTCGACGGCACGTCCGCGACCGGGGTGGACTCCGGCTCGTGCCGGATCAGCCACCAGAGCAGGGCGGACACGACCGCGATGGCGACCAGTCCGGCGCCCTTCAGCGCCAGGCCCTTGGTGTCCCTCGGCGGATTCGGCGCGGGCGGCGGCCCGCCCGGCCCTGCCGGTCGCACCGGCTGAAGCCGGGCCGTTTCCATCGGTCCCGGGGTAAATTGCGCACCAACCACGGGAACATACGGTAGTTCACGCCGGTCCGGCGGTTCACCCGAACGTGCTTATCACCCGTTCGACGTCGTCAGCCGTGTTGTAGAGATGGAAGCCGAATCGCTGCCTTCCGGCCCGGGTACCGGCCACGATGCCCGCTTCCGCCACCCGGCGGGCGTCGGCGGCGAGCGAGACGATCGCGCTCCCCTGACCGGGTGAGCCAAGCGCCTCGAGGAGTGAGTCGGCGAGCCCCACGCAGTGCGCGCGGACGGCGGCGAGGTCCAGCGACGCGAGGTAGTCCAGCGAGACCGCGGCGCCGACGAACGCGAGCCAGGCCGGGGACAGGTCGAGCGAGCGAGTGCCCTCGGCGAGCCGTAGCGGGAGGCCGTAGACGGTCTGCCAGCGGTCCTCCCCCGCGTACCAGTTCGCGGCGACCGGTACCGCCCGCTCCAGCACCCGCGGATGCGCGGCCAGCCACGCGGCCCCGCGCGGCGCGAGGAGCCACTTGTATCCGGCGGCGACCACCCAGTCGGCCCAGCCGAGGTCCAGTGGCTGCCAGCCGGCGGCCTGGGTGGCGTCGAGCAGGACCGCGGCGCCCGCCGCCTCGGCCGCGGCCCGGAGCGCCTCCAGGTCGACCTGGGCACCGTCGGCCGACTGGACGACGCTGACCGCGACGAGGTCGTGCCCTTCGACGCGCGCGGCCAGCTCGGCCAACGGGACTTCGGTGACCTTCACCCCGCGGTGTGCCTGGGCCGCGAACGGGAAGGTCACGCTCGTGAAGTCGTTCCCGGCGGCCAGCACGCTGGCGCCGTCGGGCAGGCCGGCGGCCACGTTCGCGATCAGCTGCGAAACGGACGCCCCGATCGCGACCCGCTCCGCCGGGACCCCGATCAACGCGCCGAAGCCCGCCCTGGTCCGCGCGACGGGCTCGTCGAAGTCCGTCGGGCGGGCTTCGCCTCGGCGCCACCGCTCGACCGCCTCGGCCACGGCGTCGGCCACGTGCGACGGCGGGATGCCGATACTGGGCGTGTTCAGATAACCGGGCGGAACGGCGAATTGACCGCTTCCCAGAAGAGACACCGTTGCTCCAATACCTAAGTCGCTCACTGGGCGACGCGCGTATCGCCACGCCTCCATTGATAGCCGACTCGGAGCACGGCATCCAGTTTTCGCGCGTGCGCCCTCATGCATTCCCGCAGTTCAGAGCCTTGGGTCTTGAAGGAGGCCTATTGGCAGGAATCGATACTTCTCCCGATTGATGGACAAGTCGCGCCGGTTGCCTACCGACCTACGCCGTGGTCGCGCTCTTCTCCGTGGCCGGACTCTGGCTCGCTGCCGCGGGCGCCTCGTTCCGGGTGGGGGTCGTGAGTGATAAGTGTCGTTCTAGCGACCTAAAACACTCACGACCCCGTCGCAACCCCCGCTTGAGCGGACGTAAGGTCGTTCGCGAGTCCGCTCTGCCTCCAGCGCGCCACATTTGACTCGCCCCTCAATAACTGAAGTCGCAGAACGCTCCCGAGATCAATGAGATTCCGGGAGCAGGGCCGCGACGTCGGCGTACGAGGGCGGGGTCAGCGGGAGTTCACCGCCGTCGCGAACGGCCTCGACCGTGCGGAGCGTGGCGGCCAGCGCCATCCGGTACGGCAGCGACCCGAGACTGACCCGCGCGACGCCGAGTCCGGCCGCTCGCGCGACGGTGACCTTGCCGGGCAGGAACAACAGGTTCACCGGCACCCCGACGGCCTTCACCAGCCGCTCGACGTCCGCGGGCTCGGCGAGCCCCGGCACGAACACCCCGTCGGCACCTGCGTCCACATAGGACAGCGAACGGTCGATCGCGGTACCGACGTCGGGCTCCCCCAGCCAATGCGTGTCCGTCCGCGCGTTGACGAAGAGACCGGGAGCGCGTTCCCGGACCACCGCGATCTTGGCCGCGTGCCGCACGGGATCGCCGAGGGCGTCTTCGAGGTTGATGCCCGCGACACCGGCTTCGGCGAGCTCCTCCGCCAGCGCGCCGACCTCGCCCGGGTCTTCGCTGAACCCGTCGGCGAGGTCGACGCTGATGAGCGCGTCCAGCCCGGTGAGCCGCCGCGCCAGCCGGACGGTGGCGTCCTTCGAGGACGGGGCGCCGTCCGGCTCGCCCTCGGCGGCCGAAACCCCGAGACTGGTCGTGCCGAGCGCCGGGAAGCCTTGTGCGGCCAGGAAGGCGGCCGTGCCGAACTCCCAGACGTTCGGCAGGAGCAGCGGGGAACCGGGAACGTGCAGTGCGGCGAATGCGGTCATGTCACGACGGTAGCCAGTGGACGCTTCGGCGGCGACCGAAGTGTCGCGCGGGCCTGGACCGCCGCCTGGGCGTTGCGAAAGCCACTTTCCCAACGTTGAAGGTTGCGAAAGTGGCTTTCGCAACGTCGAGGTCACCCGCCGCGTGCGCGACACCCGACCGAAGTACGCGAAGGGAGCTGCAGAACCGTCAGGCTCGTTCCAGGAAGGGCGTCAGCAGCTCCGGCACGGACTCCTCCGCGAAAAGCAGGCCCTGCTCCTCCCCCGCGTCGTAGACCGAGTACGCCCCGCCGCCGGCCGCCGTGGTCGCCACGACGGTCAGCAATCCCTTGCGCCGCTGGAAGATCGACTGTTTCACCGTCCAGCCGATCACGCCTTCGCGTTCCAGCGCGAACGTGCTCCGCCGCACGGTCCCGTGCCGTCCGACGAGGTACCGCCCGGTGATCCCGTGCCCCAGGTTGCGATAAGCGTCCAGCGCCAGCAGCACCGACACCGGCAGCAGCACGACACCGAGCGCGGCGCCGATCACCAGGAGGACGTCGGTCAGCAGGAAGCCGAGGAGCGCGAAGATCGCCAGCAGGACCACCACCGAACCGACCCACCAGCGCAGCAGCCGTCCCCGCGCGGCGCGGGGGTGGCCGGTGAGCCGGACGGCTTCGGTCGGCGAGACCGGTTCGCGCAGGACCGCCGCGGCGACCCGGTTGGCCGTCGCGACGGGCGCGGCGGGCAGGAGCGTGTGGTAGTCGGTCTTGTCCTTGTCGTCGCTCTGCCGCATACCGGTGGCGATCGCGTCGACCCTCGCCGCGCCGGAGATCCGGTTCCCGAGCGGCTCGACGAGGTCGATGCCGCGCATCCGGCGCTCCTCGATCGAGATCGAGCGCGTGGTGAACAGGCCGCGGCGCACCCGCAGGGTGCCGCCGGGTTCGCGGTCGAGCAGGAAGTTCCACCACATCTCGATCCACAGGCCCAGCGCGCCGACCAGCCCGACGACCATCGCGATCGCCAGCAGGATCAGGATCGCCACCACCAGCGGGATACCGCGGAACAGGCCGATCACCCAGTCGATCAGGCCTTTCTGCAGCCCCGCCCATTCGGAGACCTGCATCAGGCCGCCGCCCGCGGCGAGCCCCAGCGTCGGCGTGAGGAACGACATCGGCGCGTAGCGGATCCAGCTCCGGTCCAGCTCGGCGAGCGGCGCGTCCTCGTCGGCCTCCGCGGTTTCCGCGCGGCGCAGCAGGTCCGTGCGCAGCCGCTCGGCCTCGGCGCGCGAGACGGGGTTGAGTTTGATCCGGCCCTGCCCGCCCGACTCGTGCGAGCCGGTGCCGATGGTCACCACCGCGACACCGAACAGCCGGTGCAGCGGGTTCGCCGTCAGGTCGACGTTGCGGATCCGTTCCCGCTGCAGGGATTTCCGCGACCGGAAGACCAGGGTGAACGCCGTCTCCATGCGGTCCGGGGTGACCCGGTAGCGCACTCCCTTCCAGTAGAACAGCTCCGCCAGCACGCCGCCGCCGATGAGGACCACCGCGCCCGCGACCACCCAGACGAGCGCGACCCAGAACCTCGCGCCGCCGCCCACGATGGCGATCGTGGTCGGGATCGCGGCACCGACGGCCGCGCCGGTCATCATCAGCGCGGTGACGGCGAGCGTCCGCTTGTCGAGCGTGTTCCAGCCCTCGAACTCGCCCGAGGTCATGTCGCGTCCCCCGGCGTCGCCTGCGTCGTCTCGGTGAGCTGCTCCGCCAGGCTCGCGGCCAGTTCGTGGTCGAGGCCGCGGATCTTGACCGCGCCCCGCGCCGACGCCGTGGTGACCGTGACGGTCGCGAGCTTGAACAGCTGCTGCAGCGGCCCGCGCAGCGTGTCCACGGTCTGGATCCGTGACATCGGCGCGACCCGCCACTCCTGCCAGAAGAACCCGGAGCGCGCGTACACCGCCGTCTCCGTGACCTCCCAGCGATGCACCTTGAACCACCACAGCGGCATCGCGATCACCCAGGCCAGGCCTGCCGCCGCGAGCACCGCCGCCGGTGTCAGCAGCCACAACCGCGCGGGCGTGATGAGCAGCCCGAGCACCACCAGTACCAGCACCGGCGCGGCCCAGAAAAGCGTTCCCTGCAGCCGCCACCAGCCAACGACCCGCTGATCCAGCGCGTTCCGCGGCGGCCTCAGCCGCACCTTCCCCCGTTCGGCTTCCACCGAAAATCACCCCCGACGAATGTTTACAATGCGATCGCATCGTAATAGCGTCGGACACTAGTGGCCATGCGATCGCATGGCAAACAGCGGAACGGGCGGTGAAGGTGCCGAAGCAGGTGGATCACGCCGCGCGACGAGCGGAGATCGCCGAGGCGCTGACGAGACTGACGGCCACGCGAGGCCTCGAAGGAGTCAGCCTCCGGCACGTCGCCGCCGAAGCGGGCATGTCGATGGGCTTGGTGCAGCACTATTTCAGGACCAAGGACGAGATGCTGCTGTTCGCCGTCGAACGCCGCTCACAGGTGTACGAGGCGCGCATCAAGGCCCAGTTGGAGGCCGGCGAACTCCCTTCGACGCCCAAGGCCATCCTCCGCGCGATCATGACCGAGATCCTGCCGCTCGACGAGCGCAGGCGCGGTGACTGGCTGATGGGGGTCGCGTTCTTCATCCGCGCGATCTCCGATCCCTCGTTCGCGGCCGCGTTCACCGACGGCGTCCCCCAGCTGTTCGACCTGTTCGCCCTCCTGATCCGCCAGGGGCAGGACGCGGGCGATGTCGACAAGTCGGCCGACCCGATGCACGAATCCGCGATCCTCTGGGCACTCGCCGATTCGCAGGGCACCAACATCGTGATGGAGCACCGCACTCCGGACGAGGCGCTGTCCACTGTGGACTATTACCTCGACCGGCTGTTCGGCTCAGCTTCCGCCGTGTGAAGACGCGACCGTCGCCTGCACGGCGCGCATCTCCTTGAACAGTTCGCGCAGCGCCGGCACCGCGTCCCCGCCCTGCTCGTTCAGCTCCTTGAGCCGGTCCTTGTACCGGCGCCTGTCCCGGCCGGGGATCACGTCACGGAGTTCGACGGCGGCCACCAGCGCGGTCAGCGCGGCGTCCACATCGGACACCGGTGAAGACCCGCGCAGTGCCTGATCGACCAGTGCCCGCAACCGCTCGACGACGGCGGGGTCCCGCACCATCGGACGGCGCGAGGGGAACAGGCCCAGTGTCCGGCCGGTCTCCAATTCGATCACGCCCGCCGCCTCGAGCCGGGACTCCAGCGACTCCAAAGTCCCGCGCGCGTTCTTGCGCACCCACCATTTCCACTTGCGGGGGCGTTCCCCGGCCATCTCGGCGAGCAGCTCGTCGAGGACGAGGTCGCCGGTCTGCCCGGCGCCGGAAACCGCGACCCTGCCGTCCGCGTCGGTCACCCGCCCCCGCAGCGCGAGGTCGGTCATCGCGGCACCGCGGATGAGCAGGCTCGCCCGGTGCCGGTCCCGCAGCTTGCCCTTGGCGACGTCGCAGGCGAGCAGGTACGCCTTGGCGGGTAAGAAAAGTTCGGTCATCGTCAATGCCTTTCCAGCTTCGGCCAGAGCTCGTCCCACGAACCCCGTCTGCCGTCGTACCGCCACAGCAGTCCCTCCACCACCGGGGTCACCTCGGCGAAGTAGGGCCGGAGCAGCTCCGGATCGAAACCGAGGAACAGCACGCTGTCCGCGGTTTCAGGCGGTTTGTCGAAGTACCAGTAGCCCCGGTGGCCACTGTAGACGTGCTCGACGCCGTACCGCGGGCCGTAGAACTCGGTCGCGGCGGCGAACGGGTAGATCTCGGCGTAGACGGCGGTGCGCGCTCGCTGTTCCGGCGGCAAGGCGGCGTAGGTTTCGCCGACCGCCTTGACCAGTTCCTGTTGCGGCAGCTCACCACCGGCGAAAGCGGTGCCCAGATTGACCGGGCCGACGCTCGTCCTGGCCATGCTCGCCGGAAAGATCGGCAGCCCCACGAGGGTGATCACGGCCGAGAGCACGAGGACGGGCCAGGCCACCAGCCGCCACCGCGGAACGTGCTTCACGAAACCCGTCGCCGCGGCGGCGAACGGCAGCGCGTAGACGCCCATCAGATAGTACGAACGCCCGTGCGACAGCAGGAAAGCCACGATGAGCGCGACTATCGCCACCCCCAGGAAACGATGGTCGCGCATCCTTCGTGACCCGGTCAGCAGGACCAGGCCGTACAGGAACGCGAGCACCCCGGCACCGACGCCCGCCCCCAGCACACCGTCGCGGAGAAACGCCAAGGTGCCGGGGAATTCCGCCTTGACGACGTCGTTCATGATCAGGTACGGCCAGCCGTTCTTCGCCTGCCAGAGCAGGGTCGGGATCGTGGCGACGACGGCGATCCCGGCGCCCAGCCACAACTTCGGCCGCCGCACGAGTTCCCTCGGCCCGATCACGAGCGCGCTCACCAGCACCAGCGCCCAGAAGGCGGGAACGAGGAATTTCGTCTGCAGTGACACCGCGGTGACCACCCCCGCCCAGACCAGCAGCCCGTCACGCCGGGTCCGCACCCAGCGGACCACGAGCCAGGCGAGCACCGTCCACAGGAACGGATCCAGGATGTAGGTGCCGATCCAGTGGCTCGCGATGATCACGCCGGACGTCGCATAGAGCCCGGCCGCGAGCACCTGCGCGCCACGGCCGCCGCCCAGTTCCCTGGTGATCAGCGCGGTGACCACCACCCCGCCCGCCGCGGCCAGCGTCACCGGCAGTCGCAACGCCACGAGTGACCCGGGGAACAGCGAGTCCATCGCCCCGGCCAGCGCGGGAACCAACGGTGGCTGGTCGAAATACCCCCACGCCAAGTGATCCCTGCCCGCTATCAGGAAGTAGAGCTCGTCGAAGCCGTGCGCGTACCGGCCGCTGGTGGCCAGCAGCGCGGCTCCGGCCAGCGCGGCGACGACGAGCACCGGTAAGCGGGCGAAAGCCCGTACCTGTCCGGTCCGGACGGTCTGGGTCGCATTGCTCATGATCTCCAGTCCACCGGAGGCGGCCCCGGCGGGAAACCGGGTAAAGAGGGTCACCGGATAGACGAAAGTTGCGGGACCACACCACCGTCGGTCACGCCTGGCTACCGTGACCCGGTGGAGAGAAGCAGGCCGTTCCGGCCCGGTCCGGTCGACACCCTGTGGCTGGCCCTGGCCGCGTTCGCGTTCGTGGGCCTGGACATCACGTTGTACGTGTTCGGCGACCCGACGACCGGCTGGGCGGGCCCGGCCGCGGGCGTCACCCTGCAGGTGCTGCTCGATCTCTCGCTGATCTTGTTGCCCCGGTTCCCGAGGCTGGTCGCGGGCCTGGTCACGGCAGGGGCGCTGCTGATGCTCGCCTCCGACCTGTTCGCCCCGGGGCTGCTGGTGCCGGTCCGGCAGCTGACGCTGATGACGGTCCCGACGATCACCCCGGTGGTGCTGAGCAGGCTGGCCCGCCTGATCGACCGGCGGACCCTGCTCTGGTTGACCGCGATCCTGATCGCCTGCGCTTCGCGGCCGTGGGACGCGCACTGGAACACCACCCCGTTCGGTCTGCTGAACACGGCGCTGCCCACCACACTTTCGCTGTACTTCGAGGCGCGGCGCCAGTTGCTGCGCTCGCTGCGGGACCGGGCCGAACGGGCCGAACGAGAACAGCATCTGCTCGCCGAACGCGCCCGCGCCGAAGAGCGGCGGAAACTGGCGGAGGAGATGCACGACGTCGTCACCCATCGGCTGAGCCTGATGGTGCTGCACGCCGGGGCGCTCGGCGTCGTCTCGGCGGACGAGGCGGTCCGTTCCTCCGCCGAGGACATCCGGCGGGAAGGGGCGCTGGCGCTGGACGAACTGCGCGATCTGGTCGGTGTACTGCGCAACGGCGCGAACGCCGGGCCGCGAACGCTCACCGACGGCGCGGTGGGCGATCCCGCGACGCTGGTCACGGAATCGGCTTCGGTGGGCATCCCGACCGAACTGAAGGTGCACGGCGATCCCGGGCGGATCTCCGCCACCGTCGCCCGCACGGCGTACCGCGTCGTCCAGGAAGCGCTGACGAACGTCCGCAAGCACGCGCCGGGTTCGACCGCGACCGTCGAACTCCGGTATCACGCGGACGGGCTGGACGTCGCGGTGGAGAACACGCGGGCAGGCGCCGCACCGGACCCGGCGCTGGCAGGCAGCGGTTCGGGCGTGGGGCTGGCCGGGCTGCGGCAACGCGTCGCGCTGATCGGCGGCCGGTTGGACGCCGGTCCGGCGACGGGCGGCGGATACCGCGTCGATGCGATACTGCCCGCCTACGTCCCGACCACGGAGGGAGATGCGTGATCCGGGTGGTCGTCGTCGATGACGAGCCGATGGTCTGCGCGCATCTGCGGACGATCCTCGGTTCCGCGGCCGACATCGAGGTCGTGGCGCAGGCACAGGACGGCGCCGAGGCGGTCGAAGCCGTGCTCCGGCACCGGCCGCGGGTGGTGCTGATGGACCTGCGGATGCCCGGCGTCGACGGGCTGACCGCCATCGAGCGGATCGCGAAGCTCCCGGATCCGCCCGCGGTCGTCGCGCTGACGACGTTCGACGCGGACACCTACGTCATCCGCGCGCTGCGGGCGGGGGCGGCCGGTTTCCTGGTGAAGTCGACGCCGCCCGAGGATCTCATCGGCCTGGTCCGCGTCGCCGCCGACGGGCACACCGTGCTCTCGCCCGAAGCCGCGCGACGGCTGGTGGCGATGTCGGCCGACGGACGCCGTCGCGGCGACGACGCGCAGCGGAAGACCCAAGGGCTGACCGAGCGGGAGACGGATGTCCTGTCCTGCCTCGGCGAAGGACTGTCCAATGCGGACATCGCGACGCGGCTGCACCTGGCGGAGGCGACGGTGAAGAGCTACGTGTCGCGGATGCTGGTCAAACTGGGCTGCGCCAACCGGACCCAGGCCGGCCTGCTGGCGCACGAGGCCGGTCTGGTCAAGCGCTGAGCTTCTCATCGTGGGCTCGGCGGGCGTCGAGCACTTCGCCCATGTGGACGCGAGCCCACTTGTCGAGCATCTCGAGCGGTTCGGCGAGGTTGCGGCCGAGCGCGGTCAGCTCGTACTCGACGTGCGGAGGGATCTCCGGGTACGCCGTGCGCGTCAGGATGCCGTCGCGGACGAGGCTGCGCAACGTCTGGGTGAGGACCTTCTGCGAGATGCCGCGCACGCGTTTGCCGATCTCGGTGAACCGGAGCGGGCCGTCGCCGAGCACGCCGACGATCAGCACGGTCCACTGATCGCCGATGCGGTCGAGCAGCGCGCGGGTCGGGCAATCGGGATCGTACGGGTTTCCGAGCACGTGACCTCCTCACTCTCTCTGGGAGAGTAACACCGCTCGGGCCGACGACGGCGATGTGCGTACCGGGTGGGATGTCGAGGTCGACGCCGGTGAGGACCGGGCGCTCGGTACCGGGCCAGCCGAGGTCGGCGTTGCGGATCCGCACCCCGCCGGTGCTATGAAAGGCCCCTTCATTGCGAATTTTGCGATGAAGGACGCCTTCATTGCACGCGGCGAGGCGCAGACGGGCCTGGCGCAGGGTGTCCCAGTGCTGCGCGGCGGGCGGAAGAAGGGAGAGGACCTCCGCCAGCGCGAGCGGCACCAGGGCGACCACGGGCGCGAGTACCGGGCTCAGCGCGCCGGCGACGACGGCGCTCACGGCGAACCCGGTGCTCACGTAACACGCCTAGCGAGAGGGAGTGGGCTGCATCAGCGCCTCGAACAGCAGGATCAGATGACGGCGGCCGCGCTCCCAGCGCGCCTCCAGTTCGGTCTGGTCGCGGGTCGCCCAGCTGGCGATGAGGATGCCGCGGACGACGTCCATCGCCGTGTACACCGCGTGCAGGAACTCCGGATGCGCCGAATGGTCCGGCAGCAGTGCCCTGCCGAACTCGACCAGGCTGCTCGTCGCGATCGGCTCGACCACCGCCATCTGGGCGCGCAGTTCCGCGTCGGTCCGCGACGCCACCCACAGCTCCACCGTCGCCGAGAAGACCGGCCCCTGGTGCATCTCCCACAGCAGCTGCAACGCGTCCCCGACCGGGTCCGCCGACGCCTTGAGCCGGTCGATCTCCGCCATCGCGACCTCGGTGCGCTTGGCCGCGAGATGCCGGATCGCGGAGGTGACGAGGTCGGTCTTCGTCGGGAAATGGTGCACCTGCGCGCCGCGGGTCACGCCGGCGCGATCCGCGACGCGGGTGGTCGTGGTGCCCGCGTAGCCGTATTCGACGAGGCAGTCGATCGTGGCGTCGAGCAGCCTGACGCGCATCGCGGCGCTGCGTTCCTCCTGTGTGCGTCGTGGGGCGGCCATGCGCCTACTTTATGGTGCGCCGCGCGAGGCCCGCGCCACGAGGCTCGAATGCCGGGGTAATGCCGCTGCCGTTCCTTCTCCCGCATTCAGAGGACTAAACGCGGCCGACGACCGGCACCGAGAGCGAAGTCCCGCCCAGCTCGAACGTCACCCGGGAACCGAGCGCGGGCAGCGCCGGGTCGAACATGTCCCCGTCGGTCCCGCCGAGGACGAGCGCCAGCCGGTGCCCCGCCGGGACGACGTGGTCGAGGCTGCTCAGCCGGAAGGTCATCGTGTACGCCTTGCCGGGCACGAGCGGTTCGCCGCGCCACAGTGAGCGGTGGTGGCCGAGATCCGCCCAGCCGGTCGCGACGATCCGTCTGTCCACAGTGGTCAGATCCGCGGCGGTGTCGAGGAAGCAGCCGGTGTCCGCGGCGGTGCCCGCGCCCCAGCAGGAGCGGGTCGTCAGGTTCTTCGTGCCGAGCGCGGGGAATTTCGTGTTCCGCGCGGTCGCGGGGCCGTAGTCGACCAGTACCGCGCCGATCCGTGCGGCGGGTTTGTCCGAGCGGGCGGTCACCGTGACGGCGGCGGTCCCGGCGACGCGAGTGTTCGTGCGCACGGGTTCACCTGCGAAAACGAGCCGATCCGGACTCGGCTCCGACGGGTTCTCCACCCACTGCGACGCCCCGCGCGCCGGATCGTCGTTCACCGACGCCGTGCCTGACGACGGGCGATTCCCCAGCCCGCCCGACACCGCGGGCCACCACACGCGCGCCTGGGTGGCGGGCGGCCAGTGGTGTTCGTCGGTCCAGCGATCCGGGGTGTGCTCGATCCGGATCGCGGGTTCGGTCTCGACACCGTTGCGGACACCGAGCAGCCAGCGGTCGAACCAGCGGTGCAGCGTCCGCACGAACCGCGACCGGTCGAGGTCGAACGGGTCGACGTGCGCCGCCTGGTGCAGCCACGCCTTGCGCGGCACGCCGTAGAAGTTCAGCGCCTCCCACCACGGCCCGAACTGGATCGGGTTGACGTTGAGATCGTGGAAGCCCATCGACGCGAACACGTTCGCACGCACCTTGCCGGTCTTCGCGACGTAGTCGAGCCCGCGCCAGTACTCGTTGAAGTTCCCGTCCGTCCCCGCGCGCCGCGCGTTGTCCTCTTCGAACGGACGGCACAGCTTCTCGGCGCGCTCGTTGTAGAAGCCGGGACCGCCCGCCCACCCGAAGTAGGCGCCGTGCGAGTTGTGGACCTCGTAGTACGAACTGACCCCGGCGATCGGCACGATGGTCTTCAGGCCTTCGATCCCGGACGCGGCCATCCCGATCGCCGTCGCCCCGTCCTGCGACTTCCCGATCGCGCCGACCGACCCGTTCGCCCACTCCGCCCGCACGCGCTCGGGCCCGAACGGCGTGCGGAAAGCCTGAGCGCGCCCGTTGAGCCAGTTCACGACGCCGTTGCCGGACGCGACGTCGTCGAAGCACCCGGACGAGCGGTTGGTACCCCCGACGTCGACCAGCACGACCGCGTACCCACGTGGGACGAAGTAGTTGTCGTAGAAGAGCGGGAACTGCGACGGCGTGCCGTCGGGCAGGTACGTCTTCGGCTGGCGCTCGTTGCCTCGCCCGACCTTCTCGAAGTACGGGCTGACGTCCATGATCACCGGAACGCGCTGCCCGCGCGCGGCCGGTTCCGCCGGGCGGATGATGTCGGCGGCGACCCGGTCGGCCCGCCCGTCGCGGTCGAGGTCCTGGCCGGTCTCCACCCAGGCGGTCTCCCGGATGGCCTTCTCGTAGGAGAACACCGGCTCGCTGACGCCGTCGCGCAGGACGAACGCGGGCGACGCGACGGCGGGCGCGGCGGTCAGCAGCAGCGTCGCCACCACGGTGACGGTCAAGCTCTTGAGCCCCATCGTCCGAGTATCGCTTACCGAACCCGAACATTCCCCCCACATTCCTCGTATCCGGCCGCGCGACGCTCTTCGCATGCTGAAACACACCATCGCCGCCTGCCTGACCGTGGCAGGGCTAGTCGCCCTCGCTCCCGCGGCCTCGGCCCAGGCACCGATCACGCTGAGCCCCGAAGAGTCCCAGCAGCTGTGCGCCGAATGGCTGCCGCAGCTCACCCAGCGCACCACCAAGCTCACCGAACGCGTCAACGGTGGCCCCGAGATCCGCGGTTCGGTGGCGAACCTCAAGGCCAGGGCCGAGGGCCAGCGCAAGAAGGGCCACAACGACGCCGCCGACAGGCTGCAGAAGCGCGCCGACAAGCGCAATGGCAGGCTGCCCGAGCTCACCGCGGCGAAGCAGAAGCTCGACGCGTTCGCGGGCGCGCACTGCAAGGCCGGCAAGTGAAACGTCTCCTGGCCGCGGGTTTGACCGCGCTCGCGCTCTTCGGCGCGGCCGGGTGCACCGACGACGAGCCCGCTTCGAGCCCGGCGCCGGGTGAGCTGAACGATGTCCGGCACACCCTCGACTCGATCGAGCAGGACATGGCCGGCGACCCCGCCCCGTGACAGGATCGGCCGGTGACGACACAACCGGGACGCGGGCTGGTGCTGGTCGTCGAGGACGACCCCGCGATCGCCGAACTCGCTTCGCTGTACCTGCGGCGGGACGGGTTCGGCGTGCACGTGGAGGCGGACGGCGGCGCGGCACTGGCCACGATCCGACGGCTGCGCCCGGTCGCGATCGTGCTCGACATCGGACTGTCCGGAATGGACGGTATCGAGATCTGCCGCACCCTGCGCGCGGACGGCGACTGGACGCCGGTGCTGTTCGTGACCGCGCGCGACGACGAGCTCGATCGCTTGCTGGGTCTGGAGATCGGCGCCGACGACTACCTGACGAAACCGTTCAGCCCGCGTGAACTCTCGGCAAGGGTCCGGACCGTCCTGCGTCGCGCCGCCGGAGCACCTCCGCCCGCCGAGACCTATGCGGCGGGCGGCGTCCGCGTCGATGTCACCCAGCGTCGTGCCTGGGCCGCCGACACCGAGATCGCGCTGACGTCGACCGAGTTCGAGCTGCTCACCCATCTGGTGCGGCGGCCCGGTCAGGTGTTCAGCCGCGAGCAGCTGCTCAGTTCCGTCTGGGGTTACGCGGCGTCGGCGGGCACGCGGACCGTCGACGTCCACATCGCCCAGCTGCGCGGGAAACTGGGCGAGCACAGTCCGATCAGGACGGTCCGCGGGATCGGTTACGCGGCGGACGCCGGATGAACCGGACCTCGCTCGCGCTGCGGATCACCGTGGTGTGCCTCGCGGTCGCCGCCGTCGCGGTGGTGGTCGCCGGGCTGATCGCGGCCAGGCTCATCCGCACGACCGGAAGCGACGTGCTCCGGCAGTCGCTTTCGGCGCAGGCCGACGTGGTCGCGAGCCAGCTCGACGAGACCGGCATCGGCAACCGGCTCCGCGTCGGCAAGGTCGCGGAAGTCGTTCGGGGGCAAGGGATCGACGTAGTCGTCCGCCGTCCGAACGGGACGATCGACGGCGACGGGACGGTCGCGGCCATCGCCGCCACCAAAACGGGCTTCACCCGCTCGGGCACGGTGGTCGTCGAAGGACGGCAGTACCTCGTCGAAGTCCGCACGGTGGGCGCGAGAGGGGCCGCGTTCGCGCTGGTCCAGCCGACGGAGATCGGCGAGGCGCGCGGCAGGACGTTGGTGCGCAACACCGTGCTCGCGCTCGGCGCCGGGCTGGCGGTCGCCGCGATCGCCGGGCTGCTGCTGAGCCGGATGCTCTCGCGGCCGCTGCGCCGGGCCGCGTCGGTGGCGAACGGGATGCGGGCCGGGCGCCGTGACCTGCGCGTTCCGGTCGAAGGCCCGTCCGAGGTCGCGGACGTCGCGAAATCGGTCAACGAACTGGCCGACGCCCTGCGGTACAGCGAGGCGCGCCAGCGCGAGTTCCTGCTTTCGGTGTCGCACGAACTGCGGACGCCGCTCACCGCCGTCACCGGATTCGCCGAGGCGATCGGTGACGGCGTGGCCGAAGGCGAGGACGCGCGCCGCGCCGGGCGGACCATCCATCGCGAGGCGGAACGGCTGGAACGCCTGGTCAGCGACCTGTTGGAGCTCGCACGGCTCGGCGCGGACGAATTCCGCCTCGACCCGGCGCGCCTCGATCTCGCCGCGCTGGTCGACGAATGCGCGGACGTCTGGCGGCTGCGCTGCACGCGGCAGGACGTCACGCTGCTGGTCGAGCGGCCACCCGGTGAGGTGCCGGTCGTCGCCGATCCGCGGCGGCTCCGCCAGGTCGTCGACGGGCTGGCCGAGAACGCCCTGCGCGTGACCCCGGCGGGCGCGCCGATCGTCTTCTCCCTGGTGGCGGCCGGCGGGCAGGCCCGGCTGGCGGTGCGGGACGGCGGGCCAGGCCTGGCGCCGGAGGACTACCCGGTCGCGTTCGAGCGCGGGGTGCTGAATCAGCGGTATCGCGACCGCCGCCCGGTCGGTTCGGGTATCGGGCTCGCGCTGGCACACGGGCTGGTCACCCGGATGGGCGGGACGCTGACGGCGGGCCCGGCGCCCGAAGGCGGGGCCGCGTTCACCGTGGCGTTCCGGTTAGACCGTGCCCGCTGAGCCCGCTCGATGGGCTTCGAGGTCCAGGTGGTTCCTGGCGGTGCGGGCGGACTGCCCTCGTACCGGGTCCGCCCGTACCACCAGCGGCCGCCTGGACCCGAAGACCGCGAGCGGGCTCAGCGGGCACGGCCTAGGGTGAGCACGTGGAGATGTTGCACCTGCGGTATTTCGTGGCCGTCGCCGAGGAACTGAACTTCTCCCAGGCGGCCCGCAGACTGCATATGGCCGCCTCCCCGCTGAGCCAGCGCATCAAGGATCTCGAACACGAACTGGGGCACCGGCTGTTCGACCGCAGCACGCATCACGTCACGCTCACCGCGGCGGGCACCGCGCTGCTGCCGATCGCGCGGGACGTCCTCGAACAGGTCAACGCGATCCCCTGGCGGTTGCAGGAGGCGGTGAAACCCCGGCGGAGCACCGTGTTCGTCGGCATGCCCGCCGGCGTGCACCCGGCGCTGCGGGAACGGGTCAAACGCCTCGAAGAACGCTGCCGCGACCGCTTCGAACTCAAGCGCTGGCCGGGGACGACACCCGATCTGGTCGCCGCGGTGCACGAGGGCAAGCTGGCGTTGTCGCTGGTCCGGATGCCGGTCACCGATCCCGCGCTGGAAATCGTCCCGGTGCAGGTGGAGCGGCTCGGCGCCGTCGTCCCGGCCGGCCGGTTCGCCGGCCGGGAGACCGTCACCATCGCCGAATTGAGCGATCTGTCCTATATCCCGTCCGCCTCGGAAAGCATTCCGGCCTATTCGGACGATATGGACCACACCCTGTCGAAAGCGGGCATCAAGAAAAGGCTCAAAGTCGGCGGAACCGAATATTCGGGCATTTCCGAGCTGGTGGCGAACGGCTCGTCGTTCTCGATCACGATGCTCGACCCGGCCAGCCCGATGCATCTGTTCCTCGTCGACGGCGCCACCGTCCTCCCGTTCTCGGATTTCCGGCCTCAGCTGGAGACGGCGCTGGTCTGGCGGCGCGACCGCGCCGAGGAGGGCGACCTCGCCGAACTGGTCGCCGGGGCGCGCGAGATCTTCGACGAACCGCTTTCGACCTGATCGAGACCCCGCAGCGCGCGGCAGCCTGGCGGGAAGACGGTGTTGCGAAAGCCACTTTCGCAACGCTGAAGGTTGCGAAAGTGGCTTTCGCAACGCCAGAGACCGGCACGACCAGAGCAGAACAACACCTTGCCCTACTCGGCGAAATCGAATCCCGCAAGAATGGTATGACCGCTGCGGTCATACCATTCTTCGTTTCTTGATCATTCCCTTTTTCCCTATTCGCGCCTAACTTCGGTTGTAGAGCGAACAACGGCGAAGGGAAGCAAAATGACACAAACCGCTACCGGACCCCTGGACGGCGTTCGCGTGATCGACCTCTCGACGGTGGTCATGGGCCCGTACGCCGCGCAGATCCTCGGCGACCTCGGCGCCGACGTGATCAAGATCGAGTCCCCGGCCGACACCGTGCGGGTGGGCAGGTTCCGCACGACACCGGGGATGACGCCGCTCAACCTGAACGTGAACCGCAACAAGCGCAGCGTCGCCCTCAATCTCAAGGACGAAGAGGAACGCGAGCAGGCGCTCAAGCTGATCGAGACCGCCGACGTGCTGATCACCAACATGCGCCCCGGCGCGCTGAGCAGGCTCGGCATGAACTACGACGACGTCGCCGCGCGCAATCCCGGCCTGGTCTACGCCCACGCGCAAGGGTTCCGCGGCGACTCCGACCGCGCGGGGCACGCCGCCTACGACGAGACCGTGCAGGCGTCGTCCGGGCTGGTCGACGTCGCGAACCGCGCGTTGGGCAAGCCGGTCTACCTGCCGACGATCATCGGCGACAAGGTCTCCTCCCTGACCATCGCCTACACCGTGCTCGCCGCGCTGGTGCACCGTGACCGGACCGGTGAGGGCCAGCGGGTCGAGATCCCGATGACCGACACGCTGATCGCGTTCAACCTCGTCGAACACCTCGCCGGACACGTCTTCGAGCCCGCGGAGGGCCCGACCGGCTTCGGCCCGTCCATGAATCCCGGCCACCAGGCGGTGCACACCAAGGACGGCATGGCCTGCGTGATCCCGTACAACCCGCGGAACTTCCGCGACTTCTTCCACGCCGCCGGGCGGCCGGAACTGGCCGAGGACCCCCGGGTCAACGGCGACGCGATCGACGGCGCCGACCACGAGGCGCTGGCCGCGATGATCGCCGAATGCGCCCCGGCGCTGACCACCGAGGAGTGGACCGAGGTCTGCGCGAAGCACAGCATCCCGATGGCCCCCGTCCTCGAACTCGACAAGGCGCAGGACGACGAATACGTCCGCGACGGCCACCTGCTCGACGTCGTCGAGCACCCGAGCGAGGGCTCGATCCGCACCATCGGCATCCCGGTGAAGTTCTCCGCGACCCCCGGTTCCGTCCGGCGGCTGGCTCCCTTGCCGGGTCAGGACACCGATGAGGTCCTGCGCGAACTCACCACCACTCGCTGAGGAAGAAACCATGAGCACCGAAGTACGGACAGAGAAGGTCGGCGGCACGCTGCTGATCACGATCGACCGGCCCCAGGCCCGCAACGCGGTGAACGCCGCCGTCGCCGCCGGTCTGGCCGAAGCCCTCGATCTGCTGGAGTCCGATCCCGCGCTGCGGGCCGGGGTCCTGACCGGCGCGGACGGTTCGTTCAGCGCCGGAATGGACCTCAAGGCGGCACTGGAAGGTGAGTCGCCCGAGATTCCCGGCCGCGGGTTCGGCGGGCTGACCGAGGCCGAGCTGTCGAAGCCGCTGATCGCGGCCGTCGAAGGCTGGGCGATGGGCGGCGGCTTCGAACTGGCGCTGGGCTGCGATCTGATCGTCGCCGCCGAAGACGCCAAGTTCGGGCTGCCCGAGGTGAAACGCGGGCTGATCGCCGCCGGTGGTGGCGTGATCCGGCTGCCGAAGCGGATCCCGCACCACCTGGCGATGGAGTTCCTGCTCACCGGCGAGCCGATCGGCGCCGAACGCGCCGGACAGCTCGGTCTGGTGAACCGGGTCGTCCCGAGCGGTGAAGCCGCCGCGGTCGCCCTGCAACTGGCCGAACAGGTCGCCGCCAACGCTCCCCTGGCGCTGGCACTGGTCAAGAAGATCGTCCGCGCCGCCGACGGAGTCCCCGACGCGCAAGCGTTTGCCACCCAGCGTTCGGAGCTGCCGGCGTTGATGAAGTCGGCCGACGTCCGCGAGGGCATGCAGGCCTTCGCCGAGCGCCGCGTTCCACAGTGGACAGGTGAGTGAAATGAAGCAACAAGACGTTCTCCGGCATGTGACCACGCCGCTCACGAACCCGGCGTACGCCCCGGTGGTGCCCCGGTTCACGAACCGCGAGTACCTGAACATCGTCTACCGCACCGACGCCGACGCCCTGCGCGCCGTCGTGCCGGAACCGCTGGAAATCGACGAACCGCTGGTGCGGTTCGAGGTGATGAAGATGGGCGACGTCAGCGGTTACGGGCCCTACACCGAGTCCGGGCAGGCGATCCCGGTGAAATTCGAGGGCGAGCGCGGCGAGTACCTGCACGCGATGTACCTCGACAACTTCCCCGCCACCGCGTCCGGCCGCGAGATCAGCGCCTACCCGAAGACCATCGGCTCGCCGAGGTTGTTCGCCGAGAACGGCGCGCTCGTCGGGACGCTCGACTACGGCAGCCAGCGCGTCGCGACCGCGACCATGGGCTACAAACACCACCGGCTGGACGTGGCCGAGGCCGAGGCGCAGATCACCGTGCCGACGTTCATGCTCAAGACCATCCCGGACTACGACGGTTCGCCCCGGGTCTTCGAACTGGTCCGCACCGAGATCACCGACGTGGTGGTCAAGGAAGCGTGGACCGGGCCGGCGCGGCTGCAACTGTTCCAGCACGTGCTGGCCCCGCTCGCCGATCTCCCGGTACTGGAGGTCGTCGCGGCGAGCCACATCCTCACCGACCTGACACTCGCCCCGGTCAAGCCGGTCTTCGACTACCTGAAGGGAGCTCGGTCATGACTTTTCGCACCGCCGCGGTGGCCGGCGCGGGCACCATCGGCCTGTCGTGGACGGCGTTGTTCGCCGCGCACGGCATGGAGGTCCGGGTCTCGGATCCGCGGCCCGATCTCGCCGACGCCGTCGCCGGCGCGCTGGAGACGTTCGCCCCGCATCTCGGCCGGGCCGCCGCGGACCTCGCCCCTCGCGTCCACCTCGCCGCTGACGTCTCCGAAGCCGTCCGGAACGCGGATGTCGTGCAGGAGAACGGACCCGAGAACGTCGAGTTCAAGAAGGAGCTGTTCGCGACCCTGGTCCGCGAGGCGCCGTCGCACGCGCTGCTGCTCAGCTCGTCTTCGGCGATCCCCTCGACGGCGTTCGCCTCGGAACTGGACGACGCGTCCCGCGTCCTGATCGGGCACCCGTTCAATCCGCCGCACCTGATCCCGCTGGTCGAGGTCGTCCCCGGTGAGCGCACCAGCGCCGAGTCGGTGGACCGCGCCGTCGAGTTCTACCGGTTCGTCGGCCGCACGCCGGTGGTGGAACGCAAGGAGATCCCCGGCTTCGTCGGCAACCGGCTGCAGAACGCGCTGAGCCGCGAGGCGATCTACCTGGTGGAACAGGGTGTCGTCTCACCGTCCGAAGTGGACGCGGTGATGACGAACTCGCTCGGCATCCGCTGGTCCACGGTCGGGCCGTTCCTCGGCTCGCATCTGGGCGGCGGCCCCGGAGGTTACCGGCACATGGCCGAGCACATCGGCAAGTCGATGAAGCAAATGTGGGCGGGCCTCGGCACGCCCTCGCAGAACCCCGAAGAACAGGAGCGGCTCATCGAAGCCGTGGAATCCGCTTACGGCTCCTCCACGTACTCGGAACTGGCCGAGGCGCGCGACCGCAAGCAGCTCGCGGTGTTGTCCGCTTTGGACAGTGCCGGCAGTAATCGCAAGGAGGAGAACTGACATGACCGCCGACTTCTACGCCTACGAGGACCTGCTGCCGGAAGAGGAGCGCAAGCTGCTGCTCAAGACGCGCGACTTCATGCGCACCGAGGTCAAACCGCTGGTGAACGAGTACTGGGCCAAGGGCGAGTTCCCGCACGAACTCGTCGGCAAGTTCCGCGAACTCGGCGTCGCCGGACTGCCTTACGAGGGCTACGGCGAGCACCTTCCGGCCACCAGCCACCTGCTCAGCGGCATGATGGCGATGGAGATGACCCGCACGGACCCGTCGGTGGCCACCTTCTTCGGTGTCCACAACGGACTCGCGATGTACAGCATCTACTCGGGCGGCGACCAGGAACAGCGCGACCGCTGGCTCCCGTCGATGGCGGCGATGGACAAGATCGGCGCCTTCGCGATGACCGAACCGCTCGGCGGATCCGACGTCGCGGGCGGCATGCGCACCACGGCCCGCCGTGAGGGCGACACCTGGATCCTCAACGGTGCCAAGAAATGGATCGGCAACGCGACCTTCGCCGATCTCGTCATCGTGTGGGCCCGCGACGAAGAAGACAACCACGTCAAGGGTTTCGTGGTCGAGAAGGACTCGCCCGGGTTCGTGCCGGTCAAGATCGAGAACAAGTTCGCGTTCCGGATCGTGGAGAACGCCGAGATCACGCTGACCGACGTGCGGGTGCCGGAGGCCAACCGGCTGCAGGGCATCGACTCGTTCCGCGACGTCGCCGAGATCCTGCGCGCGACCCGCGGCGGCGTGGCCTGGCAGGCGCTGGGCGTGATGGTCGGCGCCTACGAACTGGCGCTGGACTACGCCAAGGAGCGCGAGCAGTTCGGCCGTCCGATCGCGCGGTTCCAGCTGGTGCAGGATCTGCTGGTGAAGAGCCTCGGCAACATCACCGCGTCGTGGGGCATGCTGGTGCAGCTGGCCAGGCTGCAGGACGCCGGGATCTTCAAGGACGAACACTCATCGCTCGCGAAGGCCTTCGTGACCTCGCGGATGCGGGAGGTCGTCGCCTGGGGCCGCGAGATCTTCGGCGGCAACGGGATCGTGCTGGACAACGACATCATGCGGTTCTTCACCGACGCCGAGGCGATCTACTCGTTCGAAGGCACGCGGGAGATGAACACGCTGATCGTCGGGAAGGCGATCACCGGCCAGAGCGCGTTCGTGTAAGCCTCGCTTTGCGAATTAAGGCCCCTTTCCTCGGGGGCCTTCATTCGTGTCTAGCGGTATTTGTCGCCGCAAGTCTTTTGGCTGCCGGAGGAGAAACCGTCACGGAAGGCCGCGACCCTGGCGAAACCGGCCGGGAGGGTCCGGCCCCGGACGTCCGCCGCGATCAGGCTGTTCCGTGTCAACATCTCGGCGATGGCCTCGTCGAGGTCGCCAGGGGACAACGTGAGCGCGCCACCGTCCGCGATGGTCGACGCCCAGAAGCCGGTGAGGCAGGCGGTGCGTTGCGCGGCCACCGGGCCGTCGAGCCGGAACCCGCCCTCCTGCTGGACCGCCAGCGTGTAGCGCGACGCGACCTCGGCGAACGCGGCGAAGTCACCGATGCCGCCCTGCCTCCCCCGGCGCGGCGGGGTCCCGATGCGGACCAGGCCGTCGAGGTCGAGGTTGATCTGGTTGGACTCCGAGCAATACGACGCGAGCGCGTCCTCCGCCGTCACACCGCACGCCGCTCCGGTGGTGAGCATCGGCGGCGTGGCCGCGAGCGGGAACGCCTGCCGCAAACTGGCGGTGAGGTCGGCGAGTGCCTGGCGGTCGTCGAGGCGGACGTTCGCTGCGGCCTTCTCGCTCGCCACGGCGCCTTGGGTGCTCCGGCCTTCGATCTCGCGCTCGTCGATCTTCGCGCACCGGGCGGGCCCGTCCGTGAAGCCGAATTGGAACGCGGACACCCGATCGAACGCGTTGCCGTGCGCGCCGTCGTCGTCGAAAGCCACGCCCGCGGAGTCACGGATCTGGAACAGCGCCGTGAGCACTTCGTTGAGCCCGCGGCCGGTGGACACCTGGAACATCGGCGACCGGCCCTCGGCGACCCAGCGGAAGTACGCGCCGGTGTAGCAGTCGGCCTGCTGCTCCTTGACGATCGACGGGCTCGCGGCGGGCAGCCCCAGCCGGAACTGGACGGCGTGGCCGATCTCGTGGGCGAGCACGGCCATGACCGCCGCCGGGCCGATGGAGTCGTTGAGCGTCGGCAGCAATTCCCCGCGATCCCACGCGACGACGTCCTGCCCCGAACAATAGAAGGCGTTCACCAGACCCGCCGTCGAGGCACCGCAGATCTCACGGCCGCGACCCGCCGAGTCGTAGGAGACGAGCGTGGCCAGCGGCCGGAATTCCCGGTCGAAGGTCGCGAGCAGATGCTCGCGCCAATACCGCTGGACGTCGGCGACGGCATTGGCGGCGAGCCTGTCGATCTCGCCGCCGTCTCCACCGTCGACCGGGAGACCGGCGTCGAGCACGCCGGGTTTGAGACCACTGGGGCCGTCGGTGATCTCGAGGCCGGCGACGCGGGTGGGATCAACGGGTCGCGCCACGCCGTCCACGGTCGCGGCGCAACCGGCGAGCCAGAGGGAGAGACTCACCAGAATCGTCCAGTGCTTCATCACACCATCCCCGTCCCGACGACTTCCCCGACTCCAGGGACACGGGCGGCTGCGGGACACGGTTCAAAACAATCTTGGGGTTGTTCTCGTGATGGCCGCCTCGTGATCCGTCTTCGCACGCCCCCCGCACTTAGTCGACTACTTGCTCCTGGGCTCACTTCCTTGCTGCCGGGGCGTGTCCCTCGCACCTAGTCGACTAATTGCGGGGAGATTCGGGCGTCTCACTCAAGGCGATTCACCCTTCGGGTTGTGCGCGCCCGATGCGGCTGTTTTCTTGCCAGCGTCATGCGCATGCCTGAGCGCTCGCAATTAGTCGACTAAATGCGAGGGGGTCTTGGGCACGTCGCTCAAAGCGATCCAGGTTGGCGACTGATTCACCCATCGGTGTCGTGCGTTGGTTTGGCTGGTTGCTTAAAATTACGAACACTTGTTCGATTGTTTTGGGGTATTATGGAGGAGTGTCCGAGACCTTCCTTCCCGAGTTGCCGCAGGAGCTGTGGCGTGCTGGCAAGCTGGAGCTTGCCCATGGCGTGCAGCAGTCCTTGCGGGTGATTCGGATGGCCACCGCCGGGTTGGGACAGTATCTGGCGGAGATCGAGTCTCGGGGCGTCAAAGACTTGTACGGGTATGGGTCGACGGCCGCCTGGTTCGCCGATGTGGCGGGACTGTCGCGTGGCGAGGCTCAGCCTGTGGTGAACCGGGCGCTCGCGTTGAATCCGACCCGAGCGTTGGATGGGACCGAAGTTCCTGCTGTCGCGCCCGCGACTGCTGCGGTGGCTGCGGAGGGGTTGGTCGGGGACGAGCGGATCGATCAGATTCTGGAGTTCCTGAAGAAGCTCCCGGCCGACACCTCAACTGAGGACCGCGCCAATGCCGAGAAGATCCTCGCCACCCTCGCCCGCGAGGCTGGTCCCCGGCAACTGGCGAAGGCTGAAACGAATCTGCTCGGGTTGCTGGACCCGGACGGCAACGAACCCAAAGACCCCGAGCCGAAGGAGCCGCGCCGGGAAATCACGCTGGAGCGGCGTAAGGACGGGTTCTGGAAGCTGACCGGCCTCCTCGACGACGAGACCGGTGCCCGCACCCACGCCGCACTCGAGGCCTACGCCCAGCCCCGCCCGGTGGACGAGTTCGGCCAAGCGGATCTACGGATGAAGTGCGAGCGCATGGGAGACGCGTGGGTCGACATCCTCGACCTCGCCGTCGCCTGCCCCGACCAACCCGGCACCAACGGCTACCGGACGATGGTGCATGTCACCATCGGACTGGACGAACTCAAGTCCGGCCTCGGGACTGCCTGCCTGGACTTCGTCGGGACGATGACCGCGCGCGAAGCCAGGTTGGCCGCCTGCGACTGCCTCATGCTGCCCGTGGTGATGAGCGCCGCCGGAGAACCCCTCGACGTGGGACGACTCAGACGCTTCGTCACCCCAGGCCAACGCCGCGCACTCAACATCCGCGACGGTGGCTGCGCCTTCCCCGGGTGCCACCGGAAACCCAAAAACTGCCACGCCCACCACATCCACCACTGGGCAGACGGCGGCCCGACGGATCTCCGCAATCTGGTGCTGCTCTGCGGATTCCACCACCGCCTGATCCACCACGGCGACTGGGAAGTCCGCATGGCGGCCGACGGGCTACCGGAATTCATCCCACCCCAATACCGGGATCCGCTCCGACAACCCCGCCGCAACACCCTCCACCACGTCTGAACCCCGAGGAGCCCGCCAGCCACACCGGCGACGGGCCCCTCGGCATACCCACGTTCTCCGTCGCGAGCACGTACGTCAGCTCAGGCCAGCAGCGAGCTGAGCATCAAGGCCATCCCCGCATCCTTCTGGCACTGTCCGTTCACAGGACAAGGCCTAATCAAGCAAAGCGGCCCGGTGTGCCAGCAGGGCGGCCTGGACGCGATTGGTACACCCCAGCTTGGCGAGGATACGGCTGACGTGGGTCTTCACCGTGGCTTCGCTGAGATGGAACTCGGCGGCGATGTCCATATTGGACAGACCGCGGGCGACCGCGACGAGCACCTCGCGTTCTTTGCCGGTCAAGACCTCGAGCCGCCGTTCGGCGTCGGCCCGCGGCCCGGCGGCAGGCTCACCATCGGTGAACCGGGCGAGCAGGCGGCGGGTGATCTTGGGCGAGAGCATCGCGTCGCCGCGAGCGGCGGACCGGACCGCCGCGAGCATGTCGCCGGCGGTGGCGTCCTTGAGCAGGAAGCCGACAGCTCCGGCACGCAGCGCGGTTTCGACGTACTCGTCGAGGTCGAAGGTGGTCAGGACCACGACCTTCGGCGGATCAGCCAGCCCCTGAAGCCGGCGAGCGGCGTCGAGGCCGTCGGCACGGGGCATCCTGATGTCCAGCAGGATGACGTCGGGCCGGGTGGATCGGGCCAAGCTCACCGCTTCGGCGCCGTCGGCCGCCTCACCTGTGACGGTGATGTCGTCGGCGGACTCCATGATCGTGCGCAGCATCGAACGCACCATCCACTCGTCGTCGGCGATGAGAACGCGAATCACCGGCCGGACTCCCCCGCGAGGGGAACGACAGCCTCGACGAGAAACCCACCGTCGAGGGTGGGCGCGGCGGTCAGCTCACCTCCGACGAGACGGATCCGTTCGGCGATACCGAGCAGGCCGTGCCCACCACCGGGCAGTCCGTCCACCCGCCCGGACGCCGCACCAGCCCGATTGAGCACGATGAGCCGGAGCAGACCCGGTTCACGCAGCACGCGGACCTGAGTCTCGGGGTTCCCCGCGTGCTTCCGGACGTTGGTGAGCGCTTCCTGGACCACCCGGTACACCGCATGCTGGACCAGCGCGGGGACCGGCCCTGCGGTGTCCACCTCGAGGACGACCGGCACCCCGAGCGCGCGGGTCTGGTCCACCAGGTCGACGAGGTCGGCCAGGCCTGGTTGCGGAACCAGCGGTGCCGCGTCGCTTGCCCTCAGCACGGACACCACGGAGCGCAGTTCATCCAGTGCGGCACGCCCGATCGTCCCTATCCGCCCGGCGACCTTGGTGGCGTCACGGCCGTTGGTGGCTTCGAGCGCTGTCGCGTGCAGCACCATGAGGGACACCCGGTGGGTGACGACGTCGTGCATGTCGCGGGCGATCTGGGCACGTTCGTCGCTGCGGGCCTGCCGGACTCTCAGATCTCGTTCTTGTTCGGCTTGCTCGACCCGTTCACGCATTTCGGAGATCAGCTCCCGCCGGGTGCCGACGTAGAGGCCGAGCAGCGCCGGCGCCACGCAGACCGCGATGCTCTGCGGAAGGCTTGCGTCCAAACCGCCCAGCCGCCAGATCGGCAGGCCGACCACGATCAGTGTGCCGAGTGTGCTGCCTGCGGTGAGCCGCCACGATCGGGTGCGTTCGGCGACGGTGTACTGGGCGAGCACGACCGCGAAGATCCCGGACAGCACCATCCAACCCGCCAATGCGACCCCGGCGAACACCCACGGATGATCCCGCCGGAACCAGGCCGCGGTAGCCACCAGCACCACGGCCGGGAGCCAGAACCACAACGGCGGGTGCCAGCGGACGTAGCCATAGATGAGACCCGCGGCCGCGAACGGGGTGGTCGCCGCCCCACAGCCGACCGCCAGCACGCCGTCGATCACCCGTGCGGGCAGGAAGCTCAGGGGCTTGTCCACAGGGCGCACACCGATCAACCTAATCCGATCGCCGGCCGCGGGCATCAGGGGAAAGTTGTAGACAGCGGGAGCGGAAATCGTTCCATCGACGTGCGATTCGCGTCGTCATGCCGATGCAGCAGGCATGTGAATACCACGACGCTTCGTTCATGAAGAAAACCCGCTTTCCCGCCTGGCGCACGATGACACCGCGGGCGCGCCCGCGGTGGTGGCAGCTCGGTTTCGCCGCGTTCGCCGTGGTCGCGATCCTGATCCTGTTCCCCGGCGAGAACGCCGCTCTGCCGACGATCCGCACGATGGGGGTGATCGGCTACGCGGTGGCCGCCGCCGTAGCCCTTGGATGTGCCGCGGCCTTGCCGAAGCCGGGCGCACGAAGCCTGCTCATCGGCTTCCACCTGGCGTTCGTGCCGACGCAGTTTCTGTTCGCTTTCCCGAACCCGGTGCCGAACCTCGGGATGGGGCTGTCAGTGGCGATACTGGTCGGGCTGCGGCCCCGGTTCCCGAGGCTGTCACCTCGGTCCAGGAAGATCTGGCTCATCCTGCACATCGGAGTCAGCGTGGGCTGGCTGGGTCTTTCACTGGGAATGCTCACACTCGCGCTCATCGGGCTACTCGCCGGTACCCACATCGTGCGGCACAGCGCCTACGAGATCTTCCACATCTTCGACCTCGTGATCGTGATTCCCAGTGTGGTGCTGACGATCATCACCGGCCTCGTGCTCTCGCTCGGCACACCTTGGGGATTGGCCGGACACCGTTGGGTACTGACGAAATTCCTGATCTCCCTGAGTATCCCGGCCGCGGCCGCGGTGGAAAGCAGGTGGGTCACCGAACTGGTCGCACGTACCGAAGACCCGGCTGCCCGGCCGGGCGCGCTCGGTGTCGCGCTCGTGATCACCGTCGGCGGCTTCGCGATCTCGCTGTGGGCCGCCACCATTCTTTCCGTCCTGAAACCATGGGGCAGGACCCGATGGGGTCGTGACCGCGATTCGGCGCCCACCATCGCGGTCACCGTCACCGACCGGCGCCGGGTCGCGAACGACACCGTCGCGCTGACTCTGGCGCCAGTGGGCGACCATGACCTGCCGGCTTGGGAGCCCGGTGCGCATGTCGACCTGATCCTGCCGTCGGGTTTGATCCGGCAGTACTCATTGTGCGGCGACCCCGCCGAGACGCGTCACTACCGGCTCACCGTGCTGCGCGACGCCGCGGGCCGCGGCGGTTCTGGTGAAGTACATGCCCTTCGGACTGGCGCCCAGGTGAAGATCCGCGGGCCCCGCAATCACTTCCCGATCGTCGACGCTCCGGCGTACCTGTTGGTCGCCGGAGGCATCGGGATCACTCCCTTCCTTCCGATGCTCCCCCGCCTCACCGCCACCGGATCACCGTGGCGGCTGATCTACAGGGGACGCTCACTCGGCCACATGGCCTACGCCGAGCAGCTCGCGGCGGCTCACCCCGCCCGGGTCTCGCTGTACCCCGCCGACACCTGCCGGCGTCCGGATCTCGCCGAACCGGTGCGAGGGCTGCCCCCCGGAGCCGCGGTCTTCTGTTGCGGCCCCGCGGAACTGGTCGAAGCGATGACCGAGGTGATGAGAAAAGAATGTCCCCAAGGGACACTTCATGTCGAGAGGTTCGCCGCCACGACCCGGACGGGACCAAGCCGTCCCTTCGACGCGGAACTGCGACGCAGCGGGCGGACCGTGCGGGTGCCCGCGAACGGCACCCTGCTGGCCGCCATCCACGAAGTCAATCCCGCCGTGCCCTCGTCGTGCGCGGACGGGGTGTGCGGCAGCTGTCGAACGACGGTGCTCGCCGGTGTCCCCGACCATCGCGACGACGTGCTGCAATCCCATGAGCGAGACCGCGCCGACGTCATCTACCCCTGCGTCTCACGAGCAACCGGCGACAAGCTCGTGCTGGATCTCTGACCGCTCAGTTCACACAGCCGGCCATCGCGGGCGGCTTGGAAGACGAAGGCGGCGCGGTGACCGAAGACGTGGCCGCGACCGGCTTGATCCCGATGCCGCCGGTCGGCTCCCCCACCGCGGCGACGCTCGTCGAGTTCAGCGCGGCCTTCACGAACGCCTGCACCTCGGCCGGATCCACCTTCACCGCGTCGCCGTCCGACGGCGTCGGCAGGGAAAGACTCTGGACCGGGATCGTCTGGAACTTCAGCGCCCCGGAACTCATCCCCCGCAGCTGCTGCGCGAAGCTGAGCACGTCCCAGCCCCGGTCGAGCACGACCGAACCCTGGATCGCGCCGATCAGCGCGCTCAGCTTGGTGGGATCGGTGAACGTCCCGGCGTCCAGGACGGTCTTGGCCATGCTCGAAAGGAACGCCTGCTGCCGCGCGATGCGGTCGAGATCGCTGGGCAGCCCGTGCCGCTGCCGCACGAAGGCGAGCGCCCGCGGCCCGGAAAGCAGCTGTTTGCCCGCCGCGAACGACGCCCCGGAGAACTTGTCCTGCACCGCTTCGTTGAGGCAGACCTCGACCCCGCCGACGGCTTCGCTCAGCGCGGAGAACCCGGCGAGATTGACCGCCGCGTAGTGGTTGATCGACAGCCCGGTGAACCGCTCGATCGTCTGGATGGTGAGTTTGGCGCCCGCCTCGTTGGCCTTGACCTCGAGCTGCGCGCCGGAGAGTCCTTGCGCGCGCAGCGAGTTCATCGCGGCGTTCTTGCCGCGGCTGTACGCCGAATTGATCTTGTGCTTGCCGAGCCCGCCCGCGATGTCCACATAGGAGTCACGCGGGATCGAGATGGCCGTCGCGGCCGCTCCGCCCGCCGGGATGTGGACCACGATCATGGTGTCGGTGGTGTCACCGCCGTCGTCGCTGTCTCCGGCGTGCAACGCGTCGAGGACGTTCTGCGGCAGCGGGTTCCCGCTCGTGTCGGTGCGGGAGTCGATTCCGACGAGCAGGATGTTCTGCGCCACCTTCAGCGGTTCGCCCGCCGGGCCCTGAGGCATCTGGGCGGAGGGTGCGATGACGTCCGCCGTCACGATCGCTTCGTCCAAACGGCTCAACTGGGTCCACGCGAAACCCGTGACCCCCAGTACGGCCGTCGACACCAGGCCCAGTGCGACGCGGCCGCCGATCCGCCGTCCTCGCGACGTGAGCAGCACGACTTCTCCCCGCTTCCGTGAATGATCCCCCGCATTCGAGGATCACCGCATTAGCTGGGAATTACCTGAGAAACGTGTCATAACCGGGTCTTAAAGCCCGTTCGGACGAGCCGAAGTGATCAAGCGCACAGCCGGTCGCGACAGCGAGTACCGGACCGACCGCGCAGCGCTCCCCTAGCGGGGCATCCGGCGCCAGATGGCGCGTGGCACCACGCGCATCACTGAGAACACCAGCCGCAGAAGTCCCGGCACCCACACGGTTCCCCGGTGCTTCCGGAGTGCGGCGACCGTCGCGTCGGCGACCTGGTCCGGTGTGCTGGAGAACGGCGCGGGCGACATTCCCTCGGTCATCCGGCCGATCACGAAGCCGGGCCGGACGAGCAGGAGATGAACTCCGGTGCCGTGCAGGGCGTCGGCCAAGCCGCTCGCGAAACCGTCGAGACCCGCTTTCGCCGATCCGTAGACGTAGTTCGCCCGCCGGACCCGCACCCCGGCGACCGACGAGAAGACCACGAGACTTCCGTTTCCTTGCTCACGAAGCACATTGGCCACATGCGTCAGCACACTCACATGAGCCACATAGTCCGTGTGGACGATCGCGACGGCGTGAGCGGCGTCCGCTTCGGCGCGTGCCTGGTCGCCGAGGATCCCGAAAGCGGTGACGACGACGTCGAGCGGCCCGTGGTCCGAGACGACCTTCTCCAGGAACGGGCCGTGTCCGGCGAGATCGTCGGCGTCGAACTCGACGGCTTCGACGGTTTCCGCCCCCGCGGCCAGCAGTCGCCGGGATTCCGCGCCGAGGTCGGCGCTCCGGCGCGCGGCGAGCACGATCCGGCGCGCCCCGCCCTTGGCGAGCCGTTCCGCGACCGCGAGGCCGATCTCGCTGCGTCCGCCCAGTACCAGCACCGTTCCGCTCACGCGCCGCAGTCTGCCAGGCGGCCCGGCACCGGCCACCAGTGGCACGTTTCACAGACTGCAATTTTGCAGTATCTGCATCTTCGGGCGTATCGTGGTGCTCATGCCCGAACCCGTCAAAGGTCTTCGCGAGCGCAAGCGGCTGGAAACCCACCGCGCGCTGGCGACCACCGCCGTCCGGCTCGTCGCCGAACGTGGTCTGGACCAGGTGACGGTCGAGGACATCAGCGCGGCGGCGGGGGTCTCCCCGCGCACGTTCTTCAACTACTTCGCGTCCAAAGAGGACGCTGTCGTCATCGCGCACGCCGACAGCGCCGAGCGGACCCAGCGCATTATCGACAAGTTCCTTGCCACGCCGAAGGAAGTCAGCACTCCCCGCGCTTTCGTCGAGGCACTGAAGGAAGACTTCGCCCAAGTCGACGAGAACCGCGAAGAGTGGCTCGGCCGGATGAAGGCCATTCAAGAGAACGCCACCCTGCACTCGCGCGCGGTGGCCATGAACCACGACACCATCGCGCCGCTGATCGAGGCGATCGCGCGGCGTACCGGCGTGGATCCCAAGGCCGAGCTGTACCCGACGCTGCTGCTGTCCACGCTCGGTGGCGCGGTGAACGCCGTGCTCATGCACTGGTACCAGCACGACGGCCGGGTGTCCGCGCTCGACCTGCTGGACGACGCCGTCGAAACGCTTCTCGCCGGGTTCCCGGAGCCCGGCGGCCGCGCGCGCTGACGCGCCCGGCACCACGGAAACACGAAGGGGGACGACCATGTCCGTATCCATGACCGAACCACGAGAACCGGACGCCCCGGCGGGCGCGATGGGCCGCAAACAGGTCCTCGAAGCGATGTCGGGGCTGATGATGGGCATGTTCGTCGCCATCCTCGCCTCGACGGTGGTCGCGAACGCGTTGCCGCGGATCGTCTCCGAACTCGGTGGCTCGCAGGCCTCCTACACCTGGGTGGTCACCACCGAACTGCTCGCGATGACCGCGACGGTTCCACTCTGGGGCAAGCTTTCCGACCTGTACAACAAGAAACTGCTGATCCAGCTCTCGCTCGGCCTGTTCGTGGTCGGTTCGCTGGTCGCCGGGTTCGCGGGCAACATCGAGGTCCTGATCGGCAGCCGGGTCGCGCAGGGCATCGGTGCGGGCGGGCTCACCGCGCTCGCGCAGGTGATCATGGCCGCGATCGTCTCCCCGCGCGAACTCGGGAAGTACTCGGGCATCTTCGGTGCCGTGTTCGCCGTCGGGACCATCGCGGGCCCGCTGATCGGCGGCGTCATGGTGGACACCTCGTGGCTCGGCTGGCGCTGGTGCTTCTTCCTCGGTGTCCCGTTCGCGATCGCGGCGATCCTGCTGCTGCAGCGCACCTTGAACCTGCCGACGATCAAACGTGACGTGAAGGTCGACTACCTCGGCGCGTTCCTGATCATGGCAGGCGTTTCGACGCTGCTGGTCTGGTCGTCGCTGGCCGGGCACCAGTTCGCGTGGGGCTCCTGGTGGACGGTCGGCCTGGTGACCGCCGGTGTGGTCATCCTCGCCCTCGCCGTCTACGTCGAGTCGAAGGTGACCGAGCCGATCCTGCCGCTGGGCCTGTTCCGCAACCACACGGTCGCCCTGACCACCCTCGCGAGCTTCCTCGTGGGTGTCGCGATGTTCGGCGGCACGGTGTTCCTGTCGCAGTACTTCCAGCTCTCGCTCGGCAAGTCGCCGACGGTGGCCGGGCTGCTGAGCCTGCCGATGATCTTCGGCATCCTCGTGTCCTCCACGGTCTCCGGCCAGCTGATCAGCCGGACCGGCAAGTGGAAGAGCCACCTGCTGCTCGGTGCGGCGCTGATGACCGCGGGCCTGGCCTTGCTGGGCACCATCGACGCGAAGTCGAACCTCGTCGTCCTCGGCGCGTACATGGTGCTGCTGGGCGTGGGCGTCGGCATGCTGATGCAGAACCTGGTCCTGGTGTCCCAGAACGACGTCGACGCGCACGACCTCGGCACGGCGACCTCCACGCTGTCGTTCTTCCGCAGCCTCGGCGGTTCCATCGGGGTGAGCGCGCTCGGCGCGGTGCTCGCGAACCGGGTCCTCGCGCTGATGAGCGAGAAGCTCGGGCCGCTGCCCGGCGGCGGCGAAGGCGGCGCGGTGCCGAACATCGCCACGCTGCCCGAACCGGTCGCGAACGTCGTCCGCGAGGCCTACGGGGAGGCGACCAGCGAGTTGTTCCTGATCAGCGCGCCGATCGCGCTGCTGGTCGTCGTCGCCGTCGCGTTCCTCAAGCACAAGCCGCTCAAGACCCAGTCGGGCAACGAGCGGCTGGCCGAGGAGACCGCTGCCGCCTGACAACCAACGGCAGAGGGGCCCGGTTCACCGAACCGGGCCCCTCTTTTCGCGCGCACGAAGAACACATCGGAAATTCGACAACACGATCGAACGCTTTCAGGCGGCGCTGCCGACGCGAATCACGTGGCTCCGCTCACTGCCGGTCAGCCCGCCGAAAACTCCATGGGCCAACCCGTTTTCCAGGGCGTAGGCCAGGCAGGTCGAAATGACCGGGCACCGTGCGCAGACGGCCTTCGCCCTGGCCACTTGCCGTGCTCCGGGGCCGGTTTCGGTGACCGGGAAGAACAGTTCGGGATCCTCACCACGGCAAGCGGCCCCACTGAGGTCGCCCGCCATCCTCATTTCCATTTTCCTATCACCTCCTTTTCTCGATTTTCCCTTCCTCGTCAAACGACTTCTCCCTCGGCGACGGGTATCCGGCCGGGTACGGCACGCAAACATCACCTTGACCGAATCGTTACACTCAGCGGCCCGCTCACTGCACCTGTCCTGTGAGGGCATGCGCGTCAGGCGGCTGAGAGCGGTGAGTGCGGGTGATGGGCCACGACGGGTTCGACGAGTTCTTCCACGCCGAATTTCCGCTGCTCAACGGCTTTCTGTGCAAGGCGGGCTTCGCGCTGGACCCGGCGCGGGACGCCGCCGCGGAGGCGATGCTCAACGCCTACGAGGGCTGGCAGGGCATCGTCCGGCCGAAGGCCTGGGTCCGCCGGGTCGGGCATCGGCGGGCGAAGGAACAGACGGCGGTCCGGTCCGACTGGGCCTTCGACGACACCGGCCGGGAGGACAAACTCACCATCCTCGCCGACGAGGCGTCGTCCGTCCTGACGATGCTGGGGAAGCTGCCGAAACGTCAGCAACTCGGCATGGCGTGGGCGCTGGACGGCTACTCGTCGCGGGAGATCGCCGGCGTGCTCGGCATTTCGGACGAGGCGGTCAACGCGACCCTTCGCCACGCGCGTGACCGTCTGGCGGAGCACGACCCCGGCTTCGTCGACCGCCTGGACAGCGCCAACAGCGCCTTCATCGACGCGCTGAGGATGGGCCTCGACGTCGACGACACCCTGTCCCGGATCAAGAACCGCGCGATGATCCGGGAACTCGCGCTGGTGGCGCCGGGTTCCCCCGCCGAGTCGGAACCCGAACAGGTGACGCCGTCACGCTGGTACACCCTCGACGAACCCGTCGCGGCCGCCGGACGGGGTGACCGGCGGGCCCTGAACCAGCTGCTGACCACCATCCGCCCGCTCGTGATCCGATACTGCCGGTCGCGGATCGGCAGACAGGAACGGACCTACGCCTCGGCCGACGACGTCGCGCAGGAGGTCTGCGTGGCGATCCTCCGGGCGCTGCCGACCTATCGTGAGCGAGGGCGGCCGTTCCTCGCCTTCGTCTACGGCATCGCCCATCACAAGGTCGCCGACGCGCGCCGCGCCGCCGCCCGCAACCGCACCGAACCCGTCGCCGAAGTCCCCGACGGGATCTCGGAATCCGCGGGCCCGGAACAACACGCGCTGCACAACGAATTGAGTGACCGCATGGGTGAACTGCTGCGGATCCTGCCGGACAAGCAGCGCGAGATCGTCGTGTTGCGGATCGTCGTCGGCCTGTCCGCGGAGGAGACCGCCGGCGTGGTCGGCTCGACGGCGGGGGCCGTGCGGGTGGCGCAGCACCGGGCTTTGACGCGATTGCGGAAAATACTCACGGATACCTGATCGTCACGCGTCCGGTCGCCTGCCGGCGAGTACGGCGAGCCCGCACAGCACCACCACACTGATCGCCGCGACCACGGCGAGTCCGGTGGTGAAACCGTGACCGCGCTGGACGAAGGTGCCGACGCTGCCGAGTACCGCGACCCCGAGCGCCAGCCCGAACTCCACGCTGGTCTCCGACAACGCCGACGCCGCACCGGCCCGGTCCGGTGGTGCCGCGCTGATCACGATCTCCGTGCTCAGCGCCATCACCGGCCCCAGGCCGAGATAGATCAGCACGAGACCGGCGACCAGCGGCGCGATCCCCTCTTCGGCCGGGGTCCAGGCCAGTACGCCGAAGCCGAGCGCCGACACCACCAAGGACGACGCGAACAGGCGGTGGACCGGGATCCGGCGAGCCAGCGCCGGAGCCGCGACCGACGTCAGGACCATCGCGGCCGCGGAAGGCACCAGCCACATCCCGGCCACGATCGGAGACAATCCGGCCTCCTGCTGAAGATAAAGCGCGGCGAACAAATAGACCCCGGCGACACAGGCGAGCGCGGCGAGAAGGATGAGCAGCGCGTTCCGGAACGGCCGCGCCGCGAACAGCCGGAGGTCGATCAAGGGCACGCTCAACCGCCGCTGCCACCGCAGGAACACGCTTCCGGCACCGACGCCGAGCAGCAGTCCGATCCCGCCCGCCACCATCGATCCGCCCTCCGCGAGCTGTTTGATGCCGTAGACGATCGGCAGCACGGTCGCCAGGGACAGGACCACGCTCGCCACGTCCAGTGCACCGGGCTCGGGGTCGCGGTACTCCGGCAGCAGGAACGGGCCGGTGATCAGCAGCAGGACCATCACCGGGACGGCGAGCAGGAACACCGAACCCCACCAGAACCACTCGAGCAGCAGCCCACCCGCCACCGGACCGAGCGCCACTCCGCCGGACAGGCCGGCGGACCACAGTCCGATCGCGACCCCGCGCTGACGTGGATCACGGAACATGTTCCCGATCAGCGCGAGGGTCGACGGCATGAGCGTGGCACCGGCGATGCCGAGCAGCCCGAGGGCGACGATGAGCAGTTCGGCCGACGGCGCGTAGGCCGCCAGTACCGAAACGATCAGGAAGGCCGCCGCCCCGATCAGCAGGAGCCGCCGCCTGCCGATGCGGTCACCCAGCGTGCCCATGGTGACGAGGAAACCGGCGACCAGGAAGCCGTAGGCGTCGGAGATCCACAGCAGCTGCCCCGGGCTCGGGGCCAGCTCGGCGGCGAGACTGGGAAGCGCCAGATAGAGCACCGTGGCGTCCATGGACAGCAACGCGGTCGGCAGGACGAGCACGGCGAGGCCGAGCCATTCCCGTGGCCCCGCGGAGATTTCGAGTTGTCGGTCGAACATGCCTTGACGCTAAAGTCTCACATAGATGTGAGAGTCAAGGACGATTTTCGGAGGGGCCGTGCGCATCAGCGAGCTGGAACGCAGGACTGGTGTCAGCCAGCGTCTTCTGCGTTACTACGAGGAACAAGGCCTGCTGCGGCCGAAGCGTCTCCCCAGCGGCTATCGCGTGTACGCCGAAGACGACGTCACCACCGTCGAGCACATCCGTAACCTCCTCGCCGCGGGACTGTCCACCACCACGATCGCCGATCTGTTGCCCTGTATGGGTTCCGCGGGCGGGCAGCTCATCGCCGACTGCCCTGAGCTGTTGCTGGACCTCCAGCGGGAACGCGCCAGGCTCAGTGCCGCGATCGCCGAACTGACCACCGCCCGCGGCACCCTCGACCAGGTGATCGCCACCGCGCCGCCATCGGTCGAGCACGAGGCCGCCCGGTTGCGCGGCCTCGGCTTGCAGGACAGCGCCTAGCCCGTGCTCACGGGCGGCAGCGTTCCGCGGTCGCCGCGGCCGTCTTCAGCTCGGGAGCCTCCAGGATGGCCGCGACCGGGTCCAGCACGCCGTGCGTGTCCTTCTGGGCGGCCATGAGCCCGTCGACCGCACGGCCTTGCGCGACGGTGTCGGCCTTCCCCGCCGCGTCCAGATGCGCCTTCGCTTTCACGGTCTTGTCGCGTGCCGAGGTGTATTTCGCGAGGAAATCGCGCTTCGCCGCGTCTCCGGCCGGAACCGGCGCTGCGGGCAGCGCGGCCAGGCCGTCGACCGTCTTGGCCAGGATCGCCGCGTAGTGCCCGAGTTGCGCGCTGGTGCTCTTCTTGATGGCCTCGACGGTTTCCCCGCTCGCCGACGGCATCGCGTTGTTTCCCTCGACGAAATCCTTGACCGCGCCGCAGAAGCCGTTCATCCAGGCCACCGCCGCGGCCGGTTCCACGGCGGACGGCGAAGCCGGTTCCGCGGACGGCGAAGGCACCGTCTGCTGGGCGGCCGGCGCCGGATCCGGCGCGCAACCGGCCAGCACCACCGCGGCCAGGACGATTCCCGCGGTGACCGATGTCTTGAAGGCAGCGCACATGTCTGTTCCCCTCTCCCCCGGCTGCTGTTCCCGCCGGCGCGAGGACAGTGACACGGCGGCACGCACGCCGTCTGCGTCATCTGACGCAGAACGAACCCGCCGCCCTCGAACTCGTAACGTTCGGAGCACGGCGTAACAAGGTGCGGACAGGGGACGAGTACCGCATTACCCCCGTTCGCATCGAGGGCACCCAGCCGAAGAGGTAGCACCATGGCCATCAAGATCATCGCAGCGCGGCTCGAAGGTGGGAAGTTCCACGAGAACATCACGAAACTGCGCTGGATCAACCCCGGCAACGGCGAGACCGGCGAGAGCTTCGTTTCGGCGATCGTGGCGTGGATCGAAGACGACGACGGGAAAGCCTACGTGGACGAGGGAATCCACCGGGTGGCCGTGGAGATCATCAAACCGACCTTCGGCCCGGAGTTCCTCCGCACGCGCGCGGACGGGATCTGGAAGAACAACCTGCTGGAGCTTCCCCGCTTCTGAGAGCCGGCAACTTGCGCGAGCACTCCCGGTGCGCAGGGGACGGATACTTCACCGTATCCCAAGGGTCGCGGGTTCGAGTCCCGCCCGGCAGCCATCCTGCCGGTAGCTCAGTCGGTAGAGCATTGGACAAGCACCGTCCCCGACTTTTCTCGGGCATCGGCTGGAGTCGAAGCTCCCCTCGAACGAAACGAGGGTCGAGTGTCGAAGTGCAACACCGCCGGCACGCGCCCGGCGACCGGCTCACCGATCACCGGTGAGCGGAGCCCCGGCGGCGTCACCCACGGAGGCCGGGACGGCTACCGGAACCTCGCGGGCTACCAGCACGGCCACTCGACGTCCGGACGCGGAAACCGGCACACCTTCGGCGGTCTGACCGACCAGGCCTTCCGGATGATTCCACTCCTCGATGCGGGCCGGAGCGCCGACTGGCCGTTCTGACCCGCTCAGAACGCGGTGCGTGTCTCACTGCGGGGATCACCCTGCACGACATGGGGTTCGTAGAGTGCTGCTCCGGCAGTCCGGCGCCACGGCCGTGCGAGCCGCACTGCCACGTCGATGTCAGTGTCCGGCGCGTCTCGATCGAGCTCGGCGACGGCGAGGCCGGGTCGCCCGCCGCTGTCAGCGCGTGCGATCCATCGCCCACCGGGTGCGACGAGGCCGGCTGGGGCCGTCGCGCTGAACTGGGCCGGGACCGAGTAGGCGACCCAGTAGTTGTAGAGAGTGCCGTACGCCTGTGCCACGACCGACCTCGGCAGGTCGTCGACCATGACCGATGCCAGCACACAATCAACGTCCAGACTCTCGTACTCGGCGAACAACTCGGGAAAGTTGACCTCGATACAGAGGACACAGCCGAACCGGAACCCATCAACCTCGAAGACCAGCGGCGCCACTCCCGGCGTGTACAGGTAACTGATCTCGCTGTGCGACAGGTACCGCTTGTCATAGCGGCCTACCAGCTCGCCCCGGTCGGAGACCACATACAGGCTGTTGTGCGGACGGTGTGCCCCGGACAACCGATGGATCGAACCGAACACCGTCCAGATCCCGAGCGCACCAGCGAGGTCAGCGACCGCCTCCGCCTCTTCCCGAAGCACATCCCAAGCCGCACGCGACCAATCCGCCTCACACAGCCCCCCGTCGCCATCCCCCGCCACTGCATACTTGTCGGGATAGGTGATCGCCCCCTCCGGAAACTGCACCAACCGGGCACCCGCGGCACTCGCCTCCCGCATCAAAGCCCGGATCTCCGACGCACTCTTACGAAGACCGTCTCGATCCGACGGATCCTCTGGCACCGTGCTCTGCGCGACGGCCAACCGCAGCGTCTGACTCATACAGCCATCTTGCCAACCCCAGCCGGGCGGGTGATCTTTGTCGGGGAAGAAAGTGCCCCGTCTTGGCCCAGCTGGATTAACCGGCCAGCTTGCGGAGCAAGCCCTCCAGATCGCGTTCGCCGTCACGGGTCTGGGCCCCGTGGACCAGTCCGCCTCGGATCAACCGTTCGGCCGCGGGCCGGACGATCTGGGCCGCCCAAGCGTCGTGTTCACGCAGGAAGCCCTCGGCCAGGTCAGCAGGAACGATGGCACGTTTGGCCGCGGCGACCACGCCCTCGGGCAGTGCCGCGATATTGCGAGCCAGGCGGTCGACAACGTCGTCGAGTTCATCGGCGGGGACGGCCCGGTTGACCCAGCCGTAGCGTTCGGCGGTCTGCGCGTCATGCAGCTCGGCACCGAGCACCACCTCCAAAGCGCGGTTGCGGCCGATCCGATCGGTGAGGTACTGGGTGCCGCCGCCCCCGGGGACGATGCCCATGAGGGCCTCGACCTGCCCGATCCCGGCGCGACCGATCGCCGCGAATGCCATGTCCGCCGCCGTGACGAACTCCGCCCCTCCGCCGCGCGCCAGGCCGGCGAGTTTGACGATCGTCACCTGAGGCTGGTGCCGGAGCAACTCCCCGAGGGCTTGGAAGACGTTGACACCCTCGGGGGTGTCGGCCGCGAGTCCGTCGAAGGCGTCCGGCGCGTCGACGAGTGCCATGTCGACGTGGGCGATGAAGAAGTCCGGATCGGCGCTGTCGAACACGATCACCCGGACCGAGTCGTCGTCCCGCAGCCCGGTCAACAGCCGCCGCAGGTCGGCCATGAGGGCGACGTCCAGGACGTTGACGGGCGGATTGTCGAGGGTGACACGGGCGATGCCGGCCTCGTAGCTCACTCGCAGGGTCGCGTAAGCGTCGTGGTGCACGAAGAATCTCCGATCGGTACCTGTCAGGCAGCTAAGTTCCTGATGTATACCTAGACTGAAACGGCGGGAGACCGGCGTCAATAACGCACTTTCGGCATCGTAAGGATCGTGGAGGATACCGACATGGCCACTCCCGGCACCGGCTCGGACACGGACGTCGTCTACCGGGCCGACTGCCCCAGTCGCCCGATTCTCGACCAGATCGCCGACAAGTGGTCGATGATGGTGATGACCGTCCTCGACAAGCCCCGCCGGTTCAACGACATCAAGCGACGCCTCGAAGGCGTCACTCAGCGGGTCCTGACCCAGACCCTGCGCCGTCTGGAACGCAACGGAATGATCGAACGGCGCGTGCTGCCGACCTCGCCGGTGGGAGTCGAGTACTCCCTCACCCCGCTCGGTGAATCCCTGCGCGAACCCTTCGGCCATTTATACGACTGGACGACCGCCCACGCAGACGAAATCCAAAACTGCCAGCAGAGCTACGACCAGCGTCATAACGCCGAATCAACGTAGTGCGGCCTTATCCAGCCAACAACACGCTTCCCCACGTTTCACAATCTGAAGAACAATATCGAAATCGGCTTACGGTGCGGCCCCGCCAAGTGCCGCTCCTCGATGGACCCCCCAGCCGCGCGTGATCTCACCCGGCGACGACGGCCGGTACGAACTCCGCGACCTGTGGTGTCCCATGGCATCGACGGCGATCGGCGAGGTGCGCCAACGGCATCCCGAAGCCCTTACCGTGAGGTCGTCACGGAACCGGCCGACGGTGGCGCCGAAACCCGCTACGCGGCATGAGCAGACGATGACGGCGCACGATCCATGCCCAGCGGCAGACGAGTGAGCAGCAAATTCAGAAGCGGTGTTCCAACGACTTCCCACGCCTGCTCGTATCGCGCTGCCGCCGGGTGACACGTCGAGATGTCGTTCAGGGTTCGGTCTTCGTCGATGCCGTCGTCCACGTCGGAGGCGCCGATGAGCTGCCAGATCCGGTCATCGGCCTCATGCCGCACTGCCTGCGAACCTCGTTGCCCGTTATCTGCCGGTCGGTTTCGAGTGACACGGCCACTTCGACCGTGCGCCTAGCCACCGGCCGTCGTCGGTGCCTTCGGTCCCATCCCGGCGAAGACCGCCTCGATCACGCGGTCGACGTACTCGCGCGTCAGCGGTTGCCGGGCGATCAGCACCTGGAAATAAAAGGGGCCGGACAGGAGGGCCATCGCCAGGCTCAGGCCCTGGCTGGCCACGGTGCTACCCGCGCTGCTGGGCGGCGGGGCGGGCGTGACCGTGCTGGTGTCGGTGCTGAGGCCGGTACCCATGACCGATCCGCAGCTCCGGGGCGGCAACCTGCTGGAGAACGGTACCGACTTCGTGCAGGTCCTGATGGTGCTGATCCTCAGCGCGGCGACCGCCGCCCCCGCCTATTTCGCGGCGCGGCTGGGGCCGGTCTGGGCGGGGCCGGTCGTCGGCTTGGCCGGCGGCACTTCGCTGGCCTGGGTACTGGGACGGTGGGCCGCGGCCAAGCTCGAATCGAGTGCGCCGGAGTTGCTCCTGTACCTGCGTACCGGCGTCTCGCCCCGACGAAAGCGACCGGCCCCGGCCTGGAAACCGCAAACGTCTTCCCTGCCCAAGCCCGGACAGCACCTGGAGAAACTCGGCCTTCACCTGGCTCCGAACGGCCAGCGTGTCTACGTCGTCGCGAGCCTGGTCCTGTGCTGGGTGCCCCTGGCCGCCCAGGGCATCGTGCCCGCGCTCATGCTGACCACCGGCCAGATCACGCCATCCTGGTTTCTGGCTCTGCACCTGCCCCAGCATCTCCAGTGGCCGACGGTCACCGCCATGATCTGTCTCGGGCTCACCATGCTGGCCACCGGCCTCCACTACCGGGCCAAGTCACGACGAGCAGCGGGCGAACTCGAGCCCGTCTAGCTCCGCGATCGCGAGAAGCCCCCTCTCCGGCGAGTTCAAGGAGAGGCGGCTTCTCGTCGCTGCGCCGACAAGGGCTCGAATCCCAGACCTTTTGTTTCCACAGTGGACAGTCAGGCGGCCGGGAAACGTGCGGACGTAAATCCGGAACGGGTACCGGTTCTGCCTGTGGCGCGCGACGGCGCTGGCTCGCGACGCGGCCGACGAGGCTCCAGCGAGTGAACGGCTGGTCGAGCGTTTCCGGTCGCGTGGTGGCCTCCGCGAGCCCCGGATCGCATCCTCGTCACCCTGGACCAGACGCGCACTGGCCGGGACAGTGTTTCCACTGGCCGAAGCCATGATCACCATCGCCCGCCGGTGCCGGATCGGCGACCCAGTGCCTTCACGCACGATCTTCTGCGGCCGCTGACTCTCCTGATCGGTCAGCCGACGCGCACCGAACTGGTTCGGCCATCCACCCACGCTGACGCCTGCTGATCAGCAACCGCGAAGGTCGACCGGCGTGTCGCCAACCCGGCCACGTTCATGGACACAGCACCAGGTTCAGCTGTCAGCCTTCTTCTTCCGCGGAGCCCGCTTGCGCACCGGCTTCGTCGGCGTCTCCTCGACCGGCTCCGGTTCGACGTCGACAGGCTGCGAGGGAGCTGACTCGGCAGCATTGAACGCTTCGTAGATCTCGGTCGGGATCCGGCCGCGGTCAGCGATCGCGTAGCCGTTCTCAGCCGCCCAGGCGCGCACCTGCTGGTTGCGCTCACGGTCGACCGGCGCCGCCGGACGGCGGGTTCCCGTCGCAGTGGACTGACCGGCGGCGACGCGGATCTTACGACCGCCGGTACGCGTGCCTGCCTCGACATACTGCTCGAACACGTTTCGCAGAGCCTGGGCATTCTCGTTGGACAGGTCCATCTCGTACTGGACGCCATCGAGCGCGAAGGGCACGGTCTGCGTGGCTTCGCCGCCATCGAGGTCATCGACGATTTCAACAAGAATCTTCTGGGCCATGGGGAGAGCCTTTCACCGAGTCGAGCGGGAGGGCTGCGCTAGCGCAGCATCGATGACCCTACCGATTGTTTACCCGATCGGCGGTATGACACAGCCTGCACCTGGCGGGCAAGCCCGCCTTCGGCGGCTGGGCGCGATCGCGTTTCTGCGTGATCTACCGACCGCACTCGGGCTCGGCGGAAAGGGCGGAAGACCCACTCCGCCTCGGCGCTGTTGTGTCGCCACCACCGTCGGGTTCCGGCGACGGGGAGCGGACCTCGTCAGTTGTCCCTTCTCGTAGACGTGCTGCGCTGCCGTCTGACCTTGCACGGGACCGCTTCACAAGTAGCGGCCGGGCCGCCGCCGCGGCGGTCAGTAGCTGCAGTACGGCCGTGCAGAGTTCGAGGATTTCCTTCACGTGAGGTCCCATCCGTCGTGGTGTGGTTTCTGGATGTGACCTTTCACTGTGTGTGGTAGATACAGACGAGATCTCGAACCGGTCCGAACGAAAAACCATGGCTTGACCGGTGGAAACGAGACGGCGGGGCGGATCCTCGAACAGCCGTCGAACGGAGAGGGGTCGACCCGAGGATGCAGACGCCGGCCAGCGGTAGTGATGCTCTCAAGAAGTTCGGCAGGGCCCTCAAGACGCTACGAGAAGATGCCGGATTAACTTGTAAGCAACTTGCCCGTTTGATGCTTCCTCAGCTCGCTACGGACAACAGGACCATCAGCCCGAGTCGGCTCAACGAGACTGAGAACGGTCGCAACTCCGCCGGTCCGCCGCATCTGGACGTCGTACGGGCATGGGTACGGACGTGCGCCGAGGAAGCAGCGAGGAGGAAGCGAGCGTTGTCGGTGTCGACCGACTACGCCTACTGGGAAGCCGAACACGGCCGGCTCGTCGAGGCCTTGAAGTCCGGGCCGCGGTGGCACCGCGAGACATCCGGTCCTGCGGCCCTGCAGGGACTGTTACGACCGCGTCCGACACCTCCGGTCGACGAATCGCGCCGGTTGCCCTCTTACTACCTCGATCCCGCCCGACGAATCGTTGACTACGTGCCACCGCCAGAGCTGACCGACCTTCAGGACTGGTGCGAGCGAGACGAGGCCGCGACAGTTCGGCTTGTCCACGGACCAGGTGGATCCGGCAAGACGCGCCTGGCCATCGAGCTCGGTGAACTGTTGGCGGCTGAACCTGACACCGATTGGCTGGTCGGCCACGTGGTCAACCGCCCGACGGGCGATCTCACCGCGCTCAGCGCGGCGCTGCGTGACGCGGACACCAGCGTGCTCGTCTGCGTCGACTATGCGGAAGACTGGGCCTACGAACTACCGAAACTTCTCGCGAAATTGCCGTCAGCCCGACGCCGACGCGTTCGGGTGTTACTCCTCGCTCGCACAGTCGGCGCCTGGTGGCGAACGCTTACCGGCCACCCCGACGTCGGCCATCTCGTCGATGACCAGCCCACCGAATTGGCTGGTGGCCCTACTGCCCTCAGCGCACAAGACATGCTCGTCCAGGCATACCGGAACTTCCACACGGTTGTGTTCTCTCGACAGCCATCCACAGTGCCACCGGTACTTGAGTCTGTCACGATGGATCCGGACGACATCCTGGGGCTGCACGCGGCCGCTCTCAGCGTGGTCTTGCACGAGCAGGAACACCGGCGGCCGCCTGCTTCCATCGATTCACGCGGAGCGCTCGACGCCGTGCTCGGGCACGAAAGGCGGTGGTGGGGCAGGTGGCTTCGTGCCCATTCCGCCACACTGGAGCCGGAGAACGTCAGCTTCGGCGATCTCGTGGATCGGCTGCTCGCGGTGCCTGCGTTATTTCTCGCTGGCGACGTTCGGCAGGCGGAACGTGCTTTGAAGGAATCCTTCGAGCCAGTGGATATCGATGACTCGATGGTAACTCAACTGGCAACGGTGCTACCCGAAGTATATCCCACAACGGTTTCCTATCGGTATTACGAACCGTTGCGGCCGGACAGGCTTGGCGAGGCCGTGGTGCTGAGTATCGCGACGGCTGTGGCGAGCGCCGAACAAATGACGGACGTAGCCTGCCGATCGTTGGCGGCAACGGCGACCATCCAGCAGGCTTTGCATGCGTTGCTGGTGCTCGCACGCGCGTCCGGTCTGTCGTCGCCGACAGTGGACGCGCCCACGCCGGCACAAGCCCGAACGCTGCTGTGCATCCGCTCGCTACTGGTCAAATATCCAGAGACGTTTCTCCCGGCCGCGTGCGTCGTCGTGGCCGGGATGGCACAGCCGACCGCAATGGTACAGATCATCCTCGCAGGGATCGGCTCGACGCCCAGGCCCGCAGCCCGCCTGGCGGCTGAACATCTGCCGGTCGCACAAGACTCGCTGGCACCCCTTGAGGTTGCACTGTGGCAGCGATACCTGGAGTCCTTCGACGACACCATGGGCACTCCTGACCTCGCGTACGGCAACGATTGTTTGGGTTGGGCACACGAGCGCGCCGGTGACGCCGACGCAGCGCTGGCAGCAAGTCGCTTGGCGGCCGAGCATTACGCGCAAGCGGTGGCAGCGGGCCACCACCACCTCTTGGGGAGCTTGGCTCATGCCCGCGCCACATGGGCGGAGCGCGCCAACGAAGCCGGCCTGACCGAGGAATCGCTGAACCAGATCACCCGTGCGATCGACAGCTACGAGGAGCTCTACGGATCCGGAGACGAACACTACCTCCGCTCCCTATTCTGGGCGGAGGCCTTCAGAATCCGGCTGAAAACCACGAAACCGACAATGCAAGATCTGGACAAGTTGCTCGAACATCGTCGTCTCCTCTACAAGGAACTGGGCGACTTCACAACATCAAACGCGCCGAATACGTTGATCGAGAAAACTCTTGACAAACTGAATGTTTCCTCTCTCGACCTGAAGAGTCCATCAACCGAGCCGTTGCTTTCAGGTGTCGAATCCATTCTTGTACCGGTAGGACACTCTGTCGGCCCATTGTTCACCCCACGCGGCACGAGTGAGGGAATGGCCGACTCATACGAGATCAGATTTGCCGACGGCATATTCTCGATTGACCACGAAGAGCTGAGAGTATGGACATATACGCATGGCGACCCCGAAACGCTCGCCGAGGACCCGCCTCGCCGCGACCGAGTTTACCGAGAAGTCTCCGAGATGGAGCCGGAAAAAATTGACTCGATCATTGATCGCCTGATTGCCGTAGGACTACTGGCCGAGGTGGCTTTGATTCCCGAAAAGATGCAGGATTTCGCATACAAACATCAGATCGAACCACTTGCACTAGGGCTTGGCAATTCACCCGAGGCACCCTGGTACTTCCAGATTGGCCTTCCCGCTACGCCACGTGTGATGGTGGGCCACGATGCTTATCACCTCTGGATGTTCGCTCATCGCCATGCTTCCTTATGGGACGCTGTCGAGTATGTGGTGGCCGATCGACGTAAAGAGGCGGTGCTTCGCTCTGGCCCCGAGACCGATCCTCACCGAGTATTGGAGAACTTCATCAGGGCGATGCCAGTCTTGATATCCACTTCGTGCGCTTATCTGGACCGAGTTCGCTAGGGTCGTTGTCCCGGAAAGGTCAGCCCGCCTCGGCGAGACAAGGATCGGTCGAGTGCGTTGCGGGTGTCCAGGACAACGTCCCAGGCCATCGTCGTAGCGATGGCCTCCCAGTCCTCTGGTACTCCGGCCAGGCTGTCAGCCGGACCAGCCCATCGGCGTTCCTGACAGCGCCGTATGGGTCACGGCGATGGCAATTCCGGTAGCCCAAGGGTCTCTCGAAGTCGTGCGATCACGCGGCGCTGATGGGCCGTGACCAAGTCGGCCTCGCGACCGAGGCCGGCGCCGACGTCGTGCTGACGCCGGCCTGTCGCCGGTCAGGTCGACTTCGGAGGTAGCGTGGGCGCCGGGGACGAGCTGAAAGGGACTCAGCAAAGTGACTCGACGACTCGCAGCCGCTGGCGACCGTCCGGGAGCCAAAGGTCTACTCGGTCCCGTCTGTCTCGTGCTCAGCTTGCTCGGCTGGATCCTCCCCTACGGAGAGGTGATGTCGGTACTGGCCTTGGCCGCCGGGGCGATCTCAGTATTCACTGATCGCCAATATCGACTGGACGGCCTTGTCATCGCAGGCGCCTGCATCGCCGCACTCCAACTGCTCTTCGGGCTACTCCTGTTCACGATGGACCTGGCAGGCCACTGAGAACATCGCCTACCGGGCGCGGCCACTCGGTTACGAAACGTTCGCGCCTGCCCGAAAACTGTTGCTCAGCGCGCGATGGCGGCACCGGCGTGCCAGGTTTGAACCATGAGTGACTACCCCAGCCATCCCGCTTCCGCTGAGACGTCCACGGTCACCGGCCGGGAACGCCCCGGCACGATCAACGGTGCCTTCTGGGCATTCCTGGCCTCCGCGATCATCGGACTGCTCAGCGGTGTCCTGGCCTTCGCCAACAAGGACGCCTTGGTCGAAGCCACCAGAAACGCGAACAGACAGGGCGGAGCCCAGCTCACCGAAGCCCAGATCGATCAGGCCGCCACCTTCGTCATCATCATCGGACTGGTGATCGCGGTCGCGTTCGCACTGCTGTACCTGCTGTTCGCGGTGAAGCTCCGCGCCGGCCGGAACTGGGCACGGATCGTCCTCACCGTCCTCACCGCACTCCAACTGATCTCAGTCATCTTCAGCACCAACACCATCGTGGGCTACCTCAGCGTCCTCGCCGCCGTCATCGGCGTCGTACTGTCTTTCACCACCCCATCCAACGAATACATCGCCGCGACCAAGGGCGCGCGCTGAGCACCTTCGGTGGCGCGGCAGCCCTCTAGCACCGCACAGCAGCAAGTTCGAGGGAGGGTGTGCTGTCCCGATACGGGACGGCACACCCTCCCTCGACGCTGTGCTAACGGCCCCTTTGCCAACGGTAGTAACAGCGTTGAGGCACAGCACATCCGACGACAGCAAGACCATGACCGCCTCGATCACCATGGGAGACGCCGCGATCGACCAGACGCCGGTGTCTCCGCCCAGCTGAAGAAACTCCTCCAGGCGTACGGGACCTGGCGGTGTCAGAGCGCCGTCTTCACTCGTCCAGGGATGTCGACCAACTGATAGAACAGCGGCCCGGCTGAGTCGAAGTGCTCCCTGCCAGCACCGCGTCCACGACTGCCATCTGACGGGACTTGATCCACATTCCCGTCCGGCACGGCTTCCCCATCCTTCTTCAGTCGTCCCCCTGCAGACCGAGCAGGACTCCTGACGATGACCGGCGAGCAGGCCGAACGCGGTCGAGCGATGCTTCAACCGCCTCAAGTAATTCCGGGGCCTGGCAACCCGGTTCGTTGGTACATGGAGCTTGTCCTCGCCCTGCATCGTCCTTCATCCCGATGAAGATCTCCGGGACACGCCCCAGAGCCGACCGGCTCAGTCCCGCGGGTGGCGGTACTTCCGGGCAAGGTGGAGGAACGCGGCGGCGACCAGTGCACTGACCAGTCCGAGCGCCAGCAAGAACCACCCGATTCCCTGGCCGCTGGAGGCGACGATGCTGATGCCCGCTACCACCATCATGACGGCCATCAACGCCGTTGTCGTTGCTCTCCAAGTGAAGGGCGACCGGTTGTCGAAGTCCTTGGACGTCTCGGCTTCCATGGCCCTCTTCTACCCGGAAAGGGCTTCCATCAATCCCGGGGGCGGTCACTCCACTTCGCCGAACCGCGGCTGACCCATCCGCGCCATCAACGCACCCAAGACTGAAGAAATAAACGTCAGAGGCAGGACGCTAGGGCGCGTCCTACGGATCCGGTGCTGACCGCTGATGATCAGCTGCCGGCCTTCGGTGTCCGTGGCCAGGCAGATCGAGGCCACGAACAGGCTCTCCAAGTCCTCCATCTCCCAACGGCGGGAACAACCCGCAATGGTTACGTCGCCTGGGCCGGCGAACCCGGCCGGGGCTCGCTGGACAAGGCACTGCAGACCTGGCTCGGCGTCCCACTGGCACATCCGAGCCAGACTCCGGAAGCGGTCACCACCGCCACCAATCCATCCCTTGGCCAGAGTTCACCCAGCGGCGAAGCCAAGTCCTGAGCAGACGCGACCGCCCACCGGACACAGCGCCCACGCCAGAGGACACCTGTTCAGGAGCCTACCGAGCCATATTGGTCGGTTCTGGAAGTTCGCCGGGGTCTTGTATGTCCTGGGTCCAATTCAGCTCTGGACACACCGGAATCGCGCTCCCTGGTCACCGATTGCCGGCCACCCGCGCCGAGTTGCTCGCCCGCGCCGGCAGATTCGATGAAGCGTTGCGCTCCTTCCACACCGCGATCACCCTGTGCGGCAACGAGGTCGAACGCGCGCACCTGGCAGCACGACGCGCCGGGTTTGCGTGACCGGACCAGCTGAACGAAGGCACTCCTCCCGTCGATCCGCGGCCTTGGCATGTCGCTCGGGGTAGCGGTTTACGGCAACATCCTCAGCCACGAACTGGCAGGCATTCCCACGATGCCCGCGACCACTGCGGACGCCATCCCGGACATACTGGTCTGGACCATCCCGCTGGCGGCGGTCCCCTCTCGACAGCTCATACACCGGACGTGCGCTCCTGCCGGGGCTCCGCCGCGACGTGGGCATGTTCGCGCCGTCGATGCTTCCGGGCAGTGAGCCGCCGATCCAGCAACGCGGTGGCGACCGCCGTCAGCGTGATCGCGGCCGTGGAGATGAGAAGTGTGCGGCCTCCGAGTTCAGCCGCGGCGCCGGCCAGGGCTGCGCCCAGAGCGGCCATCGCGACCTTCAAGCCGGCGCTGGTGACGAATACTTGTGCCCGGGCGCCTGGTGGCGCGTAGCGGGTGCGAGCGGTGAGGGTGGCGGTGAACGATGTCGCGTTCACCAGTCCAAGCACGGCGAAGCCGGTAATCGCCGTCGGATAGCTCGTGGTGAGGGCACACAACACGGTGACCACGGCCAGGGAGGCGAACAGCCGCACCGCCAGGATCTCTGGTTCACCCCGCAACGGCCACGCGGTCACCAATGCCGAGCCCGCAAGACCGCCCGCACCGTAGGCGACGACCAGCGCCGCGCCCGCGGTGGTGTCATACAGCTCATGCCCCAGTGCCACGGCCACGACCGGTAAAGCTCCCAACTGGACCGCGGACAGCAGCGTCAGCACCGTCACCCGCCGCAGTGGCGGCACAGCCACCAAACTCTTCAGTCCTGCCCTCAGCCCCACCGGTTCCCGATGCGCCGGTGTGTCACCGAGAGGCAACGTCAAGATCAGCGCGGACGCGACGAGAGTCGCCGCGGCCAGGCCCAGAACGGCGGGGAGCGGGCCGGTCAGGCCAGCGAGCCCCGCGACCGCGGCGGGGCCCGCCGTTCCGCCGATTCCGTAGGAGAGCGCATCCCAGCCTTGGTTGCGTCTACTCGCGCCAAGATCGTCCAACACGCTACTCAACCCGCCGGTCAGCAACGGTCCGCAGCATCCCGCCACCCCGACCGCGAGAAGCGCCACGATCGCGGGCAACCGGGTGATCGCCAGCGCGCCAGCCGACAAGGCGGTTCCGTAGAGCAGATAGGCCGCCGCGAGCAGGCGGGGCCGCTGAATCGCCTTGTCCAACCGCGCCGCCAGCCATGGGCCCAGCAGGTGTGGCGCGTTGAGCGCGGCGATGAGCAGTCCGCCCATGACCGGAGGCAGACGCTGGTGCGCGGCGAGCAGAACGAGGCCGACCGTGGCGCCGCTGTCGGCACCGCGAACCAGCACCGCAGCCGTCAGATATCTGACCAAACCGGGCATTCCGCCTCCGTCACCCCATTAACAGGTGACGGCAACACTGGCATAGGGCCGCGTCACCGGTCAATATGGTGACGTGTTCACCTTTCTCAGCGGCAGCCCGTGCCTGGATCTGACGACAACCCTGCAGGTCCGGCACCAGACCAGCCCGCGAGAGCTGCTGGCCGCTCCCGGCGACGTCACCCGCTGGTTGGAGCAGGCCGGTCTCGGCGCCGGAATCGCGGTCGACCCAGAAGGGCTCCGTCGAACCATCGCCCTGCGCGAAGTCGTCAACCGTCTTTGCCGAGGGACCGGCCGGGCCGAGGACCGCGCCGCTCTCAACGCCGCGGCGGTGCATCCCCCGCTGATACCCCAGTGGACGGGTGACACCGTCGAATTCCGAGGCGATCTTCGGCAGGCCCTTTCCACTCTCGCCCGCGACGCCATCACCTTGTTGGCAGACAGGAAAACGGGCCGGATCCGAGAGTGCGACCACCCCGACTGCAGCCGGCTCTTCCTGGACTCCTCCCGCTCCGGCCGCCGCCGCTGGTGCGGGATGAGCAGCTGCGGAACCAAGGCGAAATCAGCTGACTATCGGCGCCGGAATAGCGACCGGGCCCGTCGGACCGGGGACTATCTCCGCCCGGAGTGACTCTTCACCTGCTGGCCGCTCCGTGATCGTGAGGTGCTGGGCCGCTGGGAAGGCACACCGAGCTTGTCCCTGGGGTATCGGCCGAGGTGCGGTCGCAGGGAGAGCCGGACGTGCGACCAGAAGACCGGCAGGGATCTGCCCGGATTGTCGGAGCGGTCTGGTAGATCATGGGGCATGTTCCGCGACTTCAACTTCAAGCTGCTGGTCATCGACAAGCTCATGTACCAGGACAAGCTCATCCAGCCCCGTTTCCGGATCGCCGACATCCTCCACGCCAAGGGCGCCACCGGCGACCTGTGGAAGTACCTGCGCGAACAGGACCTGCTGAACACCGTCCTCGAGGAAGCCCGCCAGTACTTCACCGAATTGGAGATCACTCCCGAACAACTGGCCGCCGTGGACGAACTGACCACTGACGGCGGTTTGGAGATCTACCACCAGTGCTCCCCGTTCTGGGACGGCGAGGACGACCTCTTCGACGTCACCTCACTGGACGACCTCGCCCTGCTGCCCAACCTCCGCGTGATCCACGGCGGCGACGAGGCCATGATGGCCGCCCCTGGCGCCGAGGACACTCTCAAGGCCCGCGGAATCGCCGTGGGATGAGCCCTTCTCGTCGTCGTTGACGGCGGGTCTCGATGTGGTGCAGGACGAGGATGATCGCGGTGGCCGGCGTGGGCGACGACGGAGTTCGGCCAGGACTTTCCAGCTCATGTGCGGTGAGACGGCGCGTTCGCCGAGCGCGCGGATGCGGGCGTGGGCACGGTTGACCGCCTTCTGTACAGCACCGTCCAGGATCCCCGCACACGTCAGTCCCAACCGGGAACCTCGCCGTTGTGCCGGTAACTGCTCGGCGGCAGGCCGAACTCGCGGCGGAACGCGCGGCTGAAGTGGAACTGGTCGACGTAGCCGACGGTGCCGGCGACCGCGGCGATGGACATTCCCGTGCCGGTCAGCAGCCGAGCCGCGCGGTGCAGGCGACGGGTGCGCACCTCCCGCATGGGGCTGTGGCCGGTGGCCCTCGCGTAGAGGTGGCTGAAGTGTGACGGTGACAGCCCGGCGGTGGCGGCGAGCGAGTTCAGGGTATGCGGGGCCTCCGGTGTCTCGGCAATGAGCTGCTGCACGCGGGTGATGCGCGGGTCAGGGCCCGGCGGTGCGGCGGGAGCGCCGGCGAGGTCGGCCAGGCGCACGATTTCCTCGAGCACGCACAGGGCGAGGGCCTGCTGGTCGGGGCGGGTGGCGAAGGCAGGGAGGTGGACCGGTGACGGTGGGATGTGATCACCGGTGAGCCGGGCGTAACGGCGGAGTCGGTCGAAGGCGGCGTCGATGGCCTCCGCGGCGCCACTCGCCGCCGGTGTCAGATGACGACTCGTCCCGAGCCAATTTCTTTGTGGTGCGTGGAAATGTGCCCACAGCAGCGACCATTCCACGGCGTCGGGGGCGACTCCATAGGTGTGCCGCACACCCGGTTCGATCAGCACGAGCCGCCCCGCGCTGGTTGTCAGGGCCGTTTCCCCGTGGCGCACGGCCCCGCGCCCCCGCGTTGTCCACATGAGCAGCCAGCTCGGTGAGCCGGTCGGCCGGATCGCCTCGACGCGTTTGGTGAAGGTGCTCTCTCCGACAACGAGCAACCCGGCCGGAGGCGAGGGCGTCGTAGCAGGATCCGTCATCTTCCCGGCAGGTTCAGCCATGTCCGCGATGCCCCGCCCTTCCTACAGTCGAAACCGTCGAGACCCCCACGGCGGAGGCAGAACATGGAGCAGTTGATCGATTCCAGCGACATCATCGACGACGTCGCGGCACTACGGGAGCGCATGTCCGAGGACGGCTACCTCTACTTCCCTCGCCTGCTGCCCAGCGACTACGTCACCGGTGTTCGCGCCGACATCGCGGCCGTGCTCCACGACAGCAGGTGGCTGGCCTCCGGCACTGAGCCGCACGAGCTGCGGGCGTCCGACCGGGTGGTCGAGGAGGGCGAGTCCACCTTCTTCGGCATGTACTCCGCCGTGCAGGCGACGCAGTCCTTCCACGAGCTCAGCGAACGGGAGGAGCTGCGCGGCCTGGCTCAGCGGCTGCTCGGCGAGGAGGTCTTCTGTCACCCGTTGCACATCGCCCGCGTCACGGCGCCGACGCCGCGGGCCACACCCACGCCCGCTCACCAGGACTACCGCCTCATCCAGGGCGCGGTCGACACTCTGACGATGTGGATCCCCCTCGCTGACTGTCCCTCCGACGCCGGCGGGCTTGAGGTCCTCGCCGGGTCGCACAAGCTCGGCGTGCTCGGTGTGTCCCGGGCGGAGGGCCCCGGCGGGGTCACCGCGCAGGTGGCGGGCAGCGGCGTGGACGACTGGCGCAGCACCCACTTCGGCCAGGGGGACGTGCTCATGTTCACCAGCCTCACCGTGCACGGGGCCCGCCCCAATCTCAGCGACCGGCTGCGGTTGTCGGCGGACATCCGGTGGCAGGCGAGGTCGGAACCGGCCGCCTTCATCGACGGCTACGAGCCGTTCCGGCCACACTTCCACCCCGACGTGCCCGACTGGCCCACCCTGACCCGGGGCTGGACTTCGACGACCAGCATCGAGATCCCGGAGGGGCTGACCTATGTCCGCAAGTTCGACTCGATGAGCGAACACGTGCCAACCCCTCCGTCCCGGTTCAGGTGAGCCGGCGCGGTGACCGGCCTCCTTGCTCACCCAGCCCCGATGTCCGTGAAGGCCTCCTTGAGGGACCCAGAGTCCCTCAAGGAGGCCTTCACGGACAAGCCTTGACACGACAAGGTGGGCACCGGACTACGCCGGTGCGGGCCGGACCCGGTCGAGCTTCGGCGGCCGGACCGGCGACCTCGCCTCCAGGTACCCCCAGAGCGCGTCCGCACCGGAGTAGCTGCTCCGATCCTGTTTCCTGGCGTCGAAAAGCGCCGTGAACCCGGGTGTGGCGTTGCGGGCGAAGAAGTTGTTGGCCAGGGTCGCGATCCGGTACTCGCGGTCGGCCTTCACCGGCTTCCCGTTGACCCGGATCTTCTTGATGTCGACGTGCTGCCCGAGCGGGGCGCCGGGGTCGTAGGTGTAGGAAACGTTGCCGGAAACGGCCATGTGCCGATACGTCACGACACCGTCGGCCCCCCGCTGCCATTGGCTCTCGATCAGCTCGTCGAGTTTCCTGCCGGTCACCGTCCCGCGCACGACGGCCGGGCCGATGCCGTTCTCGTAGACCGTGCCGAAGACCAGCTCGGAGAACAGCACCCGTCCCGGCGCGTCCGCGGGATTGGCGGCATTGGGGGCGAATGGTATGTCGCGCAACAAGATTCCCGGCATCGCGACCGCGAGATCGGCCTGTCCGTCCCTGTTGGCCGCCCAAAGGAACGCGTCGGCGGTGGCGTTGCCGAGCGTGGACTCCTCGTCGGTGCCGGAGGTGCGGGTGAGATCACCGGTGATGGTGGCGACCTGCTGGTTGCCCCGCGCGGGGAGCCGGTCCTTCCAGTACTTCGCCATCCGCTGCACCTCGGGATCCGGTGCGACATCGCGGGTGTTGGCGTGGCTGACCGACGTCGTCCGGTCCCGGCGGACATCGCCGGTCACCGGGTCCAGCTCCAAGTTGATCTCGTTGATCAGCCTGCCGTGATTCGCCGCATCCACCACCGGGCGGGGATCACCGGCCGGGTCGGGCAGCATGCAGTTCACCAGCGCGTGCCAGTGCCCGCCGACGATGGCGTCCACCGCCGGGCTGATCTGCTCGTTCATGTCGGCGAGCGGGCCGAACGGTGCGGTGCAGTCGTTGTACCCCGCCCCGTTCGTTTGCGAGAACCCTTCGTGCACAACGGCGACGATGGCCTGGACGCCCCGACCGCGCAGCTCCTCGGCGTAGCGGTTGATCGTCTCCGCCTCGGGCAGGAACTTCAGTTCGCTCGGCCAGTAGGAGAGTTGCTCTTGCGGTGTGTGAGTGGTCGTGGCGTGGATGAATCCCACCGGGAGCGTGCCGCCGCGACCGTCGTCGACCTGCCGCACGTGATACGGCTTGACCAGCGGCTTGCCGGTGGCGTCGTTGATCACGTTCGCGGAATAGTAGTCGAAGTCCGCGCCCTGGAAGCGTTTCCCGGTCGAGTCGGTGAAGCAGAGGTCGCGGTCGGGGCGGCCCCGGCAGGTGCCCTTCATCATGTGCTCGAGGTAGGCCGGTTTCCGGTCGATCTCGTGGTTGCCCACGGTGGAGAACTCGACGCCGATCATGTTCATGTACTCGATCGTCGGCTCGTTCCAGAACCACGCGGTCTCCGACGGCCAGCCGGAGAAGTCGTCGCCGGCGGAGAACAGTACGGAGTTCTGCGGTGCGCGCAGCCGGTTGAGGTGCGAGGCGAGATATGCCCCGCCACCCACGGTTTTCGCGGGCTCACCGGCACGCGAGCCGGGCACGGTCGTGGTGTACTCGCCGAAGTAGCCGTGCAGGTCGGTGATCGACAGCAGCTGCACGGGCACCCCGGGCGCGGGCTCGGCCGTCGCGGCCGGTGCCGGTGAGACGGCCAGCAACGCGGCGGTGGCGATCGCCGCCGCTCGCCATCTCTTGGGTGATGCGGACATGGCAGACCTCTTACTTCTCGGGGGTGAGCAGGGCGTTGCCTTGTTCGACAGCCTCCCCGGCGGCGTCGGGGACAGCGACCGATCCGAGGTACATGTCGTTGAAGATCTGGTTGATTTTGGGTTCCGCCGCGGCGAAGCCGGACACGATCGGGAAGTTCACGGTCTTGCCACGCGCCTCGTCCAGGAACGGCTGGGTGTCGATGCCCTTGGCCTTCCAGTGCTCGACGTAGCGCGGGGCGAGGTCGTTGATGGCCGGGAAGACATAGCCACCCTCGGCCATGATGGCCTGCGCCTGGGGGGTGGCCAGGAACGACACGAGCTGCTTGGCCTGGTCGGGATGCTCGGTGCGGGAGTAGACCGCCTCGCCGAGGCCGTTGATGATCACGACGCGGCCTGCCTTGCCCGCGGGCAGCGACGCGGTGCCGATCGGGAAGGTCGAACCGGGGGCGACGAAGGGCAGCAGCGCGTTGTTGGCCGGGAAGACCGCGACCTCGCCGCGCTGGAACATCTCGGTCGCACGGCCCGCCGGCGGGTTGGTCTGCTCGGCCGGCGGGGACACGTGCCACTTCTTGATCAGGTCGACGCCCCACTGCAACGCCTCGACCGAAGCGGGCTCGTTGAAGTTGAACGCGCCGTAGGGCTTGGTGATCGTCGTGCCGCCGTTGCTCGGGATCCAGTTCAGCCACTGGGTGCCCGAGTGGTTCCAGGAGGCGAAGCCCCACCGCTTGACCTTGGCCGGATCGAAGCCGGACTCATCGGGGTGTTTGCCGTTCGCGTCGACGGTGAGCTTCCGCATCAGCGGCAGGAACGTCCCGGATCCGTCGGGTGCCCAGGTCAGCGGCTCGGTGGGCATCGCGACGCCGGCTTCGGCGAAGACCTGCTTGTTGTAGAGCATCCCCGGTACGCCCCAGTCCTTGGGGGCGGCGTACATCTTTCCCTTGTAGGTGAAGGAATCCACCACGTTGGCGTGGTACCTGTCCTTGGTCAGTCCGGACTTCTCCACGGCGTCGGTGACGTCCATCAACGCGCCCTTCGTCGCCAGTTCGGGGAAGTTCGCGGGCGTCATCCAGAACACGTCGGGCGCGGTGCCGGAAACCATCTCGGTGACGAGCTTGGTCCAGTACTGGTCATAGGGCTGAAGCTCGATCTTGACGTCGATGTCGGGGTGCGTGGCCTTGAACGCCTCGAAGACCTTCTCGTAGCCTTTCTGCTGCTGTTCGTCCCAGATTCGGTAGGTCAATGTCGTCTTGCCGTTGCTGTCGCCGCTGCCGCCGCAGGCGGCGACCAGCCCGACCAGCGCGCCGACTGTCAGCGCGCTGAGCATCTTCCGGCGGAAAGTCGAGAGCTGCATGGGGACACTCCTTTGTGTCACTTGAGTCCGGTCAGTGCGACCGACCGGACGATGTAGCGTTGGAAGAAGACGAAGACGAGCAGCATCGGCAGCAGCGTGAGCAGGCTGCCCGCCATCATCCGGGTGTAGTCGATGCCGATCTCCGAGCGCAGGGCGGCGATCGCGACAGTGACCACGCGGGTGTCCTCGCTGCTGGTGATGATCAGCGGCCACAGGAAGTTGTTCCAGGACGAGATCACCGTGACGATCGCCAGCGTGGCCAGGATCGGCCTGCTCAGCGGCAGGATGATCCGCCACAGGATGGTCAGATGCCCCGCGCCGTCCACCCGCGCGGCCTCCTCGATCTCGCGCGGGATGCTGCGGAAGAACTGGCGCATCAGGAAAATCCCGTACGGCGTGCCGAAGACGTACGGCGCGACGAGCCCGTACCAGCTGTTCACCAGGTCCAGCTCACGCATGATCAGGAACAGCGGGATCAGGGTCACCACGTTGGGCACCATCAGGGTGGCCAGGTACAGCCAGAACAGCGAGTCGCGGCCACGGAAGTCCAAACGCGCGAACGCATACGCCGCCAGCGTGGTGAAGATCAGCTGCCCCACGGTGAGGACGGTGACGAAGATGAAGGTGTTGAGGATGGACTGCGCGAAGTCCGAGCCCAGCAGCGCGCCGAGGTTCTCCAGCGTCGGCGAGGACGGCGGCGCCCACGGTGCCGCCTCGAAGAGCTCACCGCGCGGTTTCACCGCGGTCGAGACGATCAGCCAGTACGGGAAGACCGACATGGCCGCCCCGATGATGAGCGTCGCGTAGAGGGCGGCGCGGCGGGAGGGCCGCCGCCGCCGGGTGGTCGTGGTCACGGTCGGCTCCTCTCAGGTCAGGTCGTAGGTCGTGGTGCGGTTGAAGTACCGGACCTGCGCCATGGTGATCGCGAGGATGATCAGGAACAGCACCATCGCGATGGCGGAGGCGTAGCCGAAATCGAACTGCCGGAACGCGGTCTGGTAGATCGTGTAGTTGATGACCTCGGTGCTGTTGCCGGGACCGCCGTTGGTCATCACGAAAACGGTGTCGAAGACCTGGAACGAGCCGATCACGTTGGTGACGAGGACGAAGAACAGCGTCGGGCGCAACAGCGGCAGGGTGATCGCGAAGAACTGCCGGACCGGCGACGCCCCGTCCAGCGTGGCCGCCTCGTAGAAGTCCTTCGGGATGGACTGCAACCCGGCGAGGAAGAACAGCATGTTGTAGCCCGCGAACTGCCACACCTGCGCCGCCGCCACCGAGGGCAGCGCGAGGCCCGGCGAGGACAGCCAGCTCGGCCCGTCGATCCCGAAGATCTCCAGGAAGGAGTTGACCGCGCCGGTGGCCGGGTCGAAGATCCAGCCCCACACCAGGCCCATCACCACCGGCGTCGCCATCCAGGGCAGGACGAACAACGCGCGGAAGATCTTCACGCCGCGCACTCGCTGGTTGAGCAGCAGCGCGAGCAACAGGGCCAGCACCGTCTGCACCGGGATGGTCAGGACCACGTAGGCGACGGTCACCAGCAGCGAGTGGCCGATCCCGCCGTCGGCGAAGAGCCGCTCGTAGTTGGCCAACCCGACGAACTCCGGCGTGGCCAGCAGCTTCCAGTCGAACAGGCTCAGCCCGGCGACGATCAGTACCGGCAGCAACAGGAACGCCGCGACGCCGAACAGGCTCGGGGCCACGAAGGCATACGCCGTCAGGGTTTCCCGTGCCCGCCGACGACGTCCCCGTGGCGGCACCGGCCGGGTCGAGGCCGGGGGCGGCGGGGTCGGTGCCGTGAGGACCTGAGCCATGGCGGACTCCCTTCCGGAGAGATCAGGCAGGACCGGTTGACGGTGTGAGCAGCTCGCGGGTGCGCGTGGTGCCCCATTCGTCGAGGTCGGCGAGGCGATCGCTCGAACACCTCCACCCACCGCTGGAGGCCACGTGATCCGCCCAGCCGGCGCGGTCTTCCACGCGCGGAGACACCAGCAGGCAGTCGGGGTCGTTGACCCACAACCGGCCGTGCATGAACTCCCGCGCGGCCCCGGCCAGCCGCGCGCCGAGCTGCGAGGGCTGACTGACGTCCCCGGACCTGGGTTCGACGGCGACCGCGGTGTCCGGGCTGACCCGCATGGCGTCGACGAGTCCCACACTGGGCAGCATCGGTGCGCCGCAACCGAGAACGGTCGAGTCCGGCCCGACCGCATCGCGGATGATCCGCATCCCCGCCACGTAGGCGTCGTGCCCCGACACATCGGCGTGCCGCTGGCCGGGGTGCGCTCCGGCGTAGACGTAGTCGATCTTGAAGAACGAAAACCCGGTCGCCACAAGGGATCTGAATACGCCACCGAGATGCTCCGCCGCGCCGGGGTGCGTCACGTCGAGCACCGCGATGTCCCGGTCCCACTCGCGCATCGCGGGCGTGTCCCGCACCAGCCAGTCCGGATACTCGGTCGCCACCCGACTGTCGGCGGCGACGAAGAACGGCGTCAGCCAGATGCCCGCCCGCCGCCCGGTGTCGGCGACGCGTTTCGCCACTCCTTCAAGGGATCCGAAGCCCGGCCGGATGTCGAGCCAGTCACCGATCGCGTTCTGGTAGCCGTCGTCGAGCTGGATGATCTCCAACGGCAGCTCCAGTCGTTCGGCGTGCACCAGGGTGTCGGCGATGTCCTGCTCGGTGACCTTGTTCCAGTGCCCGTACCAGCTGCTCCACCCCGGACCGAGCGTTCGGACCGCCGTCACGCCACCGCCGGCCGCCACCTCCTCGGCCCAGGCGACGAGCGCGCGCGGGAGATCGGCGTGCTCGGTCTCCCGGACAGCGCCCAGGCTGGAGACGACGAGCCGGTCCCCGAGCGCCTGCACGCGGATGGAGGGAACTTCGGCGGAGTGATCCACCGCGGACCACGACCGCACCGGGCCGCCGTCGCCCGGGTCGATCACGACAAGTCCCTCGCCCTGGAAGCCGGATTCCGGCATCGGCCGGTCGAAGCGGAAGCAACTCGCCGCGATCTGCGCAGAGGACGGCCGGGGCGAGGTCGCGTCACCCGCGTAGGTGCCGGTGGGACTCCAGGACTGCCAGCCCTGCTCGAAGACGCGCGCCCGGGCCGGCACGCAGGCAACCTCGGCGATCGGGAGGTACATCAGCGTCCCTTCGTGGTGGTTTTCGTTCATTTATGTGCAGACTAGCCATCAAAAATGCATTATTGTGCGTACTCTAAACGATGAGTGAACAGAAAGAAACATGTTCACGCATACAGGGAGGCGGCGATCATGAGCAACGACGACGCGCGAGGGCGAGCGGCGCACCTCGTCCCCCAACCTCACTCGGTGCTGCTCGGCGCGGGGGTGTTCCAGCTTCCGGCCGAACTCCCGGTGCGCCTTGACGTGCCGGCTGAGGAACGGGCGGCGGTCCTGCGAGCGATCGCTCTGCTGCCCATGGCCGGCAAGGTGGTCACCGAACCCGCAGGTCTGCGGGTGCTGCTCCGCGCGGGCGCGACCCCTCCCGAGGGTTTCGTGCTCGACGTGACCGAGACCGGAGTGACCATCACCGCGGCGGACCGTTCCGGTGTCGTGTATGCCGTGCAGACCCTGCGTCAGCTTCTGCCCGACGCCGCTTACCGGCAGGCCGCGCCGTCGGACATTCGGTGGGTCGCACCGGTAGTCCGCGTCGAGGACAGCCCACGATTCCGCTGGCGCGGAATGCTCCTCGACGTCGCCCGGCACTTCCTGCCCAAGCGGGAGGTGTTGCGTCACCTCGATCTGATGAGCGCGCACAAGCTGAACACCCTGCATCTGCACCTCAGCGACGACCAGGGCTGGCGGGTGGAGAGCCTTCGCTTCCCGCGTCTGCACGAGGTCGGCAGCTGGCGGGCGACCAGCCAGGTCAGCCACTACTCCGACGAGGTCGTCCACGACGGCACACCGCACGGCGGCTACTACACCCGCGACGACCTCGCCGAGATCGTCGCCTACGCGGCGGACCGCGCGATCACGGTCGTCCCGGAGATCGGCGTTCCCGGCCACACCGGCGCCTTGCTGGCCGCCTACCCGGAGTTCGGGTCCCCGTCCGTGCCGGATCGCGCGGTGCACCCGAACTGGGGTGTGCACGACGCGCTCCTGGCTCCGTCGGAGCAGTCCCTGGAGTTCCTGCGCCTCCTGTTCGACGAGCTGCTCCCGCTGTTCCCTTCCCCTTACGTGCACGTCGGTGGCGACGAGTCCGTCCTGCGGGCGTGGGACAACGACCCGGTGGTGCGTGCGTTCGCCGACAAGCGGAGGCTCTCCGGGAGTGCCGAGATCTTCGCCGCCCTGATGGCCGAAGTGCGGCACATGCTGGCCGAGCACGGCAAAACACCCGTCACGTGGGACGACAGCTTTGCCGCGCAAGGAGCCGCGGCCGACGCGGAATCGACCACGACGCTGGTCATGGCGTGGCGTGGCGCGGAGGTCGCCCGCCGGGCGGCGGCAGCCGGTCACGACGTCGTGCTCTCGCCGGTCATGCCGACCTATTTCGACTACTTCCAGGAGGCCCACCCCGACGAGCCGCTCGCGATCGGTGGCCCGGTCACCCTCGACGACGTCGCCTCGTGGGAGCCGATCCCGCGGGACTGGTCCGAAACCGAAAGTGCTCGTGTGCGAGGGATCCAGTGCCAGATGTGGACCGAGTTCGTCGAGGACCCACGACTGGTCGACTACCTCCTGTACCCGCGAACGTGTGCCTTCGCGGAGATCGCTTGGGGCTCCCGCACGCAGGATCTCCACCGGCGGCTGCCCCGCCACCTCGACCGGCTGGCGGCGGCCGGAGTCGAGTTCCGCCCGCTGACCGGCCCGGCGCCGTGGCAGCGCGGCGGCACCGGTCGGCGAGCCCATCGCGCCGGGGTTCCGATGGCCGAGCGCCTCGCGAACTACGCCGACGCGGCCGCGACCGGAACCGTGGCGGATATCCCTGACGGGTAAGAGCCGATTGGCGGAGCCGAGCTCGAACTCGGAAAACGGACGTAACGCGTGAACCCGCCCGGCCGAAGGCCCCGCTATCGCGGTGGCAGGGCGCCCTTTCCCAGCGAACGTGAGAGGTTTGATCAGGCAGCGCTCTTCCGACGCGATCGCGGACGCGGGTTCACCAACAGACACCAAGGAATTCCGCGCGCGGTGGCGGCGCACAGACGCCGTCACCGTGTCGGGGTCCGGATCGCTCGGACGAGGTCCAGCGCGTCGACGTGGTGCGGGTCCTCGGCCAGCAGCGCGGCCAACCGGTCACCCGCGCTTGCGTTCTGCCCGTCGAGAATGTCAAGCTGCGCCCGCAAAAACGCTACTCGGCGCCGCTGTGCGGCGGCCAGGTCCTCGGTGAACAACAACATCGACGGCAGCGAAGTCGCGAAGTAGTCCACGGTCGGCGGGCTTGCCTCCACCGTGTCGCAGAAGGCTCGCAACGCCTCGGTGAGCCGGTCGGCTTCCTCGGTGCGACCGAGCCTGCGCAGCGCGAGCACCGAAGAATAGGTCGCCTCGGAATAGGGCTGGGTACTCATCCCCACGAAGTCGCCCTGCTGCGCGGCGGCCAGCTCCCACGCCGCCCGGTCCCCCAGCACGTCACCTCGCATCAGGTGCAGCTGCGCGGTGTTCGCGAGCGGATGCCTTGACTCGCTGAGGGATTCCGGCGGCGCGAACGCGTCGTCCACTGTGGATCGCGCGCGGCACAGCCGGTCCCACACGCGCAGCACGTCGCCTTCACCGCCCTCCCACGGTTGGAAGGTGCGGCCGAGCAGCAGTTCGCGGGCCTCATCGAGCCGGTCGGCGGTGATCAGCAGGTGCGCGAGCTCAAGGGTGGCGTCGTCCCGCGTCTCGACCAGGGCACGGTTCCGCAAGAGCCAGTCCAGCCGCTGCCCGGGCGGCACGCCGCGCCTCGCACTGAGCTGGTCACGCTCGAAGATCAACCTGGCGTCGTCCCCCGCGACGGCGAGCGCGGAGTCGTAGGCCGCGCATGCCTGGTCGGCGTCACCGAGGTGGTTGAAGGCCGCGAGCCCCAGATTCCGCCACACCACGGGATCATCCGGGTCGATCGCCGCCGCGGCGTTCCAGGCCGCGCACGCGTCGTCAGGGCGTCCGTTGGCGTAGAGCCAGTGTCCGAGCAGCGCGCGAGCCCGCGCGTCCGTGTCGTCGGAGTCCGCCGCGCGCTCCAACGTCAACGCGTCGTCCAACCGCGAAGGAAAGCACCATGTCGCGTCGAGACTTTGCGCCCTCCCAACGGCTTCGCTCGCTTCGTGGGCTCTGCCCAGCCTGCGCAGCACCTCGGCTCGGTAGTACTCCAGCAACGGCCCGGCCGCTGTCTGGCCGATCGCGCGAGAACCCTCCCGCTCGCGGGCGACGTCGAGTACCCGCAGCGCCGCATCGTGCTCACCGACGCCGATGTACTCCAGCGCGATGTCAAGGCAGGTCTGCGCGTCCGTGGTGAGAGGCAGGCCGAGCAAATCGCGCGTCCACCAGTCCAGGGGATCAAGCGCATGGGTGGCTTCGGCGAGTTCTGCCGCTTGACCGTCTTTTCCGTTACGGCGCAACACGATCACCTGGAGCGCACGGGCTTGCAGGTGCTCCGGCTCGGTGCGCAGCACATCCTCGAGCCTGGCCAGCGCCTCCGTGTTCCGCCCGTCTGCGGCGTCGATGCGCGCCATGCGATAGCCCGCCGGTGCCCGCCACGCCCGCGCCCAGGAGCTGGAACCGTATACGTCGTACGCCTCTTCGGCCCGGCCGAGTCGCTCCAGCACGAGACCGAGGAAGTACAGCGCGGTCGTGTCGACCGGGTTGGGGTTCAACGTCGTCAGCCGGGAAACGGATACCCGCAAGAACTTCTCCGCCTCAGCGAAGTCACCACGCTGATACGCGAGTCCAGCGAGCCCGACATTGGCCGCGACATGCGCCGGATCGCGACGCAATGCCTCACGCCAGTACGGCTCCGGCGAGCGCGTCGCGTGCCGGTACTGATCGAGGTGCGCGCCGATCACGGCCAGCTCTTCCACGGTCGGCACGTCCTCGGGCGCGGCGGGCTCGCGTGCCGGGGTGACTTGATCGGCCGCGCTGGGGACCAGGGAATCCCACTCCACCAACAGTTCGTCACCGTGGAGGACGCGCAGCACGAGTCGATCAGCGGGCCGCGTCAGCGGGATGCTCTCCTGGAAGGGCTTGCCCGGCGCGATGTCGGCGCGCACCTCGGCGATCTCGGCCCCCGTGCCGTCAACGAGCAGCAAGCGGCATCCGGGGCGGTCAGCCGTCACTGCGACTCCGACCCGTGCGCTCGGTCCCTGGAGGTCCACTCGCACCGCGGCGCCCACGGTTGCCGCGTGCACCGGGCCGATTTCCTGAATCGGATACCAAAACTGGGAAAACACCTTCGTCTCCCCGGGCGCGAGGAAGGAGAAGTCCGGCTGGTTGTCGGTGAAGACCCCGGCCATCAACTCGACATAGGCCGAACCGTCGTCGGTCAGATTGCGGCCCCACGCGTCACCGAACTCCGAAGCGCCCCAAGTCCACTGCTTCTTCCCGACCGCGATCTGCCGATCGGCGACGTGCACGAACCCCGCCCGCGCGGCATGGTCATAGCCGCCGAAGAACGTTTCCTTGCTGCCCACGCACATGTACGAGGTCGGCACCGGGATGTTGCGATACCAGTCAAGGCGGTCCCCGCGGACCCGCACCCCACCGGCGACCGTGCCGACCTCGGCGTGCCGGGCCGGGTAGTCGACTCCGTAGTAGGCCCGATCCGCGGCGGGGAAGCCGGTCGTCGCGCGTTTGGCGTGATCGGCGACCACCCGCACGTCTCGCGGGAAGAACGACTGGTAGTTCTCATCCGCTCGCGCGGCGATATTGGTCCACCACAAGAACGTCCGGGTCCGCTCGCCGCGGTTGTACAGCCGCACCCGCAACTCCAGGACGGCGCTGTCGGGCCGCATCCGGACGCCGTGCATCCCCTTCATCCGGTCGAAGGGATCGTGGTCGGAGCACCATACGGTCACGGCGCCATCGGACTCGTGCTCGATCTCGACGTCGGTCGGCAGGAACGTGGCGGGTCGATGGTGCTGCGGCCAGTTGAACTCGACTCCGCCGGAGATCCACGGGCCGGTCAGGCCGACGAGAGCGGGCTTGATCACCGGGTTGCGGTAGAAGAAGTCGTAGTTTCTGGTGCGGTCGAAAGCGACCTGAATGCGGCCACCGAGCTCGGGTAGCACCATCAACCGCAGCCAGCGGTTCTCCAGGTGCACCGCGTCCCACTTCGCCGGGGCCTTCACCGGGCTGATCCGGTCATGGAACGGCAGTGGATACACCCGCCCGGAGGAGCCCTGATAGACGCGCCGGTCCAGGTAGGCGGGATACCGGTCGGGCGCCTCGGGAAGGTAGCTGTCGATCATCACCCCGGCCCGCCACGCCGCGACCCCGGCCTCGGCGTGCTCGGCGGGGCGGGACGGCAGGATCAGCGTCGATTCACCCTGTGACATGCGGCAACGCTATGCCCGGGCACCCGTTCGGCGGGATGGCCGAATCGACCGAGTCACCTGGACGATTCGACGGCCGGCTGTACGGTGTGCGGATGCTGATGCCCGATGGCTTCCCAGGTCAGCGGCTGCGCGTGCTGCCGCGGCCGCTGGTGGCGTCGGCCCTGCGCAGAGCACCGACCTCAGGCCTGCTCGTCACCGACGCCGGGTACTTCCCCAGCGCGGCCAACCACGGCATGCACCGCCCGCGCAGCGCACCGGAAGCCATCGTGATCGTCTGCACCGACGGGGTCGGATACTGCGAGGCCGACGGCGGAGTGAGCGTGATCAGGCCGGGAAATGCCCTGGTCCTGCCCCCATCCCGCCCGCACTTCTACTGGGCGGACTCGCGTGACCCCTGGACGATCTGGTGGCTGCACGCCGCGGGTTCCCAGGTCTCGGAGCTGCTCACGGTCGTCACGCCGGACGGCGGAGAAGCCATCATCGAGGTGCGCGACGTCTACCGGGCCGTCTCGGCGATCGACGACGCCATCGGCTTCCTCGAGCGGGACGAGACCTTCCCGCACCTTATCTCGGCCTCCGGCGCGGGCTGGACCTTACTGGCGCAGCTGGCCGCGGACGCACTGACCGAAGCCCACCAGCCCACCGAGCCGGTTCGCCAGGCGCAGGAGTACCTGCGGCACAACTTCGCGAAGCCGGTGATCGTCAAAGAGCTCGCGCGCACGGCGGGCTTGTCCCCCTCGCACTTCGCGGCCCTGTTCCGGATGGCGGCGGGCTGCGGCGTGGTCGAATACGCCAAGCGCCTGCGGATGGCCCGAGCGCGCGAGCTGCTCGTCACCACGTCCCGCGACATCTCCGAGATCGCCAGGACCATCGGCTACAATGACGCGTTCTACTTCTCGCGCACTTTCCGCAGAGAACACGGGTGCAGCCCCAGCGAGTACCGACGCGGGAAGAACTAGTCGTCGCGGGGTGCGGCCGCGACTCCCTCGGACTTTTCCGGCAACTCCCCTCGATGGGCTGGGGCACACCGCAACAGATCACCACACCGAACTGGCAGACCATGAGCGTCAACGACGCCACCCAAACCGTGCAGGGCTCCGGCTTCCCCAACGCCTACGCCCGGCAAGAGGGTCACGAGGCCGGCGTCGCCTTCTTGAAGATCTCGAACACAGCCAGATAGTTCTTTCCGCTGTAGCCCTCGGTGATCGCCCGTTCGGCGATCTCCTTCATCAGTCGCGGCTGGTCGGAGTGGACGCCTTGTTCCAGGCAGGTCCGGGTGATGTGCTCGAGCGCGTTCAGGTTCATTTCCATCGTGCCGAGGTCACCGGGGTAGTTGCCCTTGTCCAGTTCGGGCGCCTGCGCGGCCAGGGTCGAGTCCACCACTGAGGGCATGAACCAGCCCAGCGCGAGCTTGGTGAACTCGACCGCCGAGACGTTCGCCGAGCCGACCATGGCGGTGGCATGCAAGAAGCCGTTCATGGTCGCGTACATCATGTCGAGCAATGCCGCGTTGTACAGCACCGCCAGGGTCGGGTCAGAGCCGAGGTACCGTGGGTCCCCCATGCTCGACAGCACGACCCCGGCCTTGTCGAAGACGTCCCGCGAACCGCTGTACAGGAAGACGGACTCGGGGTGTCCGACGAGCGGCGGCGGCACCATGATCGCCCCGTCGAGGTACTCCGCCCCACGCTCGGTCGCCCAGTCGAGTGCCCTGCGTGCCTCCGTCGGCGTGCCGGAGTTGAGGTTCACCAGGACGCGGCCTTTCAGGGCGTCATCGGCGGACTCGAAGATCCCGTACGTGGTCTCATAGTCCTTGAGACAGATGATCGTGACAGGGCTCGCGGACACCGCATCGGCGACGGTCGCCGCGCGGCGGGCACCCCTGGTGACGAGATCCTCGGCTCGGTCTGGAGTGCGGTTCCACACCGTCAGAGGGTGCCCCTGCTTCAGAAGCGCCTCGGCGAGGGCCGCGCCCATGGGGCCGAGACCGATGACGGTGACAGGATTGCTGTGCGGGCTGGTCGGCTGCGATGTCGTCATGATCGACACGTTAAACTCTCACATCGATGTGAGAGTCAACTCGGAAACGTGTGGCGATCGGCACGTGCGTATCGGAGCTTTGTCCCAGCGGACCGGGTCAGCGTCCGGCTGTTGCGCCACTACGAGGAGCAGGGCCTGTTGACGCCACACCGCCGCCCAGCGGATATCGCGAGTACCAGGACGAGGATGTGCGCACTGTTCAGCACATCCGCACGCTGCTGGCCGCGGCGGCCACGCCGCCGTACGACAACGTTGGACCGGATGCTCTGGGAATTCTTCTGGCGTTTACTGGACCTGCGCGTGACTGCCTGATGTGATCAGATCCTGCCGCAGTGCAGCACACTGTGGCAGGACCCGAAGTCATCGTCTCACCCCTGGTCAGGCTGTTTGGTCCTCGTCGCGGCTTTCCAGGATCTCTGTGGCGCCACGCTTACTGAATGCCGCCCACAGGTTGAACCCCATGATCGCTATTCCCGCAGCTACCCAAAGCCAGATGAAGCCGTTGCCGCGCCCGATCCCGCTGAACACGCCGAACAACAGGATCGCCACTCCGAATAGCGCGCCGAATATCGCGACTGGTTTGGATGGTTTCACATTGAATGACGCCATTGAGTTCCTCCATGTTCGGTCTGTAACCGACGGCCGTCTTGTGTGCCGATGGTCATCAGCGTTCAGTGTCACTGGCCTGCGACGGGGTGCGGTTCTTGTGACTTAGCTGCAGAAACGCATTATCGACAAACGAGCCCAAGCGATAGTCGAGCGTGACCAGCCCGTTTCCATGAGACAGATCGCATCTGATACGTGGCAGAGACTCGGCCGGACGCGCAAATAGGCTTTCTGTGCATAGTGAGCAGAAAGTGTGAGGTGGTCTCTGTCGCGCGACATCCCGGCAACGTACGCCGTCGCAGTCGAGCAGCCTTCGCTCGTCAGGCGTCACCGTGGCCGATCGGACTGGTCAGTTCTTGAAGTAGCCTTTGAACAGGATTTCGCTGATTTTGGTGGTGGTCTCCTGGCCGGTCTCGTATCCATTGTGGATGACTTTGGTGTTGTTCATCAGGGCGAGGGTGTAGCGCTCGTGCGGTCCGACGAAGCCGACCGAGTTCATGATCCAGGAGCCGTCGTCGTTGTCGTCGGACCAGCCGTTCTTGTTGCCCGGCCGCCCGGCCGAGCCGGCGCCCCAGACGCCCCATTGCTGGTTGACGTCGACGGTGCGCATCTCGCGGACGATGTACTCGCGATGCTGCCTGGGTAACCGCGTCAGCACGTAGTTGATCAGGCGGTCGAGGTCGTTCGCGGTGGTGAGGATCCAGCCCCAGTGGTGCGGGTGCTGGTCGGTGAAGCGCATGTCGGTCATGCCGTAGGACGGGAATCGCTGGGCGAACTCGGCCTCGCCGCCGTAGCGGGTCCACAGGGTGTGCGCGGCGGCGTCATCGCTGGAGTTGAGCATCCGGTGCATCAAGTCCCTGTCGTCAGTGGTCAGCCGCACAGCGCCGGAGTCGTTGCGCAGCAACAGGTCGACGACCATGGCCAGCTTCGGCGTCGAGCACGCCCAGATCAGCGTGCCGGCCGCCGAACTGCGGTAGATGGCACCGGTCCACCGGTCCCGCAGGACGATCCCGGTGTCACCGGGCCTGCTGTCGGCATATGCCTGCGCGCGAGTAATACGCGTCTGGAGCTCCCGGTCGAAACCGGGCGTCGCACTGGCGGACGCGGCAGGCGTCAAGGCCAGCACAGCCAGTAATGTTGTCAGGACGATGGACAGTCTCTGCACTCGGATCCTCGATCTTCACTGGGTTCGTCGGGAACCTGCAGGCTTGCACAGCCGACTTTGCCGACACTCCACGAACTGACGGGTGACGGCGATCACGAAACTCGCAGCGGCGGCGCCGCGCCGTCGAGAGGATTGTCGCCGCACACCCGAACATTAGAGCGAGATGTGGCCAGTCCACGGCCACATCTCACAGAGGCGACGGCCAAGTTCGAGACGTCGACCGGCTAGAACTCCAGCCGCACTTCGTGATGATGGCCGGGTAGGGCCCGTGCACCGCCCGAGCCGCACTGGCCCGCAACTTCGAGGTCGCCGTGCCCAGAGACGCGGTGTCAACCGACGGCCCCACCTTGCACGAGGGCGCGCTCAACTCCCCGCGCGTCCTCTATAACCGAGGTTGCCCCGTGTCGGGAGCTCCTCGCACCCGATGCGTTCTGGGACCGTGCGTTCACCAGATTCGCGTCACGCACCATGTTGCGCAGTGGCTCCAGATCGGCGAGTGGTCCTTCGGGATCGAAGGTGACCAGGGGATGCGCGTACTGGTGGATCCACCGCGACGGTGTGTCGGTCCTCGATATCGTCATAGGACCAGTCTCATACCTGCACTTTGGTGGAGGTCCAGTCAAAACGTCGCCAGTGGGACAGGTCTCATCGTCGGCCACGAGAAGCGCTGTTCGCTCATCGGCATGACAAGACGTTGGCAGGATGCGGACAGCAGCACCGGAACCGCGTGCCGGAGGGCTAACCTGCGCTCGTGGAGCGACAGGGGCAGCAGCAGTGGTTTCCCGATTTCCCGTCCCAGCCCGGTTACCCGGCACCTTCGCCGAAACGGCGTCGCACGGGGATGATCGCCGGGATCACCGTCGGCGTGCTGGTGGTGATCGCCGGTCTGGTGGCCGGGCTGCTGGTGTTCCTGAACAGCAAGGACGACAGCGCTGCCTCATCCTGGCCCATCAGCGAGAGCAGCACCTCCCGAACCCCGCCGGCGCCCGGCTGGAAAACGCTGGAGCTCGGGCTGGGCGTGTTCGTCGAGGTGCCACCCACCTGGCAGCCGGTCGATGGAACCTACATCCCGGACGTTCGAACCCGAGGCGCGCGGTACAAACCGGGCTACTGCGCAGCGAATCCGAAAGCCATCCTCGGCCAGCTGTACCTCGACCGGGCGCGTATCACCGATCCGATGGCGGCCGCGGCGGACGCGTTGATGTATCGGGGAACGCGGGCTTTCCGCAGCGGCGGTCAGGTGTCTTCCGGCCCCGTCGGACGCCGCCCGGACGGCGGGGCGCAGGTGCAGGGCACGGTCACCCCGCACGGCAGGGACGACTGCGACCCGCCGTCGACCACCTACCGGGTGGTCGCCTTGCCCACCGCGCAGGGGACACTGCTGGTCGTGGTGTGGGGTGACCTGCAGATGCCGGACTCACCTGCCGAAGACGACCTCACCAGGATCGCGGACAGCGCGCGCCTCGGGTGACCGGGCTCCGCCTTTCCCTTGAAAAGAACGACTCAAAACGCTCACGCACATCCCGATGACCATCCACAAGAGACACGAGGCAGGGAACCACCCAACGCGCGCTTCGCGGCAGAAGAGGACGTTCGGCCCTTGGGACCGCATCCCGCGTGTGGTCTGCACCGAGGTTGCGGCACCTACGCGAAGGGGCCGGTTACAGGTCGGCGATGAGCTTCAGGACGAGTTCTGCAGCACTGTGCATGACGTTGTGTGTGGTGTTCCAGGCATGCACAGTGAACTGTTGGTCGGCGCGCGCTTTCGCCGTCACCGCCGCGAGTGGGGATTTGCCAGGCCACGCTGTTGCTTCGACATAGTGCTTGATGGGTACGCGGCGCCACGACCCCGTGAGTTTTGAGGCTTGCATCAGTGTGGCCAGCGGGTGCGGGCGTGCACGCTTATCGAAAAACGGCAAGGGGTCAACGAAAACTCCGGTACGGGCCGACCCGTCGACGTACCAGGCATGTTCCTCGTCGTTGGTCATCGACCAGCTGGAATCCCCGTTCTCGGGGATCAGCGCGTCCAAATAGACCAGTGCTCGGATTCGGTCGCATTCGGCGTCCGCGACACCGCTGATGATGCTTCCGCCGTAGCTATGGCCGACGAGGACTGCATCACGCTTGCCGTCCGCCTCCGCCGGAACTGCCCGCAGTGCCTGGATGGCCTGGTGCACATGGTCGTCCAGAGTGATCACCTGTTGTGGCGGGTCCGCGTCCGGATCCAGGCCCAAGGGGGTAAGCGCGATGACGGTGTGCCCGGCCTCCTTGAGAGCGGGGACTATGGGGTCGTACCACCAGCCGCCGTGCCAGGCGCCGGGTACAAGCAGATAAGTGGTCACGGGTGGATTTCCTTCCGGTGCGGGCCGATAGTCAAGATCGGCATCCTCGCAGACGACACCGACAAGATGCGCGGAGTCGGCCGGTTGCCGTGCTCCGATCGACCACGGTTTGCCGCTTGCACATCGGCATGAGCGGACGCTGTCGACGACGGCCTGCCCAGGCAGACTGAACATGGCGAGCACTGGCCCGTCGACTGCGCAAGAAGCCAGGTATCGAGTCCAGGACAAAGGCAATCACCCACGACTGTCACTGGCAGTCCGACTCTCACACCGATTTTCCTGGAGCAGTCCTGGAGCACACCGTCGGTTACAACAGCGCCCAACTGCACCGGACCCCATCGAACTGAGCACCACTGCTCCAGCCGACCAGCGGGTTCTCGATAACCGCAGGTCAGCGCCCTGCTCGAACTGGCAGTGAGGGGTCATCGATGCTGTTCTCGCAGTTCAGCAGGCTTCCCCCTTGAGTGACTCCGCTAGGTGCTTCGCGCCGCTGAAGCCGACTATCCGAGAGCAGCACGTGAGCGCTGCCGCAGCCACGATCTTCAGCGCGCCTCGCGCACCCGCCGGAAACCAGACGTCCAGTCGGGCCCGCCCGGACGCCGGTATCGACCTATAAGCGGCACATCAGGGTGAACACTGGAACTACTGAAGTCCTCACCGCAGCGGTTGTGACGAGGAGCAGAAAGGCTGCAACTCCACCAACCGGCTCGGCAGGGCACTTCTACTTTCAGCACACCGGAGCAAACGGAGCCCAGCCGCGATTAACGCCGAGGCGAAATTGCCGCCGAAGGACCAACATCCCGCAGCGACGTTGACGTAGTGGGCCGGGTCGGGCTCGAACCGACGGCCAAGGGATTATGAGTCCCCTGCTCTAACCAACTGAGCTACCGGCCCCAACGGTGCCCTGACACCTCCGCGGGAGCCGTCCCAGCCCGAACAGCCGGTTTGCTAACGCACAGAAGTCCCAGTTCGCTCCAAGTTATCACAGCGCTCACCTGCCACGATCGCCCAGGCCGCGTCCGATGAGCTTCGTGATCCAGGGGTCCCTCGTACTCGGCCGCATCCGTCCGTGCCGCCAGGGACCGCCTGGGCGCGAAGACCGCGAACATGACCTGCCGGACGCGGCCTAGGCCGATCAGTTGGTTTCCAGCGCCAGGCAGGGCCGACTCGTCTAGGTTGCAGGGACCAGCGCCGGGCGGCACGCCGCCCGGGCCCCATCGGGCAGGGAGGCGCTCGTGGCGAATCCGGTCGCCATCGGGCTCGGTGTGGTGGCCGTCCTCGGCGCCGTGGTGTTACTGAGGGCGAGCATCCGGGCACTGCGGCGAGCCGGTCTCCGTGTCGACGCGATCCTCGCCGACGAACTGGACGACCGGCCGCCGCCGCGGTAGGTCGGTCCTTTTTGGACGATCAGGCGCCCGGCGGAAACAACCTCGACGTGGTCGGTTCGCCATAGGCCGCGAAGCTGAGCCAGATGCCCCCCACCGACCCTCGGCGTGGCCTGGCCGAAAATCGGCCGTGCCGCGATCGTTACGCCACGCCGAGCCGCCGCAGCGCCGGTCGCCACCGGTTCCCACCGGTGGCCAGCCCCAGCGCCACCAATCCGGCACAGTATTTGCTCACCGACTGCTCCCGGATCCGCAGTTTCGCCAGCGCTTCGGTGACGCTGTTGCGCTCGGACGCCGACTTCACCTCCAACAGCACCAGATCGCCCCCGGCGGCGAGGTTCCGCGAACCCGAACGCCAGACCAGCGAGGTGTCGCAGGTGATCCGCGCGTCGGCGGCGACGAAGGTGGTCCGCCGGTAGTCGGTGACCAGCGCGGGAGTCAGCGGCCGAGGTGCCGGGCGGCCGTAAGCGGCGGTGAGGGCGTCGTCGAGGAACATCAGCGCGGGCGCGGTCAGGCCGTGCGCCGCCTCGGCCGGGTGCGGACGGCGGACCTTGACCGTCTCGTCGCGCCGCCCACTGACCTTGAGCTCGCAGTAGGTGTCGGCCGAGTCGGTGTAGGTCCGGGTGCGGATCTTGAACCGGCGCCGCCGATCCTGCCGGTGCGCCCGGTAGATCGTGAGATCCGGGGTGTCGAAGTACGTCGACGAGTAGCCAAACACGCGTTGCCCGTCGATTTCCAGGCAGCGCAGCGAAAGAACCTCGGCGACGGCCAGGAAGTCGTTGAGCGGCAGGACGTACTTGCGGTCCGTCCGGCTCATCAGCCCGCTCGTGGCGACGACTTCGGCCAGCGACAGCGAGGGAAGCCCTTTCGCCACCGCCGCGACGGTGGCCGTTCCGCGCCCGCTCACCGGTGCCCCGCCGGGGCGCCGTGGACGACGGCGGCGGCGTCCGGACGGAATCGGACGTCGACGACGGTCACCTCGCGGACATAGTCCACTTCGGACACACTGTGCCGCACGACCGTTCCGCCGAGCCGCGTCCGCAGTTCCATCAGCATCGTCTGCTCGTCGGGATACACGGTGTCGAGCACGACCGTGCGCCGCTGCGGGCCGCGCGTGCGCGACGGGTGGTCCGCGATGTACATGACGACGAGCAGCAGGACGTTGAAGACCGCGACGATCCGCCAGTCCGCGGACGGCAGCCCGTTCACCAGCCCCAGCACCAGCGCGACGAAGTAATACGCGACCTCCTGCTGGCTGATCGAATCGGACCGCAGCCGGATGATCGACAGTACACCGAACAGGCCGAGCCCGAGCGCGCTCGCGGTCGACACGGAAAGCAGCACGGCGACCGAAACGCAGACGCCGACGTTCAGCGCGAGATAGGCGCAGGCGAGGTCACCACGATGGTGACGGCGGGCGTAGATGCCGTACGCGAGGATGACGGCGGCGACGAGGTCGACGGCGAGATGAAGCAGTGTCGTGGTCATGAAAACCACTGTGGCGGAAGAAGAAGAGACCGCCGTGAGAGCCGGATGAGAACCGTCTCATCCGGACTCACCGAGCCGATAGCCCATACCCCGCACGGTTTCGATCCGCTCGGCGCCGATCTTCCCGCGCAGGTAACGGATGTAGACGTCCACCACATTCGATCCGGGGTCGAAGTCGAAACCCCAGACCCCGCCGAGCAACTGCTCACGCGACAGCACCTGGCCACGATTCCGCAGCAACGTCTCCAGCAGCGCGAACTCGCGGGCGGTGAGGTCCTTCTCCTCCCCCGCCACCGAAACCTTCCGCGTGCGCAGGTCGAGCGACAACTCCCCGGCGCGCAGCACCGCCGGTTCGGCTTCGGGGTTTCCCCGTAGCCGCAAGCGGATCCGGGCCAGAAGTTCTTCGAAGGCGAACGGTTTGGCCAGATAATCGTCGGCGCCACCGGACAACCCGGCGACGCGGTCGACGACGCTGTCCCGCGCGGTCAGGATGATCACCGGCACCGTCCGGCCCGCCGCCCGCAGGGCGCGCAGCAGATCCGAGCCGTCGAGGTCCGGGAGACCGAGGTCGAGGACGACCAGGTCGTGCGCGCCGGTCAGCGCCTCGGTCAGCCCTTCGGAGCCGGTCTTGACCCACCGGGTCGCGAAACCCTGCGCCCGCAAACCCTTCTCCACGAACGCGCCGATCCGGGCGGAATCCTCCACCACCAGCACACTGGTCACCGGTCCGCACCTTCCGCGACGGGGATCTCCATGGTGAACCGCGCGCCTTCGCCGGGCACGGTGTCGAGCAGGACCCGGCCTCCGTGCGCCTCGGCGATCGCGGCGACGATCGCCAGGCCCAGGCCGGCGCCGTCGTCGCCGTTCGAGTTGCTGCCGCGTTTGAACCGTTCGAAGATCCGGCTTCTCGAATCCGGCGGGACCCCCTCGCCGGTGTCGCGGACCCAGAGCCGCGCCGTCGTCGCGGTCACCTCGGAGCCGAGGGCGATCTCCTGGCCGGGCGAGGTGTGCCGGACGGCGTTGGAGACCAGTTGCAGCAACGCCTGCGCGAGCCGCTGGCCGTCCGCGCGGACCTTCACCTCGGCGACCGCGTCGAGCCGCCAGACGCGGTCGGCCAGCGGGCGGGATTTGGCGAGCGTCTCGACGGTGAGGTCGGCGAGGTCGGTCTCACCGGGGGTGAGGAAATCGGGATTGCCGGACTTCGCGAGGATCAGCAGGTCGTCCACGATCCGTTGCATACGCCCGAGTTCGTCGAGGACCAGATGCCGTGTGGCGGCGTTCTCGTCGGGATCTTCACCCATCAGCTCGATATGGCCGCGGACGATGGTGATCGGCGTGCGCAGTTCGTGCCCGGCGTCGTCGATGAACTCGCGCTGCCCGGCGAAGGCGCTTTCGAGCCGGTCCAGCATCGTGTTGAAGGTGCGCCCGAGCGCGGCGACGTCGTCCGAGCCGCGGACCTCGATCCGGCGCGAAAGATCGGTCTCGCCGATCTGCTCGGCGGCCAGCCGGACCTCCCGCACCGGGGCGAGGATGCGGCCGGCGACCAGCCAGCCGATCAGCCCGGCCAGCACGAGCGCGGCCCCGGACATCGCGGCCATCACGCCGACGACGTCGTTGATCTCGCCGGCGGCGTGGTCGACGAACTCGACGATCACCAGCGCACCGCGGCCCGGTGAACCTTCGGTGGTCACCGGGACGACGCCGTACCGCGCGGAGCCGACCGCGGTGGTGACCGTGCCGTACGCCGGGCTCGTCGCCCGGGACAGTTCCGCGACGAACTTCGGGTCGGTGTCGAGCCGGACCGGCGGCTCGATCGCGCTCCGTCTCGACGCGACGCCGTCGCTGATCGAGAAGAACGTCTCGTACTTCTCGGGCAGGTTCCGTTCCAGGTGACGGCCGAGGACCGCCTCGACGGTGGTGGGCCGGCCGGCCGGCCGGGCGTCGGGCGAGGCCAGGAAGGCCCTGAGCTTGCCGGTCTCGTGCGCGATCTCGTTGTCGAGGCGCTGGTCGAGCTGGTTGTGCAGGACGGTGCGGGTGGCCAGCAGCGATCCGGCGAGCGCGAGCAGCACGACCAGCAGGACCCACGCGAGGATCCGGGCGCGGGCGCTCATCGGCCCGGCTCAGTCGTCGAGGTCGAAGTGGTCATCGGCGTCATCAGGGTCATCATCGAGGTCGTCGTCGTGTCCGGCCAGCCGGGGCGGGACGACGGCGGGCGGGGCGCCCGCTTCACCCGGCCCGGTGACGGCCTGCCCCGCCGGGGCGACGACCGCTGGGCCGAGGTCGGGCGGCGAGGCGGCGGTGGCCGCGATGACGGCGAACGTTCCGGTGGCCGCCACCACGACGGCGGCGACCCCGGCCAGGACGATCATTCGGACTCGCATACCACCCAGGCTGCCCGGCGCGGGTGAGTCACCGATGAGGGCTCGATGAGAACTTTCTCATCCGCGGGCTCACCGGTGCGCGTGCGGATACTCCGGCGAGCGGTGCTGGAAGGCCAGGATGTCGGGATTCCGGATCGTGCCTTCGCTGATCTCGATCGCCCGGTCGAGGGTCGGGTCGGCGGCCCACGCGGAGCGCCCCGCCAGCACCTGCTCCAAGGTCGTGGTCGAGATGCACGATGTTCGCCGAGTGGATCGGCGAACCGACCGCGGTGACGCCGCGATGGGTGAGGACGTGCACGTCGTGGATCCCGTGCGCGTTCAACGCCGTCACCGAACCACGCGCTGTGGCACCGAAGCCGATCACGACCGCGCGGAGACGACGGCCGTAGTCGCCCGTCGAGCCGATCAGCTGGAGCGCGTGCAGCACCGAGCAATAGCCGGCCAATTCGTTGTTCTTGTGGAAGACGTGCAGGCCGAAAGAACCGTCGCCGCGCCAATGGTTCATCGCTTCGAAGGCGATGAGGGTCAGCTTGCGGTCAATGGCCAGCTGGGTGAGCTTGTCGTCCTGGACGCAGTGCGGCCAGCCCCACAGGATCTGCCCCGGCCGTAAATCGGCCAGGTCGCCGGCGAGCGGTTTGGCCAAGAGGATGACATCGCGGTCCGCGATCAGTTGTTCCCGGGAACACAGGCCCCCGACCAGGGGCGCGAGTTCTTCGTCCGGGATGCCGAAGCGTTCGCCGTAGCCGTTTTCGAGAAAGATCCGTTCACGGATACCGGGGTCGATCCGCTCGAGATGGCGCGGGTGGATCGGAAGCCGCCACTCGTTTTCTTTTCGCGAGTGACAAATCACGCCGAGAGTGAGTTGGTCCACTTGGGCCCCTTAAATAGACCTTCAGTCTAAACGCAGGGGCCAGGCGTAGACGCAAGGTGTCCGAGAGCATCTCGTGCGCAGGCGTTCGAGCCCGCGTCGTCCTCGGCCCCCATCCGGCCACTCGGCCCGGGACGGAGCACCGCCATGACGACGGTCTCACACAGGAACACCCTCGACCACCCGAAACACGTCGCCCGCCTGCGCCTGAAGCCCAAGGCGCACGCGACCGGTCAGGTCGACGGCGCCTGGTGGCCCGCCTCCCGTGACCTCGCCGCCGAACTGCCTTTCCTGCTGGTGGTACTGGCCGTCCAACTGGAGCGCGTCGAGCGGGTGACCTACCACCTCACGACCTGGCCGTCCGCTCCCCGGCTGCTCGTCGTCGAGTGCGGGAAGGTCCGGCTCGAAGGGTTCCGCTCGCAACACCCCGACACCGTGACGGTGATCGGCACCGCGGGCAGGCGGCGGCTGACCTTGCTGGTCGTCCCCCCGGAGACCGAACCGGACCTCGCGCACCGCCTGCTGATGACCGCGGCGCACCGGGACAGTGTCGACGACATCGAGACGCTGCTCACCGGCAAATGACGGCGAGCGTCATTTGAACGCCACCGCGTTCCGTGCCGCCCATTCGGCGAAGGTGCGCCCCGGTCGTCCGAGCACCTTCTCGACGTCGGGGCTCACCCGCTGCTCTTCCGCCGTCGGCCTGCCGAGGATCGCGAGCGTGGCCTCCACGACCACCGGCGGCATGAACTCCGACATCGCGGCACGGGCCTCGTCTTCGCTCAGTTCGGCGAACCGCAGCGGTTCGCCGAGCGCGTCGCCGAGATCCGCCGCCTGCCGCCGGGGCGAGATCGGCTCGGGTCCGGTGAGCACGTAGGTCCGGCCGTGGTGGCCGGGTTCGGCCAGCACGGCCGCCGCGACGTCGGCGATGTCCGCCGGGTCGATGACGGGCAACGCGACGTCGCCGAACGGCGCGGCGACGACCCGATCGGCCCGGATCGCCGGTGCCCACTGGAAAGCGTTCGACGCGAAGCCTCCCGGCTGCAGCACCGTCCACTTCGGACTCGTCGCCTTGAGCGCCTCCTCGAACGCGGGCGCGTGCCGTCCGGTCGCGACCCCCTGGGAGGACAGGAGCACGATCTCGGCTTCACCGGCCGCCGCGACGACCTCCGCGACGTCTCCGCCCGCCGCCAGGAATTCCCCTGACGTGAGAAGGAAAACCCGGTCGGCTCCGGCGAAGACCTCCTTCAGCCCTTCGGTACGGGCGAGATCGGCACGCACGGTCCGCACAACCTCCGGCACGTCCGACAGCGAGATCCGGCGCGCCACCGCCGTCACTTCTTCTCCCGCGGCGACAAGGTTTTCCACCAGCAGCCGTCCTACGTTCCCGGTCGCTCCGGTCACCACGATCATGGTCACTCCTCGGTTCGCGTTTCGTTGACGCGGCCGAAGCTACCTTCCTGGTGATAGTAGGTACCTAGAGGAAAGTAATGGGGAACCGGCCCTTTCGTGAGCGCGATCACAACTTCGAAGACACGAACGGCCGCTTAGGGTCGGGCACATGCCCGAAACCGCACTCGGCCCGCTGCGCGTCCTCGACTTTTCGCGGGTGCTCGCCGGCCCGTTCGCCACCATGCTGCTGGCCGATCTCGGCGCGACGGTGATCAAGGTCGAGCGGCCGGGCACCGGCGACGACACCCGCAGCTGGGGACCGCCCTACGACGCCACTGGTCAGGCGACGTACTTCCAGTCGGTGAACCGGAACAAGACGAGCGTGGCACTGGACCTCGGCGATCCGGACGACCTCGCCAAGGCCCGCGCGCTCGCGCTGGAGGCCGACGTCGTGGTCGAGAACTTCCGGCCAGGCGTGATGGAGCGGCTCGGGCTTGGCCCGGAGGTCCTGCTGGCGGCGAATCCCGGCCTCGTCCTTTGCTCTGTCACGGGTTTCGGCTCCGGCGGCGGCGCCGCGCTGCCCGGTTACGACCTGCTCATCCAGGCCGTCGGCGGGTTGATGAGCATCACCGGCGACCCCGCGGGCGAGCCGCAGAAGGTCGGCGTCGCGCTCGTCGACGTCCTGGCGGGGCTGTTCGCGAGTGTCGGCATCCTCGCCGCGCTGCGCCATCGCGACCGGACCGGGCAGGGGCAGCGGGTCGAGATCGACCTCCTGTCCAGCCTGCTCGCGGCGTTGGTCAACCAGGGCAGCGCCTACACCTCCGGCGGGACGGTCCCGGCGCGGATGGGCAACCGGCATCCCAGCATCGCGCCCTACGAACTCGTCCCCTGCGCCGATCACGAACTCGCGCTCGCCGTCGGCAACGACCGGCAGTTCGCGGCGTTGTGCGAGGTCATCGGGCTGCCGGGCGACACGCGGTTCGCGACCAATCCGGCGCGGGTCGAGCATCGGGCCGAACTCCGCGCGCTGCTCGAAGAGCACCTCGGCAGGCGTCCGGCGGCCGAGTGGGCGGCGGAACTGAGCGCGGCCGGAGTTCCCGCCGGGGAGGTCAACGACGTCGCGGGCGCGTTCGCGCTGGCCGAACGGCTCGGCCTGAGCCCGACGGTGGATCTCCCGCGGCCCGACGGCACCTCGGTGCGGCTGACCCGCAACCCGATCGGGTTGTCGGCGACACCTGCGCGCTACGAGACCGCGCCTCCGGATGACCCCGGGCAGCTCACCCTTCCCTTGCCCGGCTGGAGCTGACGGAAAGCCGTCAGCGGACTGTCAGCGCTTCGTCAACACCGGCCGCGAAGCTCCGGCCATGACGAACAGGACAGCCCTCATCTCCGGCGCGAGCATCGCCGGGCCCGCCCTCGCCTTCTGGCTCTCCCGCCAGGGTTACGCGGTCACCGTCGTCGAACGGTCGCCGGATCTTCGCACCGGCGGCCAGGCGGTCGACTTCAAGGGCGCCACCCACCGCACCGTGCTGGAGCGGATGGGCATCCTCGACGAGGTCCACCGGCACCAGACCGGCGGGCACGACCAGACCATCATCGACGCCACGGAGCGGCCGCTGGCCGTCATGCCCGGCGAGTTCACCGGCGGCGATGTCGAGATCCGGCGCGGTGATCTGGCCCGGATCCTCTACGAGCGGACCGAGCGGGACTGCGAGTACGTGTTCGGCGATTCCATCGCTTCGCTGACCCAAACGGCCGACGGCGTCGACGTCACCTTCGAGCGCGGTGCGCCGAGGCGATTCGACCTCGTCTTCGGCGCGGACGGGATCCACTCCACCGTGCGACGGCTGGCGTTCGGCCCGGAAGCCGACTACGTGAAACACCTCGGCCACTACTACGCCCTGGTCGAGACCGGAGAGGCCGACGACTTCCGTGGCGCCGGCGGCACCTCGGTCATGTACAACGAGCCCGGTCGCCTCGCCGCCACCGGCGGGCCCAAGGCGGCCGCGTTCTTCGTGTTCGCCTCTCCCGAGATCAGCTACGACCGGTACGACACCGCGCGGCAGAAGGAGATCCTGACCGCCGCGTTCGCCGACGGTGGCTGGCGGCTGCCCGAGCTGATGGAGGCCGTGCGCCGTTCGGACGACGTCTACCTGGACTCGATCAGCCGGGTCACGATGGACGGCTACTCCACCGGCCGCGTCGCGCTCCTCGGCGACGCGGCGTACGGCAACACCCTGGCCGGCTTCGGCACCGGGCTCGCCGTCGTGGCCGCGTATGTCATCGCGGGCGAACTCGCCGCGGCGAACGGCGACCACGAACGGGCCTTCCGCCGGTACGACGAGAAGCTCCGCGAGTACGCCAAGGTGACCCGCAGCGCCAACGCCGGCCCGTACCTCGCGCCGCCGACGAAGCTGCGGATCAAGCTGCGCAACCAGATGTTCCGGCGGACGTCGATCCTGCGCTGGATGCTGTGGATGACCGACCGGTTCGCGACCGACCTCACCCTCGACGACTACCCCGCGCTCGCCCGGCTGGGCTGACCACGCGGCTTCGGCGTGCGCGGCCCTCGGTGCCGTGGTCGGCTGGACGAAGTTTCCCGCGTGACGTTTCCGGGGAAGCCGTGTCTTACTTGGTGACGTGAAGGGAGCTTCGGCATGACAGCGCTGCACAGGTGCGCTCGATGACGGCTTCGGCGAGAACCGAACCGCTCGCGCCCGGCGAAACGGTGCTGGACGACGCGACGCTGGTGGCACGCGCCCGCGACGGCGAGATCCGCGCGTACGAGCAGCTCGTCCTGCGGTTCCAGGGTCCGATGTACCGGCTGGCGCTGCGGATGCTCGGGAACAAAGGGGACGCCGAGGACGTCGTCCAGGAGGTGTTCCTTGTCTCCTGGCGACGGCTCGACCAGTTGCAGGAGGACGCGGCGTTCGTCGGCTGGCTCTACCGGATGACGACCAACCGGTGCCTCAACGTGATCCGCGCCAGGAAACCGGTGGCCGACGTCGAGCTGGACCAGCGGGAGGCCGCGGGTTCGGTGGGGCGGCCGGATCGCGCGGCGGAGACGAGCGCGCAGATGACGGCGCTGACCGGGGCGTTGGACCAGCTGACCGCCGAGCAACGGGCCTGCTGGCTGTTGCGCGAGGTCCACGGGCGCTCCTACGAGGAGATCGCGAAGGCGATCGGGGCGACCACCACCGCGGTGCGCGGACGCATCGCGCGAGCACGAGCACAGTTGGCGGAGGTGATGGCGCCATGGCGATGAACCACGCGACCCAGGACTACCTGCTGCCGTGCGGCCGTGATGTGGAACAGATCTGGGACCGGCTCGACGAGGTCGACGCCGGCCGGGCGGACACGCACGAACTCGACTGCCCGCACTGCCGGGCGACCCGCGAAAGCCTCCGGGTGCTGCGCGGGCTGACCAGGGAACTGGCCGAAGACGACGTCGAGCCGTCGCCGGATCTCACCAGCCGGATCATGTCCGCGATCCGCGCCGAGGTGCGGCGCCGCGACCTGCTGCCGCTGTCGAGCCCGGAACCGGGCGAAGTGCAGGTGAGCGATCAGGCGGTCGCGGCGGTGCTGCGGTTCGCCGCGGACTCCGTGGACGGTGTCCGCGCGCGGCGTTGCCGGGTCCACCGGTCGGGGGAAGACCCCGACGCGCTGGCCGTGGACGTGGAGTTGAGCCTGGCGATCGCGCATGATTTCGACGGTGACTCGCTGGACGTGATCCGCGAGCGGGTCACAGCCGCGGCCGGAGCCAGAGTGGGTCTCCGCTTGGCCCGGCTCGATCTGGTGGTGGAGGACATCTATGACGCGTGAGCAGGCCCCGGCCAGACCACTGGTCGAGACGGTGATCTCTCCTCCGGTGATCGCGGCCGTCGCCGCGCACGCCGCGGCCCGGGTCCCCGGCGTGGTCCGCCTGGAACCCGGGTTGCGGGGGCTGGCAGGTTCGCTGACCCGGATCGCGCGGCAGCGCATCAAGGGCCTCGAACCGGCGTCGACGGAAGGGGTCCGCGCGTTCGTCGAGCCTGATCCGCCGGACGTCCGGGTGGAGATCGACCTCTCCCTGTCCGGCCTGGACCAGGCCGCGGCGACAGCGCAGGCGGTGCAGCGTGCCGTCGGCAAGGCGGTCACCGAGGCGACCGGGCTCACCCCGTCGGCCGTCTCGGTGTCCATTTTGGACATCGAAATCCGTGGAGGACTGTTGTGACCGCACGTGCCGAACTGACCGCGTCGCTGCTGAGCACGCTCCGCGAGGTGCCGGGGCTGCGCGCGGCCACCCCGTCCACCACGGCCGCCGCCTCGGCGGTGCCGTGGGACCTCGACGTGATGGCCGTCGACATCTCCGAAAACGTCGTCGAGATCCGCGTCGTCGCACTGAAGGTGCCGATCCCCCCGCTCACGGAGACCGCCGGGGCCGCCCTGCGCGCGGTGCTCACCGGAACCCCGTGGGAGAACGCGAGCCTGCGGATCGTCGTGACCGACGTGGACGCCGCCGCGCTCGTTCCCTGACACGAAAATCGCGGTGGCCACGCCCGAAAGCGTGGCCACCGCGATCATGGTGTGAGGACCTAGTTCTTGTTGGTGCCCGGCGTCAGCACCTTGTCGATGACGAAGACGGTGGCGTTCTTGGTGGGGATATTGCCGCACAGGACCTTCGCGCCGTTGACGGTCATGTTCTCGCCCGATCCTTCGATCTTGAGCGGGCCGCCGGCGGTGTTGAGGCTTTCGAGGGTCTTGGCGGACTCGATGCCCTTGGCGTCGTAGCGTTTGCCGACGACGTGGTACTGCAGGATCGGGGCGAGCTGGTCGGGCTTGCCTGCCAGCTCGGTGAACTTGGCGTCACCGAGAGCCTGGAAGGCCGGGTCGGCCGGGGCGAACACGGTGATGGCCTGCTGGGAGTTGAGGGTGTCGACCAGGTTGGTGGCCTTGACCGCGGCGACCAGCTTGGTCAGCAGCGGGTTGGTCGAGGCCGCGCTGGCGACCGGCTGCGGGCCCATCGAGTCCAGCGAACCCGGCTCGCTGCCCTGCGGCAACTGCGAGCACGCGGGGCCGAACACGTCGGCGTTGGTGGTGACCCCGTCACCCGAGGCGGCGCTGGACATCGGGGCCGACATCGACGACGAAGGGGCCGGAGCCGGGGCGCTGGTGTTACCGGACGAGGCGTTGTCACTACCACTGCACGCGGTCAGGGCCAGCGCGGCGACCGCGGTGAAACCGATTCCTGCGACACGAAGCTTACTCACGAAAAATCACTCCATTTGTTTTCGGACTCTTGCCGGGTATTCGGACCTGCTGCGAGAACGGATTGCCACTCTTTCGGGTGACACCGATCACCGTGCGGTGAAACTGATGACATGCCAGCCCGTCGCACCGTCCGGAACGGTTCCCGCCCGGGCGTCGGTCTGGGTGTAGCCGGATTTGTCGACAGCCCGGACGGTGACCTGATGACTTCCGGCCGGGACGTCGAATTCGGTCCACCACATCCGCCAGGTGTTGCCGCTCACCTCACGGGAAAGCGTTGCGGGCTGCCAGCTCCCGTTCGCGCCGAACCGGACTTCGACCCGCTCGACACCGGTGGGCTGTGCCCACGCCACGCCCGAGATCCGGACCTTGCCCGCGGGCACCGTTTCGAATCCTTTCGGACTGTCGATCCTGGACTGCGTTTTGATCGGGGCCTGTTCGCCCCAGCCGCGGTCGAGCCAGTACGCGCGACGCGCTTTCCAGGTCGTGATCTCCAGGTCTCGAACCCATTTCGTCGCCGAAACATAGCCGTAGAGACCCGGGATGACCATTCGGGCGGGAAAACCGTGTTCGACCGGGAGCGGTTCGCCGTTCATCCCGATCGCCAGCATCGCGCCCCGCCCCGGGTCGAGCGCGGCCACGACCGGGCTGCCCGCCGTCCAGCCGTCGACACTGGTGGAGAAGATCTGCTCCGCGCCGGGCAGGACTTCGGCCTCCCGCAGCAGATCCCCGAGGTCGACGCCGATGAAGTTCGCCGTGGACACATAGGTCCCGCCGACCTCGTTGGACACGCAGGTCATGGTGATGGTGCGCTCGATCAGCGGCCGGTTGCGGATGTCGTCGTAGCTGAACCGTTTTTCGTTGCGCACCATGCCGTGCAGCCGGAGGCTCCAGTCCTCGGCGCGGACCTGCGGCACCGACAGCGCGGTGTCGACGCGGTAGAAGTCACGATTCGAGGTGAGGAACGTCGGCGTGCCCAGCTTGGCGAAATCCGCGTCGGCCGGGATCGTCGGCGCCGGCTCGGCGGGAACGAGCCGTCCGACGGCCACCCGGGAAGACTCCGCGTCTCGAGTACCGGCGAGCAGCTGCCCTCCGGCGCCCGCCGCACCCGCGGCGACGACGGCACCGGCTCCGGCCAGCAGCACCGACCTGCGGGAGGGGGCGGCACCGGAAGTCTCTTCCTCGGCCCGCGACCTGGCCGAAGCCAGGCGATGCAACCAGAGGAAGACGCCGACCCCGGCGAGCAGGCTGGCCAGCGGCGCGAGCAGCGCGACCGTCGAGAGGTCGGGACGCTGCGACACGGCGAGCCCGCCCAGCAGACCGAAGGCCGCGATCAGCACGACCCCCGGAACGGGTGACCGGCGCGAGACGATCCCCGCCGCCGCGGCGGCGAGCACCAGCACGACGGCCATCCCGCCGAGCAGCACGAGCTTGTCGTAGACACCGAACGTCCGGACCGCGAAGTCCTTCAGCTCCACCGGCGTCAGATCGATCGCCCCGTTGCCGACCGCGAGGTACGGCGAGGCGTTGACGCTGATGAACCCGGCCACGAGATGACCGGCCGCCAGTGCCGAGGCGAGGGCCAAGACACCGATCAGCGCCGCCCCGAAGAGAGGGAGGCGTGGTTCCCGGTCGACCCGCGAAGTCTTCATGCCAGGTATTCGGCGCGGCCGGCTTCGCGGACTGGTTTTCCTTTTGCCGCAAGGGAAATCCCGATTTCACACAGGGCACTCGCCAGGTATTCGTGGCGGATCCCCGCCTGGACTGGTCACAAAGAGGACACAGCCCCCGCCACCCACCCGAGTTGCCCTCCTCACCCCGGCTTGCATGGTCATACACACCTATGCATATACTTCCATCATGTCCAAGGTACTCACCTCTCTGCCTGTCGGCGAACGCGTCGGGATCGCCTTCTCCGGCGGCCTCGACACCTCGGTAGCGGTCGCGTGGATGCGCGAGAAGGGTGCGGTGCCGTGCACCTACACCGCTGACATCGGCCAGTACGACGAGCCCGACATCGCGTCGGTCCCCGGCCGGGCGAAGGCCTACGGCGCCGAGATCGCGCGCGCCGTCGACTGCAAGGCCGCGCTGGTCGAGGAAGGGCTCGCGGCGCTGGCCTGCGGCGCCTTCCACATCCGCAACGGCGGCCGCACCTACTTCAACACGACCCCGCTCGGCCGCGCGGTCACCGGCACGCTGCTGGTGCGCGCGATGCTCGAGGACGACGTCCAGATCTGGGGCGACGGGTCCACCTTCAAGGGCAACGACATCGAGCGGTTCTACCGTTACGGGCTGCTCGCGAACCCGTCCCTGCGGATCTACAAGCCGTGGCTGGACGCCGCGTTCGTCAGCGAACTCGGCGGCCGCAAGGAGATGTCCGAGTGGCTGCAGGCACACGGCCTGCCGTACCGGGACAGCACCGAGAAGGCCTACTCCACCGACGCGAACATCTGGGGCGCGACGCACGAGGCCAAGTCGCTGGAGCACCTCGACACCGGTATCGAGATCGTGAACCCGATCATGGGCGTCCGGTTCTGGGACCCCGAGGTCGAGATCGCGCCCGAGGACGTCACGATCGGCTTCGAACAGGGCCGGCCGGTGACGATCAACGGCAAGGAGTTCGCCACCGCGGTCGACCTGGTCCTGGAGGCCAACGCCATCGGCGGGCGGCACGGGCTCGGCATGTCCGACCAGATCGAGAACCGGATCATCGAGGCCAAGAGCCGCGGTATCTACGAGGCGCCGGGCATGGCGCTGCTGCACGCGGCGTACGAGCGGCTCGTCAACGCGATCCACAACGAGGACACCCTCGCCAGCTACCACAACGAAGGCCGTCGTCTCGGCAGGCTCATGTACGAAGGCCGCTGGCTGGACCCGCAGGCGATGATGCTGCGCGAATCGCTGCAGCGGTGGGTCGGCGCGGCCGTCACCGGCGAGGTCACCCTGCGGCTGCGGCGCGGCGAGGACTACTCGATCCTCGACACCACCGGCCCGTTCTTCAGCTACCACCCGGACAAGCTGTCCATGGAGCGCACCGAGGACTCGGCGTTCGGCCCGGTGGACCGGATCGGCCAGCTCACCATGCGGAACCTCGACATCGCCGACTCGCGCGCCAAGCTCGAGCAGTACGCCGGGCTCGGCATGGTCGGCGGCGGGCACCCGACGCTGATCGGCGCCGCGCAGGCCGCGTCGACCGGCCTGATCGGGGCCATGGACGCGGGCGGCGCGCAGGCGATCGCCTCGCGCGGCAAGGCCTCGGGCGAGGACGAACTGCTCGACCACGCCGCGATCGAATCCGGCACGGACTGAATCGAACACTGTCTGACCCGAACAAACGGGACGCGAAAGCGCCGGGCGCGCGGCATCGAAGCCGTTCGCCCGGCGCTGTTCTCTATCCGGTCAGCCGCCGATCTTCGACCGGCGCTCCGCCAGTTCGCCGACCAAACGCGTGATCTCGACCTGCCCGATCGCTTCGGCCAGCACGGAAACCGACGCGATGCTCTCGATGCGGTACTGGACCGGGACCCCGCCCGAAGCACTCGACTGCGCTTCCGCATCCGCCTTCTTCTCCGCTTCGACGGACGAGAAGACACTTCCCGCCTGGCCGTTGACGCAGCTGATCGAGGCCGAACCGTTGAGCGGCAAGGTCGCCGTGCTCCGGCAAGTGCCTGCCGAGCGGCCGCCGATGGTGACGTTCGCGGTCATCGTGGCGTTGACCTGGCCGGTGACCTTCCCGCCGCTGCTCGCCGAGGCGGAGTTGGACACGTTCGCGGTCACCGTGCAGCCCGAGGCACCGCACTCGACGGTGGCCGCGCCGTCCATGTCGAACCGCACGCTGGTGTCCACGGCGCCGGACAGCTTCTTGGTGTTCGCCATCAGGTCGTCGTAGACGGCGAGGGTCTCGTCCGGCGTCAAAGCGTCCACATCGGACTCGCCGAGGCCGGCCCCGGACGGCATCGGCGGCTGTGACTCCGCGCCGGGCATGGACGGTATCCCGCCGGGCAACTTCACGGAGTAGCGGAGAAGGCGGTGCGGTGCCTCCTTCGAGACGTACAGGTCACCCGCCGGCGTGCTCGCCTTGAGCGCCGGAACGTCGCGGACGGTCTCGTTCTGGTCCCCGGGGATCTCCTCCGCCCGCTCCAGCGCCTCGCGCAGGCGGGCGGCGAGCTTCTCCGGGGACTCGAACTGTTGCAGGGCCGGGCCGAACAACGCCTCCTCGCCGGTGATCCACCGGTCCTTGAGGTCCTCGGCCTCGGACGAGTCCCCTCGCGCCCCGGGCAGCATGCCGTCGGGCGCCTTGAAATAGACCTTGCCGCCGACGACCAGGATCTCCATCTTCTTGCCCTGGAAGGACATCGTGCCGGACACCTCTCCGGAGGCGGTGGTCTTGACGTCCGTCTTGATCATCCCGCCGACCGCGGAGGTGCTGTTCCGGACGGCGGGCGCCGAGGACAGCCCGGCGAGCGCCTGCTCGAAGGGTCCGCGGTCCCCCTTCGACGGCCACAGCAGCCAGGTCGTCAGACCGGCGAGGAGCACCAGCACCAGTCCGGCGATCCCGCCGAACAGCAGCCACCGGGGTTTCCGGGCGGGCGGCCCCGGTACCGGTTGCGGGACCCAGCCCTGCGGCGGCGGCCACTGCGCGCCTCCGGGTGGGAATGATTGCTCCACGTCGCCCTCCATCACTGTTTTCACCGGACGACCTCACGCTAGGGAGGAATGATGAAAACTTGATGAAACGCGATCCGACGAACCGGCGGGCGTCGCGGACCTTGACGGCGGCCGCACTGATCACCGGTCGCGGGCGGCAGCCGACGGGCCGACCCCACTTTCGTACCGGTGAGTAATCACCGAATGGTGTGAAGCTGTCGTCTTGAGGGGCCACTCAGAGGTGCTTTTACCGTCTTCCAGTACGCGTCATAGCTGAATATTCTTCGGAATTCCAGGCCCGTTCTTTATTGACCGTTCAGTAACTTCAAGCTGCCTGCCCTCGCGGCGCTGACGATCGCCGAGCACGGCCCGGATCGTCGGCGACCACTACGGGCAAAACTTGCGCGAGTGCAGAGCGAAACCGCACGTCAAACGTTCGTGTGGCGTGTCGCTGGCGGTGACACCACGGTCGAGTGGTGGCCCCCTTTCAGGGCTCGCCGGAGCATGAGTAACCTACCCCCAGTCGCCCACAAGGGGACTTCCCGCCAAAGCCAGCTCGATACGCGAAAGAGCTCTTCGCGAGCCTAAAGATCACACCTCATCCGGCTGAGCCGGCACGTACCGATACGCAGGAAAGGAGCAGGCCGGCGTGCGCCCGAAAATCTGGATCGTTTACGCAGTGTGACGAAGAAGGTCGTCCGCTGTGGCGAGAGCCTCGGCTCTCCGGGCGTCGTGCGCCTGGAAGCCGAGGCCTCGGATGTAGCGCGAGCGCGACTACTGCTGCCGTCCGCGAGGGCGGAGGACGACGCCTTCCGCGAGGAGGATTCGGCGGATCTGGTTGTAGCCCATGCCATGGATCTTCGCCAACTGCCGGATGCTCCGGCCCGCCAGGTAGGCATTGACGAGGCCGGGCGGCGTGGGCGGAAGCTGGATCTTCGGGGGCCGGAGCGTGACTCCGGCGGCCAGCAGGATCGTTCGCACTTTCCGGTAGCTCAGCGCGCAGCTCTCCGCCAAGCCTTCGATCGTCTCGCCGCCGTTGTAGCGACGGACGAGTTCAGCTTGCAGCGAGCCGGGATCGCTCTCGCCGCCCGTGGCGTCGGCATGATCCCCGGTAGTGTCGCCTTCTTCGGTCATCAGATCATCGCCGCCCGAACAGCTGATCGATCGTCATCCGACATGGGCCCTGGTCGCCCAGGCTTCATTCCGACCCTCCAGCCAAGGGCATGTACGCCTGGCCCTAAACCGCCGTCCGAGTGCTTCCCCTGGAATACGACGTCCACCATCGGCGTGTCGCCGACAGCTCGCGGGCGCATGACCTCCATTCCGGGGATGCCGGACCGCAAGCCCATACCTCGAAGGCGTTGATCCGTACGACGGAAACAAACCAACGGGAAGTTCGCGGATGGAGGTACCGCTGCTCCTCCGGTCGCTGTTGAATTGGACCAGACCATTCACTGGCGATTGGAGTCTCTCATGACGCGACGGCACCTCCGCCGGGGGTTGTCCCTGGTGGCCGGGCTCGTCTTGGCGGGAGCGATGCTTCCGACCGCGAGCAGCGCGGAGCCCCGGGAAGCGCGAGGTGTTCCGCTCGGCGAGCTGACCGCCACGGCGACCAAGGTCGCGTCCGGGCTGGTCAACCCGACCGCGATCACGGCGCTCAACGACGGCAGCGGCCGCATCCTCATCGTGGAGAAGAGAGGCGTCGTCCGGGCCTACCATCCCCGGACCGGGCTCGCCGCCAAGCCGGTTCTGGACATCAGCGACAAGGTGAACGGCGCGGACGTCGAGCGCGGGCTGCTCGGGCTGGCGATCGCCAAGGACAGGCGGGCCTACGTCGCGTACACCCGCAAGTCCGACAGTGCGGTGACTCTGTCCCGCGTCCGGCTGGACACCGGCGAGCTCACCGAGCTGATCACCCAGCCGCATTCCGAGTTCCCCAACCACAACGGCGGCCAGCTGGCGTTCAGCCAGGACGGGTATCTGTACTGGGGGATCGGTGACGGTGGTGGAGGCGGCGATCCGCTCGCCAGTGGGCAGCGCCTGGACACGTTGCTGGGCAAGATCCTGCGGATCGACGTCGACCGCGCGTGCCGTCCGCTGAAGTACTGCGTCCCGGCAGGCAATCCGTTCGTCGGCGTCGCGGGCGCACGTCCGGAGATCTGGTCGTACGGGCTCCGCAATCCGTGGCGGTTCTCCTTCGACCCGGCCGACGGTTCGCTGTGGATCGGCGACGTCGGCCAGGGCCGGTTCGAGGAGGTCGACCACCTCGCCAAGGGCAAGGGGGGCGCGAACTTCGGCTGGTCCTGCAAAGAAGGGCCGGTCGTGTTCGACGAGACGCGGTGCAAGGACGGCGTGACCTACACCGATCCGGTCTTCCACTACATCTCCGGCGCGGAAGGTTGCGCGGTGATCGGCGGGCACGTCTACCGCGGCAAGAAGTACGCGGCGCTGGCGGGCGGGACCTACCTCGCCACCGACTTCTGCCAGGGAACGGCCTGGGCCGTCCGCAAGAAGACCGACGGGACCTACGAAAGCGCCCGGATCGGCGAGTTCCCGCTCGACGCCACCACGTTCGGCACCGACCAGAACGGCGAGCTGTACCTCGCCGACGATCAGCCCGGCGGACTGCACCGGATCTCGTTCGCGCGCAAGGGCTGAACCGGTTTCCCGGCCGCGTCCGCCCGGCGCGGCCGGGGCCCAGCCCCGTCCGGGGCAACCGCCCCTCAGTCGCGATGTCCGCGCAGTATCCGGAGATGAGGCGAGGGCATCGCCACGGTGTCTCCTTCGCCTTCACGCGCAGCCGGAACAAGTGGTCCACGCGCGCCCAGTTCGGCCAGCAGGACCTCGATCGCCTCCGCCTTCGCCACCCGCGCCCGCCCGCGGTAGAGCTCCGCGGCGTCCCGCCACAACTTCCGCGCATCGTCGGGGTTTCCGTGATCACAGAGAACGGCGGCCAGGACGCCCAGGGCCCGCGCCTGTCCAGTCGCATGCCGAGTCCGGTTCGCATAATCGACCGCGCGATGCGCGTACCGCAGCGCCGCCCCGGCGTCACCTTCGGCGTGTCGCAATTGGGCGAGCACAGTGGTGAGCTTCATGATCGTCGGGAGGTCTTGGCTGGCCTCGATCAACGCTTCGCCGGCACTGCATTCCAGCGACGCTTCGGCAAGCCTGCCGAGCCGGACCAGCAACGCCCCGAGAGCGGCGTGCGCCCGCATCAGCTCAGTGGCATCACCGGCTTCGCGCCGGTGTCGCACGGCCTCCCGGTACAGTGCGAGCGCTTCCTCGTCGTGGCCGCCCATCTCGACCAACGCGTCGGCGAAGCGATGTTCCGCGCTGGCACACAACATCGGCTCGCCCAGCGCACGAACGGACGGAAGTACCTTCCGGTACCTTTCGACCGCTTCGGCCGCGCGACCGGCATGGAAATGCACACGGGCCAGGTTCAACCTGACCGTCGCCACGCCGACCGCGATCCCATGGGCGTCGACCAGTTCGAGCGCGCGCAGCAGGCACTTCCCGGCGGCGTCGTCGGCGCCGATGAGCATGTGCACGACCGCCAGATCGTTCAGGCACGAAGCCAGTGAGCCCACGTCTCCTTGCGCCGTCGCGGCGCGGACGGCGATGGTCAGCCCCTCGATCGCGTCGGGGTATCTCCCCTGCAAGATGAAGAATTCCGAGGCCATCGCGGGCAGGAGGTAGGAAATACCGTTGAGAACGCCTTCCGACGCCGCGCTGATCGCCATGATCGACGTTCGTTCCCGCAACACCCACTGCCGCGCTTCGGCGACGTTCCGGAACCCGGGCGTGGGCGCCGCCCGCACCATCGGAGGCAGGTTCAGCAGCTCTTTGTGCGGGAACTGCAAGCGATACGCGGCGGTGACCACGCGCAGGTAGAACTCGAACATCCTCCTTCGCGCGAGGTCCACATCGGACAACTGCGCGGCCAGGGACGCGGCGTACAAATGGAGAAGGTCGTGCACGCGATAGCGGTCGAGATCGGCAGGGTGCTCGATCAGGTGAGCGGCGACCAGTATGTCGAGTGAGCGGCGCACCTCCGACGCGGGGCGCCCGTCCGCGGCGGCGATCACGGCGGTGGTCATCTCGGCGCTCGGATGCAGGCCGATCAGGGCGAACACCCGCCGCTCGGCAGGCTGGAGGTCGTGATACGAAAGGGCGAAGGCGGACCTCAGGCTCATTCCCGGCCAGTCGCCCTCGTCGCCGAGGTCCAGCAGCAGTTCGGCGTCACGCAATTGGCTCGCCAAAGTCCGCATCCGCGTGCCCGCCCGCGAGACCGCGCGTTCAGCCACCAGGGTCAGCGCCAGCGGGTTGCCTCGGCACAGCCGCACCAGCTCTTCGACCCCCTCCGCGTCGTCTCGCGCGCGGTGACCGATTCGCCGGGTCAACAGGGAGGAGGAAGACCGGTCCCCGAGCGGGGCCACCGTGATCACCGGTGGCGTCAGCTTCGCCGACAAGGATTTCAAGCGCCACCGCGAAACGATCAGCACCGTGCACGACGACAGGACGCCCAGCAGCGGTGCGACCTGATCGGAGCTGCGCACGTTGTCGAGGATCACGAGCATCGAGCGCCGGGCGAGCATCGCCGACAGCTTCGCGGCACGCGCTATCGGATTGACCACTTGGTCGACCGGAAAGTCCAGCAACGACAAGAGTGTGTCGACTATTTCACCGGCGTCGGCCTTCGCGGCTTGACTGTCACCGCGAAGGTCCAGCATGACCGCGCCATGCCGGTACCGGCGTTCCGCGCGATGGGCCCATTTCGCCGCCAAGGTCGTCTTCCCGACACCAGGACCTCCGGTCACCACCACCGCGGCGCGTTTCGGCGCGCCGGCGGAATCGGTCGTGTAAGCGTCGAGCAGGGCGATCAGATCGGCTCTTCCCGCGACGTCGTCGACGTCCGGTGGCAAATGCCGGATCACGTGCTCGTTTCGACCGGCGGAATCGACCGGGACCGGTTTGCGTCGAGGAATCATCCGATCCGGCCGGATCAGCACCTTGTCGTTGACCGCTCGCAGTTCTTCCGCGGCCCTGGTCTCCCCCGCCTCACGGTAACGGGCATACGTCGCCCGAAAGAAGTCGGCGGCTTCGGCGGGCTGGTCGGCTTCGGCCAGTGCCCGTAATCGCAATTTCTCGAAACTCAGTTCCCTCGGATGCGCCTGTTCGAGTTCCGCCAGTTTCCGCACCGCGGCGTCGGCTTGCCCGGTCGCCAATTGCTCAGCCACAACGAACGCGTTGGCGGGGATCCACTCACTACGCTCCCATAAGGCACGCCATCCGTCGGCACGCTCGGTCCGGAGATCGGCCAAGGCTTCGTCCCGGCACAACCGGACCGCCGAAAGCGCTTCGACCAGCGCGCGGTCGTGCTGACCGAGTTCACGGAACCGGCGGGCCTTGTCCATCATGGCCTGGAAGCCGAAGTGATCGATCAGTGCCGGCTCGATCTCCAGCAGGCAACCCCCTTTACCCACACTCACCTTCGCGGGCACGGACTTCTCGTGGAACGCCCGGCGCAGCTTGGTCGCGTTCTGGTGAAGCGTCGAATGGGCGTCCTGTGGCGCCCTCTCGTGTTCTTCCCACACCCAGTCCACGACGACGTCCAGCGGCAAGCGACGGTTCGGCGCGGTCAGCAACGCGGTCAGCACCTGTCTCGGCCGAGGACCCGCCCAGTTCACATCCACATTCCCGTGCATTAGCATGGCCGTCTGCCCGAGAATTCCGAAAGCGATTTCTACGAGTGCGCCCCTTCCCCATGGCGAACCCGGGTTCGCCACCCCTGTCCCGCCGGATCATTTTTCCACCCGTTCGCGCGTAAGGCCAGGTCATCGGCTTAATTGTCAAACTTCGGCGATCATCGTTGATCATCTGTCAATGAACTGACAACCGGCCGAAGCCGTTTTCTCCACGATCACTCCCATGCTGACTGCGGATACCGGAGTTCGAACGAGGGGAATTTCATGACCGAGTCATCGTGGGTCCGCAGTCCGGTGGATGGTTCCGATCAGCACTGGGCGACACGCAAGGGCGTCAAATCCGTGCTGGTGATGATCCCGCACATCGTCGCCGGAAACCGGCTGCTCGATCTGCTCCCGCTCTTCGAGGCAGACCATCGTGTCCAGGCGACCTTCACCGTCCCGGAGTGGGAATCCTGGCGCGTCACTCACGACTTCGTGGAGGCCCAAGGTGGAATGGTCCTGCCTTGGGCGCAGGCCAAGCGCGGTGAATACGACCTCGTCCTGGCCGCCAGTCAGCGCGGCATCGACGAAGTCTCCGGGCCGGTGATGCTCATTCCGCACGGCGGGGGATTCGGCCAGTACCGGCCGTGGCGGCCCCCGGACGCCGGGCCCGGCTGGAGCCCCCAGGTCGGACTCGACGCGGGCCAGCTGATGCGGGAAGGACGGGTGCGCGCCGACTCGATCGTGCTCGTCCACGACCGCGAACTGGAGGTTCTCGCCGAGACCTGCCCTCGCGCGGTCCCCGCCGCTGTCGTCGCGGGAGACATCGCACTGGATCGGCTCACCGCCAGCCTTCCCTTTCGCGAGCACTACCGGAGAGGTCTCGGCGTCACCGACGACCGGCGGCTGGTGGTCGTCACCTCGACCTGGTCCGATCGCTCGGCCTTCGGACGCCATCACGACCTGTTCGAACGAGTTCTCGGTGAACTTCCCCCCGAAGACTTCCGCGTGCTCGGTGTTCTTCATCCCCAGATCTGGGCGCACCACAGCCGATGGCAGATCCGCAGCTGGCTGGCCGACAGCCTGCGGTCCGGCCTCGAGCTTTTGCGGCCCGAAGGGAGCTGGCGGGCCGCCTTGATCGCCGCCGATCACGTCATCGGCGACTACGGCTCCGTGACCGGTTACGCGGCGGGCATCGGCAGACCGGTGCTCTTGGCCGTGGACGGCACCGAGCCGTTGCTACCGGGCACGCCCAGCGCGGTCATCGCCGAGCACGCGCCCCGCTGGATACCCGGCAGCACTCTTCGCCCTTTGCTGCGCGAGGCGGAGTCCGTCGGCCTGGCCGAGCACGTCCGCGGGTTGCTGTCGTCGCGGCCGGGCCGCGCCGGAGCGATCCTGCGCACCGAGATGTACCGGCTTCTCGGCCTGTCCGAACCCGCCAGGGCCGTCCCGCTGTCCCCCGTGCCGATGGCGGAGGTGCTGCCGTGCCGGCCTCTGTAGCGCGGCTGCGCGTCACTGCCGAGTGCTGTCGCATCGACACCGAGGGAACCTCGTTCCTCTTGTCCGGTGCGAGCGACCGGACCCGCGCCTCCCTCGCCGACGTGCTCGTCCACTCAGTGCCGCACCTGGTCGCCGACGCCCGCGGCGTGATCGCCGGCGATTTCGACCGGCTGCCCGGTCTCACGATCGTCGCCGTCGCGTGTTCCCCCGGACGCTGTCTTGTCGGCGACCGCACGGGAGACGTGGCCGTCATCCGGTGCGAGTCCGCCGAACTGGCGGGCGCGGGGGCCTATCTGTGGTCACTCGCGGGACGCCGGCTCCGGCTGCTGCGGATGATCGCGCCGGGCGTCCAAGGCGGCCAACCGAGCGCGGGCCCGCTCCACCCGCAGCCCGCCGATCGGACCGCACAGGTCCAGCGCCTTGATCAGATGGCCACGAGCGGCGTCGAGATCACCCTCGAGCTCAGCGACCTCGGCGAACGCCACCAGCACATCGGACTGATAGACGGCCGAACCTGACTCGTCGAGCACCGCGGCGGCGCGTTCGAGTTCGCGTTTCGCCGCGGTGATCTCTCCCGCCCTCGCGTCGATCCGCGCCAGCGACAAAGTGACCTCGGCCTCGCCCTTCACATCGCCGATCTCCTTGAACAGCTCTTGCCCGAGGCGCAGGTGCCGGGCGGCGTCGGCGGTCCGGTCCCCCTGCAGCAACGCCTCGCCGATCCGCCGGTGCCGCTGGGCGACACCGCGGTCGATCCCGAGTTCCCCTTCGATCACGAGGCTTTCGCCGAAGAACCCGACCGCCCGCTCGAAGTCGCCACGACCTTGCGCCGCCATGCCCAGCTGGTCCAGGGCCACGGACTCGTTGTGGCGGCTCCCCGCTCCCCTTGCGAGTTCCGCCGCCTCGATGCATTCGCTTTCCGCGGCTTCGAACCGGCCCAGATCCAGATAGGCGCGGGCCAGCTGGCAACGCAACCGTGCTTCGGCGATCGCGTCGGCGCACCGGTGTGCCGCGGTGATGCCGACCTCGTGGGTCCGGATCCATAGCTGATAGTGCTTGCGGTAGAGGAAAAGTTCCCACAGGGCTTCGCACAGTTGCCAGGTGAGTTCGTCGTGCCGCAGCGCGAAGGTCTCGTCGAGCAGTTCGACGATGTCCGCGAGGCGTTCGTCCAACCACGTCAGGGCCTCGGCACCGGTGGCGAACAACGCCGGCGAATCCTCGTACCGGGCGCGCACGGTGCCGACCCGCCAGCGCATCGGGATCACCACCATGTTCGCGCGCGTCATCCGGTGCAGGTACCACTCCGCGATCCGCGGAACGACTTCGAACCGTTCGTCGTCGGGTAACGCCCGTGCGTGCAGCCGCACCAGATCGTGGAAGCGATAGCCGTCCTCGCCGATCTCCTCGAGAAGGCTCGCGTCCGCCAGCTCTTGGAGCCCGTCCGCGGCCTCGGCGTCGGAAACCCGCAGCGCGGCGGCCGCCGCTCCCACTTCGACCGTCAGGCCCGGGTACTCACCGACCAGCCGGTAGAGCCTGGCCGCGTGCGGCGACAGCGCCGAATACGACGAATCGAAAGTTGCGGTCAACGACGCCTCCCCCACCGGCGACAGCTTCGTCAAACGCAGCCGTTCGTCACGGAGCTCCGCCACCATCCTGGCCACCGGCCACTTCGGCCGCGACGCCAACCTCGCACCGGCCACCCGGAGCGCGATCGGCAGCCGGCCGCACAGGGTCACCAGTGTCGTCACGTCCGGAAGTTCGCCTGCGACCCTCGACTCGCCCACCGAGCGCGTCAGCAGCTCGACGGCGTGTTCCTCCGGCAGGGGCGCCATGTCGACGAACCGAGCGCCATCGGCGTGCAGGCCGTCCAGTCTCAGCCTGCTGGTGACCACCACGACGCAACCCGACGAAGCCGGGATCAACGGTCGAACCTGGGCAGCCGAGATGGCGTTGTCCACCACCAGCAGCAGGCGCATTCCCGCGGTGACGGTCCGGAACAACGCCGCTTGTTCGGCCAGTTCGACCGGCACTCGCTCCGGCGGGACCCCGAGTGCCCGCAAGAACGCTCCGAGCGCGTCTTCGGGCGGCACGGCCGTCTCCGGCGAGAACCCGCGCAGATCCGCATACAGTTGCCTCGACGGGAAGCGCCCGGCGTTCCGGACCGCCCAGGCGACCGCGAGCGCGGTCTTGCCCACCCCGCCGGGCCCGACCACCACCGTCACCGCGGGCGACCGGTCGACCGAGTCGTCCTCCGGGCCCGCCGCGGCGGCGTCGAGCGCTTCGAGTTCAGCGGTCCTGCTGGTGAAATGCGCGGGGACAGGCGGCAACTGCCGGGGAATCGGCGACCGCGTGACGGTCACCGAGGCGCCCTCATCTCCCATGACCGCACCCCGACCGGCGGCAATTCGAGCGCGAATTGCGCAGGCGCGATTTTTCACCTTCGAGAACAGAATTCCACGACGTGAAAAGTCGTGGGTCACGCGTCAAAGATCGCATGCTCGTGTCTCCCCACACGGCCATATTCTTTTGTCCGCGCAATGACCGGACACGGATCGTCATCGCGCGGCACTGCCACGTACACCCGGGAATCCCCGAACCTCCCTGTCTACCTCGCCGCGCGGTATCCCTCCCGGCATGGCCGGTACATCTACCCGAAAGAACCAAGGTGGGTGCCCACCGCGAACCCGTGATACACCTGAACGCAGGTGGCTCGGGGCCTATCGCCACATACTGTGATATCCGACACTTCAGGCCGCCGTCGATCATTTCCACGCCCGCCGCCGAGTGAAAGTGCGAACACGACGGAAAGAAGATCCGCGGCGGAGAAGAATGGTACCGGATTCGATTCGACAAGCCGCTCGATGACCCGCGGGGACAATTCCCTTTCGAGCGGCTCCCCCGCACACCCGGCCCGAAGCCGGCCTCGCGCCGCCGGCCGCAGCGCCCGCGGAGCTCACGCGCGACGGGTCCTCTACTCGTTCAAGATCGTTTCCCTGCCGTTCACCCGTCTCAGCGGGCAATTCGGACATGAGCATACCCCTGAGTAGCCACCCGTGAGACCTCTGTATGCTCCGCTCTCGCTCGATGGGATTAGTCATACCCCGATCGGGCGAGCCGTTGCGGTCGGGGCCTGTGGTCGCACACGGCACTGGCATTCGTGGTCCGTATCCGGATAGGAGACACATGCACGGCAGGTCAGTTCTGGTTCGCGGCGGGATCGCGGTGGCCTCCGCGGCCGTCGCGTTGACGATGGCCGCTCCGGCCGCCCTCGCCGACGACGGCGCGGCGCGCGGCCGGGTCATCGAAAAGGAAGGCGAACGCGGGTTCGGCATCAACTTCGAGAGCGGGGACCCCGCCGGCGCGGTGCTGTTCACGCTCAAGCTGTCCGACGGCAGCAAGCTCAAGATGTACTGCGTGCAGGTCGAGGTCAAAATGCGGACCGATCAGGACATGATCGAGCGTCCGTGGAACAAGTACCCGGACACCAAGTCGCCGTTCAACAAGAACAGCGCGAAGCTCAACTGGGTGCTGCACCACGGCTACCCGGCGGCGTCGGTGAAGGCGCTCGAAGGCAAGCTCGGCAAGGGCGACGTCAAGTTCAACGGTGGCCTGTCCGTCAAGGAGGCCATCACCGCGACGCAGGCCGCGGTGTGGCACTTCAGTGACGGCAAGGACCTGAAGCGCGCCAACCCGATTTCGGGCGAGGCCGCCGGAGAGTCCACCGCCGACGTGCTGGCGGTCTACGACTACCTCGTGGGCAAGGACAACGTCGGCATCGGCCAGCAGCCGAAGCCGACCCTCGACATCGGCCCGGCCAAGGCCTCGGGCGCCACCGGCACCCGGATCGGCCCGTTCAGCATCGCCACCAGCGGTGACATCACCGAGCTGACGAGCAAGCTGCCCGAGGGCGTCAAGGTCACCGACGCCGACGGCAAGGCGATCAAGGCCTCCGACGTCAAGGACGGCACCAAGATCTACGTCGACGTCCCCAAGGACGCCAAGGACGGCTCCGGCACCTTCTCGCTGAAGGTCAGCGGCCACCTCGACACCGGCCGCCTGTTCGTGGGCGAGAACTACGACAAGGTGCCCGCCCAGTCCCTGATCGTCGCGGAGTCCGAGAAGACCTCGGTCGCCGCGAACGCGATCGCGACCTGGAAGCAGGGCGGCGCGCCCGTCACCGAAACCCCGGCCCCCACCACCCCCGGTGGCGCCGAATCGGGTGGCGGCGACGAGCTGGCCAACACCGGTGCTTCCGCGACCATGCCGCTGATCATCGGCGGCGCGCTCCTCGGCGCGGGTGTGCTGATGGTGCTGCTGGTGCGCCGTCGCCGTAGCGAGGCGTAAGAAACCGAACGAAGAGCGGGGCCGGTCCTTTGTGGACCGGCCCCGCTTTCGCGTTCACCGGTCGTAGTGCGTGCCCGGCGTATGCCCGAAGGCGCGGCGGAAGACGTCGATGAACGCACTGGCGGACGACCAGCCGCAGGCATGCGCCACCGCGGTCACCGGGGTGTCCTCGGCCAGGAGGACCAAGGCGCGGTAGAGCCTCAACTGCGTGCGCCATTGCGGGAAGGACATGCCGAGATCGGCTTTGAAGAGCCGCGCCAGGGTGCGATCGCTCGCGCCCACCCGCGCGCCGAGTGCCGCCAGCGTCCGGTTGTCGGCAGGATCGGTGCTGAGGATCTCGCACAAAGCGCGCAGCCGCGGGTCGGCGGGCGTCGGCAGGTGCAGGGGTTGCTGAGGCGAGGCGCGAAGCCGATCGAGCAGGACCGCGCGGAGCCGCCGTCGTTCCGGGGTGTCGTCGTGTGGCGGATCGGTGTAGGCGCGGATGAGTTCGCGCAGGAGCGGTCCGACGGCCAGCACGCTCGGTTCGTTCAGCCGCAACGGGTTCACGGTGGCGGGCAGGCCGACGAGTCGGAGATCGAGTTCGCCGTGCGCCTGATGGGCGTGCACGGTCTCGGCGGGGACCCAGATAGCCCTTGTCGCGGGCGCGACCCAGGAGCCCTTGTCGGTGGTGATGGCCAGTACGCCACGCGCTGCGTAGACGACCTGGTGATCGTCATGGCGGTGCGCGTCGATCGTCGTACCGGAGGCCAGGGACCGGACCTGTGCCGGCGCCGCGGGCAGGTGGCGGATTTCCGTCATCGATTGGCATTTTATCGGAAGCGCGACACCGCGGCCGCGACGAGCATGGCGAGGTGTCGAAGAACAAAGCGATCGCCCTGCTGTCGGCCGGGCACGCGTGCGTTGACGTGTACCAGGGTTCGGTCGCCGCTCTGGTGCCGTTCTTCGGCGCCGAGCGTGCCTACGGATACGCGGCGGTGTCCGGCATCGTGCTCGCCGCTTCGTTGCTGTCTTCGGTGGCGCAGCCGTTGTTCGGCGCGCTGACCGACCGATGGGCGATGCCGTGGTTGCTGCCGTCCGCCACCCTCCTCGGCGGGCTCGGCATCGCCCTCGGCGGCCTGACCGACTCCTACGCGCTGACGCTGGCTTTCGTCGCCGTGTCGGGAATCGGGGTGGCCGCGTACCACCCCGAGGCCGCACGGATCGCGAGGATCGCCGGCGGTGGCAGGCATACCGCCATGGGCTGGTTCTCCCTCGGCGGGAACATCGGGTTCGCCGCCGCGCCCGTCCTCGTCGCCGCGGTCATGGCACTCGGCGGGCTGCGGATGTCGCCACTGCTCGTCGCCCCGGCGCTGGCCGGTTCCGTGCTATGCCTGCCCGTACTGCGCGCCCTCGCCAGGAGCGCCCGCGCCGGCGGCTCGTCGACCGAGGTGACGGGGGTCGACGACTGGAGCGCGTTCAAGAAGCTGTCGGCGGCCGTCGTCTCCCGTTCGATCGTGTTCGTCGGGTTGAGCACGTTCGTCTCGCTCTACGCCCAGCAGCGGGCCGGGGGCGGCACGACGACGGGGAGCGTCGCGTTGTTCCTGCTCTACGTGGGCGGCGCCGCCGGCACGTTGCTGGGCAGCAGACTGGCCGGACGCTGGGATCGCGTCACCGTGGTGCGGCGGTCGTACCTGGCCACCGTCGGCGCGGTCGCGGGCGTCGTTCTCGTGCCGGGCCCGGCGTTCTTCCCCTTCGTCCTGCTGGCGGCGGTAGGCCTGTACATCCCGTTCTCCCTGCAGATCACGCTCGCCCAGGACTACCTCCCCACGCGGGTCGGCACCGCCAGTGGTGTCACCCTCGGGCTGACGGTCAGCATCGGCGGTCTCGCGAGCCCCGTCCTCGGCACCGTCGCCGACCACACCTCCTTGCGGACGGCCTTGATCCCGTTGATCGCACTGCCGTTTTTGTGCTGGATCACAACCCGCACCCTGTCCGAGCCGTGTTCCGTCCCAACGCGAGCGAAAGAAACGTCAATATCGCGCGATTAATGATGTACGACCCTGTACACCATCAGTTACCGGCTGGTAGGTTCCGAGCATCCAAACGTGATCCACTTCATGATTCAAAGGGGAGTCATGACCCGAAAGCCCGCCCGTCTGCTGGCCCTCGCGATCGCCGTCTTCGTCGGTTTCGCCGCCGCGCCCGCCGCCTCCGCCGCCCCCGCCACCGATGCGTTCTACAGCTACGACGGCAGCGAACCGTTGTCGTCGTACAGTCCCGGGACCGTGTTGAAGACCCGGACGCTCAACTATCACGTCCTCGGCATTTCCACGCCGCTCAAGGTGACCCAGTTGCTGTACCGGTCCACCGACGCCCGGGGAAAGCCGTCCGCCAACGTCACTTCGGTGCTGCGAAGCCTCACCGGCGACAGCACGAAAGCCGTTTCGTACCAATCGTTCTACGATTCGCTCGATCCCGAGCACGGCCCGTCGAGGGCGATCGCCGGTGACGTCTCGCTCGGCGGCCTGATCGCCAACGCGGAGTCGCTGTTCATCGCGCCCGCTCTGCTGCTGGGCTACAACGTCGTCATTCCCGACACCGAAGGCCAGAAGGCGAACTTCGCCGCCGGGCCCGAATACGGGACGAACACCCTGGATTCGATCCGTGCCGCGACGCGGGCTCCGGGAACGGGATTGAACGACAAGACCCGGTTCGGTCTCATCGGGTATTCGGGGGGCGCCATCGCGACGGGCTGGGCCGCCGCGCTCGCGCCGGATTACGCGCCCGAGGTCAACAAGAATCTCGTCGGTTTCACCGAAGGCGGAGTGCTCGTCAAGCCGTCGCACAATCTCAAGTACGTCAACGGCAGCGTCGCGTGGACCGGGGTCATTCCGATGGCGCTCATCGGTGTCTCGCGTTCCTTCGGCATCGATCTCAAGCCGTACGCGAATTCTTACGGCCTTCAGGTGCTCAAGGACATGGAAAAGGCGTCGATCGTCGACGCGCTCGGCCGGTATCCCGGGCTGACGTGGGAGAAATTCGTCAAACCCGAGTACGTCAACCCGAACAAGGTGCTGCCGTACGTCGAGGCCGTGAACAAGATCAACCTCGGTTCCGCGCCGACGCCCACCGTGCCCGGCTACATCGCGCAGGGCAACAACGGTGTCGTGGAAGGTACCTTCGGCAATCCCCCGGGCATCGGGACCGGTGACGGGGTGATGGTCGCCGGTGATGTGCGGGCCCTCGCGCGGCAGTATTGCGACACCGGCAACAAGTCGATCAGGTACGACCAGTACAACACGCTGAGCCACGTCGGGGCGGCCGTCGCCTGGGCGCCGCAGGCCATCGGCTGGCTCAACGACCGGTTCGCGGGCAAGGCCGCGCCGTCCAGCTGCGGGAAGATCGCGCCCGGCAACTCCCTTGCCCCGGAGGTGCCGGTCAGCTGATCCCGCGGGTCCGTGAAGGCCTCCTTCCCTACCCTGACAGTAGGGAAGGAGGCCTTCACGGATTTCCGAGCCGGTACGGTGCCGCACGTGACCGAGCACCGCAAGCTGCCGAAGGGGCCGCACAACCTCAGCCGCGACGAGGTCGCCGGGACCCAGCGCGCCCGGCTGATCGACGCGGTACTGGAGAACACCGGCAAGCGCGGCTACGTCGCCACCACCGTCGGCCACATCACCGCCACGGCCGGCGTGTCCCGGACCTCGTTCTACGAACAGTTCACCGGCAAACAGGACGCGTTCCTCGCCGCCTACCGCGAGATCACCACCGAGTTCATCGCACAGGGCGTCGCCGCGGGCGCCGAGGCCGCGACCCCGCTGGACGCCGTCGCCGCCTGCTGCGACTTCCTCGTCGACTACGTGCACCGGCGCCCCATCGCCGTCCGTGCCGTCCTGCTGGAGATCTACGCGCTCGGCGACGCGGGCCTCGAAGTACGGGAGAACACCTTGCGTGCCGGGGAAGCCGTCTTCGACCGGACGGCGAGATGGCTGCGTGCCATCGATCCCGCGCTGCCGTCACCGCCGCCGTTCACCGCGCGCACGGTCGTCGCCGCCACCATCGAACTGATCACGCAGGCCATCTGGATCGGCACCGAAGACGCCTACAGCCAGGCGCGCGAAGCGGTCCGCTACACCTGGCTGCTCGGCTTGTTCGGGCACCAGAGCGTCGATGCCTAACGTGCTAGGCGGCGCCGCTCGAACTCGACGATCAGCTTCGGGTACCGGCGCGGGAGCAGCCGGACGAGCCGGTCGACCAGTTTCGCGTCGTTCCCGACGAGCACCCGCGGCTTTCCGGCCTCGACCCCGTCGACGATGATGCGGGCGGCCTGGTCGGCCGGCATCCTCAGCAGCTTTTCGTTGTACACCCGGACGCGTTCCCGCTGTTCGGCGGTGGGCTCGATACCGCGGGCCTCCGCTTCCTTCAACGCCGCCGAGGCGATGCCGGTCTTGACCCCGCCAGGATGGACGACCGTCACCCGCACCGGATGCCCGCCCGCGATCATCTCGGTGCGCAGCGCCTCGGTGAACCCGCGGACACCGAACTTGCTGGCACAGTAGGCGCTGAGCGTCGGCTGGGCCATGAAACCGTTGAGGCTGGAGATGTTCACGACCTGGCCGTCGCCGGAATCGATCAGATGCGGCAGGAAGGCCTTGGTGCCGTTGATGACGCCGAAGAGGTTGACCGCGAGCGTGCGGTCGTACAGCTCCCAGTCCGCGTCGAGCACGGTCTGCCCGCCGCCCGCGACCCCGGCGTTGTTGTAGATCTGGTGCACCACACCGAACTGCGTGGCGACGGCGGTCGCGTACTCCAGCACGGCCGCCCGGTCGCTGACGTCCAGCGCGGCGCCCTGCACTTCCGCACCCAGTGCCTTGACCTCGGTGACGGTTCCGGCCAGCCCGGTTTCGTCCACATCGGACACCGCGAGCCGGGCTCCGCGCCGCGCGAGTTCGAGGGCCAGCTGACGGCCGATGCCGGAACCGGCACCGGTGACGACGGCGACCTTGCCGCGAACGCCGCTCATCGGGTCTCCCCCGCCGGGTCGAGGGCCAGTTCGGCGGTGAGCCCGACGAGCCGCTCGACCAGGTCCAGGGCGATGTGGTGCCCCATTCCGGGGATCTCGACGTAGCGGGCGCCGGCGATGGCCTCGGCGGTCGCCCGCCCACCGCTGTGGTGGACCATGCGGTCGGTGTCGCCGTGGACCACGACCGTCGGACAGGTGATGCGCGCGAGTTCGGCGGTGCGGTCGCCGCTGGCCTGGATGGCGCCGATCTGGCGCGCGATGCCGCTGCGGGCGCGCCGTCCCCCGGCCCGTTCCCACAGTTCCTCGGCCCAGGCCGTTTCGACGTCCTTGTCCAGCGGGAACGTGGCGGAGCCGAGGTGTCCCATCAGCGACAGGTGCCCGACCACGGATTCCTCGACCGTCTGGGCGGGCCGCCTCGCCATGCGCACCAACGTCGACTTCGCCGGCTGCCCGACGCGGCGATGTCCGGTGGTGGAGAAGATCGACGTCAGCGAAAGGACGCGGCCGGGGTTCCTGGCGGCGACGGTCTGCGCGATCATGCCGCCCATCGACATACCGACCAGATGCGCCTGCTCGACGCCGAGGTGGTCGAGCAGGCCGACGGTGTCCGCCGCCATGTCGCCCAGGTCGTAGGCATCCGGGAGCGGCCTGGCCAGCAGTTGCCGGACCTTGCCGGGATTCGGCGCCTTGATGCGATCCGAGCAGCCCGCGTCGCGGTTGTCGAACCGGATGACACGGAAGCTGCGGCGGGTGAAACCATCGATCATTTCCCGCGGCCACGACGTGAGATCCAGGCCGAGACCGGCGATCAGCACCAGCGGCACACCGTCGGCCGGGCCGTCTTCGCGGTAACAGATCTTCGGGCCGCCGGGCAGGTCGGCGAAGCTGTCGGTCACGAGCTCACCGCTTCCCGGACATTGGCGTGGGAAAAGTGCAGCTCGGGGTCGGTGATGTCGTCCGCGCGCAGCAGCTTGATGTCCGAGTGGTAGCTCATCGACGTCAGCCACGGCATGCGGTCGCCTTGGCGCGGGAGCTGGTCGAGAGCGCGCTGGACGTATCCGGCGGCGAAGTCCAGGAACGGCTTCGTCGGCATGTCCGGGTCGGCGACGACGGGACGGCAGACGGCATAGCCGTGGGCGTCCATATGCGCCAGCAGACGGCAGAAATGCTCGCACAGCAGGCCGATCTTGAGCGTCCACGACGAGTTCGTGTAGCCGATCGCGAACGCGGCGTTCGGCACGTCCGAAAGCATCATTCCCTTGTACGCAACGGTTTCCGGCAGGATCACCGGCTTCCCGTCGACGCTGAGCTTCGCCCCGCCGAACACCTGGAGGTTCAGGCCGGTGGCGGTGACGATGATGTCCGCCTCCAGCTCACGCCCGGATTCGAGCAGGATCCCCTTTTCGGTGAAGGTCGCGATCTTGTCGGTGACGACGTCGGCCTTGCCCTTGCGGATGGCGGCGAACAGATCACCGCCGGGTACGGCGCACAGCCGCTGGTCCCACGGGTCGTACGGCGGGTTGAAGTGTTCGTCGACCGGATAGTCCTTGGAAAGCTGCTTCTTGTTGACGTAGCGGATCAGGCCGCGGGCGGTCTTCGGGAACTTCTGGCAGAACTGCCAGACCGCCAGCCCCTTGCGGATGTTCTTGCGCCGGGTGAGCGCGTACGCCCGCTCCTCGCCGAGGATCTTGCGCAGGCCGTTGGCGATCTTGTCCTCGCGCGGCACCGGCATGACGTAGGTCGGGGTGCGCTGCAGCATCGTCACGTGCGCCGCGGTGCCCGCCATCGCCGGGATCAGGGTGACCGCGGTGGCGCCGCTGCCGATCACGACGACCCGCTTGCCCGCGTAGTCGAGGTCCTCGGGCCAGTGCTGCGGGTGCACGATCGTGCCGGTGAACCGGTCCCGGCCCTCGAAGCGCGGGGTGAAGCCCTCGTCGTAGCGGTAGTAGCCGCCCGCGTTGAACATCCAGCCCGCGCTGAGGCTGGTGCGCTCGCCGGTGTCGGTCCGCTCGATCTCGAGCAGCCAGCGGGCTTCGTCGCTCGACCAGGCGGCCGAGAGCAGCTTGTGGTGGTAGCGGATGCTGGGTTCGAGGCCGTTCTCGGCGACCGTCTCGCGCAGGTACGACAGGATCCGGGGCGCGTCGGCGATGGACTGCTTGTCCCGCCACGGCTTGAACTCGTAGCCGAAGGTGTGGAGATCGGAGTCCGACCGGATGCCCGGGTAGCGGAACAGGTCCCAGGTGCCGCCGGACGCGCCGCGTGCCTCCAGGATGGCAAACGTCTTGCCCGGGTTCTCGGTCTTCAGGTAGCGCGCGGCCCCGATCCCGGAAATCCCGGCACCGATGATGACCACGTCGAGGTGCTCGACGGGTGTGCTCGTCGTCATGCGGTACTCCAGCCTCGTCTCGGTTCCCTCCACGATGCGGGTCCGGCGGGGAATTGCGCTAGCGCTATCTGCACCATCATGATGTACGGATGGTGCAAAGTGCCGCATCGCCGTGGCCGACCCTGTCACCCGAGGCGCGTGACCTCTTCCGGCGGGGCGCGGAGATCGTGCTGCATCCGCGTGCCGAATGGATCGAGGAGCTGCACGAGGCCTCGCTCGGCGGGGACAGTATGCGCGCGGTCGCCGAGGACCCCGTGCTCACCGAGGGGACCAAACGCGCCAATCTGGCGAATCTGCTGCACTGGGCGGCCGCCAACGTGCAGCGCCCCGGTGAACGGGTCGCCGCCAACCTGAACCAGGAAGTGCTCGACGGCGCTCGCGACATGGTGCGCCGCGGCTTCGACTCCGGCGGCCTCGACGCCTACCGGCGGGCGCAGGGGGTGGCGTGGCGCCGGTGGATCGAGATCTGTTTCGACCTCACGTCGGATCCGGTGCTGCTCCGCGAACTGCTGGACGTCTCGTCGTTGTCGATCACCACGTTCATCGAGGACACCGTCGCCGCCGTGTCCGAACGGATGGCCACCGAACGCTCGGAACTGACCCGCGGCGCCCACGCCGAACGGCGGGCCACGGTCACGCTGCTGCTGGAAGGCGCGCCCATCAGCCGTTCGCGGGCCGAGGCCCAGCTCGGCTACCCGCTCGCCGGACCGCATACGGCCGCGATCGTCTGGAGCGGCTCGGCGACCCCGTCGTCCCAGGAGCTCGAAACCGCCGCGGAAACGCTCATGCGGGCGAGTGGCGCTTCGCACCGGCTGACCGTCGTCGCCAGCGCCGCCGCCCTATGGGTCTGGCTGCCCGGCCGAACGCCGCCGCGCGCGGACCGGCTCGCCGATGAGCTCGCGCCGCATCCCGACGTCCGGGTCGCCTTGGGACGGCCCGGCAGCGGGATCGACGGGTTCCGCCGCAGCCATCTGGACGCCGCCGCCACCCAGCGGATGCTCGCCCGGCTCACCTCGCCGCAGCAGATCGCGCGGTATCAGGACATCCAGCTGCTCGCCCTGCTCACCGGCGATCCGGCGCAGGCGGGCGAGTTCGTCGCCGACACCCTCGGCGAACTCCGGCACGCCGACGCCGAGACGCGGGAGACCGTGCGGGCCTACGTGCACGAACTGGGCAACACGACCCGGACCGCGGAACGGCTCTACACCCATCGGAACACCGTCGTCCGGCGGCTGGCGCGGGCCGACGAGCTGCTGCCCCGGCCGCTGGCGGAGAACGCGGTGGACGTGGCCGTCGCCCTGGAAACGTTGCGGTGGCTGGGAAGCGGCGCGTGACGGTCACGAAAGCGGCAGGTCCAGGTTCCGGAGCATGGCGCGTTGTTCGGCGGTCAGCTCGCCCTCGACCGTGATGGTGAACGGGGGCGGTTCCTTGCGGGAGCGGAGGAAGTTGCTCCAGGCGATGCCCAGATTCGCCAGGCCGGTCAGGGAGCCGACGGACATGCAGATCACCTCGAAGGTCCCCATCTCCCCCGTGCTCCGGGACCCCGCGAGGCTGATCGTCGCGGACCGCGTCACGTCGGCGTCGTCGCGGAGCCAGCCGTAGAACTCGGTCAGCGCTTGTTCGTCGCCGGCGGCGTTGATCGTCAGCTCCACGGGGACCTCCTCGAAACGCGATATCCCTACCAGTCGCCGCCCCGGCCCGGCGCGTAACAGGAATCGGTGCCGCCGGGCGAAAACCTCTAGATTGACGGCATGGTTTCCACCGCCGAGAAGGCCACGCGGCTGCAGGAATTGCACGCCGCCCCCGAACTCTTGCTCGTCGTCAACGTCTGGGACGCGATCACCGCCAAGGTCGTCGCCGAAACCCCTGGTACGCAGGCCCTCGCCACCCCGAGTCACGGTATCGCCGCCGCCCGCGGCTACCCCGACGGCGAGGTGATCCCCCGCGACGAGATGATCGCCGAGGTCGCCCTGATCGTCCGGGTGGCGGGTGATCTGCCGGTCACCGCGGATCTGGAAGCGGGCTACGGCGACCCGGGCGGCACGGTCGCCAGGGCGATCGAGGTGGGCGCGGCCGGTTGCAACCTCGAAGACCAGATGAAACCGCTGGCCGAGTCGGTCAAGGCCGTCGAGGCAGCGGTCGCCGCCGCCCAGTCCGCCGGGGTCGGCTTCGTGCTCAACGCCCGCACCGACGCCTTTCTCCGGGCGGGCGACCGTGACCCCGAGGAGGTGCTGGCCGACGCGATCACCCGGGGCCGCGCCTACCTGGACGCCGGCGCGTCGAACGTCTTCGTGCCGGGCAAGCTCGACGAGACCCAGGTCGGCAGGCTCGTCGAGGCGCTGGGCGAGCGCAAGGTGAACCTGATCGGCGTCCCGGGCTCGATCCCGCTGGCCACCGCCCAGAAGCTCGGCGTCTCCCGGGTGTCCTACGGGCCGTTCAGCCAGAACGTCGCGCTCACCGCGCTGGCGAAGCTCGCCGAGGACGTCTACGCCGGCGGCGGCCTGCCCGCCGACATGCGCAAGCTGAACTGAGCGAGCCGGGGCCCGTCCCAGTAGGGTCCCACGCATGGTGCGCGGAGTCGGCCGGACGGAAGGCATCCTGCTGGCCGGCTCCGTGGTCGCCGTGCTCGTGGTGACCGGTGTCCTCGCCAGGTCCCCCGGCACCTGGCTGCTGGAAGTCGTCTGGGTGCTGATCGGGCTGCCACTGGTGGTGGCGCTGCGCAAACGCTTCCCCTTGACTCGGTTGCTGTGCTGGCTGCTGGTGCTGCACGCGATCGTGCTGTGTTACGGCGGGCAGTACACCTACGCGGAAACCCCGGCCGGGGAATGGGTGCAGGGCTGGCTGGGCACCCAGCGGAACAACTACGACCGGTTCGCCCACGTCGTCCAGGGTTTCGTCCCGGCGATCGCCGTGCGCGAGGTGCTGCTGCGCCGGACCCCGCTGCGTCCCGGTGCCTGGGTCGCGTTCCTGACCGTCTGCGTCTGCGTGACGATCGCCGCCGGTTTCGAGTTCGTGGAATGGCTCAGCGCGATGATCGCCGGCGCGGGCGCGGACGATTTCCTCGGCACCCAGGGAGACGTCTGGGACACGCAGTGGGACATGTTCCTCTGCCTGTGCGGCGCGGTGCTTTCCCTGCTGATCTGGCGCAGGGTGCACGATCGGCAACTTTCGGGTGATCGCGCGGGTTAGAGTGCTCGCGTGACAGGGGGAACCGCGTGACGCCGCGCGTCGGTGAGGACTTCGGGGGATTCCGGATCGACGGGATCCTCGGCCGCGGCGGGATGGGCGTCGTCTATCGCGCGTGGCAGCACCGCATGCGGCGGCCGGTGGCGCTGAAGGTCCTGCCGCCCCACTACGCCGAAGACCCGGTGTACCGCGAGCGGTTCGGCCGTGAGGCGGCTGCGCTGGCCAGGCTCGATTCGCCGCATGTCGTCGCGGTGTACGACCACGGCGAGGTGGACGGCTGCCTGTACCTGGCGATGCAGCTGGTCGACGGGCCCGATCTGGCCAAGGTGCTCGAAGGCGGGCCGATGGACCCGGACCGCGCGCTGGCGGTGGTGGACCAGGTGGTCTCCGCCCTCGGCGACGCGCACGCGATCGGCGTCGTGCACCGTGACGTCAAGGCGGCCAACGTCCTGCTGCGGCCCCGTGCCGCGCACCACGACGAGGATTTCGCCTATCTGTGCGACTTCGGCATCGCACGGTCGGCCGAAATCGACCGCGGCGCGGAGACCAGCGGCGTGATCGGCACCGTCGGTTACATGGCGCCCGAACGTCTTCGCGGCGAACCCGCCACCGCCGCTTCGGACATCTACGCGGTGGGCTGTCTGCTGTGGGTGACCCTGACCGGGGAGTTGCCTTACAACGGCAGCCAGCCCGAGGTGATCGTGGCACACGACAGGGCACCGATCCCGCAGCTCGTGGTCGGCGATCCGCGCACCGTTGCGGTCAACGATCTGCTGAAGTCGTTGCTGGCCAAGGATTCCCGTAACCGTCCGACGGTGCGAGAAGTACGCGACCGGATCCGGGCCATCCGTGCCGAGGCGCTGCCCGCCGGTGTCGTCGTCGAGCAGCCTCGCCGCCGCCGGACCGGGTTGGTGGCGGGCCTGGTGGCCGGCGCCGCGCTGCTGGTCGCGATCGTGCTCGCGGCGGTCTTCCTGATGTCGCCGGGGCCGCCCGCCGCCGACCGGATCGGCCGCAGCACGCCGTCCGGGCTCGCCTGCGCACCGGTGGCGTCGGCCGACGAGGGTGTCCGCGCGCAGGTCGTCTGCCAGACCGGCGGTGAGACCGGCGAACTCCGGATCGCCGCCCTCGACGACGTCGACGCGGCCACCGCCTACCTGCGCACCGGCGCGGGGACGGATCCGGCCGGGCTCACCGCCGGCAAATGCCCCACCGACCTGCCCGCCAAGCAGTCGTGGTCACGCGACGGGCACCGCGGCACCCTTGTGTGCACGGTGCTCGGCACGACCACCCGGTACGCCTGGACCGACGACGAGCACGCCACCGTGTCGGTGCTCGACGGCCGCCTCGGCACGCCTTATCCCGCCGACCTGCGCGCCGTCGAGGACTTCTTCGCGGCGATCCGGTTCGGCTGAGTCACCGCGAGCCGCGCTGCCAGCGTTCCAGCAGCGCCTCCGGCGAAGAGCCCGGTGCGCCGAAGAACCAGCCGTAGATCAGTTTCGCGTCGTCGTCGAAATAGATGGCCGGGCTGCGGTCGTCCGCCGTGACGAACCGGATGAACTGGCCGACGACCGGGCCGCCGAGGCGGTTCCAGGTCCGCACCTCGACGCTCCCGGGCACCACCCCGCCGTTCGCCGAGTTCTCCGAACGCAGCTTGATCAGCGCGTCGTGGTCGGACGCCGAACTGAACACCAGCATCGCGCCGTCGGCCAGTGGGCATTTGACCGTTTCGGCCGTGCCGGTCGAGGCGGGAACCGCCTGGCACTTCGCGGACTGCTCGTTGAGCACGTGCGCCTGCGCGAAATCCCACAGCGCGCCGGAAGAGAACGCGGCCCCCGGTACCTCCGGGCGTTCGAGCACCCCGAATTGCCGCGCGTCGTAGAACTCCACCAAGGCGGGAAGCCCGGTCTTCTGTGCCGTCAGTGTCGCGCTGACCGGACGCGGACTGTCGACGTCCCAGTAGACCGTCGACTCCCCGGAAGGGAGTTCCCGCATCGAGAAGGCCGCGCCCTGGCCGAGGTTGCCCGCCGAACGCACCGCTCCGGCCGCGCTCGCGAGCGCCCTGGATTCGGTGAGCCTGCCCGGCACGTCGTAGGTGACCAAGGTGAGGGCGTAGAGCCCGGCGTCGCAGCCGACACGCTCCATCTCACCGGGTTTCGCGGGCTGCTGGGCGCACCGGACCGCGCCGTCGAGCAGGCGGGCACCGAGTGCGCGGTAGCGGCCGGCGACCTGGTCGAGCGCGTAGCGGTCCGGCGGAGGCGGTGCGGGCTTTTCCTTGCCCTGGACGAAGAGCACCACTCCGATCGCGACCGCGGCCACCAGCAGCACCGCCCCGCCGAGGAGCCACTTCTTGCGTACGCGCGAGGGAAGCGCTCGTGTCGTGCGGTTCTCGCGGCCGCCCCAGGCGAGCCGGTTCTCCGCGCGGGTGGGGTTCAGCGGCGGCCCGGTCTCTCCGGGATCGTTCAGCGCGGCGACGAGCGCGTCGATTTCGGCCGGGGTGAAGGCGTTTCCGGACTGCTCCAGGGCGGACCGGAGCGCGACCGGGTCGGTCAGCGCGTGGCGTCCGAAGCGGCGGACGACTTCGGCGAGCCGGGGATCCTGGTCGTCCATCACGCGTCCGGGTCCGCCCAGAACTTGCGGAGCACCTGCTGATCGTCGGTACTCGCCTGCATGTAGACGGCGACCCCGGTGGCGTCCTCGTCGAAGTAGAGCCGTGCGTAGCCGTTTTCCGGCTCCAGGAAACGGATCCGGGTGCCGTCGCCGGTACGCGGGGTGCCGGCCGGGATACCCGCGCGGATACCCGGCTGTCCCGGCACGTACTCCCAGCGCAGCGTCCGGATCGACCCCGGCCGCGCGCCGTCGTTGTCGGTCTGCAGCACCTTGCGCAGATTGGTGAGCTGACCGGGGAAGAACAGCACGCGGAAGCTGGCGATGATGCCGGAACCCAGCTCGCAGTTGACGGTTTCCCGGACACTCACGATGGATTTCGCCGCCTCGCAGCGGACGTCCGGATGATCGAGATACGGCTTCGCCGCGGCGAGCAACTCCGGATCCTTGAAGGCCGCGGCCGCCTCCTCGGGAACCGGCGGCGGCGAGGATTCACGCTGGGGTGCCGAGCCCATCGGCAACGTGGTGGTCTCAGACCACGACGACGGCACCGTCGGCGGATCGGCGGGCCGCCTCGGTTCGTCGCCGTCGACCAGCACGAGATTCGCCACGGTCGTGACGAGGACCGCCGCCGCGACGGCGGCGGCGATCACGGCGAAACCTTTGGCGCGCTTCGGCTTTTCCCCGGCCAGGACGGCGGTCGGCTCGTCGGTGGCGGCGTCCCTCGGAAGATAGCCGAGTGCCGTGCCCAGTTGCGCGCACGCCCATTTCGCACCGGCGTCGCCGCCGCAAGCCTCTACCGCGGCCCGGTGGGCGGCGGCGGGGCTGCCCCCGTCTTCGAGCACGGAGCGCATCCGCTGGGCCGCACCCGCCCCCGCCGCCGCGGCGAGCGCGTTGATCTCGGCGTCGGGAGGCGGGTCGGGAAGACTGCGCAGAGCGCCGGTGAGGACGATCGGGTCGGACAGCGCGTCGCGCCCGTGCCGGTCCACCACGTCTTCGAGTGCGGTCAATGTGGTCATGCCGGTCAGTTAAGCCCATCCCGCTTCAAGCTCGCTTCAAGCTTCCGGAGCAACCTGGAATGATCGGCCCGTGACGGTGGAAGTGCGGCTGCTGGGACCGGTGGAACTGGTCGTCGACGGCGTGCCCGCCACTCCTGGTGGCCTGCGGCCGCGCGCTGTCCTCGCCGTGCTCGCCGCCTCCGGGGAGGCGCCCGTGAACGCGGACAGGCTGGCGGAGGCGATCTACTCCGACACCGGCAAACCCGCGTCCCGTGCCACCGTGCAGGTACACGTGCACAATCTGCGGCAGAACCTGGGCCCGCACGGGGGATCCCTGCTCCACGGCCCGGCGGGTTACCGGCTGCTCGGCGTCCACGCCGACATCCGCGAGGCGGAGGACGCGATCGGCCGGGCGAGGGCCGCCGAACGGGCACGCGACGGCGGCGGTGCCGCGGCGGGATACCGGCGGGCGCTCGAAGTGTGGCGGGGGCCGTTCTGCGCCGACCTGCCGGATCACGCCGCTTTCGACCCCGCGCGCGGCCTCTACGCGGAAATGCGCTGGGAGGCGCTGGAGGCGCGGATCGCCGCGGATCTGCGCGCGGGTGACGTTCCCGGTCTGGTGCGGGAACTCGAGGACCTGGTCACCGAGCATCCGCTGCGCGAACGCTTCTGGGGTCAGCTGATGGTCGCGCTCTACCAGGAAGAACGCCAGGCGGAGGCGCTGGACCGGTTCCGGCAGGCGCGGCGGGTGCTGGCCGAGGAAGCGGGCGTCGATCCGGGGCCGGCGTTGCGGGAGCTGGAACGCGCGGTCCTCGCCCACGCCGGGACGGCGACCCTGCTGCGGGTGGCCGCCCCTGGCGCCGCCGGGGCCGGGCGGCCGACGCTGACCTGGGTCGACGGTGCGGGGCGGGCGCGCCTGCGGGAACTGCCCGCGCTGGGGCGGCTGGCCATCGGCCGGGACGCGAGTGCCGACGTCGCGCTCCGGCACGACGGCGCCGTCTCCCGCGCCCACGCCGAGATCACCGTCGGTGAGGGCGGCACCTTCCTGGCGGATCTCGGCTCGCGCAACGGGACCTTCCACAACGGCGAGCGGATCGCGGGGCCGGTCCCGCTCGCTCCCGGCGACGTCGTACGCTGCGGCGACACGGTACTGGCGGTGACGAGCGGCGGCGCGGCGGTCAGCCCGGTCGACGGGACCACCCGGTAGAACGGTTCTTCACGAATCGCCTGTAATCCAGGTAACCAAGCAACGATCTCCTGTTCTGCGGGTCCGGCACGGCAGATACGGTCCTCGGCATGACTTTGCGAGCCGCGACGATGCGGCGGAAACCGGTCGCCGATCTGATCGCCGACAGTGATCACGGCACGCTGAAGCGGTCCCTCGGCCTCGGGCAGCTGACCATGCTCAGCATCGGCGCGACGCTGGGCAGCGGGATCTTCGTCGTGCTCGGCGAAGCGGTTCCCGTGGCGGGCCCCGCCGTCGTGCTGTCGTTCGTGCTCGCCGGCATCACCGCGCTGTTCTCCGCGCTCTCCTACGCCGAACTCGCCGGAATGATCCCGGTGTCCGGTTCGTCCTACTCCTACGCCTACGCCACGCTGGGTGAGCTGGTCGCCTGGGTCTGCGGCTGGTGCCTGGTGCTCGAGTACGGCGTCTCGGTGGCGTCGGTGGCCGTCGGCTGGGGGCAGTACCTCAACGAACTGCTGCGGCTGGCGTTCGGTTTCGCCATCCCCGACGCGTTCAGCCAGCCACCGGGCTCGGGCGGGATCGTCAACGTCCCGGCCATCGTGGTCGTGCTGCTCGCCATGTTCCTGTTGCTGTCCGGCGCGAAGGAGAGCGCGCGGGCCAACGCGATCATGGTCGTGGTCAAGGTCGGCACGCTGGTGCTATTCTGCGCGATCGCGTTCTCGGCGGTGCGGGCGGCGAACTTCACCCCGTTCCTGCCGCTCGGCCTTGCCGGGCTGAGCGCCGGTGCCGCGAAGCTCTTCTTCTCCTACATCGGTTTCGACGCGGCCTCGACCGCGGGCGAGGAGGCGAAGAACCCGCAGCGTGACCTGCCGAGGGCGATCCTGCTCTCGCTCGCGATCGTCACCGTGCTGTACTGCCTCGTCGCCGTCGCCGCGGTCGGCGCCCTGCCGTGGCAGGACTTCGACGGCCAGGAGGCCGCGCTGTCGCACGTGCTCGGCGCCGTGTCCGCCAATCCGCTGTGGGCCGGGCTGCTCGCCGTCGGCGCGATCGTGGCGATCTCCAGTGTCGTGCTGACCGTCCTCTACGGACAGACGCGCATCCTGTTCTCGATGTCCCGCGACGGCTTGGTCCCGGCCTCGCTGTCCAAAGTGGACTCAAAGACCGGCACGCCGAGGATCAACACCCTGGTGGTCTCCGGTTTCGTCGCGACGCTGGCCGCGTTCATCCCGCTCGGGAAACTGGCGGACGCCACCAGCATCGGCACGCTGTTCGCCTTCGGGCTGGTGAACGTCGCCGTCCTGCTGCTGCGCAAGCGGCAACCGGAGGCGCCTCGCTCGTTCCGGGTGCCGTTCTCCCCGGTCACGCCGATCCTCGGGGTGCTGTGCTGCGGCTACATGATGCTCAGCCTCGACGGCGCGACCTGGATCGTCTTCGCCGGCTGGATGGCGCTCGGCCTGCTCATCTACTTCGGTTACAGCATGCGCCGATCCCGGCTGGCCGCGGATTCGCCCGTTCGCCGCCATAATTCCTAGCCTGTACAGCCGCAGTCCGGGCCCGATCATTGAATGACGGTGATCGGTAGGGGACACTTCCGTCCGACCCACGGAAAACCCTACCGTGAACCGAGGTCCTTATGCGCCGATATGGCATTACCGTGCTGACCGCGTGCCTCGCCCTGTCCCTCACCCCATTCCCCGTCTCCGCCCAAGAGACGGCGACCGCCCGCGCTCCCTTCTGCTACGAAGAACCCGTACAACCGAAAGCCGATGTAAGTGACATAAAAGCCGGTTTTCAGTCCACGAAGTGGTTGCAGACGATCCAAGCCGTGTACAAGCGGCGCTGGCCGAGTGGCGAAGGCCTCGCGATCGCCCAGGCCAAGGACAAGTACTTCAGCCAGTTCGTCAACAAGACCAGTTTCAACGCGCTCGCCGAGTCACTGATGGTGGCGATCCACGAAGAGACCCACATGTGGGATCTGGATCCGTCGAGAACATCATGGGACGTGTACGTCTCCGCGTGGATCGACGCTTCCCGCAAGGCGATGAAGGTCCCGATCCACGGCGGATTCCCGCGCCGTGAGATCCTGCCGCTGATCACCGACGATCTCACGCGTTCGATGGACGACATCTACCTGCGGGACCAGCAGCAGGGGTCGTACCGGATGCAAGGGGTCATCGCCGAACTCAACGCCGGGCTCATGGGATTGCCCGCGGCGACCGTCGTCGCGGAGTACATCCAGGGCGTCGGCGCGAGCAATTCCCGCGACATCGCGGCCACGAACATGCGCTACCTTCAGCTCTATCTTCGGGTCGCCAAGACGAAACATCCCGATTACTGGGCCAAGATCAAGGCCCAGCCCGAATTGCGCGACTTCGTGCTCATCGAATTCCTCCGGACCGCCTACTGGCTGGATCAATCCGCGCCCCACGCCGCGAAACTCGGCAGTGCGGACGTGGCCAAGATCGTCGCCAAGAACTACGCCCCGGAGAACGTCGCGATCATCGAGGAGTTCACCGGAGCCAAGGTGAACACGGGTTCGGCCCGGAACTGCACGCTCTGACACCGCACGGCTCGCCGGTGGACGGACACGGGTCCGCCACCGGCGAGCCGTCCCGTCACGGCACGAACACCGGCTGGTCCAGCACCCAGAGCCAGGTTCCGTCCGGCTGACGGCGGGCGACCTCGATGGTCGCCTCACCGGTGGTGAGCGTGGACGCCGTGAGCGCCAGGCCGCCGCCCACCAGCGCCGGATGTTGCCTGCCCGGCAGGAGTTCCGGCGCGGCCGCGACGAACTCCTCGTACACCTTGCGGATCTCCGCGTGCCCGGTCGCGATGGTGCCCGGCGGGAACGCCAGTACGGCGTCCGGTTCGTACAACGCCACCAGCCCGTCGACATCGCCCGCGTTGCCTCGTTCGATGAACAGCTTGCCCAGATCGTTCGGCTCGGTGGCCACAGTCCTGCTTGTCATGGGGATGAGCCTCGCAGCGAATCACGACAACCTGTGTCGTGTATTCCGCTAGAGTTCCGGCCATGCGCGCCGACCGGTTGGTCTCACTGGTGTTGCTGTTGCGGCACCGCGGCCGCCTGTCCGCGACCACGCTCGCGCGCGAACTGGAGGTCTCCACCCGCACCGTGTTGCGCGACGTCGAGGCGTTGTCGGCGGCGGGTGTCCCGGTGTACGCCGAACGCGGCAGGCACGGCGGTTTCGGGCTGCTGCCCGGGTTCCGGACCGAACTCACCGGGCTGAACCACGACGAGGCGCTCGCGTTGCTGATCGCCGGATCACGGCGCGGCGCGCAGGCTTTCGGGCTCGGCTCGGCGCTCGCGTCGGCCATGCTCAAGGTGGTCGACGCGCTGCCGGAAGGCCAGCGGGACACCGCGGCGGGCGCGGCCCGGCGTCTGCTCATCGACCCGGAGACCGATCTGCTCTCGCGCCGCGTGGCCGCCGAAGAGGTGCCGGACGCGGTCGTCTCCGAGGTCCGGCGCGCGGTGTTCGCGGGACACAAGCTGCGCATCCACTACGCGGCCGAGGGCGGGGCACCGCGGTGGCGCACGGTGGATCCGATCGGCCTGGTCACCGTCCGGGATCGCGGCTACCTGCTGGCCACGAGGTCCGGTGAGGACCGCACCTACCGGCTGTCCCGGGTCCGGGCCGCCGAGGAGCTCCCCGAACCGGCGCAACGCCCGGACCGGGTGGACCTGGACCGGACCTGGCAGGAACGCAGCACGCGGTTCCGGACCGGCGGGGACCAGGTCGCCGTGTCGGTGCTGGTGACTCCGGCGCGGCGGGACGAACTGGCAGGTACCGCCCTGGCCGTGCTCACGGAAGAAGCCGCCGAGGACGGCCGTCTGCGCATGGAGGTGGCCTTCCAGGACGTGCGCCACGCCGAATGGGCGTTGTGGCAACTCGCCACGGACGCGGAGGCCCTCGACCCGCCTTGGCTACGCGCTTCCCTGCGGGGCCGGGCCGAGGCGATCACCGCCCGCTATGGCGGCGGGTGAGGGTTGGGGCGGGATAATCCGGCCATGACGAACGCCGCCCTGGGCGGGGCAGCCACGACGTTCAAGGCGCTGCTGAAGGGTTACCGCGTCCGAGCCGGTCTCACGCAGGAGGAACTCGCCGAGGGGTCCGGAGTGAGCGTCCGCGCCATCAGCGACATGGAGCGCGGGATCGCCAAGAGCCCGCAACGCCGGACGATCGAAGCGCTCGCCGCGCCGTTGTCCCTGACCGACGAAGAGCTGACCGGCCTGCAGAAGGTCGCGCGGCAGGGCCGCACCCCCGCACCCGCACCGGCCGGGATCAACGGTGCGCACCTGATCGGCATCCTGCCGGCGGACGTCGACGACCTCACCGGTCGCGAAAGCGACCTCGACGCGTTGTGTGGCCTTTCCGCGGATCTGGGCGGCGGTCGCCGCAGGTCCGGGCGGGTCGCGATCCTGAGCGGGCCTCCCGGGACCGGCAAGACCACCCTCGCGGTCCGCGTGGCGCACAACCTCGCCGGGGAGTTCCCCGACGGCAGGCTTTTCCTGAAGCTGCGCGGAATGTCCGCCGAGCAGGCGAATCCGGCGGACGTGCTGCATCTGATCCTGCGCTCGCTGGGCGTCGACGCCGTCCGCATCCCGGCGGATCAGGAGGACCGGGTGAGCCTGTGCCGCTCCCTTTTGCAAGACCGTGCCGCCCTGATCGTCCTGGACGACGCGGCCGACGAAGCGCAGGTCCGCCCGCTGCTGGTCGGCGGGCCGCGGTGTCTCACCTTGGTCACCAGCCGTCAGATGCTGGTGGGGCTGGAAGGCGCGAGCAGGCACGCCCTCGACGTGTTCGGCGAGGACGACGCGGTCGCCCTGCTGTCGACGATCATCGGCGCCGACAGGGTCGCGCGGGAACCGCGGGAGGCGCTCGAACTGGTCGAACTGTGCGGGCGGCTGCCGCTGGCCCTGCGGATCGCGGGCAACCGGCTGGCGAGCCGCCCGACCTGGCCGCTGTCGCGTCTGCTGGATCAGCTCCGGGACCGCGGCAGGCGGCTGACCACGCTCACCGCCGGCGATCTCGACGTGCGCAGCGTGTTCGAACTGTCGTACCGCCAGCTCAGCCCGAACGCCGCCGCCGTGTTCCGGCGGCTGTCGCTCGTCCCGGCGGCGGATTTCTCCGTGGGGGCCGCGATGACGCTCATCGAAGCGGCCGACGAGGACGACGCCGCCGTCTTCCTGGAGGAACTGACCGACGCGAGTCTGCTGCAGACGTCCCAGGAGAACGGCCGGTACCAGTTCCACGACCTCCTACGGGTCTTCGCGACCGAACGGCTGGCCCGCGAGGAGACGCCTGAGGTCGTCGAAGCGGCGGAAACCCGGCTGGCCGATTGGCTGGTGCGTACCGCGACGGCGGCGGGCCGCTACTTCCACCCGACCGACGGTGTCAGCCCCCTCCCTGCCGCGACGCCGTCGTTCGGCGACCACTCCGGAGCGGGCAGGTGGCTCGAGGTCGAACTGAAGAACTGGCACGCCGCGGTCAAGAGCGTCGCCGCGCGCGGTGACCACCGGCCGGTGCTCGACCTGGCCGAGTCCATGCATTGGTATTCGGAGATCGGCGGGACCGCGAGCACCTGGTACGACGTGTTCGAGCTCGCCGTGACCGCCGCCATCGCGCTCGGCAGCGACCGGGAGGAGGCGGTCCACCGGAACTATCTGTCCTGGGTGCAGGCCTCGCTGTGCGATCAGGCGGACGAGGCCGTCCGGATGGCCCAGCTGGCCTGGGACGCCGCGGTGAAAGCGGGCGACCGGCGCGAACAGGGCTGGGCACGGGTGTACTTGACGAGCGCCCATGGCCGCGAAACATCGCCCGAGCTCTTCGACGAGGCGGTACGCCTGTTCGAAGACGCGGACTATCCGCTCGGAGTCCACGTGGCACGGACCATGCGGGCCTCGTACTGGTACCGGGAGGGCCGGTTCGGCGAGGCGGCCGAAGAGTTCGACGCCTGCGTCCGCTACTTCGCGCCGGAAGACGGCGGCTCGCGCACTCCGGTGGACGACACCAACTACGCGTACGTGTTGTTGCGTTCGGCCCGGAACCTGGCCGCGCTCGACTCGGCCGATCGGGCACTCACCCAGTGCGAGACGGCACTCGCCCTCTTCCGTCGTCACGGCGCGGCCATGGGCCAGGCCCGCGCGCTCCAGGAGACCGGACGGTTCATGCGACGCCAGGGCGACCACGCGAACGCGCGCCGCCGTCTGTCCGAAGCCGGGGAACTCTACGAACGCATCGGGCTGACCCAGGCCCAGATCGACACGCTCCACGAACGGGCGGCACTGTCCGAGGAGATGGGCGACCCGGCGGCGGCCCACACGGACCGGGAACGCGCGGCGGGTCTCCGTGACCGGCTCGGTCGTTCCGAAGCGGCCTACGGCTCCGGTTCCTAGGCGGTGGCGCGCCGGCTCGGGATGGGACACCGGCCGATCGCCGCGAGGCCGGTATCCTCGATGGCCTCGGCGTGCGCGGGTCGCCAGGGGTGGTTCGGGTTCGAAGCCCGGTGGTCTGCCGGCGTGAATTCAAGGTGGTACGACACCCCGGTTCAGGAAGGCTTACCGGCAGAACGGGCGGTTCGGGCGCGAGCGCATCGTGGTGGTAGTGAAGGGCTCCTTCACTACCTCGGGGGCCCGGCGAAGTGGAAGAGTTCGTCACAGCGACCTTCACGACTGTCCACAAGGGACACTTTGGAGTAGTCGTGCCCGATCTGGGCGTTTTATGAAGGGGTCGTGAGTGACAAGGAGGGCTTCACGGAGCGGGCATGCCGAGGGGCTGCTCGGTGATCAGACGTGGTGAGTGTTTTGCGGCAGGGTTGCCGGAGCGGATCTCAGCATTGGGGCGGGTGAACTCCGGCAACCCATCGGCCGCCATGCGGCCTTCACACCTTGCCGAGCGCGTGAAGGCCCCCTTTCCTCGGCTGAGCCGAGGAAAGGGGGCCTTCACGTACGTCGAACGCGGCAAGATCGCGGTGTTGTCCGCCAACCATCCCGCCGGGGTCATCGTGCTGCAGGAAGAATCGACGGTAGTGAAGGGCTCCTTGCCTACTCTCAGGGTAGGGAAGGAGCCCTTCACGGAGCGGGCATGCCGAGGGGCCCGTCGCCGGTGTGACCGACGGGCTCCTCGGGGCTCAGACGTGATGCAGGGTGTTACGGCGGGGTTGTCGGAGCGGATCCCGGTATTGGGGCGGAATGAACTCCGGTAACCCATCGGCCGCCATCCGGACTTCCCAATCACCATGATGAATCAATCGATGGTGGAAACCGCACAGCAGCACCAGATTCCGAAGATCCGTCGGGCCACCGTCTGCCCAGTGGTGAATGTGGTGGGCGTGGCAGTTCTTGGGTTTCCGATGACACCCGGGGAAGGCGCAGCCACCGTCACGAATGTTGAGCGCACGGCGTTGGCCTGGTGTGACGAAGCGCCGCAGCCGCCCCACATCGAGCGGTTCCCCAGCGGCGCTCATCACGACCGGCAGCATCAGGCAGTCGCAGGCGGCGAGGCGGGCTTCGCGGGCGGTCATCGTTCCGACGAAGTCCAGGCAGGCGGTGCCGAGGCCGGTTTTGAGTTCGTCGAGTCCGATGGTGACATGCACCAAGGTGCGATACCCGCTGGTGCCGGGTTGGTCGGGGCAGGCGATCGCGAGGTCGAGGATGTCGACCCACGCATCTCCCATGCGCTCACACTTCATCCGCAGATCCGCTTGGCCGAACTCGTCCACCGGCCGCGGCTGGGCATACGCCTCCAGAGCAGCGGCGGTGCGGGCACCGGTCTCGTCATCGAGCAGACCGGTCAGTTTCCAGAACCCGTCCTTACGCCGCTCCAGCGTGATCTCCCGACGCGGCTCCTTCGGCTCCGGATCCTTCGGCTCGTTCCCGTCCGGATCCAGCAACCCGAGCAGATTCGCTTCAGCCTTCCCCAGCTGCCGAGGACCAGCCTCGCGGGCGAGAGTCGCGAGGATCTTCTCGGCATTGACGCGGTCCTCAGTTGAGGTGTCGACCGGGAGCTTCTTCAAGAACTCCAGAATCTGATCGATCCGCTCATCCCCGACCAAACCTTCAGCGGCGACAGCCGCGGTCGCGGGCGCGACAGGCGGAACTTCGGTTCCGTCCAACGCGTGGGTCGGGTTCAACGCGAGCGCGCGGTTCACCACAGGCTGAGCCTCACCACGCGACAGTCCCGCCACATCCGCGAACCAAGCAGCCGTCGACCCATACCCGTACAAGCCTTTGACGCCCCGAGACTCGACCTCCGCCAGATACTGCCCCAACCCGGCGGTAGCCATCCGAATCACCCGCAAAGACTGCTGCACACCATGCGCAAGCTCCAGCTTGCCAGCGCGCCACAGATCTTGCGGCAACTCGGGAAGGAAGGTCTCGGACACCCCTCCATAATACCCCAAAACAATCGAACACGTGTTCGTAATTTTAAGCAACCAGCCAATTCGAACGCACAACACCGACGGGTGAATCAGTCGCCGACCTGAATCACCTTGAGCGACGTGCCAAGACCCCTCGCAATTAGCCGACTAACTGCGGGCTCAAGCAACCGCATAATGACAGCAGGCGTACGGGCTAGCGACCAGCCGGACCGAACACGCAACACCGATGGATGGATCGCCTCGAGAGGGACGCCCCGAAACTCCTCGCAATTAGTCGACTAAATGCGAGGGCTCAAGCCACCCCGAAGCCCGAGCCGACGACTACCCTGAAGCAATTAGTCGACTAATCGCGGCGAGGATCGCCGGACGGGATGGTAGGCGGCCCATGCCTGCCCGGTGCGGCACTGCCGCTGTACTCGTTGAGATCGGCGACCAGCCCGGCCACGTCGGGCACGTTCTCGAACCGGCGCCGGTGCACGTCGGCGATCTTCGCACCGATCTCCGGATCCGGGTCATTGGTGATGTCGTAAGACACGAACGCGTCGACGAGCGGAAGTCCGGCCCGGTCCATTTCGAGATGCGCCGGGTGATTCATGTACTCCTCGTAAGCCTCGATGTCTTCGAGCACGGTGACGGCGCCGTAGTCGAATTCGCCCCCGAAGTCAGGGCCGACGACCCGAGCTTTGATCGCGGGAATAGCGTGGATGTGCTCTCCCATCCGCGCCAATCCCGCGGTCTTTTCCTCTTCGGAGATGCCTGCCTTGAGCGTGAACCGGATGCAGTGGTAGATCATCGGGGTTCCCTTTCACACAGAACGGAAATCGGCGGCGTGGTCGCGGGTGAAGTCGGTGACGTCGCGCGCGGGATTTCCGGTCAGGTCGGCGACGGCGGTGTGCACTTCGGCGGCTTCACCCCTGGCGTAGTGCGCGTAGTCCTCGAGGAGGCCGTCGATCTGCCACGGCGGGAGCAAACCGCTCAGCGCCGCGGCGAACTGCTCGGCGGAGGTGTCGTGGAAGGTGACGTTCCGCCCCGTGGCGGCCGAGAGCGCCTCGGCGATCTGGCCGTGGGTCACGGCACGCGGTCCGGTCAGCGTGTAGGTCCGGCCGCTGTGCCCCGTGCCGGTGAGCACGGCCGCGGCGGCGTCCGCGATGTCCCTGGTGTCTATGGCGCTGACGGCGGCGTCGCCGATGGGTGCGGCGAAGAACCCCTGTGCGATGGTGCCGGCGAAGGCGCGCAACGCCTGCAAGTAGAGGTTGGGACGCAGCACGGTGTACTCGATCCCGAGCGATCGGACGTGCGCCTCGACTTCGGCGTGCCAGCGCAGGAACCGCACCGGCGAGTCGGCGCGCGCCGCGTACTGCGAGAGCAGCACGAGCCGGTGCACACCGGCGTCCTTGGCGAGGTCGGCGAACCGGATCTGGAGCGAGGCGGCGTCGGGCGCGGAAGGGCTGTTGAGGAAGGCCACGTCGACGCCTTTCAGCGCCGCGCCGACCGCTTCCGGGTCACGCAGGTCGGCGACGACGGTCTCGGCGCCGGGAACGGAACGGGCGGGGTCCCGGGTCGTCGCGCGGACGGCGACCCCACGGGCTCGCAGGGCGGGAATCAGGGCGGATCCGATGGTTCCGGTCGCGCCGGTCACCAGGATTGTGTCCATTGTGGATTGTCCTTTCTCGACAGAGATCAACGGCGGGCGGAGAAGAGCGATACCGCGAGGGCGATGACGACGAGCGCGGCTTCGCCGAGGAAAGCGGTCGTGAACGAGATGTCCCCGTGTGTTCCCGCGGCGCCGATGGCGATTCCGGCGAGCGCGGCCAGCCCGACCGCGCCGCCCAGTTGCTGCGCGGCGTTCACCAGGCCGCTGAGCAGGCCCGCTTCACCGTCCGCGCTGTCGCGGACCGCCATCGCGGTGGCGTTCACGGCGCCCAGCCCGAGCCCGGCGCCGATCAGCAGGAACGCGCCCAGCAGGCTGACGGAGAAGCCGCTGGTCGTCGGATCGAAGGCCAGCCAAAGGAATCCCGCCAGCAGTACGGCGAGGGCGGACGGCAGGGCGCGGGCGGGGCCGATCCGTTTCGCCAGCATCGGCGCGAGCACACTGCCCACGATGATCATGACGGCGAGCGGGAGCTGGGCCATGCCGGTCGCCAGCGGGCTCATCCCGAGTACGTCCTGCTGGTATTGAGGCAGGAAGAAGAACAGGCTGGTCAGGGTTCCGCCGATCAGCACCATCACCAGGTTCGCGGTGACCACCGGCTTCCGGCGGAACACGCCCAGCGGGACCAGGGGACGCGAGGAGCGCCGCTCGACGAACACGAACGCCGTCAGGGAGACCAGTCCCGTCACGAGACCGGCGATCGTGCCGGGCGCGGTCCAGCCGGCGTCGGAAGCCGAGACCATGCCCAGCGCGAGCCCGGAGATCCCGAGGGTGATCGTGACGGCGCCCAGCGCGTCGAACCGGCCAGGCCTGCCGGGCACCGGCGGCACGGCACGCCACACGACGATCGCCCCGACGGCGCCGAACGGCACCGGGGCCACGAACACCGACTGCCAGCCGAGCAGTTCGGTCAGCGTTCCGCCGAGGAAGACGCCGACGAGACTGCCCGCTCCCGCGACCGCGCCCCAGATCCCCATCGCCCGGGTGCGTTCCGCGGGCGACGAGTAGAGGCCGAGTACGAGCGAGAGCGCGGCCGGCATCAGGATCGCCGCCCCGATCCCCTGCCCGATCCGCCCGGCGATCAGCAGTTCGCCGCTGGTGACCAGCGCGCAGAAGGCCGACGCCGCGAGGTAGACGGCCATTCCGGTGAGGAACACCCTCCTGGCCCCGAGCACATCGGCGAGACGGCCGCCGAGCAGCAGCAGCCCCGCGAACGTCACCAGATAGCTGTCCACGACCACCGTCAGTTCGGCGGCGCTGAGCGCCAGGCCCTGCCGGATCGTGGATCCGGCCAGGTTCACCATCGCGGCGTCGAGGATGACCAGGAACATGGCGCTCGCGAGGCCGAGCATCGCCACCCCGCGTGGGATCCGTTTCGTCGCTCGTACTGTCATGCCGCAACGATCCCGCGGGCGTCCGTCCGCTCGCGTCGGTGACAATCACCTAGCTCGCCTCGCTAGGGTTCAGGCCATGCCCACGACGTCCCCCCGTTCGCTCGTCGGCAGACGAGCCGAGATCGATCGCCTCCTCGCCCTGGTCCACGCGGCGGGCCGGGGCGAGGGCGGGGTGCTCGTCCTCCGTGGCGAGCCGGGTATCGGCAAGAGCGCGCTGCTGGAGCACGTCGAACGAGTGACGGCGGAGGAGTTCCAGCTCATCCGCGCGTCGGGGTCGGAGTTCGAGGGTGAACTGCCGTTCGCGGCACTGCATCAGCTGTGCGTCCCGGCGCTGGCGCACCTCGACACGCTGTCGGCGCCTTACCGCGAATCCCTCCTCGTCGCCTTCGGGCTGGCCGACGGCGCGCCGGACCCGTTCCGGGTGGGTCTCGCCGCGCTCGAACTCCTGTCGACCGCCGCGGGGACGCGTCCGATGCTGTGCGTCGTCGACGACGCGCACTGGCTGGACACCGCGTCGGCGCGGGCGTTGACGTTCCTGGCGAGGCGGATCGCGGCCGAACCGATCGCGATGGTGTTCGCCGCGCGTGACCAGGACCCGGTTCGCGGGCTGGACGACCTGCCGGGACTGACGGTCGGTGGCTTGAGCGATACGCACGCGCGTGCCCTGCTGGCCGGGGAGAAGACCGTGACGCTGGACGAGCGCGTGCGCGATCGCCTGCTCGCCGAGGCGCGCGGCAACCCGCTCGCGCTCATCGAGCTGCCGAAGGCGGGCGGTTTCGCACCGCCGGAGCCGTCGCCGATCGCGAGCCGGATCGAACGGAGTTTCCGCGCCAGGATGGCGGAGCTGCCCGTGGACGCGCGGCGGCTGCTGACTCTCGCGAGCGCCGATCCCACCGGCGATCCCGGCCTGCTGTGGGCGGCCGCGCGGCGGCTGGACATCGACGTGCCCGCCGCGAGCGCCGCGGCCGAGGCCTCCGGGCTGATCCGATTCGACACGCGGGCGCGCTTCTGCCATCCGCTGGCGCGCTCCGCCGCGTACCGCGCGGCCGAACCGGAGCAGCGCCACACGGCCCATCGGGCCTTGGCCGAGGTCACCGACCCCGAAACCGCCGGAGACCGCCGGGCCTGGCACCGGGCCCAGGCCACCTCCGGGCCGGACGAAGAGGTGGCGGTGGAGCTGGAGTTGTCGGCGTCGCGCGCGCAGGCACGCGGAGGTGTGGCGGCCGCCGCCGCTTTCCTCGAACGCGCGGCGGCGCTTTCCCTCGATCCTGACAAGCAGACCGAGCGCACACTCGCGGCCGCGCGGACCACGCTGGAGGCGGGCGCCACGGACGCGGCGGCGGAGCTGCTGGCCAGCGTCGACACCGAGACCTTGGGCGTCCGCCAGCACGCCTCGGTCGATCTGCTGCGCGGGCGGATCGCCTTCGTCCAAGGCGCGGAAGGGGCCGTCCGCGGGCCGGAACTCATCCTGCGGGCGGCGGAGCGGCTCGCCGCCGTCGATCCGGCGCGGTCACGCGAATCCTTCATCACGGCACTGGAAATGGGGCTCGTGGTCGGCCGGGCCGCGGGAGTGCTGGACCGGGTTCTCGACGCGGCCCGCTCGGCGCCGCCGTCGTCAGGACCGCCGGATCTCCTCAACGCGTTGATGCGGTTGACCACCGAAGGTCACCATGCCGGTGTGCCGGCGCTCCGCCGGGTTCTCACCGGCGACGACGCGGGCTGGACCAGGACACCGGCCTTGGCCACCGTGCTCGCGGGCGAACTGTGGGACATCGGCCTGCACGCGACGATCGTCGACTGGCTGGTGCGGACCGGACGGGACACGGGATCGCCGATGACCATCCGGCTCGGCCTGTCCCAGGTGGCGCTGCACGCGGTGCTCACCGGTAACTTCGGGCGGGCGATGGCCGCGATCGCGGAAGAGGAGGCGATCGCGGACGCCGTCGGCGATCCGCCGCAGCTGTACCCGCGCGTGCACTTGGCGGCGATGCGCGGCCGCCGCCGGGAAGTACTCGACCTGTTCGCCGAAGCGACGACTCGCGGCAACGGGCAGCTGACCGCGAACGCCCACTGGGCGACGGCCGTGCTGTACAACGGACTCGCCGAATACCCGGCCGCGCTGGACGCGGCGACCCGGGCCGTGGCGAGCGGCGACCTTTTCCTCACCGGCATCGCGCTGCCCGAACTCGTGGAAGCCGCGGTGCGGTGCGGGAAGGATTCCGTCGCCCGGTCGGCGCTGGATTCCTTGACCGACCGCACGGAACCCGCCGGAACCGCTTTCGCCCTCGGCATCGCGGCGAGCGCGCGGGCCATGGTCAGTGACGCGGAATCCGACCACCTGGAAGCACTCCGGTACCTGGTGGACGGCCCGCTCGCGGTGCACCTCGCGCGGGCGCGGCTGCGGTACGGCGAGTGGCTGCGCCGCGCGGGACGCCGCCGCGAGGCGCGCGAACACCTGCGCGCCGCGCACGAACAGCTGTCGGAGATCGGGCTGGAAGCGTTCACCCGGCGGGCCGCCGACGAGCTGCGCGCGACCGGGGAGATCGCGCGCGGCCGCTCCGGGCGTTCCTACGACCACCTGACCATGCAGGAGACGCATATCGCGCGCCAGGTCGCGGCGGGCGCGACCTCGAAGGAAGTCGCCACCCGCCTGTTCCTCAGCCCCCGCACGGTGGACGCGCATCTCCGCAACATCTTCCGCAAGCTCGACATCACTTCGCGCAGGCAATTGAGGGACATGCCCGACCTCCGCGACACGAGAGTCGGTTCTTGACGGATACTCCGCCTTCCACGAGCGGAAGACGGAGTATCCGTTCACGGCTCAGACCGGGATGTCGCCCGGTGTCCCCCACTGGGTGGTGAACAGGCCAAGGCCGTACCAGGTGCCGTTCGACGGCCGCCACACCACGAAGTCCGCCCGCGGATCGCCGCCGAAATCGCCCGCCATGGGCACGTCACCGGCGACGCCCCATTGCTGGGTCGCGATACCGAGCACGTACCAGACACCGTTACCCGGTCGCCAAACGGCGAAATCCGAGCGGCCATCCGCATTGAAATCACCGGCCACCGGAATATCGCCCGCGACGCCCCATTGCTGGGTCGCGATTCCCCGCACGTACCAGACGCCGTCGCTCGGCCGCCAAACCGTGAAGTCGGCGCGCCCGTCGGCGTTGAAATCGCCGGCGACCGGAACGTCGCCGGCCACACCCCATTGCACCGTGGCGATACCGAGCACGTACCAGGTGCCATTACTCGGTCGCCACACCGCGAAATCGGAGCGGCCGTCACCATTGAAATCGCCGGTCAGCGGAACGTCGCCGGACACGCCCCACTGCTGGGTCACCACCGCGCCGGTGCTGCTCTGGATGATGTACCAAATACCGTTGCTCGGCCGCCACACGGCGAAGTCGGCCCGATGGTCGCCGTCGTAGTCCGCGGCCACCGGCACGTCGCCGGAGACACCCCATTGCTGGGTCACGACACTGCCGTTGCTGCTGCGGATCACGTACCAGACACCGTTACCGGGACGCCAAACCGCCTTGTCGGCGAACCCGTCGCCGTCGAAATCCGCGGCGGGCTTCTGAGACGATGGCGAGGCGGCGACACCGATATCGTCCGCACCCGCGGCCGGTGGCATTACGAGCAGACCCGCAAGCAGACCCGCCAATGCCATCCCCAGCCGAATGGATCTTCGCATTTTGCCGGAACCTCTTTCCGTTCGGTGGACGTACTCTTCCCAGTCCGCGCTTTTTGACCGAAGATACGGACCGGGGTGCTTCCAGCCTGACACCGGCGGCATGGCCTTGTCAGCAAGGATTCCGCCCAACGGACCGCGCGAGGGGATTTAAGTGGAGACCAGGAGAAGACCCAGAAGCGTCCTCGAAGGCGCCTTCACCCTATTGGATGCCTTGGTACGACATCAAGGTGAAGCGGGATTGACCCAGCTGGCCAATTCCTGTTCGTTACCGAAATCGACGGCATACCGATTACTCGAGCAATTGACCGCACTGGAGGTTGTCCAGCGCAGCGAAAACCGCTATCGCGTCGGCGCGCAGGCATTCCGGCTCGGCCAATCGTGGCAGCCCTATCCGCGGCTGCTGGAACTCGCGCGCGGCGAACTCCGGCGCCTGGCCGCGGCCACCCGGGCCAGTTCGGTGCTCGCCGTCCCCTGCGACGGCCGTATCCTGATCGCCGCCGCCAGCCTCACCCGGCCGGAGGACGGCGTCCTTCTCCGGCCCGGATCGACCGTGCCCCAGCGCACCGGCCGCTTCTGCCCCACCTGGCAAGCGGAACACGAACGCGTCGCCGTCGAAGCGTCCGTCCGGCTGCCGACGGGCCGGACGGTCGGCTCGATCGCGATCGTGCTCGCGCCGCCGCAGTCGCCCGTCACGATGTCCGACACCGTCGCCCGCGCCGCGCGCACCCTCGGCGCGGCGCTGGCGAACTGAGCGACGTGTGCGGTCTCGCGCTACGGTCCCCTACGTGACCGGGGCCGAACTGGAGGAGACGCCGGACTGGCTGCCGGCCTGGTGTGCGGAACATCTGGGAGCCGAGCCGGTCGCCGTGCTGTTCGAGGCACGGTCGATATCGGCGGTGTTCGGGCTGCGGTTGGCCACCGGGCGCGACGTCGTGGTGAAGGCGCGGGAGGACGACGGCCGCGCCGCGTCGTGTGTCGCCGCGCAGGCCCGGTTGGCCGACCGGGGTTTTCCGTGCGCCCGGCCGCTCACGCCCGCGACGGGGGTGGGGACGCTGGCCGTGCACGCCGAGGAATCCAGGCCCGGCGGTGAACTGCTGCGTGGCGACTCCCCGGACGTCGCCGTGCGCTACGCGGCGGTGTTCGCCCGGCTGATGACCGGGCTGGCCGACGTGACCATCCCTCCGCCGCTACCGAATCCCCGCTGGATACGGTGGGACCACACGGATCCCGGATTGTGGCCGTCCATCGAGGACCTCGATCACCGGGATCAGGACGCCGTGCCCGCGTACGTCGTCGAGACGGCCCAACGGATCCGCGAACGTCTGCGCGCCGCCGACCTGCCCCGCGTGCTCGGCCACGCCGACTTCGAAGCGCAGAACCTCCGCTGGCACGACGGCCGCATCTGGGCGGTGCACGACTGGGACAGCCTGGCGTGGCAACCGGAAGCGGCGCTGGCGGGAGCGGCGAGCGCGGTCTTTCCCAAGACCGGGCCCGCTTTGCTGCCGCCGATCGAAAGCTCCGAGGCGTTCTTGGCGGCCTATCAGGACATCCGGGGCCGCCGGTTCACCGCCGAGGAGCAGGAGGTCGCGTGGGCGGCGAGCCTCTGGCCGGCGGCGCACGACGTCCGCTGGGAAGCGCTGCACGGCGCTCCCCCGGGTTCACCGGACACCGTCCGCGCGCAGGTGGCCGAACGCCTCCGCCGGGCGAACACCTGACCGTCGTCGCCGTCTTGCCGTCCGGCAGGGCCAGGTACGCCAGCGCGGACGCGGCCAGCACGACGGCGACGGCGGGGCACCGCGCCACGCCCCACGGCCGCCGCCGGACGACCAGCACCACTTCGACGGCCAGCACCGCGGTCAGCGCGGCCAGCGCGGCGAACTGGGCGGCGGGCAGGTCGTGGGATTCGAGGCCCCGCACCAGATTGCTCGAGCCGAGGACATCCACGGTCAGGATCGCGACGAGCAGGTGCCCGAAACCGGTCAGCAACCGCCCGGCTTCCCTCGCCACCCGTTACCTCGCCAACCGTCGAACCCGGCAAACCTCGCGCGGTGACCATACCGGCCGCCGACGCCGGGTCGTGCCGATTCCGGGCGTTCGGGCCATGCCTCCTCCCTGCTCCCCACCGATGAGGTTTTCGCGCCGCGACCGTCTGTACGTGTGGGATCAACTCACAGGAGACTGACGCCATGCGGAAACTGACCTTCGGCATGAATGTGACCCTGGACGGCTACATCGCCGCGCCGGGCGACGACCTCGGCTGGAGCGGGGGTGAGGGGCCGGACTCGTCACCGGGCGACGAGCTGTTCCGGTGGTGGTCCGACCGGGTGGCGGCGACCGGCCTGGCGCTGTACGGGCGCAAGCTGTGGGAGACGATGAGTTCCCACTGGCCGACCGCCGACCAGCGGCCCGGCGCCACCCCGGCGGAGATCGAGTACGCCCGCCGCTGGCGGGACATGCCGAAGGTGGTGTTCTCCTCGACGGCCGGCACGGTCGGCTGGAACACCCGCCTGGTCACCGGCGACGCGGTCACCGAGATCACCCGGCTCAAGGCCGAGGACGGTGATCCGATGGACATCGGCGGCGCGACACTCGCCGGGGCGGCCATGCGGGCCGGGCTGATCGACGAGTACGTGCTGGTCACCGTGCCGGTCCTGGTGGGCGGCGGCACACCGTTCTTCACCGCGCTGGACAGCTGGGTGAACCTGACCCTGGTGGAGACCCGCACGTTTCCCGGCGGCGTGCTGCTGACCCGATACGAGACGAGGCGCTAGGGGTCACAGCGTCGGCGGCAGGTCCAGCCATGGTTTGCCGGCGGCGTCGAACCGCGCCGATCGCCGGACCGGGCCGCGGCCATGAACGCGGCCTCGCCGGGCCCAGCGGTCCAGCGTCGGTCATGGCCGTCGATCCCTCCACGAAGCCCGGTTCCGCCGACGAACCGACAGCGGCCGCCGGGACGTCAGAAGTCGGAGGCGAGCACCACCTGCCCCTGGGAGTCGAGCACCCGGAACCCGTCCGCGCCGGCACGCAGCACGGAACTGTTGAGGTTGCAGCGCATCTCCACCGTGCCCGTCCCGATGAACTCGCCCGCGTCCGCCTGGGATCCGGTCTCGTCGACGACCACGACGCGATAGCGCTTGTCCGCGTCGAAGCCCGTGCCGGTCAGTTTGATCTCGACCCCCCAGGTGTGGGGCACCAGGCCGGCGGAGGCGTGGATCGCCGGCACCGAGGTGGTCACCTGCACGGCTTCGAACGGACCCGGCGCGGGGGTGCCCGGGTGGATGAGCCAGCCTGCCCCGAAACCGCAGACCAACGCGAACACCGCGGCCGCCGCCCAGCGCGGCGGCCGACGGCGGCGATGGCGCCGCTCCGCGGCGATCCGGCGCACGACCGCGTCGCCGAGACCGGGTGGGACGGTCACCTGCTCCTGATCACTGATATGTCCGGCTTCGGCCAGGCTCAGCGCGTGCACGACCGGGCTCAGGCTCCGCAGCTCCGACCGGCATTCCGCGCAGCCGGACAGATGCGCGTCGAGCTTGAGCCGTTCGTGCTCGCCGAGCTGGTCGAGCGCGTAGGCGCCCAAGGTTTCCCGCAGGACGCGATGATCGTCGGGTTTCACAGCTCGACCCCCATTTCCTCCATCGCGACGCGCAGTGCCCGCAACCCGTAGAAGAGCCTGGTCCGCAGTGTGCCGATCGGGATGCCCAGCTCCGCGGCGACCTCCGCGTACGGTCTGCCCCGCAGGTGCGTCTCGACCAGGCAAACCCGATGATCCGGGGAGATCCGGCGCAGCGCCTCCTCCACCAGCCAGGCGTTGATCCGCCGTTCGTCAAACCCCGCCTCCGCGGGTTCTTCGGCCAGCCCGAACCGGTTCGCCGGGCGCACCGACCGGCGGCGCATCTCGTCGACGATCACGTTCCGCGCGATGGCGAACAACCACACCCGCAGGCTCGCCACCTCGGGGTCGAACCTTTCCGCCGCTCGCCACGCGCGCAAGAACACCTCCTGCACGACGTCCTGGGCCGCGCCGTCGTCGTTCAGCTGCCGCATCGCGAACCGGTACAGCTCCGGTCCGTGCGCGTTGTACACCGCGCGGAGCGCCTGCTCCCCGGTCAGACCGAGGCCGCCACCTGCCGATCCACCCATCCCGCGTCCCTCCTGCCCGACTGTGTTCGGAGCAGAAGCGGCGGAAGTTCACCGGATCGCGGATTTTCTCCGGAACAGGTGAACGCCGGGAGCGCCGCGGCCGTATGCACCGGCCGTAGATCCCTTCTCGACGACAGGAGCTGACATGCGCAGAACCACCCGCGCGCTGGTGACCGGAGGCGTGACGCTGGCCCTCATGGCGAGCGGCACCGCCGCCTTCGCGTCGCCGACCGGGAAGCACGATCGCTGTGAAGTCCTGATCTTGAGCGAAAACGGAAAGCTGAGCAGACACGATTGCGCGCGGCCCTTGCTGCCCACGTGGTCCAAGCGGGTCAGCGGCCTGGCCAAGGGCGACCGGCTGATCGGCCTCGACACCCGCCCCGCCACCGGCGCCCTCTATGCGCTCTCCGGTTCCGGACAGCTGTACCGGATCGACGCCAAGACAGCCGAGGCCACCCCGGTCGGTTCGAGGATCGCCTTGGGCGGCAAGGCGATCGGCTTCGACTTCAACCCGGTCGTCGACCGGATCAGGGTCGTGACCGACAACGGCGTCAACCTTCGGCTGCATCCCGACACCGGCGCGATCGCCGCCACCGACACACCGTTGAGCTACCCGGACGCGGCGAAGACCCCGCGCGTGGCCGCTTCCGGCTACACCAACAGCGTCGCCGGAGCGACGTCGACCGCGCTGTACGGGCTCGACTCCCACCAGGACACCCTCGTCAAACAGGGCAGTCTTCCCGGCGAGACCCCGGTGGTCTCCCCCAACACCGGCACGCTCACCACGATCGGCGGACTCGGCCTGGACATCGGCTCCGTCAACGGCTTCGACATCGCCGGAACGGCGAAATCCGGCGGGTACGACCCCGCCGACTACAAGGCCGTCGCGGCCGTTCGAGTCCACGGTGTGCCGTTCCTGGCCCGGATCGACCTCGCGTCCGGACGCGCGCACACGTTGTCGCTGCTGCTGACCCGCCCGGTAGGGATCGCACTGAGGAGTTGAGCCCATCCAGTGACATGACCAAGCCGGCCGGGCAGCGAGCACGAAAACAGCAAGCCAGCGACGGCCCGCTTGGTCATCGCCGCTCGACTCCGATCGGGTGAGGCCTGTTTTGTCATGCCATTCCCAAGACATTCGAAACTGAACGGTTCGACAGTGCGGGCAATTTCCTTTCCTTGACACGAGATGATCAGTGCCTGCTACGCTTCGGCACGTAATGTCAATCGAGCGGCTTCGCGTAGCGCCACCGATGGACATGGAGGCTCGCTTTTCGGCGAAGTCGTTTTCTGGGGAAGGAAACAGATGAAAATTCGTAACTCGCTGCTGACCCTGGCCGTTCTCGTCGGCGGCGCGATGACGGTGCTGCCCGGCGTGGCCGGCGCCACCGTCACCGCAGATTGCACCTACAACACCAGTGCCAGCGGGGTGAACTTCCACGTCAAGTGCTCCCGCCTGCCCGCGGGATACGGGGAGTACCGTGCGGTCGCGCAGTGCGGCAACGGCACCACCACCTATGGGATCTGGACGACGGTGCCGAAGAGTGTGTACATCGGTTCCGTGGCCGACTGCACGAACCGGGGCAATGTGGCAAAGGGCGGAATTCAGCTCCGCTAGCCCGGAATCCGAGGGGTGGTGAAGGCGGTTCGACCGCCTTCACCACCCGCAAGTATTCAACGCGCTAAAGCGATAATGGCGCGGCGGTCTTGCCGGAAATATGCAGGAGTTCGCCGATCGGAGCCAGGGGCCCGGACGGCGTCAGGCTTCTTCGATGTCGAGCTTGCCCGGGGCGGCGGCGCGCACGCCGGCGAGCACGATCGCGCTCACCTGGTGCGCGTCGGCTCGGGTGAACGTGCGGGAACCGCGGCTGACGAACAGCTGGACGGGCCCGGTGAGGATCGCGCCGAGAAGGGACAGGTCCACGGCGGGCAGCTCGCCGCGTTCGACCGCGGTTCGCAGGCGGGCTCGCAGGGTCGCCTGCCGCTGGTCGAAGACCTCGTCGACGATGGCGCGTAAATCGGGGTCCTCCCGCGCCGAGGCCACCACGGTCAGCAGCGCCCGGCCCTGCGGGCTCGCGGTGGCGGCGGCGAGGACTTCGAGGAAGTCGACGAGGTCGGCGTCGATGTCGCCGGTGTCGTGCAAGGGTGCGGCGTCGGCGCCGAAGGTGGCGAGCGCGTCGGCGACCAGCGTGGTGCGGTCGGGCCAGTTGCGGTAGACGCTGGTCTTGTTGACCTCGGCGAGTTCGGCGACCTGGTCGTAGCGCAGGCCGCCGGTCCCGTCGCGGGCGATCAGCTCGGCGGCGGCCTCGAGAATCCGGCGCCGCACCCGGGCGGTGCGCCCGCCCGGGCGGCGGGCCGGTTCTGGCGTGGGGCCGTCGTCGGTCACGGACGGCAGCCCGAAGCGGTTGCGCCGCGCGTCTCGACGGCTTTCCGGATGGCGATGACCATGAGGTCGGCCTGGCTCCTCACTTTGTCGTCTCGAGCGGGCTACTCGGTCAGCGCGTCGGCCAGCTCCTGGGTCCGGCCCAGCATCCGCGCCATCGCGATCGAGTCGATGTAGTCGTCGTAGCTTACGATCCGGCCGTCCCGCACCCGGACCACGGCCAGCGCCCGGAACTCGTACGGCGCTTTGGTCGCATGTGACCAACCATGGTGGCTGAACTCGGCCATCACCACTTCCGGGTCGTCGGTCTGGTGCACCACCACCTCCACGTCGGCCATGTCGAGCAGCCCTTTGCTCGACTCGCCCGCCCGGTAGTACTCCCGGATCGCCTCGCGTCCGCGCAATTCGGCGGGTTTTCCGGGCGGGGCAAAGGGATACCGGACCACCCCGTCGGTCGCGAACAGGCTGGAGAACTCGGGCCCGTCACCGGCGATCATCCGGCGGACCTCTTCGATCATTTCGCGGGGACTGCGTCGCATGACCACTCCTTCGTATTACGGCGAATCACCGGTGAGGAAGCCACGTCGGCTACCGCGGCCAGGCCAAGCGCAGCCGGGTGTCACGCGCTTCGATGGCTTCCCAGGTGGCGGGAACCATGAGGTCGGCCCCGCCGCGCGCGAACTCCTGGGCCGCCGCGGCGTACGGGCGTTGGCGTTGTTCGTAGGCGCTGAAGGCCGCCGCGAGGTCGTCGCCGTGGCGATCGAGCTCTTCGGCGAGCGTCCACGCCCCGAGCAGGGCCAGCGAAGTGCCGCGCCCGGCCATCGGGGTCGCGCAGTGCGCGGCGTCCCCGATCAGCACGACCCGGCCCCGGTGCCAGGCAGGCAGGTGGATCAGGGCGATCGCGTCGAAGTAGAGCTCGGGGTCGTCCTGGGCGGCCTTGAGCAGCTCGGGGACCTTCCAGTCCTCGATGCCGGCGAAGGCCTCGGCCAGGATGCGCTTCTGCGCGCCCAAGTCGCGGTGGTCGTAGTCGATCGGCCCGGACCGGAACTCGAAGATTCCCAGCGCCTTGTCACGGTAGCGGGCCACGCCGGCGAAGCGCCCCGGCAGGTTGAGGATCTCCGTCGTGCGATGGCCGGGCGTCGCCTGGCCGGGCGCGTCCCCGATCGCGACGTACACCCCGAGGTGCTCGGTGAACTCCTTCTCCGGGCCGAACACCATCCGGCGCACCGCGGAGTGCACTCCGTCGGCGCCGACGACGAGTTCGTAGGCACCCTCACGGCCGGAGGCGAAGGTGACCGCGACCCGTTTCCCGTCGTCGGCCAGCGTCACGATGGACTCCTCGAAGCGCAGGTCCACCTGCTCGGGCAGGACCTGCCGCAGGATGGTCATCAGATCTTCGCGAGGGAGCTCGATGTCCTCGGGGGAATCGTTGATCTCCTGCCCTGCCAAAGGGGCGACGGCCGCGCCGGACCGGTCGACGAACCTGGTCTGCTCGGTCATCGGGATCCGGTGTTCGCGTACCGCGTCCAGGATGCCCATGTCGCGCGCGGTCTCGAGCGCGTCGCCGCGAACGTCGATGGGTGAGCCGTTGACGCGCAGATGGGCCGCCCGCTCCACGATCTCCACCGTGTGCCCGGCCCGCGCGAGGTTGGTGCCCGCGCACAGCCCAGCCGCTCCCGCGCCACTGATCAGGATCTTCATCATGTCTCCCCTCGGGTCGCCCCCCACTATAGCAACAAAATGTTGCTTTAGCGTTGGGCCGCGACAGAATATGGACGGGCAGCCGAGGCAGGTCACTTGGGTGGGGACCGTCGTCGACTTCTTGATCATCCTCGGCCGCCGCGGTTCGAGGAACGCACGCGAACTGCTTGGCCGCCCGACTTCCGCTGACCCCAACGCGGCTGAAGCTCGTCGCTTCCCGCTGCGGTCAGGCCGGCCCGAACGCGAAGGAATGCCCACCCTCACAACAGATTCCTGACCACCGAGGCCGACCGGTCGAAGATCACGGCCAAGTTCGGAGAAAGATCCCGCGTAGCGGTCCGCCCGCGGTGTGGTGGTGAACTCGTCCACCGGCTACGGAAACCGTGGGCTCCTGGTTTCCGCACAATCGCCACCGCAGCCGTCGGCGCGACCGGGCATGGGAAACGAGTGAGCCGGACAGACTCCTAACCGCGGGCCAGGCGCCATACGGCGGATCCGGAGGCGGCCGCGCCGAGAACGCTGTCGTCTTCGCTTCCCCTGTTCCCGGATGGAAACCTCGAGAAACACACTGTCGGAAAGCCATCATCCCGAACAGCCCAACGACCACCGCCCGAAAGAACTTTGCGTCACCTTCTTTCACTATTCCAGGGGGGTGTCCGCGTGGGTGGCCGTCAATAGCATCAAGAGTCGCCGACATTCCACAAAGGCGGATGCGAACCGAGGGATGGTTATGACGACATCGGAACAGACCTGGCCCTCGACCGACTGCAACGGTATTACGCTCGTCGATCCCATCGGTCTCACCTTGGCGGGAACAGTGGTGGTACTTGCCCGAAAAGCCGCCGCCGTGGTCGACACGCTGTACTACAACGTGCGTATCTCCGGGGCGGATCCCGGCGTTCCGCAGGAATGGGCGGGCTGGAACGAACTTCGTCTTGACGGGAATACCACCGCGTCGGCGGACGACCGCCCGCTGTTGCGGATCGCGGGCATGGACCTGATCACCGTCGACTCGGCCGTCGCCGCGCCCAAGCCCGCGAACGCGCCTTTTCGCGCCGTGACCGACGGCAGGTACATTTCGTGCTTTCGCCAGTCCGCCACCGGCAGCCTCTACATGGATCGCTTCGCGCTGGTGCGGACTCCGCCACAGCAGACCAGTGGCTCGCGTGACGGCGAAACCCTTGACGGCTGGCGGATGGAGCGGGTGTGGGAGGTGCGGTACCGGCGCAGTGAGCGCCGCGACGCGCCGGCCGGTCCCGGCGACGAACTCGGGTTCCGCAACATGATCGACGAGCCCTTCCACGAACCCACCATCGAGCTGCCGGTTCTGTCCGGTATCACCGGCGGCCGGTTCGACGTCCTCCTCGCGCCCACTTCGGATGCCGAAATCAGCCGCTGGCACATCGTCGCCGTCACCGGCGAAGTCCTCACCTTCGTCTCGTATCCGCAGGACGGCACAGGCGGCATGGCAGTCGATCCTGCGCTGGCACGCACCTTCACGATCACCCCGACGCTGTGGAACTCGGGCGAGAGCACCGCGCTGACGCCGACCGCCGGCGCCGGTGTCAGCCTGTACGCCGAGCAGGAAAGAACCGGCACGGAAGCGAGCCTGCGCCGGGCGGTCCGGCTGAGCGTCACCGTCCCGGTCACCGGGGCCGGGCTGCCGGGGGCACTGGCGGTCTACGACTTCGGCGTGCTGCCGGACGGAACCATCCCGGTGTTCCCGGCGGGAATCGGCTGTGTGTTGATCGACGGCACGCTGCACGACGGCCGGTTCACCGCGAGCACCGGCGACCATTCCGTCCCCGGCAAGGCGGTCCGCTCGGCCGATGCCGGCACGGTCAGCGCGGTTCTGCTGGGCACGCCGAGACCGGCCGCCACACCCACCGTCATCGACAGTGCCGACGGGCTCGTGCACTGCTACTTCCCCCAGCCGTCCGGCTCGACGGACACCGAAGCCTTCGCGGTCGCCCAGTTCGACCCCACGGTGACCAGGACCCAGATCACGTTGCCCTGGAAGGCGGACGACGACCTCACCGGCACGTTCACGCTGATCGCCCTGCGCAGTGGCAGCACGTTCGACAACGTGGTGGCGACCGTGGCGCCCTGTGTCCGTGGCGGTGTCACCGCACCGGACCTCTGCGACGTGACGATCGACTACGGCACCGGCGCGGGCCTGCCGCGTGAGAGCTGGGGCGGGGTTCCGCGAGACGTCCGGACCATGGTCTCGATCCTCAACGGAGCCTTCTCCGAAGATCCCGCCGACAAGGCGGTCCTGTCCGGCGCACGGCCGTTCTACGACTTCCTCGGTCACCAGCCCTCGGCACGGTTGCCCCTGGCCTCGGCGGGCAGGCTCGTACTCGTCTCCCACCGCCCCGACATGCCGCTCTCCCGGGTCGAAATCACCGCGGCGGCGAACGGAACGGTGGATCTGACCGTGCGCTACACCTCCGACACCGGTGCGACCGCGGTGCAGACCTGGCGAGCGGTGCCGGTCGGCACCGCCAACGCGACGCCGATTCTGAGCGGTGACGCGGACCCGGCGACCTACTCCTATCAACGGGCGGCGACCGACACACCCGTCTACGCGTTGAGCACCCATGGCGGCAGCATCCTGCTGTTCGGCAAGGCGGCCGAGGACCTGTCGCTGACGATCTCACCGGCGGACGGCGATCCGGCCCACTGCACGGTTTCCCTCACCATCGGGACGCACGCCGCCGTGGAACTCGAGAACGTTCCGCGTGAGCAGGCGGGTTTCGTCGCCCGGTTGCGTGCCTGGAGCGCGGCCGACGCGGTGTTCGCCGCCATCTCCGAGGACTCGAAACCCGGGCCGGTCGCCGACCAGTCCTTCACCACACCCCTGGATCTGCGCGGCGGCTCGGTGCTGTTCGATGTGCTCACCCCGGCCGACGTCGGCGATCTCGCGCCCGGGCAGGTCGACGCGGCGGACTGGCAAGGACGTTCGCTGACCCCCACGCCACCGGACGGCACCGTTGGCCGGGCGATGATCGCCATGGCCGCGCTCCCACCGGAAAGCCCGCTGTTCGGTCGGGAGCCGCGGGCGGCGGACTGTACGAGCACCCGGACGGTGACGGGTGACAACGGCAAGTGGCTGGCCGCGCACCAGGCGAAGGCGCTCGCGCTGAACGGCCATCAGGCGATGAGCGTCGCGCTCACCAACACCCAGCTGGCACCACGGCCGACCTGGACGATGGAAGCCTGGATTCGGCCGAAGGGCAGCGACCCGGCGACGGTGTTCACCTATGACAACGGTCCGGCGAAAGGGCTGGGCGAGCTCACCCCGTCCTACTACCTCGGTGTCGCAGGACTGCCCACGGTGCGCTTCGGTGCCTTCATCCAGAAGAACAACGCCAAGAGCTCCTACCTCGCGGTGCCTTCGAACCCGGCGTTCACCGCGGGCCCCACCGGTTTCACCTGGGAGGCGTGGATCAAACCGGACGCGAGACCGTGCCCCAAGACGAACCGGCTCGGCAGCATCCTGCAGGTCTGTGACACGAAGAGCAAAAGCAAGCCGCTGCTCAACCTCGGTCTCGACTTCGGGCGCCACCTGACACTGGGCTACCGGCCGCAGAGCCACGAGCCGAAGTCGGAGTACCTCACGGCGGCGACCGCCCTGCCTGCCGGCGTGTGGTCGCATGTCGCGGCGACCGGTTCCTGGCAGAACGGGACCTGGACGCTGAGTATCTACGTCGGCGCCGTGCTGGCCAAGACGGTGCGGAACGTCAAGCTTCAACCACCGTCGAAGTCGACCTCACCGACGCTGGCGATCGGCGCGGCGATCGGCCCGCACGTCAGCATGTTCGGCGCGCTGTCGGATGTGCGTCTCTGGTCGTTCGCGAGGACCCCCGCGGAACTGCGGTACACGAACACCGCCGCGCTGACCGGGAGTGAACCAGGACTGGAAGGAGCCTGGTCGTTGGCCGAGGCGCACACCGCGGCCAAATCGGTGTTCGCCAATCACGCGACCGCGACCGGATCCGCGCTCGACGCACAACTGAAGCTCACCAAGTCCCAGGCGGTCGGCTCGAGCGACGACGACCCGTTCATCGGCATCGTCGCGGGAGTCGGCGGGACGGCACCGGTTCGCGCCCGCGCGCGCCTGCGTCCCGGCGAGTGGAACCACGTGGCCGTCAGCTATCAGGCTGCCCGTGCCCTGAAATTGAACCTCGCGGGCGCCACCTCGGGTCCACCGGCCTACGGCGTCTGCCCCGAACCCGGCGACCTCACGTTCGACGGCCAGTTCAGCATCGACTGCTGGGTGCAGGTGGTCGGCACTACCGGCCTGTGGCAGACCATCCTTTCGCAGTGGGGAGAATCCGCGAAGGACCAATCGTTCCGGCTCGCACTGGACGCCGACGGCTATCCGTTCTGCACGGTCGGGCTCGTCGACCCGGCGAGTGGTGCCCGGACCCGGCTGACCGTACGGGGCAAGGCGACCGCCCCGGACGGCATGGCCACCCACATCGCGGTGACGCTGACTTCGGCCCAGGTCAAGGTGAGCGGCAAGCAAGCGTTGCGGTGCACCCTCACGATCTACGTCAACGGCTTCGCGAGCGGAACAGCGCAGGCGACCCTGACCGGCACGAAAACGGTGACCTCCGTCGATACCTCGGCACCGCTGACGCTCGGCATCGGCAGCCTGCCGTCGAAGGCCGGACGGGTGGCACTGGAAGCACAAGGGCGATTCGCGGGTGCCTTGAGCGGGCTGCGATTCTGGTCGATCGGTCTGCCGCTCGATCAGGTTCGGTCGGTGATGCGACGCGACCAGGCCGCCGACGCCGACGACGGCGTGGTTTCAGCGTGGTGGTTCACCGAAGGTTCCGGCAATGTCGCCGCGGATTCGGTGAACGACAACGACTTCCTGCTCACCGACACGGACTTGTGGGGCGTGCTCAACAGCGTCGGCCGGTATGAGTGTTACCACGACGGTCAGCCGATCGGGTCGGTGATACCCGCGCCCGCCGGCGAGGTCGTCGGCTATCGCGGGTACGACCAGTGCACCGTCGGTGCCTACGAACAGGAAGCGGGAAAATACCAGGGCAACCTCAACGGATCGTTGGCCGAGGTACGGATCTGGCGCTCCGCACGCACCCGCTCCCAGGTCACGTCGACCCTGTACCGAAAGCTGAAGGGCGATGAGACGGACCTGGCGGGCTACTGGTCCCTGGACAACACCAGCGCGGACTTGACCGGCCGGGGCGCGAACGGGCATCTCGTCGGCTCCCCCGGCTATGTCGCCTCCACCGCACCGGTCACGAATGAGGGACCTCAGCTCACCAACGTCTACCAAGGCCCGCGGACCCGGTTCCAGCGCCCGCTTTCCGGCAGAGCCGCCGTCGTCGAATACCCGGAGATGGAGAACCATGGGGACGGCACACCCTACGCGGTGATGCGGCGGGCCTACTTCTTCGTGGACAACGCCCTCACGTTGTCCACCGGCTATGGCATGGGCGAGACGGACCTGGTGTACCTGGGCCAGGTACAGACCCAGCCGAGGCTGATCGGTTACATCGAGGGTGCGCCGCCGGTGCCGAGCGAGAACCTGTCCCGTCCGCTCTACGACAGCCCGTTCGGCTACAACTCCTATCAGGACGCCTCCACGGTCACCTTGCGGTCCGGGGAAAGCACGTCGGTCAAGTTCACCTCGTCGGACTACAAGACCGCGCTGAAGATGGAGATCGACACGAAGGCCGGGGTCGCCGCGAAATGGGCGGACAGCGCGTCCGTGCTGGCGTGGACACATCTGCTCACGGCCGGTACCGGGAAGATCGGCGCCCGGCACAAGTCGAACCTGGAAATCGCCCGGCAGCGGGATGAAACGTACCTGTCGGCGTGGACCCGCACCACGACGGACACTTTGGGGCTGCGGGGAATGTGGGAGCAGGCGCGGACCGACCGGTCGGACTACCTCAACCCGGTGGTCGGCCGCCGCTACCAGCCGCTGAACGTCGGGTACGCGCTCGTCGAGTCGATGACGGCCGATCTGTACGCGATGCGGTTGCACGCCACCGGGGCGATGGTCGGCAAGGTGGTGCTGCCCGATTTGGGCATCCCGCCCGACCGCAACATCATCACCTTCCAGATCGACCCGCGTTACGTGAAGAACGGGACGCTGGACGGGAAGGTCGGTCTGGTCAACGACCCCGACTACCCACGGGCAGACGTCGCCAGAGGCAGTTACTTCAAGCCGGACGAGGCCTACCGGCTGGCCGCGAAGATAGCGAAGTCCGACACGGACATGCGAAGCAGGTACAACCAGTTCAAGGCGGAGAGTCTCGGTGAAAGAGGCAGCGCCGATCTGGACGGCATCAAGGACAAGCAGTACTACGACTTCGGCCGGGACGTCCCGGCGCGCGGGATCGCCAACCGGTACGTCTGGACCGCGTCCGGCGGCCTGCACACCGAAACCGAGCAGTTCTCCGCCACCCACGAACGTGTCTACACGGGATTCAGCGACTACACGCATCTGACCGGCCTCACCGGCGAGATCGCTTTCACCGCCCAGTACGGTCTGTACGGCGCTATCGACGCGTTGTTCGGCGGCCACGTCAAGGTCCAGGTCGGCAAGTCGGAGAGCGAATCGCTGGACTTCTCCCTGGCGGTGACCTGCACTGGTGATCCGATGCTGCAGGGATACCACGCGGGCACCGGCTACACCCCCGAATACTGCCCCGGCAAAGTCGACGCCTACCGGTTCATGTCGATCTATCTTCCGCCTTCGGTGGACAACGGCGACACGTTCCACAACCAGGTGATCGACCGGGAATGGCTGACTTCCAGCAGTGACCCGGACGCGGTGGCCCTGCGCAACGTCCAGCTGACCGGGCAGGGCGTGTGGCGGCTGCTGCACCGGGTCACCTACGTCAGCCGGGTACCACCGCTGTTCGACACCAATCCCGACCAGACGGTCGCCCCGGAGCCCGCACAGGTGATCGACCTCGCCGACAACCCGTTGCTGATCGAACTGGTCGAGGACGAAGTGACCACCGGGACTCCTTCCCCCGCCGACATCGGGACGGGGGTGGCGAATGTCCTGGCGCCGCTGGACGGCCGGACGGCGTCGAAGCTCGGGAATCTCGTGCCGTGGTGGGCGGCCTTCCTCGCCGCGACCCGGCGGCCGAAGCCGGATCCGGTGAAAGTGGCGCTGCTGAACCGGATCCTGACCGACACCGTGGCGTACTTCCAAGCCGGATACGCCTCCGGGCTGTTGCCCCGGCCGGAAAGCCGTCCCGGCGGGCACCTCGTCCCGGCACCGCGAACGTCGGAAACGGCGAGCACACCGGCTCCCGTGCGGGTTACGCAGACAACGCGTCGGTCGCGCACTGGGCAGGCGTCGAAATCGACACTGAATCGCCCTTAGAGCTTGAACCCGAGGCCTGGGTTTTCGTGGAGGAACTCTGTGCTCCCCGCCGGGCGCGCACCTCCAGCAGCAGTGCCGAACCTTCGACGAAGGAGCGCCAGTCCCCGAGCCGGGAGCCGGCCTGCATCACGAACTCGAACTCCTCGTGGACGACGGATTGAGCACCGCGGAAGCGCTGCGAGCAGCCGCGATCTCAGCAGCCCGCACGTTCGAGCCGGCCGACCGAGGGGCCATTGCGCCAGGCCTGCGCGCCGACCTGGTACTGATCGACGGCGACCCGCTCGCCGACATCCGTGCCACTCGCCACATCCGCCGCGTCTGGTGCGGCGGTGTCGAAAACACACACCTGTGACCCCACCACGAGCTTCCGCGCGGGCCCTCAGGTGCGGACCAGGACCTCACCTCCGAAGGACCTGCTACCACCGGGCCGGCTGTCACCATCAAGGAACCGCACGGTGACCGGCCGGTCGTCGCGACAGCTCCGAGCAGCGACCGACCGCTCGGTCACAAACTTCGGGTCGTGGAAGCCGGACGCTTTCGACCCCCTTGCCACCGTGGGGTACTTCGGATTCTGTCGAGGCGTAAGTCTCCGCGACCTCGCCGATGTGTTGCGAAAGCCACTTTCGCAACGTTGAAGGTTGCGAAAGTGGCTTTCACAACACGTCACCTCTGCCTCACCCGCTCCAGATGCCCAGGACTGCCGGAATGACGCCCGAGCGCGACCGGGTCACGGCAGTTTCGGACGGGGGACGACGGTCATGATCACCTTGTGCACCAGCCATTCCAGTGGGCCGCGCCGGATCCAGCGCCGCCAGAGTACCGATGCCGCGAGCGTCACCATCACTATCGCGCAGAAGTACACGAACGAGTAGGTCTTCGGCTGGCCGATCGCCGCCTTGTAGAGGAAATGCCCCGCGTACCACGTCATCGTCATACCACCGGCCGCCGCGAGCGGCCACAGGAGCCGTTGCCAGATCCGTCGGTCCGTCAGCATCAGGAAACCGCCGAGCAATCCCAGCGCCACACCGATCATGAAAACGATCCCGACGATACTGGTGGCGTACCCGGAATCGGGGCCCGGCATCGCGAACACCTCTTGCCAGACCAGATCACCCGGCGACCTCCGTTCGAGCAGCTTGTCGACGCCGAAGAGCTTCGACGCCACAAGGTAGAGGGCGACGGCGCCGAGCGCGACGCACGGCCCGGTGACCAGCATCCTGATCCGGACCGACCGGCTGTACAGATCGAGCCTGCCGATCGCCAGCCCCGCCAGCACGAGCGGAATTCCGTAGCTGAACTGGAAACCGCTTCCGACCGACACGAGCATGACGAAGTATTCGCCCCAGCTGCCCGGATGCGCCAGCAACGCGAGACCCTCCGGAGTATCGGCCCGCATCCAATCCATATGCGCCGAAAGCACCCACATCGCATAACCGGTGACAAGCGGTATGGAAACGGCGGAGAGGATGAACAGCGTCCTCGGCCGCAGGCGCGTGAATGGCAGCAGGAACACCAGCAGTACAGCGTAGACGGCGATGACGGACGGAGCGAATTCGTCGATGCAGAGGCTGATCAACCAGAGCGTCACCGCGCGGACGACCACTCTCAGTGCGGCCGTGTGCGCCTGCTTCCCTTGATAGGGGCGGGATCCTCCCGTCATCAGCGCCAGCGAGACCCCGGCGAGGAGGACGAACAGGCTCATCGCCCGCGAGGAGGTTTCGACGTTCACCCAGTTCAGCAGCGCCGGACCGGTGTCGTGAACCGGTCCCGCCCGGAACCATCCGTTCGTCCGAAAGTGCTCGACGAACACACCGAGGAGCGCCAGTGCGCGCACGACGTCGATACCGAGCAGGCGCCCCCTCGGCACCCGGTGCCCGTGGTCGGCCGTGTGCACTGTGGACACTATGGGATTTTCGGGAGTGGCTGGAATCATGGATTTCATGCTGCGGACCGGACATCCGGGGACAGTGGAAATCGTGTCGCAGTTCTGTCGCAGAACTTCGCCGGGGTCGCCGCGCGTCGACGGCGTATCCATAATGGACAGGTGGTGTCGATATTGCTGATCGAGGACGATCCGCTGGTCCGACGCGGTCTTCAGCTGGCGCTGACCAAGCACGGGCATGACGTGCGCGTCGCGGAGACCGGTGAGAAAGGGCTGGCGGAGTTCCGCGCGTCCTCGCCCGACCTGGTGGTGCTCGACGTGATGCTGCCCGGTATCGACGGGTTCGAGGTGTGCCGCCGGGTCCGGGCGGACGGCCAGGTGCCGGTCATCATGCTCACCGCCCGCGGCGATGATTTCGACGTCGTCACCGGGCTGGCGGTCGGCGCGGACGACTATGTCGTCAAGCCGGCGCGGCCGGCGGTGCTCGACGCGCGGATCCGGGCGGTGCTGCGGCGCGGCACTGGTGCCGACGACGACGTACGGGTGCACGACGACCTGCGTATCGACGCCGCCGCGCTGACCGTGACCGTGCGTGGGGACCCGCTGCGGTTGACCCCGACCGAACTGCGTCTGCTGCTGACCCTGTCGCGCACGCCCGGCCGGGTCTTCACCCGCACGCAACTGCTGGAGGAGGTCTGGGAACACGACTACCTGGGCGACTCGCGGCTGGTCGACAACTGTGTGCAGCGGCTGCGGGCGAAGATCGAGACGGATCCGGCCACCCCCGTCTACGTCCAGACGGTGCGTGGGTTCGGCTACCGGTTCGGGCCGTTGTGACCGCGTGGCGGCTGTGGCCACGCGGGCTGCGGGCGCGGCTGCTCCTCGCCTTCGTGCTGACCACGGTGCTGGTGGCCGCGGCGGCGGGCGCGGCGAGTGCCGGGTCGGCGAGCAGCTCACTGGTCGACGCCGCCCAGCAGCGGCTCACCAAGACCGTCACCGATCAGCTCGGCGCGCTCACGTCACAGCTGGACTATCCACCGGACCAGGACGCACTCGACCGGCTGCGGTCGGCTTTGGGTCCGGACACCCTGGTGACCTACGCGGCCCTGCGGTCCGAAAACGGGACCGCCTCTCGCCTGGCCACCGAAGCGTTGCACACCGAGGTCCGGTCGCGACAGCGGCTCGTCACCCAGCGGCTGAGCGTGGACGGCGTCCCGTGGCTGGTGATCGGCACCCCCATCGTGATCACCGCCCTGGACGGAACCCGCACCCCGTCGGGGATCGAGGTCTACTCCGCCCACGATCTCACCGGTGTGCGGCAGCAAACCGACGCCCTGACCCGGGCCGCGGCGATCGCCGCCGCGGCCACGCTCCCGCTGTCGATCCTGCTCGCCCTGCTGGCCGCGGGCGGTGTCCTGCGCCCGGTCCGGCAGCTTCGCGACACCGCGCGCAGGCTGGCCCGCGGTGACCTCGGGGCGCGCACCGAACCGAAGGGCGCCGACGAACTGGCCGAACTCACCATGACCGTCAACGACATGGCCGAGTCCGTGCAGACGTCGATGACCACGATGGAGCGGATGCGCAATGACGCCAAGAGGTTCGCCGCGGACGTTTCCCACGAATTGCGTACCCCGCTGAGCACCCTCACCGCGGTGGTGGAAGTGCTCGCGACCACCGCGGACGGGATGGAGCCCGACGCCAGGGAATCCGCGCAACTGGCCATCACCGAAACCCACCGGCTCGTGAACCTCGTCGAAGACCTGATGGGGATCTCCCAGTTCGACGCCGGAACGGCTCAGCTACGGCTGGAGGAATTCGACGTCGCCGACGCCGTGCGCCGCTGCCTACGTGCTCGCGCCTGGCTCGGTGAGGTCGAACTCGAAGCACCGGACGGAATCCGTCTGCTCGCCGACCGTCGCCGTTTCGACGTCATCGTCGCCAACCTCGTCGGCAATGCCCTGCGCCACGGCGCGCAACCCGTCCGCGTGCGCGTCTCCACGTCCGCCGCCAGGGTGTTCGTCGAGGTGACCGACCACGGCCCCGGGCTCTCCGAAGAGGTTTTGCCGCACGTATTCGATCGCTTCTACAAGGCCGACACCGGGCGCGCCCGTACCCCTGGCAACGGGCTCGGCTTGGCGATCGCCAAGGAGAACGCCCGCGCGCACGGTGGCGAACTCGACGCGGACGACATCCCGGGCGCCGGCGCCCGCTTCGTCCTCGAGCTGCCCAGGAATCCGGAGGCCAGGTGAAACTCCTTCGAGCATTGGCCGTCTGCTTGCTGCTCACGAGCTGCGGCGTGAGCCCGGACGGGCCGACACCCGGCGGTGACGCCCCGACCGGAGTCGCACCCGGCGTAACGCTGTACTTCGTCGACGCCCAGCAGCGATTGCAGCCTGACGAACGGAAGAGCGGCAGACTGGGTTCGATCGCCGACGCGCTCGCGCTGCTGTTCAGCGGAGTCGCTCCCAGCCGGGGCCTGCACACCGAGATCGCGCTGTCCGCGCTCCCCCGGGTCACGGTGACGACCGAACTCGAACTCATCCAGCTCACGCTGCCCCTGGCGCGCAGAGAGGTCTCGCCGTTGGGGATCGATCAGATCGTCTGCACCGCGCTCGGCGTCCACGTGCAGGGCGGCGGTGCGCGCACAGCGAAAGTGCGGCTCGGATTCACCATCGGGACCACCGAAGCGGACACGTCGCGGACGTGCCCCTTGATCAAGTAAGCCGATCAGCGCGTGGGCAGACGTCAAATCGACACTGAATAGCCCCCGGACACAGGCCATCAGGCCTGGGCTTGTGCTCCCCCGCTTGTCTGCCACCAGGTCCGGAGCGCGCTCGATGATCCGTGAGCTAGACGCTCATCGGCTCACGGCGAAATGCCAGCGTGGCGCACACGGTGGCGAGCAGCCAGATGACAGGTCCCGCGATTCCGCCGATGAGGTCGACATGACCGGGAACCACGAGAAAGATTAGGAACGCCACGTCGACCACACCGAGCACGACGACATTGAGCCAATACCCCGAACGGCTGTTGACGCGATTCATGGCCACCGCGACGAAGATGGCCTGCGCACCCAGCACGGTCACGCAGAGGAAGAAGAGAAGGCTCTCAGCTGCCAATTCGGTACCGGGCCCACCGTCGGCGAGACCACCGATCACCATCGAGACACCGAGCCCCATGTGCAGCAGGCCCCACAGCACATATAACGCGGCAGCACCAGCTGCCCACCGACGAACATCCGCCATCTCGACCCCCATGGTCACATCGAACGCACAGTCCCCTCGTCGGGGTCCGGCAATTGCCGAAACTACTACCCTCCGAACCGCGCCACATCGGGGCGATCACCGATCTCTCCCCTGAAGAGCGTCGGACCTGGGCACAGGGACACACTCTCATCTCAACATGAACGGACACTGTCCAGAACCCATGCCAGCCACCTAGAGCGCGGCTAACCAGCCCGGCACGTCGCCTCCGCACCTTCCAGCAGTCAGGTGCTGTGTTCCTTTGCGGCGGCTCTTGCTGCCGCAGATCTGGAGCACAACGTCGATCACAGCCGCACTCAACGACGTCGAACCACTCGAGCAGTGCTCAACTACTCACCCCGACTGTGCAGTGTGTTGCTATCAAGAGCAAACGCTCGGCTGATGGGGATCGCGGGCGCTGGCCGGTTGTGCCGCTGGTTTATCCGGGCGGAAGAATGTGCCGCCGACGGTGTTCGCGGGGAGTGATTCCGAGGTTGGCTCGGAACGCTCGGGTGAAGTCGGCCGACCGGGGAAATCCCCAGCGGGCCGCGATCGTGTGCACGGGTGTGTCGAGCAGGGCGGGGTCGGCCAGATCGTGGGCGGCCCGTTCCAGACGCTGTCGTCTGATCCAGGCCGCGACTGTCTCTTCCTGGTCCTTGAAGAGGTTGTGCAGGTGGCTGCGGGAGATGTGGTGAGCCGCGGCGATCGAGCCGGGTGTCAACCCGGGGTCGTGCAGGTTCTCTCGCACGAAGTTCCGGATCCGAAAGACGAGATTGCGGCGCCTGCTCTCGGCCGGCACGGACGAGCCACTGTCCAAAGTCCGGCAGCAGAGCGCGGTCACCAGGTCCACGACCGTTGTCTCCAGCTGTGACGCGTCCTCGGGGCGATACGAGGCGGCGTCCCGCACGATCTGGGTCAGCACTTCGGCCAGGAGAGCGCCGTACCCGGATTTTCCGTCCATCGGGTGGCCGACCAACTGCTCTATCCGGCGCCGTCGCACGGGGATCCGACCATAGGGCACCCCTATTGACGTTTCGGTGTGGGTTCCGCCTGCCACCGGGATGTCGTAGAGCAGAGCGGAATCCACGACCGACCAGTCGCCCGGGCGGAGGACGACCTCGTCCTTCCCGATCCCGATGCTCCGGGATTCCACGGAGAAGGACAGCCGAATCTCTTCCGTCTCAGCGCGTGCGACGATGGCCGGCGTACGCCGAAGGAGCATCGACGGCACCGTGCCGGTCATCGTCGACACGACCATGCCGCCCATACTCAGCACGCGCTGATCTGACCGCAGGTCAGGCCGGTGATCACCGCGGAGCTTGACGAGCACGTTCTCGCCGAGGCGGCCGAAGAAGGCGTCGACCCGGTCCGAAACAGGCAAGTCATCGGTCCGGAAGTCGGTCGTGGTGAGCATCTGTCCTCCCGCTTCGCGATGATCGGCTACGGCCAGTGTGTGGCCCTTGGACGCGAAAGGCAGCAGGCATTCGGTCGAAAGATCGGCGACTGAATGCTCAGTGACGGCGACGGAGTGCTAAGGACATCCATGCCGTAGTCCAGGAAAGTTGACGACGGATCGACGTCGGACTACTCCGCATCAAGGACTCGAAAGGAAACCTATGCCATTCAGCGCACGAATTCGCTCCCTCCTGCTCGCTGCAGGTATTGGCTGCGGTGTCGCACTGGTTCCCGTCAGTATCGCTCTCGCCGATGACGGTCGGCCCGTGACCCAGATCGCCAGCCCTGCGCCCAACCCCGAAGTCAAAGCTCGGGTGCTGAATACCGCCGAGGCCTCGTCTCCGAGACGGGCCTGCAACACGACAGTCGAGCAGCCCGGCGGCGCGAACACCACGATTTACGTGTACTACAACAACTGCGGCACGATTCGCCTGCGTCTCACTCCCTTCGGTCGAGCCGTCGCATTCGACGGCTCTTACACCTACGTCGGCTCCTGTGCCGCGGTTCCAGGTGGGACCACCGTCGGCTGGGCGGTAAGCCCGAGCCAGTTCCCGCCGGTCGCTACCCACAACTGGGGACTCACGAACTGCATGTGACGATCTGAATCTCCATCGGCGAGGCGGGCTCCACGCGTCAAACCCGCGCGGAGCCCGTCCGGACCATGGATCGCAGCGGTACTGCCCGAGCAGCACCGTGGAAAGGGATCGCGCCGATGTTCTCGTCTCGCCTGGCACCGAACGCCGGAGACGAGCGGGGTGACGCTCTGCTGCTCCGCATACATCCAGGACGAATCACCCTCACCGCGGGCATCGGCGGAGCCGCGCCGGTCGTCGGAGACATCCTGCACGGCACCGGCCTTCCCGCGCTTCGCCGGCTCACACGGCGGTTCGATGCCAGATCCACATGGCGGAGTTCGGCCTCATGTGGTCAGGTCCAACCATTCGCCGACGGGCAGCACGTATGCGCGCCGTCCGGCGTGCGCGCGGAACTCCTTCTCCGGGTCGGCGACCTCGACGTAGCCGGCGATCTTGTCCGGCTGCTCCACCTCGTAGTGCATCGGCACCGCGTACCGGGCGTCGAGGATCTCCGCGGCCGCGGCGGACTGCCTCGGGTCCATCGCTGCGGGCAGTGGGCTAGGCGGCTGCAGGTGCGGCGCGTCGACCACCGCGCCGTTGGCGGGCAGGAACACCGCGTCGAACGGGCTGAACCGGCGCGCGACGAGCCACCAGTAACCGTGGAACATCGTGTCCCCACCGTGGAAAACCCGCTGCCCGTCGGCCTCCACCACCCAGTTCACCTGCGGGTCGCCCAACCCGTCGACAGCAGGGATCGCCGTGACACGAAACGGCCCGATCTCGCGGCTGGACCAGGCATCCACGACCTCGGCGGCCAGCCGGTGCAGGACCAGTTCGCGTTCGGCCGGCAGTGTCGTCACGTTGTCGACGTCGTCGCCGTGGCCGGGTGCCGGTCGCAGCACAGGCGCCCCCGGCGTCAGCACGTCCGCGAGCGCGGCCGCGTCGGTGTGGTCTCGGTGCAGGTGCGTGACCAGCGCCGCGCTGACGTCACCGCTCGGCGTCGCCAGTCCCTCGCCGGGCTTCCACCCTGTGAACAGCGGTGACAGGTTCCGCACGTAGTCGATCACCAGACGCCGCCCGGCCGCCTCGATCTCCAGCCCGGCCCAGCCCAACCGTCGCACCCGCATCCCGCACTCCTTCGCCTCCGGTGGATGCCACGAAATTTAGCGTACGCACGTTCTCTAAATCAATAGCGAACGCCCGTACGCTATTCTTGTCGCATGTCACCACGACGCTCAGCGGCCGAGGCGCAGATCACCAGGGGCCGAATCCTCGACCGCGCCGCCGCGGTCGCCTCGGAGGAAGGGCTGGACGGCATCACCATCGGCCGGCTCGCCGACGAGCTGGAGATGAGCAAGTCCGGTGTGCACAAGCATTTCGGCACCAAGGAGACGCTGCAGATCTCCACGTTGGACAAGGCGTTCGTCGACTTCTGGCACCGCGTGGTCGAGCCCGCGCTGGCCGAGCCACCGGGTCTGCGTCGGCTGCGCGCGGTGTGCGCCAACTCCGTGGGCTACCTGGAGACGCCGCTGCTCCCCGGCGGTTGCCTGATGACCGCGGCGCTCAGCGAGTACGACGGCCGTCCCGGCCGGGTCCGCGACGCGGTGGCCGAGGTGTGGTCACGCTGGCGGCAACAACTGCGGGCGGAGCTGGCTGCGGCGGTGTGCAACGGCGAACTACCCGCCGAGTTCGACATCGACCAGGCGCTGTTCGAGATCATCGCCGCCGGGCTGGCACTGAACGCGGCCATGCAGCTGGAGCACGACCAGACTGCCGCGGGCCAAGCCCGCCGCGCTATCGAACGAGCCCTGGACCAGTAGGCCTCGACGATCACCCTGGCCCGCCAGAACATCCAACCGGACACCGCGATCATGAGGTAGAGGACCGTCCACACTGGACCGAAAAGCCACGCGAGAGGCGCCCACGATGGAAGTGCCCGTGCGCTGTACACGGATTTCGCTTGTGTCGAAGCGAGAACGCCGGTCACAGCGACTGCTGCGACCAGGACACGAAGCCCACGAAAGCCACCGAGGCCGGACTACCGCGTGGCTTGAGGTGCGCAGTCGTCAGCGTTGCTCTCCGATCTGGTCGGCGCTACGAAACGCGGGCATTCCGGCGGACGCCGCGCCGAGCAGGTGAGCCAGCGCGGCCTTGAGGTCAGGATGCCGGAAGGTGTGTCCCACCCGCAGAAGACGTTGCGGGACTACGCGTTGACTGGCGAAAGCGAGTTCACGAGCACCGCCGGTACCGAGCAGCAACCGGGGCCCGGCCCTGGGCACGCGCAACACGGTCGGGCGCATCAATACCCGGCCGAGTACGCGAGTGTATTCGTCGTTGCGGACCGGCTCCGGTGCGACCGCGTTGACGGGGCCGGCCAGGTCGCGATCGGTGATGGCGCGCAGATAGATGTCGGTCAGGTCATCCAGTCCGATCCAGGACATCCACTGCTCGCCGGAACCGAGCTTGCCGCCCAGTCCGGTGGCGAACAGCGGATACTGCAGGCGCAGCACGCCGCCACGGGGGCTCAGCGCCAATCCGGTCCGGATGTGGACGACGCGGATCCCGGCATCGGCGGCGGGCGCTGTGGCCGCTTCCCAGTCCGCGACGATCTCGGCGAGCGTACCGTTTCCTCGCGCGCTGTTCTCGATAAGTCTTTCTTCGCCCCGTATGGGCCCGTAGAAGCCGATCGCGGACGCCGACACGAACACCGACGGCCCGCCGGCGGTACGCGCGGCCAGTTCGGCGAGCGCGCGGGTGGGCTCGACACGACTCGACCGCACCCCACGGAGATGCTCTGCGGTGAAACGGCCTGCGATCGGTGTGCCCGCCAAATGCACCACGGCGTCGACACCGGCGAGCAGGTCATCGGCGGGGTGTTGCGGGTCTCAGGTGCGTTCGTCGGTGGCACGAGCCCGGTGCCTTACCAGCCGGATCACCCGATGCCCGGCGGTGGTCAGGAATGCGGTCAACGCCGTTCCCACAAGGCCACTGGCCCCTGTCACCGCCACGGTCAGCGGGTCGGCCCGGTAGCGGTGCTGCGCGGCCAGGTCCGCGGCAAGCTGACGATGCCGGTAGGCGAACATCGACCGAAGGAATCGCTCCGGGACCGGGGTCTCGACGACGTCGGTCACCGTCGTCCGGCTCTCCGGTCCTGCCGAGAAGTAGTGAGTGTGCCGCCAGCGAAAGATCTTGGACAAAGCCGGGTTGCCCAGCCGGTCGACGAACTGGTGCGGTGGGCTGAAGCCCGACGGATCATGCAGCGCGTTCCACACGATCCCGGCGGGGAAGATCAATTTCGCGTGTCCGTCGCGCAACGACGACGCCTCGGCGCCGATGCGCACCGGCTGCCACGGTGGCGTCAACCGTACGATCGCACCCGGTCGGCCATGCCAGCGGAACACCTCGTCCAGCGGGGCATCGACCTCACTCGAGAACTTCAGCCCCACGCGTCGCCTCCAACTTGCGTTTCACAATCGATGCAAGCGTAGCCTCGTCTCGAGCGCACCGCACCTTGACACCGGTCGCCAGTACGCCTGGGGAGAAGGCCAATCGCCACGCCCGCCCGCGATCGCTCGGTGCTCAGGCAGTTCCATGCCGGGGACTTGCTCGCGAGGCAGGTTCGCGTGTGGTCACTGATAATCGGCCCATGGAGGCTAATGACGGGAATACGGGCGACCGGCAGCCGACGGCCAACAGTTCCGACGGTGTCGTGACACTCGACGACCGGGGAGCATGTGTCGTACTCAGGGTTTCGGGAGCCCTCGATCTGGCTCTCGCGCCGCAACTACGCCAGCTCGCCGAGCGCGCCGTACGGCTGGGACCGGAGAAATTGATCATCGATCTGACCGAGGTCAGTTTCCTCGCCTCAGCGGGAATGGCCGAACTCGTCCGAGCACACCGTCACAGCTCGAAGTCGGACCTGCGGGTGGTCGCCGTCGGGCGGATTACGCTCCGCCCGCTGCAGATCACGCGACTCACCGACGAACTGGCCATTTTTCCCACTCTCTCCGCCGCACTGGACGAACAGTGACGAACCACGCCGAGATGGAAAAGCTTGTCGACGCGGTGCGTCACGCGTTCGTCAACCAGCGTGGCGAGCAGGCCGAGGTCGCACTCGTCGAACTGAACGCCACACAGCACTGGCACGTGGCCGGCGACCATGCCGAACTCGCCGTGATCTTGCCGGACGCCGCGCTGCTGGCCGAACTGGTGCCCGACGCGACCGTCTCGGCGGCGATGTGTGTTGTCGGCGCGGACAGCGGGGTGTTGCTGTACACCACCGAACCGGTCGGCGACAGCCAGGCCGTCACCACGGAGGCCGGCCGGGCAGCGGCCGGACACGTCACCGGGGGCATCCGCGAGTTACGAGCCGAAGCATCCGTAGTGGACGCCTTGCACGCCGTCGGCCGGGAATTGACCGCACAGCTCGACCTCGACAAACTGGTGCAGAACGCCACCGATGCCGCGACCGCCGCGACGGGCGCCGATTTCGGTGCGTTTTTCTACAATCTCGTCGACCAATTCGGGGAATCCTACACGCTGTACACGATTTCGGGTGTGCCAAGAGCCGCTTTCTCGAGCTTTCCAATGCCTCGGAACACCGCGGTCTTCGCCCCGACCTTCGACGGAATCGGCACGGTACGCAGCGCTGACATCACCCAGGACGCCAGGTTCGGGAAGAACGCTCCTTACCATGGTATGCCAGAGGGACATCTGCCCGTGTGCAGCTATCTCGCCGTACCGGTCACCAGTCCCACCACTGGCGAAGTACTCGGTGGTTTCTTTTTCGGCCACCCCGAATCCGATCGCTTCTCCGCCCGCCACGAATATCTCGCCGAAGGTATCGCCGGCTACACCGGTATCGCGCTGGACAACGCCCGGCTCTACGAACGAGAGCGCAATCTGGCAGCCGAACTGTCCCGCAGCATGCTCCCCACCGTGCCGGACGTTCCCGGACTGCGGCTGCTCACCCGCTACCTACCGGCCGCGACCGGCAGCAAGATCGGCGGTGACTGGTTCGATGTGATACCCCTTCAGTCGGGCTCGACCGCGTTCGTCATCGGGGACGTCGTCGGCCACGGCATCACCGCCGCGACCGTGATGGGGCAGATGCGCACCGCGATCCGGTCCTACGCCGTACTCGAGCTTCCACCCGCGAACGTACTGCGGCATGTTTCTCAACTGACGACAGGGCTTTTCGATACCGCCTTCGTCACCTGCTTCTACGCCGTGCACAATTCCCACGACGACACTTTGACGTTCGCAAACGCCGGTCATCTCGCGGCCGTTCTCATCCGCCCCGACGGCACGATGGAGCAAATCGGGGAAGCGATGGCCCAGCCACTGGGCATCGGAACCACCTACCACGAACGCACCACCAGTTTCCCGCCGGGGAGTGACCTCGTCCTGTACACCGACGGACTGGTGGAAAGCCGCACACGCGACCTCACTCTCGGCATCCAATGGCTGCTCGAAGGCCTCGCCGAACTTCGCAAGGCAGCGGACTCGGAGGCGGCGTGGGACCAGTTGATCGACACCCTGACCGAAAGCCGTCACGACGACGACATAGCGATCCTGCACGCCCACAACACAGCAATCCCCATCGAGCTCACCGAAAAGGTCGAGGCCACGACCGATCACATCGCCGTGTTTCGCGACCGCATCTCGAACTGGGCAGCCGGCCTCGGCCTTGACGACGACCGCCGAGACGACCTCACCCTGGCGGTCTACGAGGCCATGGCCAACGCCGTCGAACACGCCTACCGCGACCGGCCCGTACCCGGCCCGCTGGATATTCGGGGCTCATGCCACGACGGCCGCATCACCGTGACCGTCACCGATCAAGGGCAATGGAGAACACCGGATCCGCACGACACCATCCGAGGCCGCGGACTCAAACTGATCAACAGCCTGACAGACCACGAAGTCGACTTGAGGCACAGCAACGGAACTACTATCACCATGGTCTGGAACGCCCCCAGATAGCGGTCAGGGCATCGGTCGTGTATATCGCAATAGCTGGGCCCTTCGGCATCCTGACCGACAGCGCGAGCCTCCCCCGCCTCGACCTGGTGCCGACCTCGATCTCACCGTCGTCGCTTCGCTCACCGGTGACGGTCCCGGGATCCCAGTCGACCGCGTGAGTGAATCCGCGATGTGCGGCGCGGGTGAGGCCGCGCTCGACACCGCACCATGGGTCCTCCAGGCCAGATGAGATGACGAGGCGGAGGTTTCCGAACCATCAGGCCGGGTCGACCCTCCGTACCGCCTCCACGGTCAACGGGGAACCCGGGTCGAGTACAAGTCCCACGTGCGGCACTGTGGGTGACACATCACCGTCGGGCGGGCGAACGGCGAGTCACCAGTGCGTGAGCTGAGGCGCACAGGAACGCGATCCCGACGAGTACGGCACCACGCAGCCAAACGGCGGCCTCGATCTGCGTGGACAGGAGGACACAGGACACGATGCCGAGCACAGGGATCACCGACGGCGCGCGGAAGTGCGGCGACGTGAGCTTGTCCCGTCGCAGCACGAGCACCGCCGTGTTGACCGCCGTGAAAACGATCAGCAGCAACAACACGAGCGTCGAAGCGAGAACGGCGATTCCGCCGGTCAACGCCAGCCCAAGGGAGAGACCGCTGGTCACCACGATGGCGACCCATGGAGTGCGCCGACGGGCCAAGACTTTCGTCAATACCTGCGGCAGCAGCCGATCCCGTGCCATTCCGTAGGCCAGCCTGGAGGACATGATGCTGGTGAGCAGCGCGCCATTGGCGACAGCCACCAACGCGATGACACCGAAAATCCAGGGCGGCACTCCACCCGCCACTCGCACGACTTCCAGCAACGGCCCACTCGACGCGGCCAGTTGTGACGCGGGCACGACCGCCCCCGCGACCACGCCTACCAACAGATACAAGAGACCGGCGGTGGCCATCGCGCCGAACAACGCCCGCGGATACGACTTGGCGGGGTCTTTCGTTTCCTCCGCGATGTTCACCGACGTCTCGAAGCCGACGAACGAGTAGTACGCGAGCACGACCCCCGCGAGGACTCCGGCGACCGGGCCGCGCTCCGCGGTGCCGAGTTCGACCAGCCGTTCGGGTGCCGAATCCCCACGCCCGATGACCCAGAAGCCCAATCCGATCACGAGTACCAGACCGCCGGTCTCGATGAGCGTGGCCAGCATGTTGGCGCGCAGGGAATCCCGGATGCCGCGGGCGTTGAGCGCGGCGAGCACGATGAGGAAGACGGTGATCACCAGAGCGGGCGGCAGGTCGACGAACTCCCGCAGGTAGTCGCCACCGAACCCGCGGGCGAGCGCGGCCACCGAAACCACACCGGCGGCCAGCATGCAGAAACCGACCACGAAACCGGCGAACGGGCCGAACGCGCGCTGAGCGTAGTGCGCGGCTCCCCCGGCACGGGGATACTTCGTCGCCAGTTCGGCATACGACGTCGCGGTGAGCAAGGCCAGCACGAGCGCGACCGTCAGCGGCACCCACACTCCACTTCCCGACACGCCGGCGATCTGCCCGATGAGCACGTAAATTCCGGCCCCGAGCACGTCACCCACGATGAACAGATAGAGCAGCGGGGTCGTCACCGCTCGAGCCAACGGTTCGTTCATCGGCTCAGTCTCCGGCAGAACTCGCCATCACGCCGAGCACAGCAGGCGATCAGCGCCAGGGCGGGCATCACGGTTTCCCGGCGAGCAACCGGGGTATCACCGCCGGGTGACGGGAAGACGCGAGGAGTTGCAGCGGACGGCTGCGGAGATCTTCGGCTGGGCCAAGCTGTCGGACAAGCAGTTCGAGGCGATGGAGCACCTCATGGCCGGCCGGGACGTGCTGGCGGTGTTGCCGACCGGCGCCGGAAAATCGGCGATCTATCAGGTGCCGACGGTCGCGCTGAGCGGCACGACGCTCGTGGTGTCTCCTCTGATCGCGTTGCAGAACGATCAGATGGAGGGCCTTGAGGACACTCAGGCTCCCGCTGCGGTCGCGGTGAACTCCGCCCAGAGCGAAAGCGAGCGGAAAAACGCTTGGAACTCCATCGAGAGCGGCGAGGCGAGGTATCTGTTCCTCTCTCCTGAGCAGCTGGCCAAGGACGACGTGCTCGCCGCCTTGAACGAGCTGGACCTTTCCCTGATCGTTGTCGACGAGGCGCACTGCGTGTCGGCGTGGGGCCACGATTTCCGGCCCGACTACCTCCGGCTGGCCCCGGTGATCGAACGGCTCGGGCATCCGCGGGTGCTCGCTCTCACCGCCACCGCGGCGCGGCCGGTACGTGACGAAATCGCGGAACGGCTCGGCCTGCGCGATCACCGTGAGGTCATCGCGAGCTTCGACCGCCCCAATCTGCACTTGACGGTGGAACAATTCACCGACGACGCCGACAAACGCCACACTTTGGTCGCGCTCGTGGGATCTCTGTCCGCGAAACCGGCCACGAAGACCGGCCTGGTGTACGTCACCAGCCGTAAGGATGCCGAGTATTTCTCCGGCGAACTGACGAAAGCAGGGCTCCGTGCGGCGGCCTACCACGCCGGCATGGCGAAACGCCGGCGAGAGCAAGTCCACGAAACGTTTCTCGACGACGGCTTGGATGTCGTCGTCGCCACCTCCGCGTTCGGCATGGGCATCGACAAACCCGATGTCCGCTTCATCCTGCACGCGTCGGTCCCCGAATCGCTCGACACCTACTACCAGCAGATCGGCCGCGCCGGACGTGACGGCGAACCGGCCGAGATCATCCTGCTGTACCGGCCTCAGGACCTCAGTCTGCAGAAATTCCTTACCGCGGCCAAAGCTCACGAAGAGGTCCTTCGTGAGGTCGCGACCACCCTCGACGAACACAGCTCGCCGCTTCGGCAAGACGAACTGAAGGAAGCGTTGGACGCTCCGGCAGGCCAGCGAGTCAAGGCCGTGAATCTCCTGGAAGAGGCCGGAGCCATCACGACCACCGCCGACGGCCGTCTCGAATACCTCGACCCTGACCTCACTCCGGACCAAGCGGCCCGGCAGGGCCTGGAGGTCGCTGAACGCCATCAGCGCTTGGTCCGGTCGCGTATCGACATGATCCGCGGTTACGCGGAGAACATGGGATGTCGTCGGCAATACCTTCTCGGTTACTTCGGTGAAAAATCGGAGCTCTGCGGGAATTGCGACACCTGCGACTTCGGCATCGCCGAAGAGCAGGAACCTGGAACCAGGTGTTTCACCGTGAACCAGGAAGTGCACCATGCCGAGTGGGGCCAGGGCGTGGTCATGTCGGTGGAACGCGACCGGCTGACAGTTCTGTTCGGCGACATCGGCTATAAAACCATGGAATTGACGGCCGTTGACGAGCACGATCTGCTCGCCACCGACGAGTCCGGCTGACCGAGCGAGCCCGCGAGCTGAGCCAGGACGACGCCGCAAACCACTGCCTTTATTCCTTGCACGGGTCATGGCCCCAGTTCATCAGTGAGTGTCGCCAGCGCGTTTCCCGAACATCGCCCGATGGACGCTGCGCGAGATGCCGGTGAACATACCCGATCACTTTTCGCATATGCCGCTCGTCTCCGGCGGTTCTTTCGGCCCGCGTGGTGCGTAACAGATCAACGATCCGGCGCCCCGATTCGTGACCCACGGACTCCTTGCCATCGGAATGCTGGCCAGCGTTCTTCGATTCGTCCGTTTTCAGCCAGTTTTCCAGTTCTTTCGCGGTCATGTTGACCGCCTCGCCGAACTCGGCGTGGATATCGCGTTCGGCGGTCACATCTTCTCCAGCGCCTCAGGCTTGTGCACTGCCTCGCCACCACTTTTCGAGCTGCGCACCAGATACTGCGGTTCGTCACGAGACGCGCGAACGGTCCGGCCCGCCGCTTCGGTATCGGAGGTGATCTCCCGCACCACTTCGCCTTCGGCTTCCCCACCATGGCTTTGCCAACGCACCTTGTCGCCCTTGCGGAATCGCTTGGTCATGCTTCTCCTTGCCTCAAGATGTCTTGCCTTTATGCCGCCGACCAGCACCTTTTCCTTCATCCGCCACGCTTAAGGCTTTCGCTCGGCGCCGGCCACCGTGACGTGCCCGTCCCGGGAAACCGCTTCGGCATACCCCCGCACACCCGGGCCTAATCACGTTTCGTCGGAAACTCACCTGAGGCGGTGAGGTGGCGTGCCCCTCCCGCCGTGAGCGCACATGAGGCCGGCGATGTGTAGACCGGTTCCGCCGCTTGAGGGCCATCGTCGCGATGGAGCCGGTCACGCCGCCGCCCGGCCGCAACCAGCTCGAATTCCTGGGATTCAGCCCCGACGGTCAGCGACCACGGCCCGCGCGGCACGGGCGCCGGATGCCATCGCACCTTGCAGGGAACTTGTGTCCCGATGATCACCGCAGACGTAGACCTCCGCACCGAAGCGAATCTCGCGACGAATGTGGTGCGGCGGCGGCATCGCCGGGAGTGCGCGGGGAATCTGATAGCGGCCGACCAACGGCCAGCGTGCCGTATCGGCACGGTACATCCGGGCCAGCGTCCGCCGCACCTCTTGTTCGTCGAGCGGTGTCAGGGCCGAAGCACTGATCAGGGCGGACCCTGCCGGTGCATAGGTGGAGCAAACCTCGCTGAGCACCGCCGTGTTCAGAATCGGTCCTCCTCGCGCGTCGACCACGATAACCGGCTCGCGCAGTGGCGCCTCGGATGGCGCGAAGTACCAAGTCGTGACGCTGTTCCACCGCGGTTCGGGCACTCCGCCGACGAGCTGCGCCGCGACGCTCCCGTCGGTGGCCACGACGACCGCTCTCGCGTTCCAGACATCTCCGCCGGCGGTGGACACGCGACCGGCCTCGACGGCTTCGACCGGCGTGCCGGTTCGCACGGCGTCCGACGGCAGCATGCGGGCGAGCCGGCGGGGCAGCTCCCCCATTCCCAGCGCGGGCAACGATGGTGCCGACCGCAGAAAACTACGCCAGACGAGCCGAAAGAACCGCGATGACGTGTGCAAATCCGCCTCGAGAAACACCCCGGCGAGGAAAGGACGCAGCACCGTATCCACCGCACGGTCCGACAATCCCGTGCGACGTAGTTCGTCGGCGGTGGAGCGATCTTCACTTTGGACGATGGCTTGAGCCGCGCCACCCGCGACACGGACGGTCAACGCACCGAGTGCGGTGAGATCTTTCGCTGACAGGTAGCGCCGGGCCGCCACGTCACGCAGTGCCTTCGGCGTGTCGAGGGGGTTCCCGAGCAGGCTGAGTCTGCCATCGTCGGCGACCCTGACCGCCCGCCAGAACTTACCCAGCTGAAGAGCGTCGATGTCCACGAGACGCTGTATCGCGGGGTACGCAGGATTGAGGATCTGGAATCCCCGATCGAGGCGGAATCCGTCGACGACGTCGGTGCGCACCCTGCCCCCGACCTCGTCTCCCGCTTCCAGCACCGTGCAAGAGATCCCGGCACGATGGAGATGCAGCCCCGCGGAAAGCCCGGCGAGTCCGGCACCGACGAGCACGACGTCGGTTTCGTGCACAGCCACAGCGACTTTCCCTCCGGTCATATTCGATGCATAACCGTTGCACATGGGGGACTCTTTGTCCATGCGGATGCGAGCGGGCCCGAAATCGTGGTGAGCACCACGGATCCCGCACCAGGGCGGAGGGTCAGGCGTGACCCGCCCGCAAGGCATAGCGACGCTCGGCGTAAGCGAGGTCGTCCCGCCAGAGACGCGCCGCCCCGCGTCGCATGATCGGACGCAGTACCGGCGCGATCCTGGCCGCCTTGCTGAAACCAGGCCGATCGGACGTCGCGATCGTCGCCTCGATCACAGCGGTACGCGGGCGGCCGTCAGGCCCCTCCCCGAGTGGGGTGGCGTGCGTTTCGACCACGCTTCCGGCGCCCTCGCCGTCGACGATGGTCATCAGGACCGTTCGTGGCTCCGGGCAGGTGAACTCGGCTATCACCGGCACGCCCAGCTTCCCGGCGATCCGGAAGGTCACTTCGACGACGAACTTGTCGTCGGTGTCGGCGACGTCGTTGCCACCCGGAGCGGCCAGGACCCGCAGCCGCGTGAACGAGTACGGATGGAACCAGGCGCCGTGCCAAGGATCGAGACGATTGGCGATGATGTCGACGGGTTCACAGGTCCCGGTCAGCGTCGTTACCGCATCGACCGTCAAGCCGTGAGGACGAGTGGGCACGACCGGCTGTTCCGTCGGCTTCTCACCCCCGACGTCATCGAGCCGGACCCAGACCAGCACACCGTCGTCGCAGGACGGCAAGGGCGACCAGCCCGGTCGCCGCGGTCCCACCCGAAGCCCATGCCAGCGGCAGACCAATTCTCCACAGTGGACACGAGCCTGATCGAGAGGAGCGCCGAGATGAGGACACGCACCGGGTCCGATGGTCAGTTCTCCGTCCGCGCCACGCCAAGCGACCAGTTCCCTGCCTCCGGCCCGCACACCACACGGCTGATCCTCGCGGATCTCACGACTGGCAGCGACGACGAACCAATTGCCCGCCGGCCGGGCGTCGGCGCGCTTGACCGCGGCGTCGATCAGAGCGGGGCTGCACTCGCGGTACGTCGGGTCCTGCCGAGCCCAGGCCGGTTCACGGAACGGCTGGACCGGCCAATTCGCCGGCCAACGCTCGACCACCTGCCGCCTGAAGCCCACCAGGAATCCTCCCGCCCCGCGAGACCGGCCGGAATGGCCCGTGCCACGTCCATCCTCTGTCACCTGAAGCGATTCCGCAACGGTTCGACGGGCGGTTCAAGCCTTCATGCATTCGGCCGCGAGGTCCAGGGCGTCGGCGAGGTCGTTGACCCAGGGGGCATCGTGCACATTGAGTCCTTCCCAGCCTGGGCCGGCGACGACGACCTCGAACCCGCGGCGCTGCAGCCGCTGACAGAGCAGGTCATCGACAGTGGTGGCGGACATGGACCACAGGACGATCAGCGTCGGATCCAATTTGGCGGCCATGCCGACCATGGTCTCCGCGGGCACCATCTGGCCGAGATAGACCGCGGGGATACCGACCTCGACCATCGACGCGCACAGGACTTCGACCGGCAGACTATGCCGCTCGTCCGGACAACAGGCGATGAGCACTCCGCGTTCCGAAGGCGCCTTGGCGAACCGGGTGACGTAGCGCTGGAGCGCTTGGGACACCTCGGTGGTGAGCGCCCATTCCGACTCGAAGCACACATCACCCCGGAGCCAGCGGCCGCCGAGGTTGTGCAGGATCGGCAACAGCACCTCCGTCCACGTGGCCGCCGCGCCCAAGGCATCGAGGGTCTCGTCCAGCAACGCCGCGATGGACACGAAACTGAGGTCTTCCGTGGCCTGTTCGATCTCTTCGACCCGCCGGGCGATCGAGACCTCGGGCATCGCCTCGTCGACGCTCGAGAACGCCGCCGCCGCGGCCTCTCGGGCGCGTATACCCCGGTCGATGAGGCGCTGCATGTGCTGCAGCCTGCGGACGTCCACGTCGGAGTACCGGCGATGGCGTCCGTCGGCTCGCAACGTGGGGCCGATGCCGTAGCGCGCTGCCCAGGTCCGGAGCGTGACCGGCGAGACGCCCAGGATCTCGGCGACCTTACCGGGGGTCCACGATCCACCCGTTTGAGAGCCGATACCGCCGCTCATCTGCTCGACGTTCATCCCAGCACCACGTTCCCATAACCCAAAACCGTCGTTGACGCGCCCGCCCACCCGCGAACCCGAGTTTCGCCGGACACAGCCGACGACCGGTCAGGTTCGTCTTACGGATACGGCATCCGACGACCAGAGGACACCCCTGCCCTACGACTACGTCACTTTGAAGCCGGCATGTGACCGTGCGGATACCCGCGCTTTCAGTCTACTGAGTTCACCCCGCGTGTGTGCACGAACACGGTCCGCATGGTGACGTCGAGCTTGTCGATGATACAAGGCGGGAGCCGGGCACGCGTTCGCCTTCGAGCGGGATGCGGTGGATGCCGCCGACACCGGGCAACGCGCGATACGCCAGCCGAGCAGCTCCGTGTACTGGTAGTACCTGAACGGGAAACCAGTGTGCAGCCCCACGACCTCGGCCAGCAGACCCCGCCGGCGACCACGCGGGATGCGAGCTCCGGCATCGGTGACCGAATAGGGACTCTGGCAGAACACGGTTCCGGCGGCGCAGGCCCACGCGGCCAGGGCACCGGGATGATTAGATGAACGTGAGAATGCGGCGGACCGCGTGACCATCACGAGAACACGATAGTCCGGCCGAGGCCCAGCGGCCGCACTTTCCCCATATCGCGATACAACCTCGAAACAATGCGCGCGAATTATCGCGCGTTGTCGAAATAAAGGCAAGGAAGAACGCCCGGCGCCGCGGCGTGGTCAGGAGAGACCAGTGCACACAGGCGCCGCCGGGCTTCCGGGGTCCGGCTCTCGAGGGGTATCGAGCCGACCACCGAGGGTGGCGGGGTCTTGCCACCCTCGGTCACGAGGCGGCCATCTTCGATTCGCGAGCGATCCGGGTTTACCACTCCGGTGCCCGAGGTAGGCAAGGATCCATGCCTCACAACCAATGGTGCTCAGTTTGCGGAGGTGGCGCTGGACTAGTAGACAAGGTACACCAGCTATGAAACGGTTGCGAATCGAAGCACCGGATCAACGGAGGGGGAGCCGGATGGCGTCGATCACCACGACGGACGTGGTGCCATCGGAGGAGGCACGGATCGCATGGCTGGACGCGCTCGGCGAGCGTTGCCTGGCTGAAGCACACCATTTCGCCGAAGCGCGGGCGATCGACCAATTCGCGAACCGCCGCGAAGGCGCGCTGGCGAAAACCGTCATTCCTCAGTTCGTCGCCGGCGGGAAATCACTGCGCCCGATGTTCGCCTATGTGGGCTGGCGATGCGGTAAGCCGGAATCCGACGCGGCGCTGCGGGCGGCTTCGAGCTTGGAATTGCTCCATTGTTTCGCCTTGGCACAGGACGACGTCATGGACGGTTCACCGCTGCGACGCGGCAGGCCCGCACTGCACGTACGCTTCGCGCGCTGGCACAGAGAGCAGGGCTGGAGCGGATCCGCCGACCGGTTCGGCGAATCCGCGGCGACGCTGTTCGGAGATCTCTTCCTGGTCTGGTCCGAGCAGATGCTGCGCGAATCCGGCCTGGGCACCGAGACGCTCTCCCGTGGCTGGCCCCGATACGATCTGATGCGCACCGAGCTGGCTGTCGGGCAGCTTGCCGACCTGGTCAACGACGCCAGGGAACTCCCCAGCTGGGAGACACTTCTCGACATCCTGCGCCGGAAGTCCGGGAACTACACCGTCCGCAGGCCGCTGGAGTTCGGCGCGGCCCTGGCCGGCTGCGACGCCGACGTGCTGGCCGTTCTCGCCGACTACGGGGCACTGGTGGGTGAGGCGTTCCAATTCCGAGACGACCTGCTCGGCGTCTTCGGTGATCCGGCGGTCACCGGTAAGCCCGCCGGCCAAGACCTCCGCGACCGGAAGGCGTCGAGCGTCGTGGTGCTCGCCGCCGAGATGGCCGATCGACGGCAGCGCAGGGAGATCGAGGAACTGCTCTCGGTTCCCGCGGTGGACGACGAAGCCGTGTCGCGCTGGCACAGCCTCATCGTGACGTCCGGAGCCCGTGATCGTCTCGGCGAACTCATCAGGGAACGCGCCGACAAGGCCATCGCGGCGATAGACCACGCGCTCATCCCGCCGCACGCCGCGGATTCGCTGGCCGTTCTGGCCGCCCGATGCACGGAGCGCGACCAATGAAGACCGTTCCCGGCCGGACCGACCGGATCGTCGTCGTGGGAGCGGGACTGTCCGGTTTGGCCGCGGCCCTGCACCTCGCAGGCCGCGGACGCGAGGTCACCGTCCTCGAGCGGGAGCTGGCCCCTGGTGGCCGCGCGGGGCGCGTCGAGCGGAAGGGCTATCTGCTCGACACCGGACCGACCGTGTTGACGATGCCGTCGATCCTGCAGGACACGTTCGGCGCGGTGGGCGCGGAACTACGTGAAGAACTGCCGTTGACCCGCCTCGATCCGGCGTATGTCGCGCATTTCGCCGACGGCAACACCTTGCCCGTGCACACCGACGCGGCCGCGATGACGGACGCCGTCCGGCAGTTCGCCGGGCCCGGAGAAGCCTCCGGGTACGTTCGGCTGCGCGAATGGCTGACTCGCCTTTACCGCGCCGAATTCACCCGCTTCATCGACTCGAACATCGACTCACCGCTAGGCATGCTCACGCCCGACCTCGCGCGGCTCGTGGCGCTCGGCGGCTTCAGGCGGCTGGACCCCAAGATCGGTTCGTTCCTCTCCGACGAGCGGCTGAAGCGGGTGTTCACCTTCCAGGCCCTGTACGCGGGCGAGTCTCCGATGCGGGCGCTGGCGCTCTACGCGGTCATTTCCTATATGGACACCATCGGCGGCGTGTACTTCCCGCCCGGCGGTATCGCGGCACTCCCCCAAGCACTCGCGCGAGTCGCCGCCGAGCACGGTGTCCGCTTCCATTACGGCGAATCGGTCCAAACGCTCGAACGCGAGGGCGCCCGGATCACCGCTGTCCGGACGGCCGACGGCGAACGGTATCGGTGCGACGCCGTCGTGCTGACGACCGAGCTACCGGAAAGTTACCGGCTTCTCGACCGGAGCCCGAAGCGACCAGTTCCGCTGCGGGCCGCGCCGTCGGCGCTGATCCTGCACACCGGCGGGCCCGGTGAAGAACCGGACGTCGGGCACCACACCATTTCGTTCGGCAAGGGCTGGCGGTCGACCTTCGACGAACTCATCGGAATCGGGCGCCGGATGACCGATCCGTCACTGCTGATCACCCGCCCCACCGCGACCGACCCGGGCCTGGCACCGCCCGGCTGTCAGCTCTACTCCATCCTCGCGCCGGTACCGAACCTGGACCGTGGGCCGATCGACTGGGCGACCGAAGCCGGACCGTACGCCGAGGAGATCCTGGCCGTGGCACGCCGGCGGCAGCTCCCGGACTTCGAGCCGGACTTCACCGAAATCATCAGCCCCGCGGACTGGGCGCGCCGCGGCATGGTGGCCGGAACACCGTTCGCTTACGCGCATTCCTTCGGGCAAACCGGACCGTTCCGTCCCAAAAATCTCCCGCGTGGCACCGAGAACGTCATTCTCGCCGGGGGCTCGACGGTGCCGGGAGTCGGTGTGCCGACCGTGCTGATCTCCGGCAGGCTGGCCGCCGATCGGATCACCGGCGTGCCCGCCCGCTCACGCTCACGAAGGGTCGATACGGCAGCGGAGGCGAGCAAATGACCAAACGTGAACTGGACGCCGCCGGAATCCACGATCCCGATCTTCGACGCGCCTACACCTGGTGCCGCGGCCTGAACGCCCGCCACGGCCGCACGTACTTCTTGGCGACCCGGATGCTGGCCCCGGCGCAACGGCCCGCCGTCCACGCGCTCTACGGCTTCGCCCGCCGGCTGGACGACATCGTCGACGAGCCCGACCCCGAAGCGACACCTCGATCACTGGCCGCCCGTTTGTCCGAAGTGGAGGGACGCTTCCTCACCGACCTGGCCGCGGGCGTGAGCGACGATCCCCTGCTGACCGCCGTGATCGACACGGCCGCCACATATCACTTGGAGGAACGTCTCTTCCGCGCCTTCTTCACGTCGATGCGGATGGATTTGAGCGTGACCGACTACGCCACCCGCGAAGACCTCGACGTCTACGTACACGGCTCAGCCGAAGTGATCGGCCTGCAGGTGCTCCCGATCCTCGGCGCGGTGTCCCCTCGCGCAGAAGCGGCTCCGAGGGCAGCCGCGCTCGGCAAAGCCTTTCAGCTCACCAACTTCCTTCGCGACGTCGCCGAGGACCTCGCGCGCGGACGCGTCTATCTACCCGCCGACGAACTCAAGGAACACGACGTCGATCGCGAACGGCTCTCGTGGTGCGCCGAGCACGGCCGGGCCGACGTATCCGTGCGGGCCGCGATCAAGGAGCAGGTCGCCATCACCCGGCAGATCTACGCCGAGGCCCGGCCGGGCATCGCGATGCTGCATCCGGTCTCGCAACCCTGCGTCGCCACCGCCGCCAGCCTGTACGGGCAAATCCTCGATCGGATCGAAGAGGCGAATCACGACGTCTTCGCCGGCCGCGCCACGGTATCGCGGCGCCGTCGGCTCGCGGTCGCCTGCGGCGCGCTGGCACGTTCGCGCTGGGCCCGCACCAGGCATCCCGCGCCCGCTCCTCCGTCGGCGGTGGGCTGAAATGGGCAAGGCCGAATACCTGATCGTGCTGGCGGCGTGCGTCCTGGTGACCCTGCCGCTGGAGTTCGCCGGTGCCCGCGTCTACCGGCAGCCGAAACGGCTCGCCCGCGCGGTACTCCCGGTGGCGGTGGTCTTCCTGGTCTGGGACGCGGTGGCGATCGCGGCCGGGGTCTGGGACTACGCGCCCGAATTCGTCACCGGTGTGCACGCCCCGTTCGCCATCCCGCTGGAAGAGATCCTGTTCTTCGTCGTCGTCCCGGTGTGCGGAGTGCTCACCTACGAGATGGTCCAGCTCACGCTCGCGGCGATCCGGCAACGCGCCGAACAGGTGACGCGACGATGATCCCGTGGGGCTACACCGTCCCGGTCGTCGCGGCGACGATTCTGGTCGTCGCCGTCGAGCTGGCCGTGCTGAAGACCGGATTGTTCCGCAAGCTCGCCTACTGGCTGACGATCGCCATCGTCACCGGCTTTCAAATCCCCGTCGACGGATGGCTGACGAAGCTGTCCGCGCCGATCGTCCTCTACGCACCCGAGCACATCACCGGCTGGCGATTCCCCTGGGACATCCCGGTCGAGGACTTCCTGTTCGGCTACGCACTGGTCACAGCGGTGCTGCTGGTGTGGGAACGGGCCCGGCAGCGCGAGGAGGCACGATGAACGAGCTGGCCAAAGACGGCCTGCCGCGCGATTCGGTGCCGTCGGCGTTCGACACGGAGGCACGCTGGTACGACCGGCTGGTCGGCGCCAATCCCGGATATCACGAACACCTCCGGCTTTCCGCCCTGAGGCTGGACATTCCGCTGGGAGAGCCCGATGTGCGCTTGCTCGACGCGGGCTGTGGGACGGGGGCGTCGACGGCCGCCCTGGCGTTCGCGGCACCCGACGCGCGGATCACGGCGTTCGACGCGTCCGCCGAGATGCTGGCCAGGGCTCGGGCGAAGAGCTGGCCGCCTTCTGTCGAGTTCGTGCACACCCCGGTCGAGGAACTCGCCGGAGTCACCGGACCCTTCGACGCGATCCTGGCAGCGTACCTGCTGCGCAACCTCACCGACCCGACCACGCAACTGCGCCGCCTGCGGGGCCTGCTCCGCCCCGGTGGCAGGATCGCCGTGCACGAATACTCGGTACGCGATTCGCGGCGTGCCCGCTGGGTCTGGAACGCCGTGTGCGCGAGCGTGATCATCCCGCTCGGGAAGTTCACCACCGGCGACGCGACTCTCTATCGCCACCTTCGCCGCAGCGTTCTCGAGTTCGACGGGCTCCGGGCACTCGCCCAGCGCCTCACCGACGCCGGTTTCGTCGACGTCCACACCGCGACCGTCCCCGGCTGGCAACGGGACATCGTGCACACCGTCGTCGGCACCGCCCCACAGGAGACTTCGTGACCCCGCCCCAAGACCCGAAGCTTGTCACCCGCCCGGCACCACGCGGCCTGGCCGACGCCGGCCAGCTCGGCGAACGCCCGGCCGTGGCCGTGATCGGCGGCGGCATCGCCGGGCTCACCGCGGCGACCGGGCTGGCCGAACGGGGCGTCGACGTCACCGTCTTCGAACGCGAAGATCACCTCGGCGGGCGGGTCGGCGGCTGGAGCGACGAGCTACCCGACGGCACCACGGTGACCATGAGCCGCGGATTCCACGCCTTCTTCCGCCAGTACTACAACCTGCGCGCGCTGCTGACGCGCACCGATCCCCATCTCGAGCGGCTCACCCCGGTGGCCGACTACCCGCTGCTCGACGCGCACGGGCGCACCGACAGCTTCGCCGGACTCCCGCGCACACCACCGTGGAACGCACTGGCCTTCGCCTGGCGAAGCCCGACGTTCACCCCCAAGGACCTGCTGCGGCTCAGCGGCCGCGACGCCCTGCCGCTGGCGACGGTCAGTGTGCCCGAGACCTACCACCGGCTCGACCGCACCGACGCCTCCTCCTTCCTCGAAGCGATCAATTTCCCCGCTGCAGCACAGCACCTCGCGTTCGAAGTCTTCTCCCGCAGCTTCTTCGCCGACCCGCAACAACTTTCGGCCGCGGAACTGGCGACCATGTTCCACTTGTACTTCCTGGGTTCGAGCGAAGGCCTCGTCTTCGACGTGCCGACCGAACCGTTCCCACAGGCGCTCTGGGAACCACTCATGAGTTACCTCACCAGCCGTCGCGTCGAGTTTCGTACCGGCACGACCGTCGACTCTCTCGTCCGGCGGAAGGACGGCTTCGACATCGAAGTCAGCGATCGCACGGAGCACTTCGACGGCGTCGTCCTCGCCTGCGACGTCACCGGATTGCGGACAGTCGTCGAAGGCTCCCCCACCGTCGGGACCGAGGCCTGGCGAACAGCGATCGGCGAAATGCGTACGGCACCACCGTTCCTGGTCCGGCGGCTGTGGCTCGACCACCCTGTCGGTGCGCACCGGTCCCCCTTCCTCGGCACCGGCAGCGTCCCGCCCTTGGACAACATCAGTCTGCTCGACCGGTACGAGGGTGAAGCACGACGATGGACCGCTCGCACCGGCGGTTCGGTGGTGGAACTCCACGCCTACGCGGCCACCACAAAGGACACCAGCGGTTTGGAAAAGGCCTTGGAAGCGCGTCTCCATGAGATCTACCCGGAGACCCGGGACGCGCGTGTCATCGGCGAGAAAACGTTGTGGCGGCAGGATTGTCCCCTGTTCGGCGTCGGCGACTTCGCCCGCCGGCCCCCCGTGAAGACACCCGAAACGACCTTGGTGCTCGCCGGCGACGGCATCCGGATCGACCTGCCCGTCGCCCTCATGGAACGTGCGGCCGCTACCGGCTGGGAGGCCGCGAACACACTGTTGCGGCACTGGGGTCTCGCAGGTCACCCGATACGGTCGGTGCCGAACCACGGGCGCATCGCGTTCCTGAACCGGCTCGCCGCGTCGAGATACTTCACCGACTGACCTCGGACCTCCAACCGGCAGGTCGGTGCGATGTGTGAATCCGTGCCGAGGGGGTAATCATCCGAGCAGATCGCTCCACAACCGTTTCAGAAGGTGGAAGCAACTATGGGTGACTACCGGAAACCGATCGCCTCGGTGTCAGCAAGATGCACGAAGACAGCAACATGACGGCGGAGGGAGGCACCTTCCGATGAACGAGCGCCCGGTTCGGCTAGCGGTGATCGTTCTCGCCCTGGTGCATCTGACTCTCGGCGTGCTGGGCTTCTTCTTCCTGCCGGAGAACAACCAAACCGGTGCGAACACTCTCTGGATCTTCAGCGCTACGGGGATACTCGACCTCATCCGCGCGGGCACCGGTGTGGGTGGCTTGGTTGCAGTGCTGAAACCGGCGGCCATGGCCGTCTACGGCTGGTTCGTCTTCCTTGCTTTCGCCGGTTTGACCGCCTTCGGAGTGCTGTCGTCCGCGACGAACACGGCCGGCGACGCGGTCAACGTCGGTTGGGCGGACAACATCCTTCACGCACTGACCTCGCTCGCCGCGTTCGGTATCGCGGCTGCCGTGATGCGGCGAGGCGGGCGGGCCCGGCCAGGTCAACCCGCCCACGGTGAGCGATCGGGCGCATGAGTCCACGCCCACGCCGTGGGATGCCGATTCCTCGGCCAGCTCGACCGATGCCTCGCCGTCTGCGTTCGTAGTCCGCAGTCACGGCGAGGAACACGGCGGCCGACCGCCATCCGGTCGGCCGCCGCGCCCGGGGCCGGATGCCGCAGGAAGAGGGCCATCTGGACTGCGGTATCCGGCCCCGCCGGTGTTGATGATCAGGACGCGCACCCGGGAAAGAGGTTCGATGCGCATTACCCGTGGCAGTGCCAACGACCCTTTCGCGGTGCTCGCCGATCTCGGCGCTCGGCAGATCAACTACGACCGGGAAGAGGTCGCCCCGCCCGACTGGATCTTCGACCGGCATCGCCAGGTCCTAGGTTTCGAGGAGCCAGGCGCGCCCACCCGGCATGGCCTATGGGCGCGGGCTCGGGCATTGGTACGTGACTACGAATTCACCCCACCCGAGCTGATCAACGCCTACTACAGGTCCGACACTGACCTCGCCGAAAGAAACATGTTGCTGGAGGGCCGTTTCCTCGGCCTGCGGTTCCTGATGGGTGTACGCGTCACCGCTCTGCTCGACGAGAGCGGTGACGAGCGGACCGTATGGGGGTGGAGCTATGACACCCTCGACGGGCACCTCGAGCGCGGCCGAGTGGACTACGCCGTGGTCAAGCACCACGCGACCGGCGAGGTCGAATTCACCGCCACCAGCTATTCGCAAGTCAGCCCGGCCCTGCACCCGGTGCTGCGGCTGGGCTGGGCGGTATTCGGGCGGCGAACCCAGCTGCGTTTCTACCGCCGGATCGGCGAACGTCTGCAAGACCTGCTGCGATACCCAGCTGACGCGGTCACCGTTCCCCGCCGCAGACCCCTCGCGCGCCCTTGGAACCTCACGATCACCGACGCCGCCTCGGGCTGAAACCCGCATCTCAAGGTAGCCAACGACCTCACGAGTTTGAGGAGACACGATGCGCATCGCGATCACCGGCGCCTCCGGCAATGTCGGCACCGGCCTGCTACGAGCGTTGTCCGCCGACACGGAAACCCACGACATCGTCGGCATCTGCCGCCGCCCCCCGCGGTCCACTCCACCTTATGACCGCGTCCGCTGGCACGCGATCGACCTCGGCGCCGACACGGTTCACGATCAGCTGAACACGGCATTCGACAAGGCGGACGCCGTGGTCCATCTGGCCTGGGCATTTCAACCGGTACGCAATGGTGAACAGCTGCACCGCACCAATTACAAAGGCACCCGCGCGGTCCTGGACGCGGCACACACCGCGGGAGTCGCACACATCGTCCACGGATCCTCGATCGGCGTTTACGCACCCGGTGCCACCGAGCCGGTCGACGAAACGTGGGCCGCCACCGGCATCCCCACCTCGCGCTACGGCACCGGGAAAGCCGAAGCCGAACGCGCCGTGGAACGCTTCACCGCCGACCACCCGGACATCATCGTGTCCAGTGTGCGGCCCACCCTGGTCACCCAGAGCGGCGCGTCAGCAAGCTTCCGCGCGCTCTTTTTCGACCCCATGGTGCCGGGCTGGCTGGTTCGCCTCCTGCGTTCCGGCCGTTTCCCCGTCCTTCCCCTTCCTGCGCACTTTCAAGTCCAATTGGTTCACTCCGACGATCTCGGCGACGCGATCGTCCGCATACTCCGGCGACGCGCGCCGGGCGCGTTCAACATCGCCGCCGACACGATCACCATCGACGATCTCGCCGCCGTCGCCGGAAGTCGCGCCCTGCCCGTACCTTCGCGACTGCTGCGCGGCCTGGTCACGATGCTGTGGCGACTGCGGTTGTTACGGATGTCGCCGGGATGGTACGACGTCGGCACCGAATCACCGCTGGTCAAGACGACACGGGCGCGCGAAACGCTCGGCTGGGAGCCACGGATCACCAGCTTTGACGCGGCACGGGAACAACTCGCCGGCTTGGCGCAAGCCGACGGGCTGCCCAGCCCGGCGCTGCGCCGGGACCGATTTCTCACCGAACCCCACAGCCGTTTCGTACGCAGCTGAGCCGATGAGACAACGCGACTTGACGGCTGCCGTTGCGTATTCGTTTCAACGCGAGCCGACGGGGTATCACGTTTCCAGCACACGTCCCGCAACAGCAAGGTGGGGTATACCCATGGCGACGTCGCCCGACAAACCTGAACTCTTGCGCACGACTGGTGGCAGCCGATGACCACCACCGCCGACCAGTCACTCTGGTTGCAGGACACGCCGACGACGTCGAGGCAAGCGCCGCTCGCCGGACAGCACGCGTGCGACGTCGCCGTCATCGGTGGCGGTATCGCCGGGCTCACCACCGGTCTGCTTCTCCTGCGTCACGGCTTCGACGTCGCCCTGCTCGAAGCCGGGACGGTAGGTCATGGCGTCAGCGGCAACAACACGGCGAAAGTCACCGCTCTGCAATCGACGATGTACTCGACCATCACCCGCACCCATGGCGCGGACGCGGCCAAGGCCTATGCCGCCGCGGCCACCGCCGGTGTCGAACTGCTCTCCACCTTGGCCGACCCGACGAGCTGTGACTTTCGCCGTGCCCCGGCGGCGACCTTCGCCTACACCCAAAACGAACGCGACGCCGTCCGTGCGGAAGCCGACGCCGCGACAGCCGCCGGTCTGCCCGTTCACTGGACCGACGAATTGGACCTCCCCTTTCCCACCTACGGCGCTGTGCGCCTGGCCGGTCAAATTCTCGTCCACCCGGCCAAGTACGTGCGCGGACTCGCACAGGCGTTCCTCGCCGAAGGTGGGCGCCTGTACGAAGGAAGTCGTGTCACCTCGGTATCCACCGCGGCGCCGTACCAAGTGGACACAGCACACGGGAGCGTGACAGCCGAGCACGTGGTGGTGGCCACTCACTACCCGCTCCTCGATCGTGGACTGTTCTTCGCCAGGCTCGACGCCGAGCGGTCCTACTGCATCGCCGCACGTCTGCGATCCGGTACACCGCCCGAGGAGCTCGCGATCAGCGCCGGCAGCCCCTCATGGTCCTTCAGTCGCCACGGTCACCACGTGATCGTCGGCGGCCAGAGTCATCCGGCGGGTGACCACGGTGTCGACTTCGCCCGATACACCGCGCTCAGCGACTTCGCCCAGCAACACTTCGACATCGCCGAAATCACGCACCGCTGGTCGGCTCAGGACCCCAAAGCCTACGACGGGCTGCCCATGGTCGGGTCCTACCTCCCCGGCGCGTCACACCTGTGGGTCTCCACTGGATTCGCCAAATGGGGCCTGGCCATGGGCACCATCGCCGGAGCGATCCTCGCCGACCGGATCGCCGGCATCGACAACCCGCACGCCGAAACCTTCTCCCCACACCGGATCAGCCTGCGAGGCGTACCGACATTGCTGCAACAGAACGCCAAAGTCGCCAAAGACCTCGTCGGCGACCGCCTCGCCTCTCCGGACGCACACGACCCCGACGACGTCCCGATCGACGACGCCCGCGTACTGCCCGACGGCACCGGCAAGAAAGGCGTTTATCGCGACCGCACAGGTGCTCTGCACGCGGTCTCCCTGCGCTGCACGCACCTCGGCTGCCTGCTGCGCTTCAACGGCGCCGAACGTAGCTGGGACTGCCCCTGCCACGGCTCCCGTTTCGACGTCGACGGAGCAGTCCTCGAAGGACCCGCTGTCAGGCCCCTCCCCACGCGGAAACCCTGACCGGAGAAGCGAACGGCCTCGCCGTGATCGCGAAACGGTGACCTAAGAGTTCTTCAGACCGCGACATTATTTAGGAGATCTTCGCTATGCCAGCTCTCACTCGTGCGCTCGGCGGAATCACCGCTGCTTACAGCGCCGCCCTGATCGTCGCACCCAAGCTGTTGGCGAAACCGAGTGGGCTCACAAGTCCGACCGGCGAAATCACGCGTCCGGTCCGAACTCTGATCGCCGCCATCGGCGCCCGGGACACCGCGATCGGAGTGGCCATGATGCTCGCGCCGGCAGGCAAACCCCTGCAGATAGCGCTGGCGGCCCGGGTCACCGCCGACGCCGCCGACGCCACGATCTTCGGCCTGTCGCTTCCGGACAAATCCGCGCGAGCGAAAATCGGCGGATTCGCAGCCGGTTGGGCCCTTTTGTGCGCCTTGTCCGGACTGCAGCGATGACCGCGCCCGGTCCCGAACCCGAAGACGCACCCGGTCTCGAGGCCGGCGGCTCCGTCGCGCCCGGTGACACCCCACCCGACGCGGGTCAGACGTCCGGCCTCTCACACCCGCAGCCGATCCCTTCGCGGGCCGGTCTGGTCATCACGTTGATCGCGGTCGGGGTTCTGGTGGTCGGCGTCGCAGGGTTCTTCATCGTCCGCGCGCTGGACCTTCTTTAAGGACTACCTTCTGGCCCCGCCGGTCGCCGCCGTGGTCGGTGTCCGCAAAGGCGTGACCCGGACGCCGGTGACTGGTTCTTGTCGGCGGAGCGTATCCATGGGCTCGGTACCGGCCCGCACCATCGGACGCGGCCGGCGGCGTTCAAGTGCTGGACGATCGTCAAATCGACGCTGAATCGCCCCTGGCCCCCCCGGACACGAAGAAGCCCAGGCCATCAGGCCTGGGCTTGTGCTCCCCCGCTTGGACTCGAACCAAGAACCCTCCGGTTAACAGCCGAATGCTCTGCCAGTTGAGCTACAGGGGATCGTGCTCCGCACCGGCCGGATCGCTCCGACCGATGAGAGAACTTTAGCCCATGGGCCCCGGCGGCCGCGCACCCACCCCCCACTTTGGGGATCACCTCGTCAAGCTCGCGTTTTGAGGGACAATGGCAGCTGGAGCAAGATCGAACGGAGGCGTGGACTCGGATGAAGATGTTCCTGCTGGGCGCGGCCGCGGGCTACGTGCTGGGCGCGAAGGCCGGCCGGGGGCGGTACGAGCAGATCGTGCGGACCTACCGCAAGATCGCTGACCACCCCATGGTGCAGGGCGCCGCCGGGGTCGCTCGCGCCAAGGTCGGTGAGCGGTTCGGGCGGCCTCAGCGCTGACCGTGCCCGAGACGAACCGAAGGGGCCCTTCGCCGCAGGCGGAGGGCCCCTTTTCACGGCACGACGGCGACCACGAAGACGCGCCGGAACTCGAACCAGGTGGTCCCGTCGGGACGCGGCGGGTAGGCCTCGTCCAGCTTCCGGGCGAGCTGAGCGCGGAAGTGGTCCCAGTCCTCGCCCGGCAGGGCCTCCTTGACCGGCCGCAGCGAGGTGCCGGTGATCCATTCGAGCACGGCGTCCTCGCCGGTCAGCCGCTGCAGATACGTCGTCTCCCAGGCGTCGACGGCGCATCCCTCGTCGGCCAGCAGGTTCCCGTAGCCGAGCGGGCTGTCGACGGCTTCGTTCTCCCGCAGGACGACGTCGGCGAGGCGCGGAGCCCACTCCTCGGTGCGCGCGAGGACGCGGACGAGGGCGTGCGACGGGGCATCGAAGTTGCCGGGGACCTGGAACGCGAGCGTGGCCCCGGACGGCAGGAGGCCTGCCCAGCGGCGGAGCAGGCCCCGGTGCTCCGGGACCCACTGGAGCACGGCGTTCGAGATGACCACGTCGGTGTCCGGTTCGGGCACCCAGTCGTTGACGTCGAGCACTCGCGCGTCGACGCCTCGGGCGCGGGCGGCTTCGACCATTTCCGGCGAGCTGTCGCTCGCCTCGACTATCGCGCCGGGCCAGCGTTCCGCCAGGCCGGTGGTCAGGTTCCCGGGCCCGCAGCCGAGGTCGGCGACCCGGCGGGGCCGGCCGGCCGGTATCCGCGCCACGAGGTCGTGGAACGGCCTGGCCCGCAGGTCGGCGTAGTCGAGGTACTTGACCGGATCCCACATGGCGCCTCCCAGCGATACAGTACGAGCGTACTGTTAGCTGCCGGGCTTCGCCAGCTTCCTGGCCGCTTCCTCGGCGATCGCCTTGACGACGTCGGCGTCGGTACCCGGATCGGGGCGCACCTGCAGCACCGTGCCGTCCTGACCGGGAACCTTGCGCTCGACGAACCACGCTCCCCCGGTTTCGAGGTCCTTGCGGTGCCGTCCGCGGACCGAGCCGTCGACCCGTTGCCGCACCAGGAGCGGGACCTTGCCGGGCCTGGGCAGCCGGAACCGGACCGGGGTCCTGTCGGCCAGCAGCACGGCGTCCCCCGCCGTCCCGGTCTCCTCGGACTCGGTCAGGGTCAGCACTCCGTCGGACCACGCGGCCTTGCCGACCAGATGCCAGCCGACCCGGCGCGGCCCCGGGATCCACAGTCCCAGGGCCGTGACCAGCAGGTATCCGCCGCCCTCGACCGCCGCCCCGCCGACGACGTGTTCGCCGTCGTCGAGCGATCCGTCGAAATCCGCCGGGACACGGTCACCCAGCAGGTGACGCAGCCAGCCCATGCTCAGTCCAATCCGCCGATGGCCTGTTCCTTCAACGCCTTCCGGTACTGCTCGAGCGCGACGAGGTCGCCGAACAGGGCGCGGTAGTCGTCCGGCGCCTCGACCGGGGAAAGCCGCTGGAGCTTCGACTTGATCTCGTTGATCTGGCGGCCGACGAGGCTCTCCTGCACCGCCGCGAGTTGCGCGGAGATGTAGCGCGAGTCGACCTCTCCCTTGGCGCGCAACGGTTCCACCGAAAGCTCGCTGAGCACTCGCCGCACCGTCCCCTGCGGGCAGTGCGGGGCGGCCGCGTCGAGCAGGGCGGGCCCGGTCAGGCCGGAACCCGCACCCCCGGCGGACAGCAACGCCTTGTGGATGGCGACGTAAACCGGATGGGTGAAGGCGTCCTCGGGGAGCGCGTCGTACTCCGCCCCCGCGAGCATGGGCTGCTGCAACGCCGCCTTGAGCGCCTCACGCTGTGCGATGAACCGCGGGTCGCCGGGCGCGGGCCTGAGCAGGTCCTCCTCGGCGGCGGCCGCCGCCGCCGAGGGAGCGGGCCGCCGGACCTCGACGGTGGCGGAGCGTTTCGCCGCGGCCCCCGCGCTGCCGCGCACCCGGTTCACCACCTGCGCCGCGTCCTGCCAGCCGACCCACCACGCGAGTTTCGACGCGTAGCCGTCGCGGCTGGCGCGGTCCCTGATCCCCGCGACCATCGGGACGGTCTTCTGCAGTGCCGCCACCTGACCGTCGACGGAGTCGAGGTCGAACGCCTTGAGCATGCTCTTGATCGCGAACTCGAACAGCGGGATCCGCCGAGCGACGAGGTCGCGCACCGCGGCGTCGCCCTTGGCGAGCCGCAGTTCGCACGGGTCCATGCCGTCGGGGGCGACCGCGATGTAGGTCTGCCCGGCGAAGGTCTGGTCGCCCTCGAACGCCTTCAGCGCCGCCTTCTGACCCGCCTCGTCACCGTCGAAGGTGAAGATCACCTCGCCGCGGAAGGCGTCGTCGTCCATCATCAGCCGCCGGAGGACCTTCATGTGGTCCTCGCCGAACGCCGTCCCCGACGACGCGACGGCCGTCGGGACACCGGCGGCGTGCATCGCCATCACGTCGGTGTAGCCCTCGACGACGACGACCTGGTGCCGCTTCGCGATCTCGCGTTTGGCCAGATCGAGGCCGAACATCACCTGCGACTTCTTGTAGATCGGCGATTCCGCCGTGTTCAGGTACTTCGCCGAGACGCGGTCGTCGTCGTACAGGCGCCGCGCGCCGAACCCGACCACCTCGTTGCCGACGTCGCGGATGGGCCAGAGCAGCCGCCGGTTGAACCGGTCCATCGGCCCGCGCTGCCCCTCCTTGGCCAGCCCGGCCGTGAGCAGTTCCTTGACTTCGAACCCGCGGTTGAGCAGATGCTTCGTGAGCTTGTCCCAGCCCGCGGGCGCGTAGCCGCAGCCGAACGTCTGCGCGGCGGCCGCGTCGAAACCCCGTTCGGACAGGAAGTCCCGCGCCGCCCGCGCGTCCGGGGTGAGCAACTGCTCGGCGTAGAACTCCTGCGCCGCGCGGTGCGCCTCGATCAGCCGGGCGCGGGTGCCGCGATCACGCTGGACGCTTCCGCCGCCGCCTTCGTAGGTCAGCCGGAACCCCGCGCGATCCGCGAGGCGCTCGACGGCTTCCACGAACGAGATCAGGTCCATCTTCTGGATGAACTTGATCACGTCACCGCCTTCGCCACAGCCGAAGCAGTGGAAGGTGCCGTGGGTGGGGCGCACGTTGAACGACGGGGTCTTCTCGTTGTGGAACGGGCAAAGCCCTTTCAGGCTGCCGCCGCCGGCGTTGCGGAGGGCCACGTAGTCACCGATGACCTCGTCGATCCGGTTGCGCTCGCGCACCTCCGCGATGTCGCTCTCCCGAATCCGTCCTGCCACGCTCATCACTCTAGGCCGTCCTCTTCGAGCGCTGTGCGGCACACTCGGGGAATGAGCACCGCCCTGGACGAACTCGCCGGGAATTTCGCCGCGCTGCGCCCCCATCTGGTGTCGGTCGCCTACCGGCTGACCGGCACGCTGTCCGACGCCGAGGACGCGGTCCAAGAGTCGTGGCTGCGCCTGAGCGGCCTGGACGAACGACGCCGCTCGGCCATCGAAGACCACAAGGGCTGGCTGACCACCGTCGTCAGCCGGATCTGCCTCGACCGGCTGCGGTCCGCGGTGGTGCGCCGCGAGCGGTACGTCGGCGAATGGCTGCCCGAACCCGTCCTCGGTCCGCTGGGCACGCCGTCGTCGGAGGATCCGCTGACCGTCGCCGTCCGCGACGACGGGATGCGCATGGCGGCGATGGTGGTCCTCGACCGGCTGACGCCGGAACAACGCGTCGCGTTCGTCCTGCACGACGCGTTTTCGGTGCCGTTCGGGGAGATCGCCGAGATCCTGGGCTGCACGCCGGAAACCGCGCGGCAGCACGGTTCCCGCGGCCGCCGCGCGGTCGCCGACGCCGATCCGCCGCCCCGGACGGCGCTCGCCGAGCAGCAGCAGATCATCGAGAAGTTCATGACCGCGATGCTCACCGGCGACATCCAGGCGGTGGCCGAGGTCCTGCATCCCGACGTCGTCCTCGTCGGCGACGGCGGCGGCAAGGCGCGCACGGCGGTCCACACGGTCGCCGGGTTCGACAAGGTCACCCGGCTGTTCCAGGGCCTCATGCGGATGTACGACCCGGCGGGGATGGAACAGGCGAGGCTCGCCCTGGTCAACGGCGACCTCGGGGTCTACATCCCGCCGCAGGCGGCCTCCGCCGGGTACCGGGCGCTCGACGAGCACGTCGACGCGTTCGTCATCCGCGACGGGAAGATCGTCGCGATCTACGACATGGCGAACCCGGACAAGCTCACCACCGCGCGGACCCGCGTCGGCTCCTGATCGCGTTTAGTCCTCTGAATGCGCCCTGGCGCATTCAGAGGACTAAACGCGGTAGGTCAGGGAAGCGGGATCTTGCAGGCGTCGCCCGAGGTGAAGCCCTGCGCGGTGATGTCGAGCGCGCTGTTCATCCGGGCACGCATGTTCTCGAGGCCGATCTGGTAGGTCAGCTCGATGACGCCCTTGCGACCGAATTCGCGTTCCAGCTCGGCGACCTGCTCGTCGGTGGCGGTCACCGGGCTCGCGGTCATCGCGTCGGCGTAGGCGAGCGCGAGCCGTTCCTGGTGGGTGAAGGCCGGCGACTTCGCGTAGTCGTCGATGTTCTTCAGCCGTTCGATGTCGAGGCCCTCGTGCAGTTGCAGCATGGTCCCGAAATCGATGCACCACGTGCAGCCGAGCTGGGTCGCGACGCGGTACACGGCCAGCTCGCGCACGTTCGGCGGCAGTGTCTTGCTGGCCTTCTCCGCCATCATTTCGTGCATGCCGTTCGCCCGGAGCAGCGCCGGGTGGTGCGCGTAGACGGCCATCGGCTCGGGCACGGCGCCGAAGCGCTTGCCGGCGAACTTGTAGAACAGCTTCAGCAGGAAGCCGGCTTCGGCGGTCTTCACGGCGGGAATACGCGGCATGGTGTCCTCCTCGTGCGGTTGCGATCACCGAATGGACGAGACGGCCCGCCCGGACGTGACAGTGACGCCCATGACGCCCATGACGCCCATGACGCACCGGAAGGGCCCTCGATTCGCCTTTTCGCCGGAACCCCGAGTCGATCATCGAAGGTAGGCTGGTGAGCCGGCCCTTTGCCCTCCCCGAGGAGGATCGATGCTCGCCGTCGAGGATCCCGCCACCGGACAACGGATCACGACCGTCCCCGACTGCGGGCCCGCCGAAGTCGACAAAGCGGTACGCGCCGCCGCCGACGCGTGGCAGGCGTGGCACGCCTCGGATCGGCATGCGGCGCTGACGTCGTGCGCCGTCGTCGTCGAGGAGGCCGCGCCCGTGCTGGCCCCCGTGCTCTCCGAGGAGCAGGGGAAACCGCTTCACGAGGCCGAAGCCGAGTTCACCGGGGCCGCGTCGCGGTTCCGGTACTTCGCCGGGCTGCGGCCCGGACCGCGGGACGGCGGCGACGGACCGGTCGCCGCGATCACGTCGTGGAACTTCCCCGTGCAGTCGGCCGTCGCGAAACTCGCGCCGGCGTTCGCCGCCGGGAACACGGTGGTGCTCAAGCCGTCGCCGCGCACCCCGCTCACCACGCTGCACCTCGGCCGGATGCTGGCACAGGTGCTGCCACCGGGCGTGCTGACCGTGCTCACCGGACGGGACCCCCTCGGCGAGCACCTGGTCGCCCATCCCGGGATCCGGCAGGTCGACTTCACGGGATCGGCCGACACCGGGAAGCGGATGGCCGCCGCGTCCGCGCGGGAATGGCGGCGGCTGACGCTGGAACTGGGCGGCAACGATCCCGCGATCGTGCTTCCCGGCACGGATCCGGCCGCCATCGCGGAACGGCTCTTCTGGAGTGCCTTCGCCAACTGCGGCCAGCTCGGCGTGGCGGTCGAGCGGGTCTACGCCGTCGGGTCCGTCCACGACGGCGTCGTGGAGGCGCTGGCGGCCGTGGCGGCGCGAGTCGTGGTCGGCGGCGGGCGGTCACCCGGGACACAGCTCGGCCCGGTGAACAACCGGCCGCGGTACGACCGCGTCACCGGTCTCACCGACGAGGCGCGGGCGGACGGCGCGCGGCTCGTGACCGGCGGGCCGCTCGACGGGCCAGGGTACTTCTTCGCCCCGGCGATCCTCGCCGAGGCGCACGACGGGATGCGAGTCGTGACCGAGGAACAGTTCGGCCCGGTGCTGCCGGTCGTCCGATGCTCCACAGTGGACGAAGCGGTCGGGCTGGCGAACGCCACCGCAGGCGGCTTGTGCGGTTCGGTATGGGGTGCGGACGAGGAGTACGCCGCCGAAGTCGCGGCACGGCTCGGCAGCGGGACGGTCCGGGTCAACGCGCACCTGGCGATGTCCGTGGACGGACCGTTCGCGGGTTCGCGGTGGGCCGCTCTCAGGGAGTGATCGTCCGGACGTCCCACACCCAGACGCCGTCGACGAACTCGGCGGGTTTCCGCAGCAGCAGGTCCACTGTGGTCCGGAAGGCGTCCTGGTGTTCGCGCGGGATCAGCACGAGCACGTCGGCGTTCCAGTACCGCAGATCCTCCAGCGCCTGCACCCGCTGCGACTCGGTGATCGTCGCCGGCACGCCGGTCTGCTTGATCTGGTCGAAGATGACCGACGTCGGCCGCTGGATGGCGCCGTAGCGGCCGCGTTTGTCGTCCGGGCCGCTCGGGCCGACGAAATAGCCCTCCGGCATCGAATAGCCGAGCCCCGCGTCGATCTGCCAGTGCAACGGTTCGGATTCCCCGGAACTCGGCAACGGCACGGGCACCACGGTTCCGCCGGGCGCGACGTAGCTCCGCCAGGTGCCGTCGGCGAGGAATCTCGGCGTCGGCGGCCTGTCCTTCACGATCAGCTGCGTCGGCGCGATCGGCAGCAGGACCGCGATGACGACACCGATCCACAGCAGCCGCAACGGGAATCGCCGCTCCCCCGGCACTTCGGGGAGTTTCGAGGCGACCGCGTAGACGCGCTCGGTCGCCAGCGCCAGCAGAGCGCCGATCAGCGGGATGCAGCCCATCGCGAGCCGCGATTCCAGCAACGACTCGAACAACGGCAGCTCCGAGAAGAGCTTCCACGGTCCCGGGATCCCGGTTTCCTCGTGCACCACGATGATCTGCACGCCGAGCGAGAGCCAGGCCATCACGAACATCGAGATCGCCAGCGCCCGCGCGAACACCTCGCGCCACAACCAGGCGGTGATGACCACCATCAGCACGATCAACGGCCAGCCGAAGAAGGCGTTCTCCTCGGTGCGGTTCATCGACACGTCCGCCGCGGCCTGCGGCTGCCCGGCGACCGACTGCGTCGCGAACCGGGTGAACGCGGCCGTGTCGTTCCCGACCGGGCCGTGCTCGATCGCCTGATAGCTCTGCGGGCCGAAGAACTGCCACCACAGCGGGAAAGCGCACAGCACGAGCGCCACGAGGACCCCGATGCCGACGCCGATCCCCAGCGGTTTCGCCATCGGCGGGAACTCGCGGTGGTTCGTCGCGAAGTAGGCGATGGCGAAGATCGCGAACGCCATCGCGAAGATCAGCAGCGGTTCCTCGCCGAGGAAGATCTGGTACGCCGCCAGCAGACCGAGGAAGATCCCGTTGCGGACGGGGCGTTCACCGCGGGCGATCTTGAAGACCAGCAACGCGATGAACGGCAGGACGAACCACGCGACGAAGTTCGGGTGCGCGTTGCCGTGCGAAATCATCGGCGGGGCGAAGCCGACGAACGCGCCGCCGATGGCCGCACCGACCCGGTGGGTGACCAGATGACGCGAGAACACCCAGTACCAGGCCGCCGCGGTGCCGGCGAGACCGCCGGTGAGCGCGATGGCCCAGGTGACCGTCGGGCCGAAGGTGAGCGTGACCGGTGAAAGCGGGATGCCGATGCCGAGCATGGCCGTGTTGGCCATCAGGTTCACGCCGAGCGGATGGTTCTGGAAATGCGTGCTGAGCGGATTCCTCAGGTGCAGCACGTTGTCCGCGGTGACGGAGAAGAACCACTCCCACAGGTTCTGGTCCGACGCGCTGTTCCAGAGATAGCCCTCTTTGAGGTCGAGCCAGAGCCCGTTGTAGAGCAGGAAGGCGAACAGCAGGAAGCCGCCCATGATGGCGGCGTCGGCGGCGGCGAACCGGCGAGGTCTCGTGGGAGTCTTCCCGGCCTCCACCTCCGCCGCCTCGGTGGTTGTCATCGGAAGTCCTTCGGGGGTATTCGGCGGGTCCTCACGGCCGTACGTCCCTGGAGAAGACTCACTGACCGTCCTCACGGCTCGACAACGCGGGCGAGAAAGTAGATCACACCCGTCGAGGCATGCCTGACGAGCAGAAGGAAGGGCCGATCGACGGCGACTTCCAGAGGTTCGTCCACGATGAGCGACGTCAGCCGCATCAGCACCGCCGTCGCGGCGGCGCCTTCGAGGCCTTGCTCGTCGATGCGGAGCACGGACTGGTGGAGGACCTCGGACACTTCGAGCCGGTCGTCGTCGGCGAGCCCGGTGAGGTCGGCGTCGGCGGTGAACATCGTCCGCACCCCGAGGTCCTGGAGTTTCGCCGTCAGCGGGCTGTCGACGTCGAGGTCGAGTTTCGGCAGCGACAGGGCGATGGTCTTGGACCGCGTGTTCTCCAGCAGTCGCGCCAGCTTGCCCGCGTCCAGCTCGGCGTCGTCGAGATCGCCGTCGGGCAGCAGGACGATCGCCTCCACCCCGCCCTCGGCGCCGAGGCGGACGACCTGCCAGCCGTCCTCGTGGGTGTGGTCGAGCTGCTTTTCGAGCCACATCGTCGGCACCGTACGGGTTCCGGACGGCGCGTGGAAGTCCGCGGGCGCGGTGTTGTCACGCGAGAACTGGTCGGTCCAGGCGGTTTTGAGATACAGGGCGTTGACGATCGCGGCGACGGTGTCGGGCGCGACGGTCCCCGGCTTCAGCAGTTCGGGGATCAGCTCGCGGGTGGCCTCGGCGACGTCGGCGTTGATCAGCCGTCGCGCGGCCTCGGGATCGTCACCGAACGGGGCGCTCTCGACCCTGCCGCCCGGCCAGGTGGCGAGTTCCGCGCGGAAGGAATCCTCGAGCGGGAGCCCGTCCCAGGCCCAGAGCGTGTTCGCGACCGCGAGTTCCGGGCCGTCGTCGAGCAGCGACGAGGCCTTGCCCAGCAGTTCGGCCAGCTCGTCCGGGTCGCCGAGCAGCGCGATCAGCTCTTCTCTGGTCTTCCCCTTGGCGGCCTGGGTCACCAGGCCGAGCGCGCTCGCGATCGAGTACGGCGAGAAACACGCGTTCTCCGCGCGGCTCGCCAGCACCCGATAGAGGTCCAGACCAAACCGGAGGTGGCTTTCGACAGCGCCCATGCCGCAGACCGTACCGTGGACGGGCCCGCTCGTCTCCTGTCCGAAAGTTCCGCCTTGTCCGAGGGCGGCGTGTCGGCCGGGGGCGAGATCAGCGGGACGCCCGGGAGCGGCTCAGCCGTGGCGGCCGGTATGCCAGGCGTGCCACGCGTAGGCCTGCGCGTCCGTGAGCGACGCCACCTGGTCGACGACCACGCGCAGGCGGGCCGCGTCGTCCGAGGCGGCCTGCCACGCGGGCAGGAACAGGCCGTCCAGCGCGTCGGGCGCGCGGCGGCACAGCGCGTCGACCAGCTCGGCGAGCGTCTGGCGCTGGCCGTCCTGCATCGCCAGCCGCCGCCTGTCGCTCATCACGTACCGCAGCGCGAGCGCCTTGAGCAACGCGACCTCGGCCGCGACCTGCTCCGGAATGACCAGCCGCGCGGCGTAGCGGCTCAGCGGCCCTTCGCCGTACGCCTCCCGTGTCGCGCCGACGACCGCCGTCGCGAACCGCCCGACCAGTTCGCTCGTCAGCCGTTTCAACGCGACCTGCGCCTCGAGCGACCCGTCGAGCCCCGGTTCGCTGAGCTCGGCGACCACCGGCAGATCGAGCAGTTCCTTCGCCGCACCCTCCAAAGTGGACTGTGACCGGTGGGAAAACCTCCGCGCCGCCTCGGCCACCGCCGCGCGTTCCTCCGCGTCGGCCAGCACCCGCAACGAGATCCGCCCGGCCAGCACCCCGTCTTCGACGTCGTGCACCGAATAGGCGACGTCGTCGGACCAGTCCATGATCTGCGCTTCCAGGCAGGTGCGGCGCTCCGGGGCATCTCGGCGGACCCACGCGAACACCTCGGCGTCGTCGGCGTAGACGCCGTACTTCGCCTTGCCTTCTTCCCGCTGCCACGGGTACTTCATCGAGGCGTCGAGACAGGCGCGGGTGAGATTCAGCCCGCCCACGACGCCGCCTTCGAGCAGGACCTTGGGCTCCAGCCTGGTCAGGATCCGCAACGTCTGCGCGTTGCCCTCGAAACCACCACACGGCTGGGCGACCTCGTCCAGCGCGCGCTCGCCGTTGTGCCCGAACGGCGGATGCCCGATGTCGTGCGCGAGGCCCGCGGTGTCCACCAGATCCGGATCCGCGCCCAGCTCGTCCGCGATCCCCCTGCCGATCTGGGCGACCTCCAGCGAATGGGTCAGCCGCGTGCGCGGCACACCGCTGACCTCGGCCCCTTCACCCGGGCCGACGACCTGGGTCTTGCCCGCCAACCGGCGCAGAGCGGCCGAGTGCAGCACTCGGGCGCGATCACGGGCGAAGGCGCTCCGCCCGTCCGCGGCGCCTTCCAACGCCGCGCCCTTGGGCCGCTCGGGCAGCAAACGCGCCCTGTCGGCCTCGGTGTAGGTGTCCACCCGACCAGACTAAACGTGCTCACCGACACTTATCGGGCGTCAGACCGCGCCGGTACCGAACAGACTGTCCGCCGGCGACTTCGTGAGGCGGTAGTACAGCAGCGCGCCGGTCTCACGGACGATGTAGCGCGCCTGCGTTTCGCGGGTCTGCACGATCGGGCCGCGATGGGTGGGCGACGTCCAGGTGTCGAGCCCGAGGTCGTCGGCCATCACCCGCGCGCGGAAGGAGTGCCACGGGTCGCTGACCAGCACAGCGGTCTTCCAGCCCCGTTTCTGCACCTGCTCGGCGACCGCACGGAGGCTCCGCAGGGTGTCGCTGCCCTCACCGACCGGCAGCGTCGCCGACGACGGCACGCCGCGTTTGCGCAGCCACTGCGCGCCCGCGTGCGCCTCGGTGTAGTTGTCGTCCGCCTTCTTGCCGCCCGCGGTGACGATCACCTTCGCCACGCCCTGGTCGTACAGCGTCTTCGCCTTGGCCAGCCGGGCCTGGAAGATCTCCGACGGCCTGCCGTTGTACTGGGCGGCGCCGAGCACCACGATGACGTCGGCCCGGTCTCGCACGTCCTCCCGCGCGACCTGCCAGACCCGGAACGCCGTTCCGCCGATCACCGCGACGACGACCAGCAGGAACCCCGCCACTATCCGGCGAACCCAGTTCGCGCGAGTCGGTTTCGTCCGTTCGGCGGTACTCACACGGGTGATTCTCGCAGAGCGGGGAGTCGATCTCAGAGCCAGCCGTGCTCTTCCGCGAGCCGCACCGCTTCGGCCCGGGTCCTCGCCCCGGTCTTGCCCATCGCGGCCGAAAGGTGGTTGCGCACGGTGCCTTCGGAAAGGTGCAGGGCACGGGCGATGTCGGCCACCGTGCTGCCGTCCTCGGCGGCCCGGAGGACGTCGTGTTCGCGCCCGGTGAGCGGGCTCGCGCCGGTGGCGAGCGATTCGGCGGCGAGCGCGGGATCGACCACCCGGAGCCCGCCGTGGACCCTGCGGACGGCGTCTACGAGCTGCTCGGGTGGCGCGTCCTTGACGACGAACCCGGCGGCACCCGCGGCCATCGCCCGCGAGAGATAACCGGGCCTGCCGAAGGTGGTGCAGATGATGATCCGGCACAGCGGAAGCGCGCCGTGCAGCTCGGCGGCGGCTTCGAGGCCGTCCTTGCCCGGCATCTGGACGTCGAGCAGCGCGACGTCCGGGGCGGTCTCCTTCGCCCGCTGAAGCACTTCGTCACCTGAGCCGACCTGGGCGACCACTTCGATGTCGGCTTCGAGGCCGAGCACGGTGGCCAACGCCCCGCGCACCATCGCCTGGTCGTCGGCGAGCAGGACCCGGATCACGCGCAGCCTCCCGTGGGTTCGGAGAGTGGCGCGAGCGCGCCGCTCCGCAAGGCGGACTCGGGTACCTCCGCCCGGACGAGCCATCCTCCCCCAGGTGGCGTGGTGGCGGTCAAGGTCCCGCCGACCGCGGCCAACCGTTCGGTGAGCCCGCGCAGGCCGTTCCCCACTGTGGCGGCACCGGAGTCCCCGCCCTCGCCGTCGTCCTCGACTTCCAGCCAGGTCTTGCCGAAGCGGGCTTTCACCCGTTTCGCCCCGGAATGCCGGATCACGTTGGTGACCGCTTCCCGCAGCACGTAACCGAAAGTGCGCTGCAGGGCGGGATCGACGTTGTCCACCGCGTGCGGCAGATCCGCGTCGATCTCGGCCGCCCGCAACGCCGCCCGCGCCCCGGCGACCTCCGCAGACAGCGACACCTCGCGGTACTCCGACACCGTGGCCCGGATGTCCGAGAGCGCGCTGCGGGTCAGCCCCTCGACCTCGCGGATCTCCTGCAGCGCCCGGGGATCGTCCTTGCCGCTCTCCAGGATCCGGCGGGCGAGCCCGGCTTTGACCGTGATGGTGGTGAGACTGTGGCCGAGGATGTCGTGCAGATCCCGCGCCAGGCGCTCGCGTTCGCCCGCCACCGCCAGCGTCGCGATCTCCCGGTTCGCCGCTTCCAGTTTCCGCACCGCGCGGACCAGGTTCGCCATGAAGAACATCGCCGCCGTGATGGAGGTGACCGCCACCAGGTCACCGAAGTCGTCTTTCCCGATGACCAGGTGGACGGCCAGCACCAGCAGCAGCGCGCCGCCGTCCAGGATCAGCGCCCACGCCGGCGGCAGCGTGAAGGCCAGCACCGCCGTCGCGTAGATCAGGATGTACGGGTTGTTGCCGTGCAGGAACACCAGGGTGAGACCGATGAGCAGCATCACCACCGAGAAGACGTAGGTCGTCTTCCGCCGGGAAGGCCGCAGGCTGAGCGGGAACAGCACGTAGCAGGAGCCGTAGAAGAGCAGGAGCGCGGCGATCACCAGCTCTTTCCCGGTCACCCCGTCGGTGGCCAGATCGACCGCCGCGGGGACGAGGCTGGGCACGATGAAGGCGAGACCGAAGAGCACCCACCGCCTCGTCCGGGGACCGCGGCCGGTTCGCGGCGGCATGTCCGCCCACCAGTTCTCCCGGCTGTTCAAGCCCGTCTCGACCCTGCCCGGGTAGTCGCTCACCGGTTCACCCAATTCCTCAGACCCGCGCACTGTCCTTACGGTAACGCCTGATCACCAGCGCCCCGAGGACCGCGGTCCACGCCGCCAGTACCCCGAGCGCGGCGGGGAGGCTCACCGTGAGGTGGTCGGTGACGACCGGGCGGACCAGCTGGATCAGCCAGTACGTCGGCGTCACCTGGGCGATGTCGGCCATCCACGACGGCATCCCGTCGATCGGGATCCACAGGCCGCCGAGGAAACCCATGCCCATCATGACGATCATGTTCATCGGCTGCATCGACTCCGGTGTGCCGAACTGGCCCAGCAGCAGGCCGAGCAGCACCAGCGGGATCGCTCCGAGCCAGATGCCGAACACCAGCCGTAGCCAGCCGGCGGCGTCGAGGTGGACGCCCTGGACGAGGACGCCGACCAGCGGGACGACGAGCAGCGACGGAAGGGCGACGAGCATCGCCGAGAGCGCCTTGCCGCCGAGGTAACCGGCGCCGGTCAGCGGGGTCAGCCGTAACTGGCGCTGCCAGCCGGTGGACCGCTCGATGGCGAGTTTCGCGCCGCTCGTCATCGCGGCGGAGAAAGCACCGAAGGCCATCATGTTGACCATGACCACCCCGGCGATGTTGCCGTTGCCGGAGGCGAAAACGTTGGCCTGCAAAAGGAACATCAGTACCGGGAAGGCGACGGCGAAGAGCACGAACCTGGTCGAACGGAAGGTGCGGACGATCTCGGTCTTGAGGTAGGTGGGATTCATCGGACGGCTTCCTCGCTGGTGGTCAGGGACAGGAACGCGCCTTCGAGGCCGACGGCGCTGATCTCGATGTCGTGCGCTTCGGGCACGTGGGTCAGCAGCGCCCGCAGCGTCGCGTCGGAATCGGAACTGGAGATCGCCACGCGGCCGGCGCGCAGTTCGCATTCGGTGACCGCGGGCAGCGCCGCGATCACCGGTTCCGCCGTCGCGGGCACCACCGCGCGGATCGTGCGTCCCCCGGCGAGCGCGCGGACCTGCGCGACCGAACCGTCCGCGACGATCCGCCCCGACCGCATCAGCACGACACGGTCGGCGAACTCTTCGGCCTCTTCGAGATAGTGGGTCGCGAACAGGACCGTGCGACCGGAGTTCGTGTACTCGTACATGGACTTCCAGAACTCGCGGCGCGTACCGACGTCCATCGCGGCGGTCGGCTCGTCGAGGACCAGCAGATCGGGGTCGCTCACGAGCGCGACGGCGAACCGCACGCGCTGCTTCTGCCCACCGGAAAGCTTGGTGGAGCGCCGGTTCGCGATGTCCTCGATCCCGGCACGGCGCAACGCCTCGCGCACGGGCATCGGCTCGCGGTGCAGTGCCGCGACCATGCCGACGGTTTCGCCGACCGTGAGATCCTCGACGAGGGCGCCGCCCTGCAGCATCGCGCCGATCATCCCGTCGCCGACCGCGTCGCCGGGCTCGCGCCCGAAGACGGTCACGGAGCCGCTGTCGGGCACGCTCAGGCCCAGGATCATGTCGACCGTGGTGGATTTGCCCGCGCCGTTGGGGCCGAGGAGGGCGACCACCTCGCCCGGCGCGATCGTCAGGTCCACGCCGTCGACGGCGTGGACGTCGCCGTAGTGCTTACGCAGGCCGGAAAGCCGAACCGCCGCCCCCGCGGTGATGTCTTGTTCTCGCATGACTGAAGCCTGTCGCGCTTGGCCGTCCGGGGCGTGGGCCGCGCGTCACGACCTGAGGGTGACAGTTGTCAGGGGTGGGGGCTCGGCGCCGATGGCGGTGTTGCGATGGCGGCGATGTCGATGTTGCGAAAGCCACTTTCGCAACCTTCAACGTTGCGAAAGTGGCTTTCGCAACGTCGGTGAAGCCGGGCAAGCGGTGCGGCGTGATCGAAGGGACGACACGCGTGATTGGACGGACGACACACGTGTCCAGACGGACAACTCGCGGCGGAGCCCGGTCGCGAGCGTGTCGTCCGCCCAATCACACGTGTCGTCCGTCGGATCACACGTGTCGTCCGTCCAGACACGCGAAAACTCCCCTTCGTAAGTACATGAAGGCCCCCTTCACTGCGCCTAACGCAATGAAGGGGGCCTTCATGTACTTACCAGCCGGAACTCAGGCGCCGATCAGGCGCCCCGCCAGATAAGACTCCAGCTTGTCGATCGCCACCCGCTCCTGCGCCATGGTGTCGCGCTCCCGCACGGTCACCGCGTGGTCGTTGAGCGAATCGAAGTCGACGGTGACGCAGTACGGCGTCCCGATCTCGTCCTGGCGCCGGTAGCGGCGGCCGATCGCGCCGGCGTCGTCGAAGTCGACGTTCCAGTGCTTGCGCAGTGCCGCGGCGACGTCGCGCGCCTTCGGCGTGAGATCGGCGTTGCGCGACAACGGGAGGACGGCGACCTTGAACGGCGCGAGCCGGTAGTCCAGCTTGAGCACCGCGCGGGTGTCGGTGCTGCCCTTGGCGTTCGGCACCTCTTCCTCGTGGTAGGCGTCGACGAGGAACGCCATCATCGACCGGCCGACACCGGCCGCGGGCTCGATGACGAACGGGCGGAACCGCTGCTTCGTGGCCTGGTCGAAGAACGACAGGTCGACGCCGGAGTGGTTCGAGTGCGTCGTGAGGTCGAAGTCGGTGCGGTTCGCGATACCTTCGAGCTCGCCCCATTCCTGGCCCGCGTTGAACGCGAAGCGGTACTCGATGTCGACGGTGCGCTTCGAGTAGTGGGAGAGCTTTTCCTTCGGGTGCTCGTAAAGGCGAAGGTTGTCCGCCTTGATCCCGAGGTCCTTATACCACTCGGTGCGCGCGTCGATCCAGTACTGGTGCCAGGTCTCGTCCTCGCCCGGCTCGACGAAGAACTCCATCTCCATCTGCTCGAACTCGCGCGTGCGGAAGATGAAGTTGCCCGGCGTGATCTCGTTCCGGAACGATTTGCCGATCTGGCCGATGCCGAACGGCGGCTTCTTGCGCGCCGCGGTCTGCACGTTGAGGAAGTTGATGAAGATGCCCTGCGCGGTCTCCGGGCGGAGGTAGTGCACACCTTCCTCGGACTCGACCGGGCCGAGGTAGGTCTTGAGCATCATGTTGAAGTCACGCGGCGCGGTGTACTGCCCGCGAGTGCCGCAGTTCGGGCACGGCACCTCGGACAGGTCGTCCTCGGACACCTCCTTGCCCGAACGGGCGGAGAAGTCCTCGGCCAGCTGGTCGGCGCGGAACCGCTTGTGGCAGGACAGACATTCGATCAACGGGTCGGTGAAGACGTCGAGGTGACCCGACGCGACCCACACCTGGCGGGGCAGGATCACCGAGGAGTCGAGGCCGACGACGTCGTCGCGGCTCTGCACGACGGTCTTCCACCACTGGCGCTTGATGTTGTCCTTGAGTTCGACACCGAGGGGCCCGTAGTCCCACGCCGACTTGGTACCGCCGTAGATCTCTCCACACGGGAAAACGAAGCCTCGACGCTTGCACAGGCTGACGACGGTCTCAATGGTGTTGGCGGGCACTCCACGCTCCGAAGCATGCGGGGACGGGTATGGACTAGAAGGACAAGACTAACCGCCCGTCCCCGCACGGCCTCCGGCGAGGTTGGAACAGCTCAGGGCCTGCTGACCAAGGAGGCGGTGACGATGCGGTTGTCCTCGTAACCGTCGGTCCCGCCGACGTACTCACCACCGCAGGTGACCAGCACCAGCCGATGCGGCCCGTCCGGCCCGAACAACTTCTCCGACTGTTCGGCGAGCTTCGTCTTGTGCACGGTGACGACCTCGCCGATCTTGTAGACCCACTTGCCGCCGTCGGTGTCGACGACGTTGACCTCCTGGCCGGTCTTGAGCCGCCACAATTCGTCGAACGGGCCCTTCTTACCCTTCCAGTTCACATGCCCGGAAAGCAGGGAAGCGCCCTGGTCGGCGCCCAGTTTCGCGCCCCACCAGGTGGCTTCGTCGAGACCCTCGGGGATGGGGAGGGTCCCGTCCGCGGTCAGTTCCTTGCGGATCAGTTTCGCCGTGCCGCCACCGGGGAGCCTGACCGTGCCGGGCGCCTGTCCCGTGTCGGCCGGAGCCTGCGCCTGCTGTCCCGCGGACGTGTTCGCCTGCCCCGGGGCAGCCGCGACGACAGGATCACTCTTTCCGGTGATCAGGAACACCGCAACCACGGCCGCCACCACGAAGATCGCGCAGGCGGCGAGGATCCAGCCCAGGCCGGAGCGCTTCTTCGGCCGCTCCTCGCTCGCCGCGGCGGCGTCGTCCACGTCAAACTGTCCCACCATCGGGTATTACTCCTTGCTCGCGTCGAGCCGCCGGAGCGGCCGGTGTCGCTAGACACGCGACGCGAGCCGAGAGGGGTTGCACCGACTTCCCGCATTTCGTCCTCTGAATGCGGTCCTTGCGCGTGCAACTACCGCATTCAGAGGACGAAATGCGGGAATCAGGCGGGTGGTCCGGAAACGGGGGTCGCGACGATGACCCGGTTGTCCCGGTAGCCGTCCGTTCCCCCGAGGTAGTCGCCGCCGCAGGTGACCAGCACCAGCCGGTGCGGCCCGCTCTGCGCGAACAGTTTCGCCGCCTGCGCGGGCAAGTCGTTCTTGTGCACGGTGACGATCTCGCGGACGCGGTAGACCCAGATGCCGCCCGCCGCGTCGCTGACGGCCACCTCCTGGCCTTCGCGCATCCGCCACAATTCGTCGAACGGCCCTTTGACGCCGCCCCAGTTGACGTGCCCGGAGATCAGCGACGTACCCGCTTCGGCGCCGAGCCGAGCACCCCACCACGCCGCGTCGCCGAGGCCGCGCGGGATCGGGAGGACGCCGTGGGAGGTGACCTCGGAGCGGACGAGTTTCGCCGATCCGCCTTCGGGCAGGCGGATCGTGCCGGGCCGCTGCCCCCGTTTCGAGCTGTCGGCGGGCAGCGCCAGCGGTGCGCCGTCCTCACCCGGCGTGACCGCGGGTTCCGCGAACGAGACCGCCGGTTCGGGCGGGACCCAGGTCAGCACGACCACGCCCGCCGAGATGGCGAGCGCGGTGACGACGGCGGACAGTCCCGCCAGCCAGGACCGCACGGGGCTGCTACTTCTCCCGCACCGGCACGGGCTTGCGACGGCGGAGCAGCAGCATGGCCGCGGCGCCGACCACGATGCCGCCGCCCAGCAGCCCGAGCCCGACCACGGTCCGCGTCGAGTCCGCGGTCTGTGGCGGGATACCGCCCGCGGGCACCGTCCCCGGTACCGCGGGCTGCGCGGGCGCCGCACCCGGTCCCGTACCGCCGGCGGGCTTCGCCACGAAGTTCCTCGGGATCCCGCAGCTCACGCCGCCGAGCACGACCGTCGTGCGGGCCTCGCGCAGATCCTTGCCCTCCTCGTCGCGCACATGCGTGACGATGTCCACCTTCCAGCCCGCGACCGCGGTCACGTCACCGGCGCGCCAGCCGTCCTGCCGGATGAGCTGGTCGAAGGCGGTCACCCGGGAGACGGTCAGGTCGGAGGTGGTCTTGTCCTTGCTGAGGCTCTCGTTCTTGATCATCGACGGCGGCCCGAGCTTGAGTCCCTTGACGTCGATACCCGAAGCGCCGGACGGCTTCAGGTCACCGTTCTGGTCCCGCACCCAGATCTTGCCCGCGCTCGTCGACGACGTCGCCTTGCTCGGCGAGGAGCAGTCGACGGAGCTCTTCGCGCCTTCGAGTACCAGCACGGTGTTGTCGAGGGGCTTCGCGCCGCCGCGCCCGTTGTCGATCAGGGCGTAGTTGCTCTCCGCGACCGCTGTCGGGACCGTGGTCTGCTGCAGCGCGGCGATCACGTTGTGGTCGCGGCTGGCGATGCCTGCCGGGAAGGGGCTCTGCGCGCCGAAGCGGCCCAGGTTGATGACCCATTTGTCACCGAGCGTGCTCTGCTCGCCGGCGTCACGCGGGACGACGGTGCGATCCGGGGAGAGTTTCGACTGGCCGGGGGTCAACGGCGAACGCTGGGTCTCGGTGATCAGCGATCCCGGGTTCCCGATGCGCACCGACGCCACGTTCGCGAACGAGACGGGGCCGGTCTTCTCATCGACGGCCTGCGTCGTCTGCGCCGAGGCGAGCCCCGGAACCGACGCCAAAGCGACGGCCGCCGTCGCGGCGGCCAGCTTCGTCACGAAACGAGTCATGTCTCCCCACTGCCTCTCCGGGCTTTCAGAGCGCGGTCGTCAGCGTACGAGAAGCGACGAAACGCTCCGCGACAACCTTGCACCGTTGGCGACGACATGCGAAGTGGAATGGTCATTTCTTTGCGAAGTCACCCGAACGGAGCAGTAACGCCGCCGCCGAGTGGTCGCCCGCTCGGCGAACAGACCAGGCAGGGGCGGGAACACTAAGATGGACTGGACTGTTACTGGCAATGACTTCGGAAATCATGATGGACGTGGAGGCGGCGATGGCTGCGGTGACCCCGGACTCGGCCGCCCCGGGCCTCTCGGAAGACCCCGGACCACATTCGTCGGCCCGGCCCCCCGCCGAACCCGCCGTGTCGGCCTCGCCCGCCGTACTCGCGGACGCCGGCGACCTGCTCCGGGCACTCGCCGCACCCGTGCGCATCGCGATCGTGCTGCAGCTGCGTAACGCGGACCGGTGCGTCCACGAACTGGTGGACACGCTCGATGTCGCGCAGCCGCTGATCAGCCAGCATCTGCGGGTGCTGAAGACCGCGGGTGTCGTACAGGGTGAGCGACGCGGCCGTGAGGTGGTGTACCGGCTGGTCGACGATCACCTTGCGCATATCGTGGTGGACGCCGTAGCCCACGTTCAGGAGGGGAAGTGAGCATGAGTCCGACGACGGCCAACAGTTCCGCGCCGGTGCCGGGACGCCGGTCGACGAAACAGCGGGCCGCCGTGGTCGAGCTGCTCAAGGAGATCGACGACTTCCGTTCCGCCCAGGAACTGCACGACGAGCTGCGCAAACGCGGCGACGGGATCGGGCTCACCACGGTGTACCGGACGTTGCAGTCGCTGTCCGAGGCGGGCGAGATCGACGTCCTGCGCACCGACACCGGCGAGGCCATCTACCGGCGCTGCTCGTCGCATCACCACCATCACCTGGTGTGCCGGATCTGCGGCAGCACCGTCGAGGTCGAGGGACCGGCCGTGGAGCGGTGGGCGGAGAAGATCGCCTCGGAGCACGGCTTCTCCGACATCAGCCACACCGTGGAGATCGTCGGGACCTGCTCCAACCACTGATCGTCCCCAAGCGCTATGAAGGACGCTTTCATGGCAAATTTTGCCATGAAAGCGTCCTTCATAGCACGCCGCAGGGGAAGCGCTCAGTACTCGTAGGGGTCCTTCGGCGCCGGCACCTGCCGCACCGAGGTGAGCGTGAAGTCCGGCATGTAGCTGTTCTCCCGCACCGCGGTCCCCGGCACGACCGTCCCGGTGACCTCCAGCCAGGTGTCGTTGCCGAACCCCGACACGCCCTCGCCCACCATCCGCACGGTGATCGGATAGGCGTCGGCGGCGCAGCAGCCGATCACCATCCGCGCCAGCATCGTGTTGCCCTCGTTGTGCACCACGAACCCGGACAGCCGCACCGTGCGCCCGTTCAGCGAGCCACTGGAATCCCAGCCCGCCCGGCTGACGAACTCGTTGACCTCCAACGGGACCACGTCCCCGGCGGGCAGCGGCGGGAAGGCGGCCGCGTTGCTCGCCGAGGCGCTTTGCGGCGCCCTGGCCTCGGTGCGGGTCACCGAGTCGGCGCCCAGCGCGGGCGGCGCGACCAGGAACACGGCCAGCACCGGCACCATCAGCAACCAGGCCGACCGGGTGTTGTGGTCGTGCGCGTGGACGTCCCCGGACACGGCGGCGGCTGCGCGGGCGGCCAGCAGGTCCCGGACGATCGCGACCGCGCCCAGCGCGACCATCACCGCGCCGCCGGCGATGATCCACGGCTGCTGCGCGGGTTTGACGTACCGCAGGTAGTCGCCGTTGATCGTGATCTTGAGCAGCGCCCCGCCGAGCAGGATCAGCAGGATGTTCTGGGTCTCGCGTTTCACACGCCACCTCCGAGGATCAGCGTGCCCGAGACGACCGCACAGCTGAGCGCGACGACGAACGTCACGGGCGCGAACCGCAGCGCGAACGACTTGCCGAAGGTGCCGGTCTGCAGCGCGAAGAGCTTCACGTCGATCGCGGGCCCGACCACCAGGAACACCAGTTTCGGCAGCAGCGGCATCGCGGTCAGCGACGCGGCGACGAAGGCGTCGGCCTCACTGCACAGCGCCAGCACGACGGCGAGCACGGCCATCACCAGCACCCCGAGCACGATCTGCTCCCCCAGCACCCCGAACCACTTGGCGGGCACCAGGACGTTCATCGCGGCGGCGATCATCGCGCCGAGCACGAGGAACCCGCCCGCCTCGACCAGGTCCCCTCGCGCGGTCTCGGCGAAGGTCTTCCACCGCGAACCGGGCCGGACCTCGGGAAGACGCCGCAAAGCGCGCTCCGCGATCCAGTCGAGCTTGCCCCATTTCGCCCACAGCCAGCCCATCACCATCGCCGTGGCGAGCGAACCGGCGAACCGGGCGAACACCATCTCCGGGTTCCCGGGGAACGCCACCGCGGTGGCGACCAGCACCACCGGGTTCACCGCGGGCGCGGCCAGCAGGAACGTCAGCGCGGCCGCGGGCGCCACACCCTGTCCGATCAGCCGCCGCGCGACGGGCACCGACGCGCATTCACAACCCGGCAGGGCGACCCCGGCCAGCCCGGCGACACCGACGGCCGCACCGGCCCGGCGAGGGAGCACCTTCTCCAGCACCCGCGCGGGCACGAACGCCGCGATCGCGCCGCTGATCAGCACCCCGAGCACCAGGAACGGCAACGCCTGCACGCAGACCGCGACGAACACCGTCGAGCCGGTCCGCAGCGCGGGCACGTCGAACACCTGCTGGAGCCAGCCCTGCCCGAGGATCGCGATCAGCAGGATCGCGCAGAGCACCTCGATCGAGGTGATCTTGAACCGCCGGGCCGGCTTCCGCTCCGGGGCGCTTCTGGAAATGGTTTCCATGCGCGCGATGATGCCAGGTGACCCAGCGTTCCGGTGGTCACTCCCCGGGAGTGGTCCCCAGCAGGTCCGAACGCAGCTGCGACGCCGTCGAGACGACCAGCATGAGCAGCGTTCCGAGCGGCGAGGGAGCCATGCCCTCGGCCGGGAACGCGTACCGCAGCGTGATGTCGATGCCCTTCTCCGAACGCACGACACCGAGCGTCCCGAACAGGCCCTGCCCAGCTCGTTCCGCCGCCGAGGCCGCGATCGCCGGGTCGTCCGGCAGGTCCCAGGCGACGACGCAGGTCAGGCTCAGCACGGTCAGCCCTTCGGCCAGCCGGGTCGCCTGGATGACGCACGGGACGTCCGCGTGCGAGAAGGTCAGCGCGCCGTCGTCGTCGACGTGGACTTCGAGATAGCGCTCGAGGGCTTCCCGTGCCGACGTCAGCAACGCCGCCGTATCAGCTGCTTCGGTAGTCATGCCGCCTCCGCGGGAAAAAGTACGTCGGCGTTGGTCATACCGTCCCTTCCGAAGCCTTGTCGATGGCCCCGCCGAAGCGGCGGTCCCGTTTCGCGAACTCGAGGCACGCCCGCCACAGGTGGGTGCGGTCGAAGTCCGGGAAGAGCGTGTCCTGGTAGACCATCTCGGCGTAGGCCGACTGCCACAGCAGGAAGTTCGACGTGCGCTGCTCCCCCGACGGCCGCAGGAACAGGTCCACGTCCGGCATGTCGGGCTGGTACAGGTACTTCCCGATGGTCTTCTCGGTGACCTTGTCCGGGTTCAGCTTCCCGTCGGCAACGTCCTGGGCGATGCGCCGCATGGCGTCACCCAGTTCGGCACGGCCGCCGTAGTTGACGCACATGGTCATGTTCAGCGCCGTGTTGTCCTTGGTCTTCTCCTCTGCGACCTGCAGTTCCTTGATCACACTCGCCCACAGCTTGGGGCGGCGGCCCGCCCAGCGGATGCGGACGCCGATCGAACCGAGGTAGTCGACCTGACGCCGGATGGTGTCGCGGTTGAAGCCCATCAGGAAACGGACCTCCTCCGGGCTCCGCTTCCAGTTCTCGGTGGAGAACGCGTACACCGACAGCCATTTGACGCCCAGCTCCACGGCACCGCTGGCGACGTCGATCATCACCGCTTCGCCGCGTTTGTGGCCTTCGATCCGCGGCAGTCCCCGCTGGTTGGCCCAGCGGCCGTTGCCGTCCATCACCAGCGCAACATGCTTCGGGAGGAGTTCCTTGGGGATCTCCGGCGGCCGGGCACCGGACGGATGCGGCTCCGGCGCGCGAAGTTCGAATTGTGACGCCTTGTTCTCGCGTCCCCTGCGCAGCACCTTCGAGCCTCCCGATCGAGCGAACCTGTGCCTGCGACCCTACTGCGCCTGCGTGCTGGTCTCCCGTGCACGCCTCTCCACCAGCGGCAGCGACCGCAACTGGCGCTCCAGATGCCACTGCAGATGGGCCGCGACCAGGCCGGACGCGTCGCGCCGCGGCACCGGCTGCGAAGCTTCGGCCACCGGCCACTCGCCGTGCAGGAGCGCCGCGAGCAGGGTCAGTACCTCCGGGGAGGGGTGGACACAGCCGGGGACCCGGCAATCCGGGCACATCGAGCCGCCGGCGGACACGCTGAACGCCTTGTGCGGCCCGGGCAGGCCGCAGCGGGCGCATTCGGTGATCGCGGGCGCCCAGCCGGCGTAGGCCATGGCCCGCAGGAAGAACGCGTCGAGGACGAGGGAACTGTCCCGTTCCCCGCCCGCGAGCGCGCGAAGGGCCCCGACGACGAGCATGTAGAGCTTGAGCACCGGCTCGCCCTCTTCGGCGGACAACCGGTCCGCCGTCTCGGCGATGGCGCTCGCGGCGGTGTAGCGCTGGTAATCGGCCACCAGCGGCAGCGCGAAGGCGTCGACGGTCTCGACCTGGGTGATCACGTCGAGGGAGCGGCCGGTGTAGAACTGGACGTCGACGTGCCCGAACGGCTCCAGCCGGGCCCCGAAACGCGATGACGTCCGGCGCACGCCCTTCGCGACCGCACGGACCTTGCCGTGCCGCCGCGTGAGCAGGGTGACGATCCGGTCGGCCTCACCCAGCTTGTGCGTCCGCAACACCACTCCGGTGTCGCGATAAAGGTTCACCACCCCGACATCGTCCCACCCGGGACCGACATCGGGGTGGTGCGCCCCGGAATCGAAATCAGCAGTAGCTGCCGTAGCAGCTGTACGTGGCCGTCGAAGCCGCGACGATCGAGATGATGATCATCGCGATGGCGAAGAGGCAGCCGAGGCCGCCGATGATCGACGCGATCATGCACATGGTCCGCGTCGACCGTGACGCGTCCGCCGCGGCGGCGTAGTTGCCCTGCATCTTGTAGGTGTTGACCTCGTTGGACTTCATGATCGCGAAGATCGCGATGATCCAGCAGAGGAAGATGCAGCCGATCGCCCAGCCCTTGTAGTCCTTGATGGCGTTGATGTCGCCACCGCCGCCCGGCATACCGCCCGGAGCGCCGTAAGGGGAAGGCTGGCCGTACGGGGCGGGCTGCCCGTAGGGAGCGGGCATGCCACCGGAGGGCGGCCCATAGCCAGGCTGCTGCTGTCCGTAGGGCTGCTGCTGGCCGTAGGGGTTGGTCATGAAAGTGGTCCTCGTTGTTCTTTCGGCTACGGGTCGGGCTAGATGCTCGCGGCGACCAGGACGATCCAGAGAATGGAGAACAGGCAGCCGACCCCACCGATGATCGAGGCGATCATGCACATGGTCTTCGTCGACTTCGACGCGTCCATGGCGGCGGCGTAGTTGCCCTGCATCTTGTACGTGTTGACCTCGTTGGACTTCATGATCGCGAAGATCGCGATGATCCAGCAGAGAAAGATGCAGCCGATCGCCCAGCCCTTGTAGTCCGGGATCGAGTTGATGTCGCCGCCACCGGGCATCCCGCCGGGCATGCCGCCCGGGGCGCCATAGGGTGCGGGCTGGCCGTACGGCGAGGGCTGACCATACGGCGCCGGCTGGCCGTACGGCATCGGGTTCGCGCCGGAAGGCTGGCCGTACGGCGCGGGCGTGGCGCCGGACGGGGGTCCGTATCCGGGCTGAGGCTGCTGGCCATAGGGCTGCTGGCCGGGGCCGGGCTGCTGGCCGTACGGGTTCGTCATCGGGTTCCCCACTTGTGTCGTGCTTCCCGACGGGTGGATCCCGCCGGTCGTTCCTTACTGCTGCGGTGTTCCGGGCCCGTTCGGCCCATCCGCTCCGGGCAACTGCTGCCTCAGCTGCTCCGGGGTGATCTTCTGCGTCGGCTCGGCTTCGTCGAACCCGGACGGCGCCTGCTGAGGCTGCTGCCCCGGGCGAAGGACCTGCGTGGGCTCGGCCTCGCCCAGGGCCGGTCCAGGCTGGGACTCCGCGGACGGCGCCGCGGTTCCCTGCGGCTGGTGGCCGAACGGCTGGGACGGCTGCTGCCCGAACGGCTGCGACTGCTGCTGGCCGAACGGCGAGGGCGGCGCGGGGAACGACGACGAAGCCGGCTGCGGCGGCTCGGGGAATCCCGGTGACTGGCCGAAGGGCGCCGACACGGGCGCGGGGGCGGCTTCGCCCGGCACGACGACGGTGCTGAGGATCTTGTCGGCGAACGTCTGCTTCTTCTCGTCCCACAGCGGCCAGAGGTAACCGAGACCGCAGACCCAGCCGTCCAGGTTGTGGCACAGATCCCGGACGAAGGCCATCAGCGGGCCGATCGGCTGCCCATCGCTTTCGCGGACCAGCTTGATCTTCACGATCTTCTTGCCGAGCGACTGGCCGGTGGTGCCCATCTTGATCCACCGGTTGTAGACGGTCCAGGCGAAACCCGCGAGATAACCGATCCCGGCGATGATGCCGCCGATGACCGAGGACGAGGTCGTGGCGATGATGCTGCCGATGATCGGGAGCACGACGATCGGCGCGAAGTCGATCAACGACCCAGCCGCGCGCAGGCCCCAGTGGGCGTAGTCGGTCCGCGGGCCGAACTGGGTGGCCTGACCGAACGGCGAGGCCTGGCCCGGCTGCCCGAACGGCGAAGCCTGGCCCGGCTGCTGGCCGAACGGGGACTGCGGCTGCGCGCCGAACGGCTGCGACTGCTGCTGCCCGAACGGAAACTGCTGCTGTTGCCCGAAGGGCGACGCCTGCTCGGTGGGCGCTTGCTGCCCGAAGGGCGAAGGCTGGCCAGACTGCTGCTGCCCGAACGGCGAACCCTGCTCACCGGGCGCCTGCTGGCCGAAGGACGAAGACTGGTCACCCTGCTGCGGCGCCTGCTGCCCGAAGGGCGAAGACTGGTCACCCTGCTGCGGCGCCTGCTGCCCGAACGGCGAAGACTGGTCACCCTGCTGCGGCGCCTGCTGCCCGAAGGGCGAAGGCCGGCCACCTTGCTGCGACTGCTGGGGCTGCTGCCCGAACGGCGAGGGCTGTTCTCCCGACGGCTGCTGTCCGAACGGCTGCTGCGCCTGCGGTGACTGCTGCCCGTCCCCCGGCGGGGGCCCGGACCCGGGCGGCGGCTGCTGTCCCGGCGGCTGCTGGCCGTAGGGAGTGGTCATCGAAATCCCCTCGCTGGTTCCTCGCCCCTGGCGCACTGGCCTCGTGCGGCGACCCGGGCTGAATGTACACACCGAGCAGACCGGTGCGCGGGAGCGTACTCGGTACCACCGACGATCCGGGCCTCGGCCCGGCACTCACACGTAGAGCGAGGTGAACGGGGCGAAGGGCAGGTTACGGATGACGAACCAGACGACGAACACGACACCGAACGCGAGCGGCGTCCAGCGCCAGTGCAGCCAGCTGTTCACCGCGCGGCCGCGAAGTCTTCCGACCGCCCAGGCGACGGTGCTCCAGACGAGCAGCAGAACGACCACAAAGGACACCGCGTTGTAGTGCAGCGCGGCGGGGATGTCCCCGTGCAGCGCGCTGTAGACCATGCGCATGCCGCCACAGCCCGGACAGGCGATGCCCAGCAAGGTCTTGGTGGGACAGACCGGAAGCGGCCCGCCCGGAGTGGTGGGATCACCCAGCCAGAGAACGACGCAACCGAGCCCCGCGCCGGCCGCGATGGCCAGGGGTGGCCCCAGCGCGCGGGCCTTTGCCTTGAACCCGCGCGCCGGGAATCCCGTGTAGACGGACGTCGTCACGGCGTGAAGCTTCCCGCCGACGCGCCGATGATGACCATCACCACGATGAAGATGATGTACAGCAGGAAGAGAACGCCGGTGGAGATCGCTCCCCACATGGACCACTTCTTCGCGTCGTCGGCGGCCTTCTGGGCTTCGGCGTGGAAGCCCTGCGACCACAACGTCTGCACCTGGCTCGACTTCACGATCGCGACGATACCCAGCGGCAAGCAGCACAACACCGTGCAGAGAATGGCCCACACCAGGTTGTTGTCCGGCGGGGGACCGTAGTTCGGCACGCCGCCGTAATACGGCTGCTGCGGCGGTGGCCCGCCCGGGGGCGGGTAGTTCGGGTACTGGTCGGTCATGAGGTCTCCCCCTCGATCGCCTCGATCAGCGGTAGTTGTTCATGTCGGCCGAGAACACACCCAGGGCGACGACGAGAACAACGTAGAGGATGGCGACCACGACACCGACGATGGCGGCGATGATCGACCACTTCTTGGCGGCGTTCGCCGCTTCCTGCGCCGCGGCGGGCTGGCCCTGTGCCCAGAGGGTGTTTACCTGGTTCGCCTTGACGATGGCGACGATACCGAAGGGCAGGCAGCACAGGATCGTGGTGAGGATGGCCCACACCAGGTTGTTGTTGGGCGGCGGGCCGGGGTTGTGCGAGCCTCCACCGCCCTGAGGGTCGCCGGAGTAGTTGGGCAGGCCCTGGTTGTCGGTCATTTACCGCTTTCCCTTCACGAATGAGATGTCGAACTACGACCCGGGCGCGCCGCCCGATCAGCGATCACCGGAGTCAAGGGTTGAGACTCTAAGGTCACCCGTCCGGTTCCACATCATCAACCGGTCTCCGCGACCGAATCGAGACATTCCGTTCAGTCAGAAGCCCAGCCGACGCAACTGACGGGGGTCGCGCTGCCACTCCTTGGCGACCTTGATGTGCAGGTCGAGGTAGACCTTCGAGCCGAGGAGGCCCTCGATCTGCTGCCGGGCGCGGGCGCCGACGTCCTTGAGGCGCTCACCCTTGTGCCCGAGGATGATGCCCTTCTGGCTCGGTCGTTCCACATAGAGAAACGCGTGCACGTCGATCATGTCGTCCCTGCCCTCGTGGGGCAGCATTTCCTCGACGGTGACGGCGATCGAATGCGGGAGTTCGTCCCGGACACCCTCCAGCGCGGCCTCGCGGATCAGCTCGGCGACCAGGGTCTGCTCGGGTTCGTCGGTGAGTTCGCCGCCCGGGTACAGCTGCGGGCCCTCGGGAAGGTGCCGCACCAGCAGATCCGAGAGCGCGCCGACCTGGAAACCGTCCACAGCGGACACCGGGATCAGCTCGGCGAACTCCATGACCTCCTGCAGGGCGAGCAACTGCTCGGCGACCTGCTCCGGCTTCACGAGATCCGTCTTGGTGACGATCCCGACGACGGGCGTCCCCGAACCATTTCGGCGCTGCGCGATCTTCTTGAGTTCGGCGGCGATGTACCGGTCACCGGGACCGATTTTTTCGTTGGCGGGCACGCAAAGCCCGACAACGTCCACTTCGGACCAGGTCGAGTGGACGATGTCGTTGAGCCGCTCGCCGAGCAGGGTCCGCGGCCGGTGCAGCCCCGGCGTGTCGATGATCACCAGCTGGGCGTCTTCGCGGTGGACGATGCCGCGGATGGCGTGGCGGGTCGTCTGCGGTTTGCTGGAGGTGATCGCCACCTTGCTGCCGACGAGCGCGTTGGTCAGCGTCGACTTGCCCGCGTTGGGCCGTCCGACGAAACAGGCGAAACCGGAACGATGCGGCTCGGCCATCAGCTCAGCACCTTGCCGCTGGGATCCGCGAGATGGACCGGGGCGTCTTCGGCGATGTCCCGCACCGCCTGGAGGGAGGCGCCGTTCAGGAGGGCGTCATCGCTGACGACGACGGCGGCCTCGATTCCTTCGGCTCCGCTCGAAACGGCGGCGGCGACGGCGGCTTGCAGCGCGGTGAGCTTGAACGACGGCTGGTCGACCGTGCTCGCCGCGTAGGTGCGGCCGTCGGTGTCGCGGAGCGCGGCGCCCTCGGCGGCCTGGGTGCGGGCTCGCGCGGACCTGGCCAGGGTCACCAGCTTCTGGTCCTCGGCGTCCAGCTCAGGCATGTTCGACACTCCTGTCACTTTCATCGGGCTGCGGGACCCGGGTCCGGCGCCTGCCCTGGGCAGGGTCGGTCACCGCGTCCGCGTCGGCGGGGTGGACGACCACCGTGGTGATCCGCATCCGCCCGCGCCGGTCCTTACCGCCTTCGGCGAACAGCCGAAGTCCGGCGACCTCGGCTTCGGCCCCCGGCAGCGGGACCCTACCCAGTCGCTCGGCGAGCAGCCCGCCCACGGTCTCCACGTCGTGGTCTTCGAGGTCGATCCCGAACAGTTCGCCCAGGTCGTCGATCGAGAGCCGGGACGAGACGCGGACCGCGCCGTTTTCGAGTTCTTCGACCTCGGGACGTTCGTCGGTGTCGGATTCGTCGGTGATCTCGCCGACGATCTCCTCGAGGACGTCCTCGATGGTGAGCAGGCCGGCGGTGCCGCCGTACTCGTCGACGGCGATCGCCATGTGGTTGTGGGAGACCTGCATCTCCTTGAGCAGGTCGTCGAGCCGCTTCGAGTCCGGCACGAAACTCGCCGGGTTCATCAGCTCCCCGACCTGGCGCTGCGAGCCGCCCTCGGCCATGTACGCGGGCATGAGGTCCTTGATGTTGACCACGCCCACCACGTCGTCGACGGAGTCGCCGATCACCGGCAGCCGGGTGAACCCGGTCCGCAGGGCCAGCGCGAGCGCCTGGCGCACGCTCTTGTCGTGCTCGATCCAGACGATCTCCGTCCGCGGCACCATGACCTCGCGCGCGACGGTGTCACCGAGCTCGAACACCGAGTGGATCATCTCGCGTTCGGATTCCTCGACGACGCCGCGTTCCTGGGCGAGGTCGACCAGTTCGCGCAGTTCGACTTCGGAGGTGAACGGGCCTTCGCGGAAGCCGCGGCCGGGGGTGATGGCGTTGCCGAGGACGATCAGCAGCCTGCTGAGCGGGCCGAGGATCGACCCGAGGACGCGGACGGGACCCGCGACGACCAGGCCGATCCGGTACGGGTGCTGGCGGCCGAGGGTGCGCGGCCCGACCCCGATGAGCACGTAGCTCACCACGACCATCACCCCGGCGGCGACGACCACGGCGAGCCACAGCGGCTGAACCCAGCCCAGGACGTCGACGGTGACCAGCACGGTGGCGGTCAGCTCGCAGGTCATCCGCAGCAGCAGGATCAGGTTGATATGACGGCGGCGTTCGGCGATGACCAGCGCGAGCTGGCGCGCGCCGGGACGCCCGAGCCGGACGAGACCGTCGGCGCGGGCCTTGGAGACCGTGCTGACCGCCGCGTCGGCGGCCGCGAACACCCCGGCGAGCAGGATCAGCGCGATGGCGATGACCAGCAGGGCCGCGGGACTACCCATTCCGGCGCCGCCTAGGCCGGCGGTTCGTCGGCGGGCACGGCGTCGAGACCGGCGGTTCCGAGGAGCCTGTCGTCCGCGGAACGCTGCGCGTCGCGCTTGTTGAGCGCGGCCACGGCCGCCTGGAACTCGCCGAGGATCCGCTTCTGCAGGCCGAACATCTCGCGTTCCTCGGCCGGTTCGGCATGGTCGTAGCCGAGCAGGTGCAGTACGCCGTGCGTGGTGAGCAGGTGCAGCTCGTCGATCAGCGAGTGACCCGCCGTCTTGGCCTGGTCCTTCGCGAACGCCGGGCACAGCACGATATCGCCGAGCAGCGCGGGCGAGGCGTCCGGCGCGTCGGGGCGGCGAGACGAGTCAAGCTCGTCCATCGGGAAGGCCATCACGTCGGTGGGACCTGGCAGGTCCATCCACCGCTCGTGCAGGTCCTCCATCACCTCGAGGGTGACGAGCAGGATGGACAGCTCGGCGAGCGGGCTGACCTCCATCTTGTCGAGCGCGAAGCGGGCGGCCGACACGATCGAGGTCTCGTCGACGTTCACGCCCGATTCATTGGCGATCTCGATGCTCATGAACGGCGCTGCCCTTTCCAGCCGTTGCTCTTGTCCTGGCTGTCCTGCAGCGCCTGCCACTTCTCGTACGCGTCGACGATGTCGCCGACCAGCTTGTGCCGCACCACGTCCTGGCTGGTGAGCTGCGCGAAGTGCAGGTCCTCGACACCTTCGAGGATGTCGCGGACCACCCGCAGGCCGCTCTTCTGGCCGGTGGGGAGGTCGACCTGCGTGACGTCGCCGGTGACGACGATCTTCGCGCCGAACCCGAGCCGGGTGAGGAACATCTTCATCTGTTCCGGCGTGGTGTTCTGCGCTTCGTCGAGGATGATGAAGGCGTCGTTGAGGGTGCGGCCGCGCATGTACGCCAGCGGCGCGATCTCGATGGTGCCCGCCTGCATCAGCCGCGGGATCGACTCGGGCTCGACCATGTCGTGCAGCGCGTCGTAGAGCGGGCGCAGGTACGGGTCGATCTTCTCGTTGAGCGTGCCCGGCAGGTAGCCGAGGCGCTCACCGGCTTCGACCGCCGGGCGGGTCAGCACGATGCGCGTGACCTGCTTCGCCTGCAGTGCCTGGACGGCCTTCGCCATGGCGAGATACGTCTTGCCGGTACCGGCGGGGCCGATGCCGAAGACGATCGTGTGCTTGTCGATGGCGTCGACGTAGCGCTTCTGGTTGAGCGTCTTGGGCCGGATCGTCTTGCCGCGCCGGGAGATGATGTTCATGCTCAGCACTTCGGCCGGTGACTCGTGGTCACCGGTGGAGAGCATGCCGACGGTGCGGCGGACGGTGGCCGGGTCGACCTGCTGGCCGCGGCCGGCGAGCGTCACGAGTTCGGCGAAGACACGCTCCGCGAAGGCGACGTCGGCGGGGGCGCCGGTCAGGGTGACCTCGTTGCCCCGGACGTGGACGTCGGCGGCGAGGAGCTCCTCGGCGACGCGCAGGTTTTCGTCCCTCGAGCCGAGCAGGCTGAGCGCGGCGGCGTCGGGGATGGGGAATCGGGACTGGGCCGCCTCGGTGATCGCGGCCTCGTCGGTCTTCGTCGGGGTGACGTCCGCGGGAACGTCGGGTCGGGCGGCTTCACCCGGTACGGTTCCGGCCACGTGGCCTCGGGCCTACTTCCTGCGCTTACGCTGCGATTTTCAACGACAGTGACAAGTTCGATATTACTGGTTGCGGGTGTCGGCACGCAGTCCGGTTTCCGCGGGGCGCGCGCCTCAGCGCCCGAAATGCCCCAGCTGCTCGCCGCCGAGCACGTGCGCGTGCACGTGGAAGACGGTCTGCCCGGCGTCACCGTCGGTGTTGAACACCACCCGGTAACCGGACTCGGCGATCCCCTCGATCTCCGCGACCTTCTTGGCCGTCGAGGCCACGTCGGCGAGGAGTTGCGGGTCGCCCGAGGCCAACTCGGCCAGATTGCGATACCGCTTCTTCGGCACCACGAGCACATGCACCCGGGCCTGCGGCGCTATGTCCCGGAACGCATACGTCGTCGCGTCCTCGTACACCTTGTCGGACGGGATCTCACCCGCGATGATCCGCTCGAACAACGTCTCCGCGTCACTCATCCCCCCACCCTATCCCCCACCCAGCCCAGCCCGGCCCGACGTCCGTTCGCCACGCTCGCCACAGACCACGCGCTGCCACAGGAGCACCCCGCTCGACGCCCGTTCACCTCACCAGGCGAGGGCCGCCAGGCCCCATGCCGGTCACCTCCACCGGCTACGCACGCTTCGCTCTGCTTAGCCGCCCCGCCCGCCAACCCCCGCCGACCGCACCGTGGGGGGTCCGGGGGGCTCGGCCCCCCGGGTCAACACGCGGAACCGCGCCGCGGCATCCCGAATTTCGGGGCGCAGCAAGAAGCGAAGCGACTTGCGAAGCCCCCGAAATGAAGATGCCGCGGCGCGGTGGAGCCTGGGGGTCGCTCCACCGCCGCCGCGGCTCCGCCGGACCGAGGGGGAGGTGCCCGGCGGGGATTCACGCGCGCGACTGGGCTTCATCCCTAGTGGCGCACCGAAACCGTGTGTTGCGCTTCAGTTAACGAGAGTAACGGCTGTTTGCGTGATCGCGCCATAACTCGCCGCAAATTGGTGGGGTGTTTTTTCACTTCCAGCGTTCCGTGAGAACCCCTAGCGCGCCAAGTGCCACGGCGGCGGCGGTGGAGGTGCGCAAAACGGTGGGGCCCAACCGAATGGCGGTCGCGCCGGCGTCGGTGAGGGTACTCAGTTCTTCGTCGGTGATGCCGCCTTCGGGGCCGACGACGAGGAGGATGTCGCCTTGCGCCGGGAGTTCGATCTCGGTGAGGCGGGTGGTGATACCGGATTCGAGGACCAGTGCGCGGGAAACGGTCTGGGCGAGTTCGGCGAGTTCGCGGGTGGTGACGGGTTCGGCGACTTCGGGGACGTGGGCGCGGCGGGCTTGTTTGGCGGCGGCGCGGGCGGTGGTGCGCCAGCGGGTGAGGGCTTTGTCGCCACGGGTTCCTTCTTCCCAGCGGGCGACGCTGCGCGCGGCGCGCCAGGGGACGATGGCGTCGGCGCCGGCTTCGGTGGCGAGTTCGACGGCGAGTTCGCCGCGGTCGCCCTTCGCGAGCGCCTGGGCGACGATGACGCGCAGTGCGGGCGGTTCCTCGGTCCAGTGTTCTTCGATGGCGAGGGTGAGCGCCGCGTCGCGGCCCGCTTGGACGGCTTCGACGACGCAGCGCGCCATGCCGCCTTCGCCGTCGGAGAGCACGAGACGTTCGCCGACGCGCAGGCGCCGGACGGTGGCGGCGTGCCGGGCTTCCTCACCGTCGAGCGTGGTGCGCCCGGAGCCGGGCAGCGCGGCGGTGAGGAAGACCGGCAGTGTCGTCTCTGGCACGGGTTACCGGTGGTTCTTGGTGCGCAGCTTGGAGAACAGCCCGCCGGGCTTGGCGCCGTTCGAGGCGAGCGAAGGGACGTCTTCGCCGCGCTGCTGGGCGAGTTCGACGAGGAGGTCGCGCTGGGCGTCGTCGAGTTTGGTCGGCACGACGACGTCGATGTGGACGTGCAGGTCGCCGCGGCCGTCGACGCGGCCGGAGGACCGCAGCCGCGGCATGCCCTTGGCGGTGAGCACGAGTTCGGTGGCGGGCTGGGTGCCCGGCTCGATGTCGAGTTCGTAGTCGCCGTCGATGAGCGTCTCGATGGGCACCGTGGCGCCGAGCGCGGCGGTGGTCATCGGGATGCGGAAGTTGCAGTGCAGGTCGTTGCCCTGCCGGACGAACACCTCGTGGGGTGCCTCGTCGATCTCGACGTACAGGTCGCCGGCGGGGCCGCCGCCGGGGCCGACCTCGCCCTGGCCGGAGAGGCGGATGCGCATGCCGTCGCCGACGCCCGGCGGGATCTTGGCGGTGACGTTGCGGCGGGCGCGGACCCGGCCGTCGCCGCCGCACTGGCGGCACGGGTCGGGGATGACCTCGCCGAAGCCGCGGCAGACCGGGCACGGACGGGCCGTGACGACCTGGCCGAGGAAGGACCGCTGGACGGACTGGACCTCGCCCGCGCCGCCGCAGGTGTCGCAGGTCTTGGTGCCGGTGCCTTCGGCCGCGCCGGCGCCGCGGCACAGGTCGCAGACGATGGCGGTGTCGACGGTGATCTCGCGGTCGACGCCGGTGGCGCAGTCCTCGAGGGTGAGGCCGAGGCGGATGAGCGCGTCGGAGCCGGGCTGCACGCGGCTGCGCGGGCCACGGCCGCGGCCGCCGCCACCTCCGGCGGCGCCGAAGAAGGCGTCCATGATGTCGCCGAGGCCGCCGAAGCCCGAGAACGGGTCTCCGCCGCCGCGGGCGCCGCCGTCCATCGGGTCGCCGCCGAGGTCGACGACCTTGCGCTTCTGCGGGTCGGACAGCACCTCGTACGCGGTGGTCACCTCGCCGAAGCGGTGCTGCGCGTCCTCCGACGGGTTGACGTCGGGGTGCAGTTCACGGGCCAGTTTGCGGTACGCGCGCTTGATGTCCTGATCCGTCGCGTTCTTCGCAACCCCGAGAATGCCGTAATAGTCCCTCGCCACCGTCTTCGCCTTCTCCTTCTGACTTCGACCTCAACGCCGCGTTCAGCGGCCGGAGAGGATCTGCCCCACGTAGTTCGCCACCGCGCGCACCGCGGCGATGGTGTTCGGGTAGTCCATCCTGGTCGGCCCGACGACGCCCATCCCGCCCAGCAGCATGTCGTCCATCCCGTAGCCGATGGACACCACCGAGGTGCTGCGCATCTGCTCGTCCTCATTTTCCTCACCGATGCGCACGCTGATCGCACCGGGGTTGCGGGCGGCCGCCAGCAGCTTGAGCACGATGACCTGCTCCTCGAGCGCCTCCAGCACCTGCCGCAGCGATCCGGGGAAGTCCGAGACGTTGCGGGTGAGGTTGGCCGTGCCGCCGAGCACCAGCCGCTCTTCGGGGTGCTCGACCAGCGATTCCACCAGCACGGTACAGACACGGGTGAGGCTGTCGCGCAGTTCGCCCGGCGACTTCTCGGGCAGTTCGGCGACCGACGCCGCGGCGTCGGTGAGACGGCGGCCCGCCAGTGCCCCGTTGAGCACCGTGCGCAGCCTGGCGACGTTCTCCTCGGTGATGACGTCGCCGAGGTCGACGGTGCGCTGGTCGACGCGGCCGGAATCGGTGATCAGCACCAGCATCAGCCGCGCGGGGGTGAGCGGCACCACTTCGAGGTGGCGGACGGCGGAGTTGGTCATCATCGGGTACTGGATGACCGCGACCTGCCTGGTCAGCTGCGCGAGCAGCCGGACGGAGCGGCGCAGGACGTCGTCGACGTCGGTGCCGCTGTCGAGGAAGGCCGTGATGGCCCGGCGTTCGGCCGCGCTGAGCGGTTTGACCTCGGCGATCCGGTCGACGAACAGGCGGTATCCCTTGTCGGTCGGGATCCGGCCCGCGCTGGTGTGGGGCTGTGTGATGTAGCCCTCTTCTTCCAGCGCCGCCATGTCGTTGCGCACCGTGGCGCTGGACACGCCGAGGTTGTGTCTGTCGACGATCGCCTTGGACCCGACGGGCTCCTGGTTGGAGACGTAATCGGCGACGATCGCGCGCAGCACTTCGAAGCGGCGCTCTTCCGCGTTGGCCACCCGCACCTCCCTCGGCTCGTCCTCACAACGAGTTTACGGAAGGCGGAGTGCCCGGCGAGCCCCCGCACTTTCTTCGCCGCCCGTCAGCCGCGCCCGCGACGGGAGCGCCGCGGCGACTCCAAGGGCTTCCGGATCACTTTCACCGACCCCCACCAGGCGAAACCCGTGACCCGCAGAACCGGCGCACCCGGTGCGGGCCGCCCTCGTCCCGTCCGGCGACCGGTGCCGAAGCCGCCCATCAGGCCGATTCCCCGGACGTCGACGGCGAAATCCTCGGGAACGACGATCTTGACGCCGCCCATGACCGCCACCGCCCGGATCGTGCACGGTCCGGCGGTGATCCGGGCCTGCCGCAGATCGAGGCGCACGCTTCCCCAGAACGCGCGGCTGACATGGTTCGACGGCAGCGGCCCGTCGAACCGCCGCGTGGTGGCGGACATGACGGCGAACGAACGCCGTCCGCCTTGCTCGCCGTCTCCGGCCGGGGACAGGGCGAGCGCGCCGCCGGGAGCCAGATCCGCGACGACGGGCTCGAATTCCGCGAAGGTCTTGGCCGCGTAGACGGCGTCCAGCCTCGTTTCCAGTTCACCGGCGGTGATCCGTCCCGCACCCATGGCTTCGTACAGCAGTTGCGCGACGTTTTCGCGATCGGAATCGGCCACCCGCATCGCCGACCGCTTCGGTTCCGACATGACGGCGACGATAGCCGGAATCGGCGTATCCCGGAAATTGCGCGACAGCCGAACGGACCACCATGAGTGAATTCGGTTTCCCCGCTCTGACCGGAATGACAAAACCGCCGCCCCTGACAATCCCGGACGCGAACAGCCGTCCCACCGTGACAATTCGACGACCGGCGATCCTCCGGCCATTGACCGCCAAGGGCCGGAAGGTCTTACATCTAGGCCGTGTCCGGTAATTCTTCGTGATCCAGGTGGTTCCTGGCGGTGCGGGCGGATTTGCCTCGTACCGGGGCGAACAGGACTTGCCGGACACGGCCTGGTCACCTGCGGGAATTTCGTCCACCTGCCTCACTTTCCGACTCAGCGTGGAGCGCGATATGACTTCTTCCCTTCGCCGTGTCCTGATCGCCGCCCTGACCGCGACGTTGGTCGCGGTGGGCGCGCCGGCCGCGAGCGCGGACACGAATTCGGTGTACACCACTTCTTCACCACTTCCCTCGGGCGAGAACGGTGACGTGGTCAAGTCTCAGCCCTCGACCTACAACGGGGCGAAATCGACCCGGATCCAATATCTGTCGCGGGACAACAAGGACAAGCAGGTCGCGGTGAGCGGCACCGTGCTGGTGCCGGACAAACCGTGGACCGGTCCCGGCGAACGGCCGATCGTGGCCTACGCGCCGTTCACCTTCGGCATGGGCCCGGACTGCGCTCCCTCGAAGACCCTCGCGGGTGAGGGGGCATCGGACCTGGTCTCCGGTTTCCAGGGCGGGTTCGTCAACGCGTTGCTGGGCGCCGGGTTCGCCGTGGCCCAGACCGACTACATCGGACCGTGGGTGGAAGGCAGCGGCGATCACCCGTACGTCGTCCGGTTGTCCGAGGCGCACACCGTGCTCGACGTCCTCCGCGCCGCGCAGCGGTTGCCGGGAACCGGTCTGCCCGCCAGCGGCCCGGTGGGCATCGCGGGCTACTCCGAGGGCGGCAGTGCCGCCGCGGCCGCCGCCGAACTGGCCGCCACCTACGCCCCCGAACTGAACGTCAAAGGCGTCTACTCCGGCGCGCCGCCCGCGGACAAGGCTGCGCTGTCGAAGTCGCTCGACGGCGGAATGTACTTCGGGTTCCTCGGCTACGCCCTGATCGGCATCAACCAGGCCTATCCCGAGGCCAAGCTGATGAACCTGGCCAACCCGACGGGTGCCGAGCTGTTCCTGCAGGCACGCCGGACCTGCACCATGAACGCGGTCCTCCAGTTCATGTTCAAGCAGTCCAGCTCGCTGACGAAGGAAGGCAAGCCGGTGTCGGCCTACCTGTCCCAGCCGCCGTTCGACGCGATCGTGGCGGAGAACCGGATCGGTACCGTCAAACCCGCCATGCCGGTTCTGGTCGAACAGAGCCCGATGGACGACGTCATCCCGGCGGCCGTCGGCAAGCAGATGGCGAAGGACTGGTGCGGCAAGGGCGCCAACGTCCAGTGGAAGGACTTGCCGACCTTCACACCGTTCTTCTCGCACGCGCTGGGCATGACGACCGCGTCCACCGATGCCACCGAGTGGTTGAAGGGCGTGTTCAACGGCCAAGCGGGCAACGGCAACTGCGGCCGGTTCTGACACACCCTCCCCTGCGATCATCGAGTCCGTGAAGGCTTCCTTGAGGGACTCTGGGTCCCTCAAGGAGGCCTTCACGGACCGAGCCGGGAATCGACCGGCCGGCGTCAGCTGTTGCGCGGGAACCCGAGGTTCACGCCGCCCTGCGAGGGGTCCGGCCACCGCGACGTGACGACCTTCGTCCGCGTGAAGAAGTGGAACCCCTCCGGCCCGTACGCGTGGCTGTCCCCGAACAGCGAGTCCTTCCACCCGCCGAACGAGTAGTAGCCGACCGGTACCGGGATCGGCACGTTCACGCCGACCATCCCGACCTCGACCTCGTTCTGGAACCGCCGCGCGGCCCGTCCGTCGTTGGTGAAGATCGCGGTGCCGTTGCCGTAGGGGTTGCCGTTGATCAGCTCCAGCGCCGCGTCGTATCCCTCGGCCCGCGCGACCGCCAGCACCGGCCCGAAGATCTCGTCGGTGTAGATCGACATCTCCGGCGTGACGTGGTCGAACAGCGTCGGGCCCAGCCAGAACCCGCCGTCCTCGCCGTCGACCTCGACGCCGCGGCCGTCGACGACGAGCCGGGCGCCCGCCTCGACCCCCGCCCCGACATAGGACTCGACGCGTTCGTGGTGGGCGGCGGTGACGAGCGGGCCCATCTCCGAGGTGGGCCGCATGCCGTCGCCGACCCGGAGCCGCTTGATCCGCTCGGCGATCTTAGCGACCAGTTCGTCGCCGACCGGGTCGAGGACGACCACGACCGACACCGCCATGCACCGCTCCCCCGCCGAGCCGAAGCCCGCCGAGACGGCCGCGTCGGCGGCGAGGTCGAGGTCCGCGTCCGGGAGCACGACCATGTGGTTCTTCGCGCCGCCGAGCGCCTGCACGCGTTTCCCGTGCCTGGTCCCGGTTTCGTAGACGTACTTCGCGATCGGCGTCGACCCGACGAACGAGATCGCCTTGACGTCGCGGTGTTCCAGCAGCCCGTCGACGGCCCCCTTGTCGCCGTGCAGGACGTTGAGGACGCCGTCGGGCAGACCCGCCTCGGCGAACAGTTCCGCGATGAAGATCGCCGCCGACGGGTCCTTCTCGCTCGGCTTGAGCACGACGGTGTTGCCGCAGGCGAGCGCGTTCGGGACGAACCACAGCGGGACCATCGCCGGGAAGTTGAACGGCGAGATCACGCCGACCACGCCCAGCGGCTGCGAGATCGAGTAGACGTCGACGCCGGTGGAGGCGTTCTCGCTGAACCCGCCCTTGAGCAGCTGCGCGGCACCGCAGGCGTACTCGACGTTCTCGATCGCGCGCGCGACTTCGCCCGCCGCGTCGGATTCGACCTTGCCGTGTTCGCTCGTGACGATCTTCGCCAGCTCATCACGCCGCGCCGAAAGCAGCTCACGGAAGGCGAACAGCACCCGCGTCCGCCCGGCCAGCGACGTCCCGCGCCAGCCCGGCAGCGCCCGGGACGCGGCTGCGACGGCGGCGTCGACGTCGTCCTGCGCGGCGAAGGCGACCTTCGCCCGCACCTGGCCGGTGGCCGGATCGAACACGTCCCCGGATCGGTCGCTCACGCCTTCGCACGGTTTGCCGTCTATCCAGTGGGTGATGCGGTCGGTCACGGGTTCCGCCCTCCTGATCGCCGGGTGCCTGCTCCCGGTCGAGTCTGGGCGCGCGCGCCACACCGACGCCATCGGCAACGTGTACGGACTCCCGGTCCCGGCCGTACAGTCTGTCTCCAGCGTTGCCGAACCGGGTGGGAGGCCGATGTACCCGACCGTCGCCGAGGTGCTCGCGCTGCCGGTGCTGCGTCAGGGCAGGCCCCATGTGGTGGCGGGGGCGGCGGGGCTGGACGCGCCGGTCCGCTGGGCGCACGTCGCCGAGGTCGCGGACATCGCCCCGTTGCTGCGCGGCGGGGAACTCGTGCTCACCACCGGGGTCGCGCTGCCGGACGACGGCGCCGCGCTCGCCAGGTACGTCACCGATCTGGCCGGCGTCGGGGTGGCCGGGATCGTGGTCGAACTGGTCCGGCATTGGAGCGAGAAACTGCCGTCCGCGCTGGTCGACGCCGCGGACCGGCACGGTGTCCCGCTGATCACCCTTTCGCGCGAGACGCGTTTCGTGTCGGTCACCGAGGCGGTGAACGGGCTGATCGTCGACGCCCAGGTCGACGAACTCCGCGCGGCGGAGCGGGTCCACGAGACCTTCACCGCGCTGACCGTCGCCGGTGCCGAACCGGGCGACATCCTGCGCGAGGTCGCGAGGCTCACCGAACATCCCGTCGTGCTGGAGACGCTCGCGCACGAAGTCCTCGCCTACGACACGGCGGGGACCGACCCGGGTGACTTGCTGCCCGGCTGGCCGTCCCGGTCGCGGCCGGTGCAGGTCGGCGAGCGGACCGGTTATCACCCGGGCGCGGGCTGGCTGATCACCGTGGTCGGCGCGCGCGGGCACGACTGGGGGCGGCTGGTCGTCGTCTGCGGGGATCCACCGCCGCACCGGCACGTCGTGGTCGCCGAACGGGCGGCGTCCGCGCTCGCGGTGCACCGGCTGGTCGCCAAGGACACCGACTCCCTCGAACGCCAGGCGCACCGCGCGATCCTGACCGAACTGCTGGCGAACCCGGTGCCGCCCGCCGAACTGACCGCGCGGGCCTCCGCGCTGGGTGTCCCGCTGACGGGACGGCTGCTCGTCGGGGTCGCGGTGCGGCCCCGGATCACCGTGACCGCGAAAACCGCGCAGTCGACTCCGGTGCTGCTGCGGGAACTCGCCGAGGCGACCGTGCTCGCCGCCCGGCACGCCAAGGTGTCCGCGCTGGTGGCCACCGACGACACCCAGGTGCGCGCGCTGATCGCGCTGTCGCCCGAGGCCGGGGTCGACGCGGTGCTGAAGCGGCTGGCGACCGACGTCCACGAGGCCCGCGCCGGTGCGCCGCCCGTGGTCGCGGTCGGGACCACGGGCGGCGGGCCCGCCGACGCGCGCCGGACGCTCGTCGAAGCCGCGCAGGTCGCCGCCGCGGCGCTCACCGAGAACGCCGAACGGGTGGTCCACCGGCTCGACGACGTCCGGTTGCGCGGACTGCTGCATCTGCTGGCGGGCGACGAACGGATCACCGCGTTCGCCGCGCGGGAGCTCGGCCCGTTGCTGAACCGGGACGCCGCACAGGGCAGCAGACTCGTCCAGGCGTTGAGGCATTACTGCGAGCACGGTGGCAACAAGTCGGCGGCGGCCGCCGCCGCGCACACTTCCCGCACCGCCTACTACCAGCAGCTGGCCAGGATCGAGCAGGTCCTCGGGGTACGGCTCGAAGATCCGGAGTCGATGCTCTCGCTTTATGTCGCTTTGCTCGCGCACGACATTCGAAAAGCGGACGACCACACGTCCGAGTGAGCAAATCTCACCCGAGAGAGGAACACAGTGACCGGGTCATGTCAGCCGATAGTGTTGGTATGGCTTTCTTCGAACCGATCGGCGCCTGCGTACTCGCGTTGGCCTGTCTGGCCCCGGCGCAACCCGCCGAATCCACCTTCCAGCTGACCAGTCACGACACCAGGGGCCGGGTCGGCACCGTCTCGCTCACCTGCGAACCCACCGGGGGGTCTCACCCGGGACGCGGCGGCGCCTGCGCCAAACTGTCCGAAGTGGACGGAGACTTCGACAGGCTGCGCCCGGAACCGCGGGCCTGCACCTTGGAATACGCCCCGGTGGACGTCTCCGCCGTCGGGAAGTGGCGCGGTGAACCGGTCATCTACCGCACCTCGTACGCCAACCGTTGCGTCGCCGACGCCGAGTCGGCAGGCGTCTTCACCTTCTGACTCGTGACCCCAGGTAAGTCGACTCTGGCGTATCCCTGGGGCTGACCTTGTGTCGCGAAAGCCTCTTTTGAGGACATCTGGTGTTTCGAAAGAGGCTTTCGCGACCTGGCCCGGGTGGACTCGGCGCCCGGTCTTCCTCAGCCGACAGGCCGGTATTCGACCTCGAGGTGCGGCTCCACGTCGTTGTTGTGGCGTGTCACCACGAACAGGTGGTCCTGGTCGGCCGACCAGGACAAGCCGCGAGGCTGGACGGTCTCACCGCTGTCGAGTGAGACGGTGTTGACCGGGGTCACGCCACCCACTTCGTAGATCAGCACGTCATTGCCGTCCGTGGTCAGCGCACCCGCGGCCAGATACAGGTCGTCGGGCGACAGCGACACCGCGACCGGGCGTGGCCGGGCGGCGTACGCGCCCCGCCGGGCCAGATCCGCGGAAGCGAACGCCTCCACCCGGTCGCGTCCGCCCGCCGCGCTGTAGAGCGTGGCCCCGTCCGCGGTGATGTCGGTGTCGTACAGTCCGGCGCCGACGACGTCACCCGTGGCACCGGTGCCGAGCTCCCCGCCGGACACGGTGTACACCTGCACCATGGACTGGCTCAGCGACAACTGTCCGGCGAGCAGCGGGCCGTTCGCCACTCCCGACGAGGTCAGCAACGGCGCGCGCTGGTAGCGGACGTCCTTCTGGTGATCGCCGGAAACCGGCGTCGCCGCGGCCGGGTCCAGTTTGCCGATCTTGCCCGAGAAAGTGCCGTCGACGCAGCCGTAGCCGAACCAGATCAGGTCACCGGTCCTGGCCAGATGCGTCGGGCAGGTGCCCGCGCCGGTCGGATACCGGGCCGTCTCGGTCAGCGTCGCGGTGTCGATCACCGAGATCGCGTCCCCGGCGGACAGTGCGGCGTAGAGCTTGGTGCCGTCGGCGCTCAGCACGAGCCCGTCCGCCCCCAGCTGATTCGGGATGGTCCGGCGAACCCTGGCGGAGAAATCCGCCACGACGATGCCATTGCCGGAGCCGCCACCGGAAACGAACACCCGCTCGTGCGCGTCGTCCACGACGACGTCGCCGAACCCAGGCAACGGCAGTTCCTGGCCCGCCGACGCCACCGGCGCCGCGACGACGGAAACCGTCATCGCGACCACCGCACCCAACCCCGCCAACACTCTTCGTCTCATCGCCCCTACCTTCCTCTGTTCTGCTTGGATGCGTAGCGGATCGAAAGCCTAAATCGGCTCGCCCGCCACTCCGCTGAATCCGACGAGACCGTTCCGCTTCGCCATGTCGAGAATCTCCGGGAGATAATCCAATTGGCGAACCGAGAGGGTTAGGAGGACGTACTTTCCGGCGTGATCCGGTTCCTCTTCCAGGTCGAATCGAGACGGTTCTAGAACGTCGTCCACATCTGGCCACCTAGCCAGCAACTCCTCGCGGAACCGCACTACGTCAGGGCTCACGACAAGGTCTCCGGTGTCGCCCTCGGCAAGGTTGTCGAAGACCTCTTCAGGGTCCCCGGCAGAGCGCTTCCAGAAGCCGAAGTCGCTACTCACAGGTCATCCTCTCAGGTTAGGGGTTGCAAATCGGACAGGCTGTACCGCGCCGGACGACCGAGGTTTCGAACCCGTACGTCTTCGCCAGCCATTCATCCTTCCTTCGCTGCCCCTTGGTGTAATTCGATTTATTGACCTTCACCTCATAAAGATGGAGGTTTCCGTCCGGGTTCCTGACCGCGATATCCACTTGGCGCCTGCCATAAGGGGTCCACAAGTCAAGTCCATTACCGTAGCTCTCACTGTAGATATCGGACTTCTTGTAGAATTGCTCAAACGTCTCTGTCATTTCATCAACGCCGCTGGCGCCACGTGCTTTGTCATGCGTGCGATTGCCGCAGTTGCTGTTGTGAACGAGGACCGCAGTCTCGCCCGCCAGCACATAGTACGTGTGTACGTCCTGGACGGTGAGGTTGTGGACCTTCTGCCGCTGGGTCCACGACCGTGTCGAGACGACGCTGAGGCGTTCGCCGTCGTCGGCGCGCACCTGGTCGCCGGGGCGCAGGTCCTTGGCATCGACCCAGCGGCCCTGCTGGTCGACCCAGAACGGGTGCTCCCCGGTGGCGACCACGACACCGGTCGAGCCGGCGCGGTCACCGCCATCGGTGTCGACGGTGACCGCGACAAGGTCCTTGCTGCCCTCGCCGACGATGACCGCGGTGACCGGCCGGGCTACGGTGTCACCGGTCTCCGGATCCGTGGCCAGCACCTGCTCGCCCTCACGGACGTCTTCGATCGGCTTGTGGCTGCCGTCGGCCATCACCACCGTGGTGCCGGGCACGAAGCTGTTGCAGCCCGCTCCCTTCGACGCCCCGCCACCGGAGCCCTTCGAGGCACTGGTGCCGCCCGCGTTGGCCGCCTTGCCGCCGCCGGAGCCGCTGCCCGAGGCTTTCTTGCCGGTGGACGCCGTGCCGCCCGCCTTGCCGCCACCGGCGCCAGAGGGCTTCCCGCCGCTGCCGCCACCCGCCTTGGGCGCGGGTTTCGGTGCGGGCGCGGCCTTCGCTCCGTTCGCGCCGGCGTCGGCCGACTTGCTCGCGGTCTTCGCCGCGGTTTGCCCGGCGTCGGCGGCCTTGGCCCCGCCCTGCGCCGCCTCGGCACCCTTGACCGCGTATTTGCCTGCCTTGACCGCGGTGGCGCCCCAGCCCGCGAACGGGATCGCCGAGGCGGCCGACAGCGCGGCATTGGTCCAGTCGCCCTCGGCGGCGTACCAGGCCGCGTTGGCCAGGTCGGCCGCCTCGCCGACCACCGGGATGACGCCGGCGACGTCGAGCGCGGCGTGCCCGATCTCCTTGGCGTTGTCACCGATCCAGTCGACCGCGTCGTCGAACCAACCGTGCCCGTCGATCTCCACCTGCGACAGGGGGTTGCCCGCGCCGAAGGTGTACCGGTTGTTGGTCCACGGGTCGGTGGTCATCCCGAGATCCGCTGTCGCGCCGTTGTAGAGGTCGAGGGTCAGGAACCGGTTCAGGCCCGGCGAGTAGTCCCGGAAGCCCATGTCGTAGGTGCCGGTGGACTTGTCGTGCCGGGCGGTGTTGAACCGGTACGAGTTCTCCTCGGCCTTGTCCGGGTTGGCCGGGTCGGGTTTGTCCTCCCCGGAGAACTGTTTCTCGTCGTCCTTGCCGTAGGCGGTGTAGCCGTAGGTGGACTTCGTGTTGCCTTCCGCGTCGGTGACCTGCTCGACGTCGGAGTGCGGGTTGAACCCGTACACCGCGTCCTCTTCGGTCCCGTCGTCCTTGAACTTGATCTGCGCCAGCAATTCGCCGTCGGCGCCGTACTGGTATGCCTTGCGCAGCTTGCCGTTCTCGTCCTCGGTCAGGACCTGATCGGACAGCCCGAGGTGGTGATACGCGGTGGTCTTGTCGTCGACCTTCTTCGTCTGCTGCCGGTCGAGCGGGTCGTAGGTGTAGGTGGTGGTCTTCGGGCCGCGGCCGTCGTCCTTGACGTGTTCGATCTTGCGGTCGAAGCCGTCGTAGGTGTACTTCTCCAGTTCCTTGCCGGACTGGGTGACCCGGTTCAGCTTGCCGAAGGCGTCGTAGTCGTAGACGGACTTCTGGCCGTCGGTGTCCGACGACATCAGCCGGTTGCGGTCGTAGTCGAACTTCGTCTTCTTGCTGTCGACCTCCTGCTCCCAGACGTTGCCGTTGTCGTCGTGCTTGTAGTTCTCCTTGCGTTCCCCGTCGGTGCCCTTCTTCGTGACCTCACGGACGCGATCCCGCGGGTCGTAGGTGTAGGCGGCGTCGGTGTCGATGGTCGCGCCGTGGTCGTCGGCGTTCTGGCTGCGGCCGTTGTCCTTGATCCGGTTGGAGTTGGGGTCGTACTCGAGGTTGTGCTCGGTGACGACCGGGCCGTTGTTCTTCTTGCGCTCGACCTGGGATCGCAGCAGACCGTCGAGGTAATAGGTGTAGTCGACGACGTTGCCGTTGCTCTTGACCTGCTTCTCGACGTGCCCGCGTTTGGTGTAGGTGAAGGTGTTGACCTTGCCGGCGTCGCCGTCGTCGCGCTTGTTCGTGGTCTTTTCGACCTGGTCGAGCGGGTTGTAGTCGTACAACGAGGTCCGGCCGTCGAACTTCGCCGACTTGAGGTTGCGGTTCTCGTCGTAGGTGTAGGCGGTGCTGTGCTCGACCTTGCCGTCGTTCAGCTCCTCGACCAGGTCGGCCAGGTCCACCTCGTCATAGCGGACACGGTAGGTGTCGATCGCCGTCTCCGGCGACGAGTCGGTCAGCTCGACCAGGTTGTCATTGGCGTCGTAACGGTGGGCGAAGGTCTTCTTTTCGTTGTCGGCGTCGGCGCTGTTGTCACGCACCAGCTGCACGGCGTCGGCCGCGACCGAGCCGCCCGCCTGACCGGACAGCGTCACGTTCCGGACCTGCCCCGCGGACATGGGGTACTTGCCGAGGCTGACCCACTCCCCGGCGCGAGTGGTCTGGTCCACCTTCTTGGTGGTGGCACCGTCGTTGTGCTCGACGGTGTAGGTGGCGTCCGTGGCGTCGGCGCGCGGGTAGCGCACCAGCACCTCGTACGTGCCGTCGGCAGGCACCGGAGCCTTCCAGGTGAACGACGCGTCGGCGGCACGGCCGTCGCCCGCACGGTACTGCGTGCCCTGGAAACCCTTGTCCGAGTTCGCGGTCGCCCACTGACCGGTGGCCTGGGTGCGGTCGGGGTTGGCGTTGTCGACCACGACCACATCGCGGCCGACCGGGACGCCCTCGTCCGACCGGGTCTTCAGCTTGCCGTCGGGGAAGTAGTCCCAGGTCTGCACCCGGTTCGCTCCGCCACCGGCACTGGTCAGCGTCCGGTTGGCCTGCTGACCGGTCGGCGTGTAGTCGTAGGTGGTCTTGATGTCCCACTGGTCGACCGACTCACGCAGCCAGCCGTTGTCGTAATAGCCCAGTTTGGTGACGTTGCGGATCTGCTCGCCGTGCGATGGTGGCGCGGAGGTCTCCTTGACCCGGCCGACCTCGTCGTAGGTGGTGATCGTGCTGACCGGCTTGTTGTGTTCGGCGTCGCCGGGTGCGTAGGGCAGGATCTCCTCGCGAGTCCGGTTCAGCTCGTCGTAGACGGTCTCGGTGACGAAGTCGTTCGCCTCGCCGGGGGTGTCCACCCCACGGGGGTTGATCGTCCTGGTCAGATTCCCGACCTGGTCGTACTCGTAGCGGGTGGTGAAGTACCGCAGACCACCGTCGTTGCTGTGCGGAGACCTCACCTCGACCTGCATGGCCCGCTCGTCGAGGGTGATCAGGGTTTTGTTGCCCTCTTCGTCGGTGCTGGCCACCACGTTGCCATCGCGGTCGTGCTCGGTCCGCACCGAGTTGCCGTTCGCGTCGATCGTCTCAAGTAGCTGATGGTTGAGATCGAAGCGGTATTTCGTGGTGTAGTCGGCCGGGTCCGGGGTCTTGTCCTTGCGGGCATCGATGTGGGTCACCAGGTTGCCGACGTCGTCGTACTGCGTGGTGATCTGGTCACCCGTCACGTCGGTCGCCCGCACGATCTGGTTCACCTCGTCGTAGACGAAGGTGAGGGTGAAGTCGCGCGGGTCGTTCGGCGTGAGCACGCCCTTGGGCTCGACCTGCTTGATCAGGTTGCCGACGGCGTCGTAACCGAAGGTGGTGGTCTTTTCCGGCCCGTCAGGGGTGTCCTTCGGCGCCTGGACCGCGACCTGCCGGTCCATCTCGTCGAACGTGGTGCGGGTGACCGCGCCGTTCGCCGCCGTGCTGGTCACGACGTTGTCGTTGCGGTCGTAGCGCGGGCCGGGGGTGACGATGTAGGTGCCCGCCGCCTGGTCCTTCGGCTGCTTGGTGTCGAGTGGCCGTTTGAAGACGTCGTAGGTGTAGGTGCTGGTCTTGCCGCGCGCGTCGGTGACCGAGGCGACGTTGCCGATCTGGTCGTAGCGATACAGGGTCGCGCAGCCCAGCGGATCGGTGATGACCCGCGGATAACCGTTGGGGTCGTAGTCTCCGTAGACGGTCGTGTGGCCGTTGGCGTCGGTCTGGTTGATGAGGTGCCCGAAACCGTCGTAGGAGTAGCGCGACGTGTAGTCGCTCTCCTGAGGTGTGGCGTTGCCCTTCGGGTCGGTGACCGCGACCAGGTTGGCCTTGTCGTCGTAGACGAAGGTCCACTTGCGACCTTCAGGTGTGGTCTTGTCCGTCAGATCGGCGACGTGCCCGTTCAGGTCGGTGCGATAGCCGAGTCTGGTCGGCGGCCCGCCCGTCTGGTTGGCGACGGCGTCCTTGATCTCCAACGGGTACCCGGTCTTCTGGTCATAGACCCAGCTCTGCGTGGCACCGTTGTTCTCCACCAGCTTGACGACGTTGTTGTCCTCGTCCCAGTGCAGGTGGGTCTTCTCGTTCTTGGCGTTGACGAACCGCTCGGGGCGGCCGTACCCGTCGAGCAGCGTCTTGCTGATATGCCCATTGGGGTCGACGACCGAGGATTCGATCTTCGACCCCGCCCCACCGTCGGGATCGGTGTAGTCGAAAGTCGTCGCGGCGGAGCGCCGGTCGGTGACCGTGCGGACGTTCCACCGGCGTTGCGTGTCGCCGGCTTCGGTGAAGTAGCCGAGGCGGGTGCTGTGCCCGTTCGGGTCCACGACGGAGGTCAGTTTGACGTTGTCCTCGTCGTAGAAGAAGGTGAACGGCTTCGCGTCGGGGGTTCCGGCTCCGTCGATGACCTCGCCGAGCGCGCCGCGGTCGGTGTAAGTGAACGTCACGACGCGTCCGGAGACGTCGGTGACCGATTTGAGCTTGTCGATGATGAACAGGTTGTCCAGCGCGGTGCCGGTCAGCTTCTTGCCGCCGAGAATGTAGGAGAACGCGTCACCACGCTGGTAGTAGTCCAGGGTGAGGGTACGGCGACCGGTGGCGTCGGTGACGTGTTTGAGGACACCGGTGTTGCGGTTGCCCAGCAGCGCGCGCTCATAGGTGAACGACATGGTGTTGCCGTTTTTGTCCACAGTGGACGTGTGATAGCCCTGGGAGTCGAAGAAGAACCGGGTCCGCTCGGGAGTGGTGAACACCCAGCGGCGCTCGTCGGCTCCCCCGGGAAGGTACTGCAGGTACAAATGCACGCCTGCCGGGCCGTCGTAGGTCCACTTCGCCGAGTCCGAGGAGTTGTTCTTGTTCAGCTCGAACACGTGACTGGTGCCGTCGCCGTCCACCAGGGTCACCGTGGCCGGCCAGCCCAGCAGACCGGGAAGCAGCCCGCCGAATTCCAGCGGGGTGCCGAGCCGGTTCAGCGTCGAGGAGGCGACCGACCAGCCACTACCGGCGTAGGAATCCGAGGTGTCGGCACTGTTGCTGCTCACCCGCAGGAAGCTGGCCAGCCCCCGGCTGGGGTTGCTCAGCACGTCGTAGTTCCACACCGCGTTGCCCGAGAACTGGTTCACCGATACGGCGCCGCCCGCCCCGGTGGGCGCTCCGGTATAGGAATAGAACTGCTCCAGCCCGAGCTGGTCCGACGTCGGGCGCTCGACCCGGACCGGCTGGTCGAGAGTCGCCACCCCGGCCGTCTCGGACAGCCACTTACGGGTCGAGGTGTCGTAGACGTCCCAGCGCAGCACGAACTGCTCACGCTCGTTGCCGGTGTCGGCCAAGGTCGGCGCCTTGACCTTGGCGTCCAGCGCCACGGCGGCGCCGGGGGCGAGGTCCGCGGGGAACGGGGTGTCGAGGCGATTGCCCGCGGTGGCGTCCTGGCCGTTCGGCAGTTCCCACCGGTAGGACAGCACATGTTTTCCCGCCACCAGAGGGAATTTGACCGTATTGGTCACGGTGACCCGCACCGGATACTCGTCACCGGGGATCATCCGCCGTGCCGTGTCCGGCGCCGAGTACGCGCCCGACGCGGCCTGTCCGACCACCGGCCTGGTCAGCGGCGCCTGGGCCGGCGCGGTCTTCGTCTCCGGCGGAGCGGCGGTCCGTGGACACCGCGGTGACGGAGGCGCGGCGACCCTCGCCGCCGGGCCGGGCACCGCCGCGACGGCGGGCGCGGGCACCAAGGCCACTCCCGCGAACGCGATCGCCGCCGCGGAGAGCATCGAACCGAAACGGACTGGTCTCCCCATGATTCCCAGTTCCTTCCACCTTCGGAATTCGCGCGCGTTGAGCCATCACTCGTTAGCCGACGCGAAACCGGCGACGTGAATTGCAGAAGTGTTTTCCCCAGTTGGCGTTCCGCCGCGTCTTGACGAGCGCCCCCAGCCCCGACGTGCTCACCGGGAGCACGCCGACAGTCAAGCACCAAGAGACGGAAGCCGGAATAGGCCAAACAGGTGCGAAGGACAGCCGGTTAAGCACTGACAACCGGTGATATAAGATAACCGGGGACCAGGCGGCGAATTGTTACCGAACCATCGAAAAGGCGCGATTACCGTAGATTTTCGATGGAATTATTCCGATTTCGACGACCATCGAGCACGATATCCGCGAAATCATCTCAGAGGAACGACCGCCGGGCCTCCCCCTCGAAGACCCGGCGGCTGACGCGGTCTTGTTCGCCCTCACCCCCACGAGGGCGAACAAGACCGTGGTGTCACGGCTCAAGGATGGGCGGGATACCGGCAAGCCGTCCCGTCCACCGCGGCAACGGGGGTCTGACGCGCGAGGGACCGGCTCAGGTTCCATTCACGCCAATCATCTTGCGAAACGTCCGTCATGACCCGCCTGAGCACGCAGGAGCGCAGCGGCTCCGGAAGCCGTTCCGCCGCGGGGACGACGTCGGCGGAGAACGTGGCCAGGTAGCGGGTGTCGAGTGTTCTGCCGTGCGCGATCCGGTCGATGTTGCGGTCGGCGATGAACCGTTCCGGATCGAGGACGGCCAGCCCGAGCAGCGCCGCGACGGCGGCTCCGATGGCCGCGCGCGGCAGCCAGGCCGACCGCAGCGGGATCAGGGATACAAGCACCAGCACGAAGACCAGCCCGATCCAGAGTTCACAGACCTCGACCAGCAGCCGCAGCACGGTGAACCCGTACGCCTGCTGATATGTCCACATGCGACTCAACGCCGAGGCGACCAGTACCAGGCTGAGGACGCTCAACGCGCCGAGCAGTCCGCGCTGCCAGACTCGGTCGGCCATCGTGGACTTCGGCGCCCAGCGCAACGCGGCGGCGACGAGCAGCAGGGTCAGCACGGTGATCGCGGAGAGCTGCCAGAACCCGCTCCGGGCGTATTCGGCCGCGGTCAGCCCGCTCGTGGCCAGGACGTAGTCGGTGCCGCCGAACAACACGACCAGGCGGACCACGACGAAACTGGTGAACAGCGCCACCAGCACACCCAGCGGCAACGTCCATTCGAGCCGGTGCTTGAGCCGTTTGCGTGGCGCGTCGTCAGCAGCGGGCAGCGGAGGCGCCGCCAGCAGATAGCACGCCCCTGACACGGCGAACGCGGCCACGACGAAGAAGAATCCCCAGCGGACGAACGTTCCTGGGCTCAGCTCGGGGATCACCGCGTCGACGACGTTCGCGAACGCGGCATCCGCGCCGCGCAGCAGCGGCACGAAGACCAGCAGCAGCAAGGCGCTGGCCAGCACCGGAACCAGGAACCTCGGCTTCGCGCGGCCTTCCTGTTTCTTGCCGAGCTTCGCGAGGCCGCGCCCGATCCAGGGGATCGAAAGCAGCGCTTCGATCGGAATCGCGAAGACGTCGTAGATGATCGTGTTCACCGTGCGTTTCCCGACCACGGCAAGGGACCCCGCGACAAGAGCGGCCAGTACGCACAACACGTTCAGCCAGACCGACGCGCGGAACATGCCGACCGCGAGCAAGCCGAGCGCGGCCACCGCCCAGACCGCGTTGACCAGACGGAAATGCGGTTCGGCGTCACCGCGGGCGTGCTTGTCGGCGAAGTAGACGGCCACCGCGAAGGCGAGCCCGGCCACGAACCAGCCTGCTCCGGGCTCGTCCGGCATGGCGAAGGCGGCGATCAGCCCGGCCGCGACCGCCGCGGGCAGGACGGAGCCGGGCAACGGGACGATCGCCGACTTGGGCGGCACGCGGGGCCGCATCAGCACCGGAACCGGGGGCGCGGGCGGCAGCGTGGCAGTCGTCCAAGGGGGTGACGCGTGCGCTTGCCGGTCTTCCTGCTCTTCGCTCATCGAATCCTCCAGTTTGCGAAAGCACATCCCGCCGTGTGCGCGGAGCCGATGCAAACGCGCGGCGGCGAATCAGGGAACGGGGATCACGACGCGGATGACACAGCCCTGCCGCCGCTCAGGGGTGACGACCGCGATGCTGCCGTCGTGGAGGTCGACCACCCACCGCGCGATCGCGAGCCCGAGGCCGGTGCCCCCGCCACCGGCCCGCTCGCCGCGGGTGAACCGCTCGAACACGCTGTCCCGCTCCCCCGGCGGGATCCCGGGACCTTCGTCTTCGACCTCGATGACGACGTCGGCCTCGCGGGCCTCCGCCCGCACCCGGACCTCTCCGCCGGCCGGGCCGTGCCGGACGGCGTTGTCGAGCAGGTTGACCACGACCTGGTAGAGCCGGCCGCGGTCGGCGACGGCGGTCGCGCCGGGCGGCTGGACGTCGACGGAGAAGCGCACTCCGCGACCGGTGGCCCCCGCTTCGGCGGCGACCTCGTCCAGCAGCAGTTCGAGATCGAACTCCTCCAGCTGCAACGGGAACGCGCCCGCGTCGATCCGCGAAAGATCGAGCAGTTCCGAGACGAGCCTGCCGAGCCGTTCGGTCTGCTGCAGCGCGGTCTTCAACGTCGCCGGATCGGGTTCGGCGACGCCGTCGACGAGGTTCTCCAACACGCCGTTCAGCGCGGTGATCGGCGTGCGGAGTTCGTGGGAGACGTTCGCGATCAGCTCGCGGCGGCGCTGATCCGAGGCGTCGAGGTCGGCGGCCATCTGGTTGAAGGCGTGCGACAGCTCTCCGACCTCGTCGCGGGCGGTGGCCCGGACCCGCCGGGTGTAGTCGCCCTTGGCCATCGCGCGGGCGGCGGCGGTCATCTCGCGCAGCGGCCTGGTCATCCCGTGCGCCAGGATCTGCGAGGTCACGACGGCGAGCACCATCGCGGCGATCGTGGTCCGCGGTGGCAGCCAGCCGATCTGCCAGTTGAAGAAGGCGAACGCGATACCACCCGAGGACACCAGCAGGATCGCGAGCTTGAGCTTGATGGAACGGACCGGGTCCAGCGGTCTCGGGAGCGCGTCGACGACGCGGCCGAGCAGCGGGCGAAGCTTCACGAGCCCACCTCCAGGGCATAGCCGACGCCGTGCACGGTGCGGATGAGGTCCGCGCCGAGTTTCCGGCGCAGCGCCTTGATGTGACTGTCGACCGCGCGGGTGCCCGAACCGGTGCCCGCGACGTCCCAATCCCAGACCTCGCTCAGCAGGCGTTCCCTCGGCTGCACCGCCCTCGGGCGTTTGGCGAAGTGGACGAGGAGGTCGAACTCGATCGGCGTCAGCTGGGCCTGGTTGCCCGCGCGCGTGACCCGCCGCTGCTCGACGTCGATTTCGAGGTCGCCGAGGACGATCTTCGTACCGGCGTCGCTCACGTCGGTCCTGGCCGCTCGTTCGACGCGGCGCAGCAGCGCGTGCACCCGCGCCGAGAGCACCCGCATGGAGAACGGCTTGGTGAGATAGTCGTCGGCACCGACGCCGAGACCGATCAGCATGTCCGTCTCATCCGATCGGGCGGTCAGCATCAGCACCGGGACCGGGCGGCGGGCCTGGATCCGGCGGCAGACCTCCAGCCCGTCGAACCCCGGCAGCATGACGTCGAGCACCACCAGATCCGGCTCGCGCTCGGCGTCGGTCTCGACGCCGGAAGGGCCGTCGTGCGCCAGGTCCACGGTGAATCCCTCGGCCCGCAGCCGCGCGGCGATGCTCTCGGCGATGGTCACGTCGTCCTCGACGACCAGCACCCGGCGTCCTCCCAGTTCCATGGGGATGACTGTAAGCACCGGCCGTGGAGACCATCCGGGTGAGCTGTGGAGATCCTGTGGAGATGTTTCGGCCGGTTTGCCGGATTGTCACGCCCGGGTATGTGACGCAGGTCATGCACCAGGAGCCCTCGAGCGCAATCGACAGTCTGCGCTCCGACGCCATCAACAGTGAACAGTCTGCCAGTCCCACCCGCGCGGCGCGGGCGAGCACGATTCCGCAATGGAGCCGACGGCACGCGGTAGACAGCACGTGCATCCTGATGGCCGGGTGGAACTCGGCGAGGTCGAGTCCTTGAAGGACAGCCGCTTCTACAACGAAGAACTCGCCCCGGTCCCGGTCGAAAAGCGGACCTGGACCACCTACACCTACTTCGCGCTGTGGATGGGCATGGCGCACAACATCCCGTCCTACGCGCTCGCGGCGTCGCTGATCGCGCTCGGGATGAACTGGGTACAGGCGCTGCTCACGATCACCATCGGCAACCTGATCGTGCTGATCCCCATGCTGCTCAACAGCCACGCCGGGACGAAGTACGGCATCCCCTTCCCGGTGTTCGCCCGCGCCTTCTTCGGCATGCGCGGCGCGAATCTGGCGGCGTTGCTGCGGGCGTTCATCGCGTGCGGCTGGTTCGGCATCCAGACCTGGGTCGGCGGCGAGGCGATCTACATCATCGTCGGACGGCTGGCGGGCTCCGGCTGGAAGAACTCCACCGTCGTCCTGGGCCAGCACTGGACGCTGTGGCTGTCGTTCGGGGTCTTCTGGGTGATCCAGATGCTCATCATCTGGCGCGGTATGGAGGCGGTCCGGAAATTCGAGAACTGGACGGCGCCGCTGGTGTCGGTCGGCTTCCTGATCCTGCTGGGTTACGTGCTGGTCAAGGCGGGCGGGCTCGGCCCGATCCTGGCCGAGCCAGGGAAACTCGGCTGGGGGCCGGACTTCTGGAAGGTGTTCGCCCCGGCGCTGATGGCGATGATCGCGTTCTGGTCGACGCTTTCGCTGAACATGCCGGACTTCACCCGCTTCGGCGGCAGCCAGGGCAAGCAGGTCCGCGGTCAGATCCTCGGCCTGCCGACCACGATGACGTTCATCGCGATCGTGGCCATCCTGACCACCTCGGGCGGCAGCGTCCTCTACGGCGAGCAGATCTGGGACCCGGCGAAACTGGCCGACCGGTTCGACTCCCCGGTCGTCGTGGTGGTCGCGCTGATCGCGCTGGTGCTGGCGACGGTGTCGGCGAACCTGGCGGCGAACGTGGTCAGCCCGTCCTACGACTTCTCCAACGCGTTCCCGAAGAAGATCACCTTCGCCGTCGGGGGGCTGATCACCGGCATCATCGGCATCCTCATCCAGCCGTGGCGGCTCTACTCCGACCCGAACATCTACATCTTCGCGTGGCTCGGTTTCTACGGCGGCCTGCTCGGCGCGATCGCCGGGGTGCTCGTCGCCGGCTACTGGGTGATCAACCGCACGCGCCTCAACCTGCGGGATCTCTACACCGAACGCGGCATCTACTGGTTCACCGGCGGCTGGAACTGGCGGGCGCTGGTCGCGACGCTGGTCGGCGCCGTCCTCGCGGTCGGCGGCGCGTACGGCGGGCCGTTCCCCGCCGACGGGCTGATTCCGCTGCTGAAACCGCTCTACGACTACAACTGGGTCGTCGGCCTGGCGGGCGCTTTCGTCGTCTACCTGCTGCTGTCCCTGCCCGAACGCAACCGCACCACCGAGATCGAGGAGGATGCAAGTGAGCGACGTGGTCCGAGCCGGATTGATCCAGCAGCGGTGGACGGGTGACAAGGAGTCCATGATCGCGAACGCGGTCGAAGCCATCGGCAAGGCCGCCTCGCAGGGCGCGCAGGTGGTCTGCCTGCAGGAGTTGTTCTACGGCCCGTACTTCTGCCAGGTGCAGGACACCGACTACTACTCCTACACCGAAGGCATCCCCGACGGGCCGACGACGAAGCTCATGCAGGAGGTCGCCGAACGCCACGGCGTCGTGCTGGTCGTCCCGATGTACGAGGTCGAGCAGCCCGGCGTGTACTACAACACCGCCGCGGTGATCGACGCCGACGGCACCTACCTCGGCAAGCACCGCAAGAACCACATCCCGCAGGTCAAGGGCTTCTGGGAGAAGTTCTACTTCCGGCCAGGGAACATGGGCTACCCGGTGTTCGACACCGCCGTCGGCCGCATCGGCGTCTACATCTGTTACGAGCGGCACTTCCCGGAGGGCTGGCGCGCGCTGGGCCTGGCGGGCGCGAAGATCGTGTTCAACCCGTCGGCGACCAGCCGGGGCCTTTCGGAGTACCTGTGGCGGCTGGAGCAGCCCGCGGCCGCCGTCGCGAACGAGTACTACGTCGGCACGATCAACCGTGTCGGCGTGGAACCCTTGGGCGACAACGACTTCTACGGCCAGTCGTATTTCGCGGATCCGCGCGGCCAGCTCGTCGGCGAGGCCGCTTCCGACACCGAGGAGGAGATCGTCGTCCGGGACCTCGACATGGCGAAACTCGCCGAAGTCCGGGATCTTTGGGCCTTCTACCGAGACCGCCGTCCCGACAGCTACGGACCCCTCGCGGAGGCGTGATGACCACCCTCATCAGCGGCGGGCAGGTGCTGTCCACGATGGGCGCTTCGGCGGCGGACGTCCTCGTCGACGGCGAGACGATCTCGGCCGTCGGCGCGCCCGGCACGCTCGGGCCCGCCGACTCGATCATCGACGCCACCGGGAAGTACGTGCTGCCCGGCGGGATCGACGCGCACACGCATATGGAGATGCCGTTCGGCGGCACGCATTCCGTCGACACCTTCGGCACCGGGACGACGGCGGCGGCGTGGGGCGGGACGACCACGATCATCGACTTCGCCGTCCAGGCCAAGGGAACGTCGCTGTTGTCCACTATGGACAAATGGCACGAGAAGGCCGACGGCGACTGCGCCATCGACTACGGCTTCCACATGATCGTCTCCGACGTCAACGATTCGTCGCTGAAGGAGATGCAGGCCTGTGTCGACGGCGGGGTCGGCAGTTTCAAGATGTTCATGGCGTATCCGGGGGTGTTCTACTCCACGGACGGCGAGATCCTGCTGGCCATGCAGAAGGCGCGCGAGATCGGCGCGACGATCATGATGCACGCGGAGAACGGCATCGCGATCGACCAGCTGGCCGCGCAGGCGTTCGCGGCCGGGAAGATCGACCCGGTGCAGCATGGGCTCACCAGGCCACCGGAGCTGGAGGGCGAGGCGACCTCGCGGGCGATCCAGCTGGCCAAGGTGACCGGGGCGCCGCTGTACATCGTGCATCTTTCGGCATCTCAGGCGCTGGCCGCGGTCGCGGAAGCGCGTAACGATGGGCAGAACGTCTTCGCGGAGACGTGTCCCCAGTATCTCTATCTGTCCATCGAGGACTTGGCGAAACCGGATTTCGAGGGCTCGAAGTACGTCGCCTCTCCCCCGTTGCGCGAGAAATCGCATCAGGCGGATCTGTGGCGAGGGCTGCGCACCAACGATCTCTCGGTGGTCTCCACGGATCACTGTCCGTTCTGTTTCAAGGACCAGAAGGAACTCGGCCGCGGCGACTTCCGCGCGATCCCCAACGGGATCCCCGGCGTCGAGCACCGGATGGACCTGCTGCACCAAGGGGTCTTGGCGGGCGAACTCACCCTCGGCCGCTGGGTCGAGACCTGCTCGACCACCCCGGCGCGGATGTTCGGGCTGTACCCGCGCAAGGGCGTCATCGCGGCGGGTTCGGACGCGGACATCGTCGTCTACGACCCGGCGGCGAAACAGACCTTGTCGGTCGAGACACACCACATGAACGTGGACTACTCGGCCTACGAGGGCATGGAGATCACCGGCAAGGTCGAGACGGTGCTCTCGCGCGGGCGCGTGGTCGTGTCGCCGTCCGGCTTCTCGGGCAGTACGACGCACGGGAAATTCCTCTCGCGCGACCTGAACCAGTACCTGAACTGAGGCGGTGGCCGTGGATTTCGGGATAGTTCTCCAGACCGACCCGCCCGCCCGCGACCTCGTGCGGCTGATGAAGGCCGCCGAGGACCAGGGTTTCCGCTACGGCTGGACGTTCGATTCGTGCGTGCTGTGGCAGGAACCGTTCGTCATCTACTCGCAGATCCTCGCGGCGACGTCGTCGATGATCGTGGGCCCGATGGTGACCAGCCCGGCCACCCGGGACTGGTCGGTGATGGCGTCGACCTTCGCCACGCTCAACGACATGTACGGCAACCGGACGGTCTGCGGCATCGGCCGAGGTGACTCGGCGCACCGGGTGGTCGGCCTGCCACCGTCCACTTTGGCCACCGTGCGTGACTGCATGCACGTGGTCAAGGAACTCGCCGAAGGACGCGAAGTCCTGTTGCGGGACAAGCCGGTCCAGATCCCCTGGATCCGCAACGGCCGACTCGAAATGTGGATGGCGGGATACGGGCCGAAGGCGCTGAAGACGGTCGGCGAGCACGCCGACGGCTTCATCCTCCAGTGCGCCGATCCCGCGATCACCCGGTGGACCATCGGTTCGGTCCGTGAGGCCGCCCGCGCGGCCGGGCGGGATCCGGCGGGGATCACGATCTGCCTCGCGGCCCCGGCGTACGTCGGCGACGATCTGGCGCATCAGCGGGAACAGTTGCGCTGGTTCGGCGGGATGGTCGGCAACCACGTCGCGGATCTCGTGGCACGGTACGGCGATTCCGGGCCGGTACCGCATGAACTGACCGATTACATCCGCGAGCGGCAGGGCTACGACTACTCGCACCACGGGCGGGCGGGGAATCCCTCGACCGACTTCGTCCCGGACGAGATCGTGGACCGGTTCTGCCTCCTCGGGCCGTCTTCGGCGCATGTGGAACGCCTGGAGGAGCTGGCTTCGCTCGGTGTCGACCAGTTCTCGCTATACCTGATGCACGACCAGCGCGAAGAAACCCTGAAGCGCTACGGCTCGGAGGTCATCAACCGCTGACTCCCCGCATTTCGTCCTCTGAATGCGTTCTACCGCATTCGGAGGACGAAATGCTGGGGGAGGTCAGCCGGTGAACCAGGTGGCGAGGGACTCGCGCAGGCCGCCGACGTCGTCACCTGCCCAGGCGACGTAGCCGTCCGGGCGGATCAGGAGGACGTCGGCGGGCCGGTTCTCGGCCTTCGCGGTGTGGACGTCCACCAGCCCCTGTGCGAGTTCGCGGAGTTCCGGTCGCCCGGCGAGGTCCAGCAGGACCGGCCGCGCCGGACGCAGCAGCTCGGCGACGCTAGTCGCGCCCTCGTCGGTCTCCAACGCGAGATCCGGGACGAACGTGCCGGCGAGCGCGTGCCCGGAGCCCGGCATCGGGTAACGCGTGTCGGTCCCGGCGACGTGGGAGGCCAGCCGTCGCGCTGCCTGCTCGTCGTCCAGCAGTTCCTGGAAGACCGCGCGGAGCGCTTCAGCCGCCGCGTCGTGCCCGCGCCGCAACGCGACCTGCGCCTGGGACTGCAGGAGCGCACGCGCCCCGGCGGCGTGCCGTTCGGCGTGATAGGTGTCCAACAGTCCTTCCGGAGCCCGGCCTTGGATCTCCGCGGCCAGCTTCCACGCGAGGTTGACCGAGTCGGACATGCCGACGTTGATCGCCGTGCCGGTGGACGGCAGCAGGTGGGCCGCGTCGCCCGCCAGCAGGATCCGGCCTTCGCGGTAGCGCTCCGCCTGGCGGGCGGAGAACTGGTAGCGCGAGAGCCGGACCGGGTCGCCCAGCGGGACGTCCCCGCCGAGCACCCGCCGGATGCTGTCCCCGAGTTCGGTCAGGGTCATCGGCACGTCGTCGTCGATCTCGCCGGGGTCGTCCTCGGTGGTCTGGATGAACAGGATCCCCGGAGTCAGCGAGCCGAGCGCGAACACACCCGCGTCGGTACGGGTGAAACCCGCCTTGATCCGGCCCAGTTCCGGCGTCTCGATGTCGCCGTTGTCGTGGACGGTCAGCCCGTCGGGGATCTTGACCTGCCCGATCCGGTTGACCTCGGGATAGGTGGTGCCGGGGAAACCGATCCCGGCCATCGCCCGAACCGGGCTGCGTCCGCCGTCGCAGCCCGCCAGGTACGGGGCGGTGACCTCGTACGCGCCGTCCGGGCCGCGCACCTCGGCGGTCACCGACTCGTCGTCCTGGCGCAGCCCGACGACTTCGTGCCCGCGACGCACCTCAGCGCCGAGCTCGATGGCGTGCACCTCCAGCAGCCGCTCCAACGACTGCTGCCGTACCGACAGCGCCTTCAGCGGCGGCTCCTCGAACCGGGTGAGGTCGACGTGCACCCCACCGAACGGGAACCGATGCGGCGGGACGGGGTCGGTGACGAGCCCCCGTACCCGCTCCAGCAGGCCGCGATACCGCAGCAGGTCCAGGATCTGCCCGCTGAGCCCGTGGGCCTTCGGAGTCGTCCCCTGTTCCGGCCGCCGTTCCAGGACCAGCGGGCGCGCACCGGCCAGCCGCAGTTCGGCGGCCAGCATCAGACCGGTCGGGCCGGCACCCACGATGATCACGTCGACGTCCGTCAAATCTTCACTCCTGTTCGGCCTGTTCTCGCTACGACCGAGGATTCTGCGGCATCACGGGGGTCTTGCCGCAAGGCCCCCGGTGCGCTATATGTTGAACATGGAGGGGCGTACCCCACCATTTTTCCGGGTACGAGCACCAGGGATCGCGCGCCCGCGAGGCGCGACGCTGGAGCGGTGACCAGAATCCGCATAGCCACTGTGTTCACTCTCACCGCACTCGCCGCCGTCACTCTCGCGCCCGCGGTCTCCGCCGCGCCGAAGGGTCTCGCCTGGGGTCCCTGTCCGTCCGGATCGCCGCCGGGTCACGACTGCGCCGAGATCGAGGTCCCGTTGTCCTATCAGGACCCGGGCGGACCTCGGATCACGATCGCGCTCGGCCGTCTGCCGGCGACGGACCAGAAGCACAAACGCGGCACCCTCTTCACCAACCCCGGCGGCCCCGGGAACCCCGGGCGCTTCAGCAAGTTCCAGACCCCGGCTCTGCACCGGCAGTTCGACATCGTCGGCTTCGACCCGCGCGGTATCGGCGCCAGCACGCCGGTCCGCTGCTTCACCGGCGACGCGGAAACCGAGCCGCTCAAACGAATCCTGGGGAACTTCCCGATCACCGCCGAGCAGGAGACCCGGCATTTCGCCGACGTCCGCGAAGTCACCGCTTCCTGCGGCCGCAACGCCGGGCCGCTGCTCGGACACCTGTCGACCGCGAACGTCGCCAGGGATCTCGACAGGCTGCGCGACGCCGTCGGCGAGCCCCGCCTGCGCTACTACGGGCTTTCCTACGGCACCTACCTCGGCGAGGTGTACGCCAACCTGTTCCCGCATCGCGTCGGTGCCTTGGCACTGGACGCCGTCAACGATCCGATCGCCTGGTCCACCGGCCACCGTCCGGAGGACGCGAACGTCCCGTTCAGCACCAGGCTCGGCGGCTTCCGGGACGCGGACCGCGCGCTCCAGGCGTTCCTCGACGCGTGCGCGGCCGACACCCGGTGCGCGTTCCGCGAGCCGGGGAAGGACCTGCGGGCCAAGTACGACACACTCCTCGACCGGCTCGAAGCCACACCGGGACCGGTCACCTATCAGGAGGTCATCCGGCGTACTCACAACGCACTGACCGACGAGGCCCGTTCTCCCGCGCTGGCGGAATTCCTTCAGTCCGTGACGAAACCCGTTGCGGCGAAAGCCATCACGACGCCCTTCGACTCCGCGATGGGTGGCGGCGGGACGATCTGCGCGGACACGACGAACCCGCGTGACCCGGCCGCCTGGCCTCGCGCGGCCCGCGCGGCCGACCGGGAAAGCCGCGGTTTCGGTTCGTACGACGCGTATCTCTCCCTGCCGTGCGCCTTCTGGCCTGCCTCCGATCCGGCGCGGTACACGGGACCGTGGAACCGGCCGACCGCGCCGATCCTGTTGCTGGCCAACGGCAAGGGCGACCCGGAAACGCCGTACGCCGGGGCGAAACGGACCGAACGCATCCTCGGCAACGCGCGGCTCCTGACGCTGGACGCCTGGGGGCACGGCGCCGCGAACCGCAGCGCCTGTGTCGACGCGGCTCTCGACGCCTATCTGTCGTACGGACGCCTTCCGGCGCGCGGCACCGTGTGCGCCCCGGATCACGCGCCGTTCGACGCCAGGTAGGCCCTGGCGGTGTCCTCGTCGGTGAGCCAACCGGCGTAGTCGACGGGGTCGGAGAAGATGTTCGCGAACCGGCGTGCCACCTCGGGCGCCGTCCGCGCGGCTTCCAGGGTGGCCAGCACGTGATCCGGCGGCGGAGCGAGCAGATCGTTGCTCAGCCGGGTCGCGTGCTGTGCCTTTTCCCAGTATGCGGCGAAAGTTCCGCGCAGGAACGCTTCGTCGAACGGACGGTCGTCGTGGTCGAGGATGCGCCGTTCGTAGACCGCGGCCGCGTGCGCCGCCATGTTCGCGCCCTGTCCGGCGATCGGGTCGTTCGTCACCGCGGCGTCACCCATCGCCAGGACCTTCGCCCCTGACGGCAGTGTCCCGACCGGGTCGCGGACGATCGGCAGGACCCGGCCGCGAAGGACGTCCAGCGGCCCGCTGGGGAGGGCGTCGGCGAGCGACTCCTCGACCCACGGGAACTGCCTGCGCAGCAACGTCATCGCGAGCGCGAAATGCTCGTCGACATCGGTGACGCCGTCCCAGACGTCCATGGGGCCGCCGGGCACGCCGAAGAACCCGAGACCGAAGACGGGTCCGCGCACGGACTGGATCGGCAGCCCGAACAACTCACCGGCCGGGGACAGCCCGAACGTCAGGCCCGGATACACCGGAAGCGGCTCTTCCCTGCCCGAGTCCAGGTACAGGATCCCGATGGTGCGCTGCGGCTCGCGGTGCGGGGAACGGGCGTCGTCACGGCAGAAGAGGGCGTCGAACTGCGGTCCCCGTCCGGCCGCGACCAGCACGAGTTCGAATTCGCGGGCGTACTCCTCCAGCCCGTCCGGCGTCACCTTGCCGATCCGCACCTCGCCGCCGCGTTCGGCGAAGGCGGTCAGCCAGGCGGACACCTTGACCCGCTGATCGACCGACTGCGCGGGATGGTCGAACCGGGCCTGCCACGAGACGGCGGGCTCCGGGGAGTCCCCGGCGAGCCCGAACGACGCGCCGAGGATCTCCGGGGCCTGTCCGTCCCAGAAGTTGATGCCCAGCGCGCGTTCCCGGGTCAGCGCGGGATGGAACACGCACTGGTTCGAGATGAGCTTGCCGTCCCGCATCGTTTCGGCGTCGCGGTCGGTGACCACCGTGACGGCGTATCCGTGCCGCTGCAGGCCCAAGGCCAGGACCAGTCCGGCTTGACCGGCTCCGACCACCACGATCCGGCGCATGGGCTCCCCCTCAGTCGAGCAAGGCTTGATACACCAGGTTCCTCAATTCGACGCGGATCGGATAGGTCGACGACGGCAGCAACTGGGTGAAGAACAGGACCGTGATGTCCTCGTCCGGATCGATCCAGAACGCGGTGCTCGCCGCGCCACCCCAGGCGAATTCCCCGGCGCTGGCAAGGGTCTTGGCCTTCACCGGGTCGTCGAGCACGGAAAAGCCCAGGCCGAAGCCGAAACCGTCGTACGGTGCCTCCGAGAACCCCGTCCGCCCGCACGTCTCCAGGTCCACGCCGCCGGGCAGGTGGTTGGTCGCCATGAGCCGCACCGTGCGCGGGCCGAGCAGTCGGACGCCGTCGAGTTCGCCGCCGCGCACCAGCATCTGGGTGAAACGGTGGAAGTCACCCGCCGTGGAGACCAGCCCTCCGCCGCCCGAGAAGCACGAGGGCTTCACGCGGCCGACGGCGCCCAGCTCGTCGTGCCGGAACGGCTCCTTGGTGGCGGGATGCGGCACGTAGAGCGCGGCCAGCCGGTCGAGATCGCTTTCGGCGGCCTGGAATCCCGTCTCGTGCATGCCGAGCGGGGTGAAGATCCGCTCGGCGAAGAAGACGTCGAGCGACTGGCCGGAGACGACCTCGATCAGCCTGCCGAGGATGTCCGTCGCGACCGAATAGTTCCATTCCGAACCCGGCTGGAACAGCAACGGCAGCCGCGCGATCGCCTCGGACACCCCCGCCAGATCGAGCCCCGGCGCGGTGCCGAAGTCGAACCCCGCCTCGCGGTAGGCCGCGTCGACCGGATGCGTGCGGTGGAAACCGTAGGTGAGCCCAGCGGTGTGGGTGAGCAGATGCCAGAGGCGGATCGGTTCGGTGGCGGGCACGGTCGCCTGCTTCACCGACGAGCCACCGGCGAAGACCCGCGGTTCCGCGAACTCCGGCAACCAGCGGGAGATCGGGTCCTTGAGGTCGATGAGGCCGTCTTCGACGAGCATCATCGCGGCGACGGACGTGACCGGCTTGGTCATCGAGTAGACGCGCCAGATCGTGTCGGTCTCGACCGGCAGCCCCGCCTCGATGTCGCGCTGCCCGTTCGACGCGAGATGCGCGACCTTCCCGTTCCTGGTCACCACGGCCAGATACCCGGGGAGCCGCTTTCGCTCCAGGTATCGGTCGAAGTGCTCGTCGATCCGGCGCAGCCGCTCCCCGTCGAAACCCACTTCGGCCGGGTCGACGTCCACCTTCAGCTCGATCATGCGACCGAGGCTACGCGTTCCGCTCGGCCTGTTTCTCCAGTCGCCACGCCTCGTCGGTCTTCCCGATCCGCCAGTATCCGGAGATCGACAGCAGGTCGCGCCGCATGCCCCGGTCGTCGAGCAGATGACGCCGCAGGTCCCGGACGAACCCGGCCTCACCGTGGACGAACGCCTGCACGACACCCTCATGCCAGTCGAGCGCGCGAACGGCGGCCGCGAGATCGTCACCCCGGCTCCGGTGCAGCCAGGTGATCCGCGCGTCGCCCTTGGTGGTCAGAGACTGCTCTTCGGCGGCGTCCTCCACCAGGATGAACGCGTGCACAGGCACCCCGGCCGGCATCGCCTCGAGCGAAGCGGCGATCGCGGGCAGGGCGCTCTCGTCCCCCGCGAGCAGATGCCAGTCGGCCTCCTCGCCCGGCGCGTACGCCCCGCCGGGTCCGGAAATGAGGAGTTCGTCGCCCGGTTTCGCGGCGGCGGCCCACGGCCCGGCGACGCCCTCGTCACCGTGGTGGACGAAGTCGAGCACCAGCTCGCCGAGGTTCGGGTCGAAGGCGCGGACGGTGTACGAGCGCATCCGCGGCCACTGCTCGCGTGGCAGCTCTTCGCGAACGCGGGCGAGGTCGAACGGTTCGGGATAGGTGACGCCGGGCACCCGGAAATGCACCTTGACGTAGGCGTCGGTGAAGTCGTTGGGCCGGAACGAGGCGATCTCTTCGCCCCCGGCGACGATCCGGACCATGTGCGGGGTGATCCGCTCGGTGCGCAGCACCCGCAGGCGGGTCGCCGACACCGCTCTCCGCGCCTCGGCCATGCACACTTCCTTTCCTGGGTTAGGTGAACCTAACCGAGCGTACGCCTCTCGCCGCCGGGCCGGGCGAGGTCTCCCATCATCCGATCAAAGTCCTCGCCGACCCGTTCGGCGAATCCGGCGAAGAACCGGTTCGCCAACGGAACCGCCCAACGGCTCCAGGTGGCGACGTTGTACACCCGGTGGGTCACCCGGGCACCGGCCGGATCCTCCTCGACGGTGTACTCGCCGCGATACCACCAGCCACCCTGCTGGGCGAGGAAACGACGCTCGGCATCCAGCTCGAAGCCGGGGTTGTACGGCTGCGCCCGCAACGTCTCCGCGAGCCGGGTGAAGACCTCGGCGGCCGAAGCCGGGACCACACCGGACACCTCGACCAGGAGCTTCACGAAGCCCTCGCGGCCGGATCGCTCACCCGGGTGTTTTGGAACGACGCGACGCGCCAGCCATCGGACTCCTCCACGAGGACGTACGTCAGCGTCGATTCTCGGCCCGGCTCCGGCTTGTCGTCCGACAGCGACGATCCGCCGCCGGACACGACGATCGCGACGTCCGGCCGGAGGAACCGGACCTTCGGCTCGCCGCCGCCCTTCACCAGTTTCGATCCCCTGAGCGGTCCCTCGAACAAGGACCGGTGCGCGCTCTCGATCAACGCCCGGCCGGGCATGTTCATCCCGAAAAAGGTCACGTAGTCGGCGTCTTCGGTGAAGAGCGACGCGTACGCGGTCGCGTCACCGTCGTTCCACGCGTCGGCCAACTCGCCTAGCACGGCCAGGACTTCGGTCTGTCGTTCGGTCATGACTTCCTCCAGTTGGACGAACAGTGTTCGTTTGACGAACACCGTTCTACAGACGAACGGCGTTCGCGTCAAGTAGAGTTTCCCTCGAACCCCGGATCAGGAGGGCGGACCAAGTGAGCAGGCCCCGGCGTCGCGCCGAGAAACCCGTGCTGTCCCAGGAACTCGTGGTGAAGACCGCACTGGACCTCCTCGCCGCCGAGGGACTGGAGGCGGTGAGCATGCGGCGCGTGGCCCAGGCGCTGGAGACCGGACCGGCGTCGCTCTACGCCCACGTCGCGAACAAGGAAGAGCTCCACGAGCTGATGGTCGACCACGTCCTCGCCTTCGGCCCGTTCCCCGAGCCCGATCCGGAACACTGGGTCGAACAGGCGAAAGAGCTACTGCGCGACAACGTGCGCGCGCTGACGTCGGTCCCCGGGATCGCCAAGATCGCGTGGGCCATCCCCGTCCCGGTCGGCGCGAACGCCCTGCAGCAGGCCGAAGCGATGCTCGCGGTACTGCGTGCCGGCGGTCTCGATCTCAAGCGGGCACTGTTCGCCGCGGACGCGTTATGGCTCTACGCCAAGGCTTTCGCGTACGAAGGAGCCGGCTGGCAACACGGCGACATCGACCTGGCCGAACAGGAGGAACGCGGCAATCGGATGGTCGAGTACCTGACGTCGTTCCCGCCCGGCGCCTTCCCGAACCTGCTGGCTTCGGGTGAGTACTTCACCGCGGAGACCGCGCAGGAACGCTTCGAGTTCGCCATCGATCTCTTCTTGCGCGGCTTGGCCTCGCGTGTGTCGTCCATCCAGTCACGCGTGTCGTCCGTCTGATCACGCGTGTCGTCCGGTCAATCACGTGAGCCGGCGCACCAGACCGTCGGCCAGCAACCGTCCACGATCGGTCAGCACCGCACGTCCCTGACCGTCCAAAGCGGACTGATCCAGCAGTCCTTCGGTGGCGGCGGCGCGGGCTTCGGTCCGGCCGTCGTCGTCGAGCGCGTCGAGCGGAAGCCCTTCGGACAGCCGGAGTTCCAGCATCACCCGTTCCAGATGCCGGTCCTCGTCGGTCAGCAGTTCTCGGCCCGCGGCCGGTGATTCCCCGGCGGCGAGAGAGGCGGCGTAGCGGGCCGGGTGCTTCACGTTCCACCACCGGACGCCGCCGACGTGACTGTGCGCGCCGGGCCCGGCGCCCCACCAGTCACCGCCGCGCCAGTAGCCGATGTTGTGCCGGCAGCGGGCTTCTTCCGAAGTCGCCCAGTTGGACACCTCGTACCAGCGCAGTCCCGCCGAGGCGAGGACGCGGTCGATCATCTCGTAGTCGGCGGCCAGCACGTCGTCGTCCGGCGCGGGCAGTTCGCCGCGGCGGATGCGCCGGGCGAGCGCGGTGCCCTCTTCGACGATCAGCGCGTACGCCGAGACGTGGTCCACCCCGGCGGCCAGCACCGCGTCCAGCGAAGCCTGGAGATCTTCGGTCCGCTCCCCCGGCGTGCCGTAGATGACGTCGAGGTTGACGTGCTCGAACCCCGCGGCGCGGGCCTCTTCGGCGGCCGTGACCGGACGGCCCGCGGTGTGCACGCGGTCGAGGATCTTCAGCACGTGCTGTGCGGCCGACTGCATCCCGAGCGAGATCCGGTTGTAGCCGGCGTCACGGATGCCCGCGAAGAACTCGGGCGAGGTGGACTCGGGATTGGACTCCGTCGTCACCTCGGCCTCCGGCGCGAGCCCGAAGGTGTCACGAACGGCGTCAAGGACGCTTCGGAGCCCGTCGGCGCCGAGCAGGGACGGGGTGCCGCCGCCGACGAAGACGGTGTCGACCGCGGGCGGCTTCCCCAGCACGCGCGCGGCGAGATCGAACTCGCGCTTGAGGCCTTCGAGCCAGGATTGCGGCGACGAATCGCTGTCCAGCTCGCCGGCGGTGTAGGTGTTGAAGTCGCAGTAGCCGCAGCGGGTCGCGCAGAAGGGGACGTGCACGTAGACACCGAACGGCCGGGTGCCGAGCCCTTCCAGCGCGCTCTCGGGGAGCGTGGACTCGACGGGCGTGGTGGTTTCGGGCAGCAACGCGGGCACACTTCAGTGTCCCCCACGCCGTGAAGGCCTCCTTCCCCGGGGAAAGAGGCCTTCACGAGACGGGGCTACCTGTCGGCGACGCGCACCTCGACCGACGTGGAGCGAGATCAGCCTGCACCAACGCGGCGAACCCATCGGCGCATGCGCAACTCCGCGTCCTCTGTGGATCGGAAATCGAACCGGCGGCGCCGGCGGCCCGGCGCGGCCTCACTCACCCGAAGCGGTATCAGGCCAACCCGTTCGCGGCCAGCCATTCCGGGGACGGCGGGATCACCTGGATGATGTCGATCAGGAATCCGTTCAGGTCCTCGATGTAGAAGTGCCGCTGGCCGAACTCCTCGTCCACGAGTTCGGTCACGATCTTGACCCCCTCCTCGCGCAGCCGCTCGTATTCGGCCGCCGCGTCGTCGACCATGAAGCCGACCATGGAGCCGGCCGCTTCCTGCGCCCGCCATGGCTCCGGCGTGGCCTGGTGACCACGTTTGGCGAAGCTCATCTCATAGCCGGGGACGCCGACGTTGAGGCTGGAGAACCAGTCGAGCTCGATCGTCACCGTCAACTGCATGTGCCGCTTCCACCAGGCGGTGGTCTCGGCGATGTCGTCGACGAGCACACAGGCACCGAAACCGCTGAGTTGCATCTGGTGTTTCCTCCCGGTTCTAAACCACTTGATGCGTAGTACTATAGACATAGTGGTTTGACTGAGGCAAGGAGAATGTTCCGATGCGACAGAACCCGGAGCGGCGGACCGCGCTGACCGACGCCGCCATCACCGTCCTGGCCCGCGAGGGCGCCCGCGGGCTCACCTATCGCGCCGTGGACGTCGAAGCGGACGTCCCGCCGGGAACGACGTCCAACTACTTCCGCAACCGCGACCAGTTGCTCGGCGAGGTCGGCGTCCGCGTGCACGAGCGACTGTCGGCCCCGGCCGACGTGATGGCGAACCCGCAGGCGGAGTCGCCGTCCCACGACCGGGTCGGCGTCCTGCTCGGCGAGCTCATGGGGCGGCTGACCGCCCACCGCGAGCCCTACCTCGCCCTGCTCGAACTCCGGCTCGAAGCCACCCGGCGCCCGGATCTCTCGGCCGAGCTGACCAAGACCATCCGCGAAGGCATCGATCTGAGCGTCGACTGGCACATCGCGGCGGGGATGCCGGGCGGGCGCCCCGAGGTCCTGCTGATGTACCTCGCGCTGACCGGCCTCACCGTCGAACGGCTCACCCTGCCCGAGGTGCTCGCGGACGTCTCCGACGAGGACGTCATCCGGATCATCGTGGACCGCGTCCTCCCGTCGTGAGGGGCGCGCGTTCTGCGTCACAGTGCCCGGGCGCGAACCCGGGCTTGACCTTCAAAGCAGCCCTCTGACCAGCCAAAAGAGTCGATTCCGGACGGTGTTCCCAGTATTCGGACCGGCCTGGACCACATAGTGGGCGCGTGGCACGCTGAATCAATGACCCGCGCCGGAATCACCCTCGTGGCACGCCGCCACGTGGACCTCCGTCGTGTGGCGAGCGCGCTCTGTGCGACGAACCGCTGACTCCCCGCCACCACCACGATCTGCCGGAGGACTCCCATGTCGTCGCCCACGCGCGAGACCCCTGCCCGCACGCCCCGGGTGAAACAGAAACGGGGCGAGGGACAGTGGGCGTTGGGGTATCGCGAACCCCTGAACCCCAATGAGCGGTCCAAAAAGGACGACAACCCGCTCAACGTCCGGGCCCGGATCGAGAACATCTACGCCCGCGGCGGCTTCGACTCGATCGACCCGGGTGACCTCCGCGGCCGGTTCCGCTGGTTCGGTCTCTACACCCAGCGCAAGCCGGGGATCGACGGCGGCCGCACCGCGACGCTGGAACCCGAGGAGCTCGACGACCGCTACTTCATGCTGCGGGTGCGGCTCGACGGCGGCGCGCTGACCACCGACCAGCTCGCCGTGCTCGCCGAGATCTCGCAGACCCACGCGCGCGACACCGCCGACATCACCGACCGGCAGAACATCCAGTACCACTGGATCCAGATCGAGGACGTCCCGACGATCTGGGCGAAGCTCGAAAAGGCCGGGATGACCACGATGGAGGCGTGTGGCGACAGCCCGCGCGTCATCCTCGGCTCCCCCGTCGCGGGCATCGCCGCCGACGAGATCATCGACGGCACCCCCGCGATCGACGAGATCAAACGCCGCTACATCGGCGACCCGCGCTACTCGAACCTGCCGCGCAAGTTCAAAACCGCGGTCTCCGGGCAGCAGGACGTCGCGCACGAGATCAACGACGTCGCCTTCGTCGGCGTGAACCACCCCGAGCACGGCCCCGGCTTCGACGTCTGGGTCGGCGGCGGCCTGTCCACCAACCCGATGATCGGGCAGCGGCTGGGCGCCTGGGTCTCCCTCGACGAGGTCCCCGACGTGTGGGAAGGCGTGATCAGCGTCTTCCGCGACTACGGCTACCGTCGGCTCCGCGCCCGTGCCCGGATCAAATTCCTGGTGAAGGACTGGGGTGCCGCGAAGTTCCGCCAGGTGCTGGAAGACGAGTACCTCAAGCGCAAGCTGACCGACGGCCCGGCCCCCGAGGTGCCCGCCGCCCAGATCGACCACGTCGGCGTGCACCCGCAGATCGATGGGAAGTTCTACGTCGGCGCCGCGGCGGTCGCGGGCCGTGTGTCCGGCGCCACCCTGCTGGCGGTCGCGAAGGCCGCCGAGCGGGCCGGGTCGAACCGCGTCCGCCTGACCCCGCACCAGAAGCTCGTGGTCCTCGACGTCCCCGAGGCCGAGGTGAACGGGCTGAAGAGCGAGCTGTCCGAACTCGGCTTGGAGACCGAGCCGTCGCCGTGGCGCCGCGGGATCATGGCCTGCACCGGCCTGGAGTTCTGCAAACTCGCGATCGTCGAGACCAAGGCCCGCGCGGTCGAACTGGTCACCGAACTCGAGAAGCGTCTCGCCGACATCCAGGCCGAGATCGAGAACCCGGTGACCGTGCACCTCAACGGCTGCCCCAACTCGTGCGCCCGCGTCCAGACCGCCGACATCGGGCTCAAGGGCCAGATCGTCACCGACGAGGACGGCAAGCAGGTCGAGGGCTTCCAGGTGCACCTCGGCGGCGGGCTCGGCCTCGACGCCGGGTTCGGCCGGAAATTGCGCGGGCACAAGGTGACCGCGTCGGAGCTGACCGCGTACGTCGAACGGGTCGTGCGGGCGTACATCGCCGGCCGCGAACCCAGCGAGCGCTTCGCCCAATGGGTCCTGCGGGCCGACGAAAGCGTCTTGCAATGACCGAACGCGCGACCCCGTACTACTGCCCTTTCTGTGGCGATGAAGACCTGCGGCCCGAAGAGGGCGGCTCGTGGCTGTGCTCGGGCTGCCGCCGGGTCTTCACCGTGAAGTTCCTCGGACTGTCCTTTCCGGAGGTGTCGCAAGGATGACCGCCACTGCCGACTACAAGACACTCGCCGAACGGGCCTCGAAGGAGCTCGCGGAGGCGACCGCGACCGAAGCCCTGCGCTGGACCGCGGAAACCTTCGGCGACGACTTCATCGTCGCCTCGAACATGCAGGACGCCGTTCTCATCGATCTGGCCACCCAGGTCAAACCCGACGTCGACGTGCTGTTCCTGCAGACCGGCTACCACTTCCCGGAGACCATCGGCACCCGTGACGCGGTGCAGGCGGTGTACCCCGGGGTGCGGATCGTCAACGCCCAGGCCGCGCAGAGCGTCGCCGAACAGGACGCCGAGTACGGCCCGAAGCTGCACGAGCGCGACCCGAACCAGTGCTGCCAGCTCCGCAAGGTGGTGCCGCTGCGGAACACGCTCGCGAAGTACTCGGCGTGGGTGACCGGCGTCCGCCGCGTCGACGCGCCGACGCGCGCGAACACCCCGATCGTCACCTGGGACGACCGCAATGGACTGGTGAAGATCAACCCGATCGCGCCGTGGTCCGACGACGAGTTCAGGGACTACATCGACGAGCACGGGATCCTCGAGAACCCGTTGGTGTCCATCGGTTATCTGTCGATCGGCTGCGCGCCGTGCACCGCGAAGGTCGCTCCGGGCCAGGACCCGCGCAGCGGCCGGTGGGCGGGGCAGGGCAAGACCGAGTGCGGTTTGCACGGGTGAGAAGGGACGACATGACCACGCTCGAACCAGTCGCCGCCGCGGCACAGGACAACCTGGCGGCCTTGGAATCCGAGGCCATCCACATCTTCCGCGAGGTGGCGGGCGAGTTCGACCGGCCGGTGATCCTCTTCTCCGGCGGCAAGGACTCGACGCTCCTGCTGCACCTGGCGATCAAGGCGTTCTGGCCGGCTCCGGTGCCGTTCCCGTTGCTGCACGTGGACACCGGGCACAATTTCGACGAGGTCATCGACTTCCGCGACCGCGTCGTCGAGCAGCATGGGCTGCGGCTGGTGGTGGCGAAGGTCCAGGACTGGATCGACGACGGCAGGCTCGAGGAGCGCGCCGACGGGATGCGCAACCCGCTGCAGACCACGCCGCTGCTCGACACCATCGCCGAGAACAAGTTCGACGCCGTCTTCGGCGGCGGACGCCGCGACGAGGAACGCGCCCGCGCCAAGGAGCGGATCTTCAGTCTCCGCAACTCCTTCGGCCAGTGGGAGCCGCGACGGCAGCGCCCCGAACTGTGGAACCTCTACAACGGCCGTCACCGCCCCGGCGAGCAGGTCCGCGTCTTCCCGCTGTCCAACTGGACCGAGGCGGACGTCTGGAACTACATCGCGCGGGAGAAGGTCGAACTGCCGTCGATCTACTACGCGCACCGGCGCGAGGTCTACCAGCGCGACGGCATGTGGCTGGCCGAAGGTCCGTGGGGCGGGCCGCGGCCGGAAGAGGTCGTCAAGGAACTGACCGTGCGCTACCGGACCGTCGGCGACGGTTCGTGCACGGGCGCCATCGAATCGACCGCCGCCACGGTGGACGAGGTCATCGCCGAGGTCTCGGCCTCCCGGCTCACCGAACGCGGCGCCACCCGTGCCGACGACCGGATGTCGGAGGCGGCGATGGAAGACCGCAAGCGGGAAGGGTACTTCTGATGTCCAGCCTCCTCAGGCTCGCGACCGCGGGCAGCGTGGACGACGGGAAGTCGACCCTGGTCGGGCGGCTCCTGTACGACACCAAATCCGTCCTCGCCGACCAGCTGGACGCGGTCACCCGCGCCAGTGTCGACAAAGGACTGTCCACACCAGACCTTTCACTGCTCGTGGACGGCCTGCGCTCGGAACGCGAGCAGGGCATCACGATCGACGTGGCGTACCGGTACTTCGCGACGCCCAGGCGCAGTTTCGTGCTCGCGGACACGCCGGGGCACGTGCAGTACACCCGGAACACGGTGACCGGGGCGTCCACCGCGCAGCTGGCCGTGCTGCTGGTCGACGCGCGCAAGGGCGTCATCGAGCAGACCCGCCGTCACGCCGCGGTGCTCGCGCTGCTGGGCGTCCCGAACCTGGTGCTGGCGGTCAACAAGATCGACCTCGTCGGCTACGACGAAGCGACGTTCACCGTCATCGCCGAGGAGTTCGCCGAGCACGCCGCGTCGCTGGGCTACGAGCGCGGTTCCGTGCTCGCGGTGCCGGTTTCGGCGCTGGTGGGCGACAACGTGGCGGAGAAGTCGGACAAGACCCCGTGGTACTCCGGCCCGACGCTGCTGGAGCACCTGGAAACCGTGCCGGTGGCGCCGGATCCGCACGATTCGGCGTTCCGCTTCCCGGTGCAGTACGTGATCCGGCCGCGCACGGCCGATCACCCCGACTATCGCGGGTACGCGGGGCAGATCGCGGCGGGCACCGTCCGGCCCGGCGACGAGATCGTCGTGCTGCCGCAGGGAATCCGCAGCCGGGTGAAAGCCATCGACACCGCCGACGGGCCGCTCGCCGAAGCCGGCGCCGGTACCTCGGTGACCCTGTTGCTCACCGGCGACGTCGACATCTCGCGGGGCGACCTGATCGCCGCCGCCGACCGGCAGCCGACGGTGACCGACGAGATCACCGCGACCCTGTGCTGGCTCTCGGCCAAGGCGCTCAAACCGGGCGCGCGGGTACTGGTGAAGCACGGGACGCGGACGGTGCAGGCCCTCGTCGGCGAGCTCCACGCGCGGTTCGACGAGCAGACCTTGTCCAGTGTGGACGATCCGGGCACGTTGGAGCTCAACGACATCGGCCGGGTCACGCTCCGGCTGGCCGAGGAGATCGGCGTCGACGACTACGGCGTCAGCCCGCGGACGGGCGCTTTCCTGGTCATCGATCCGAAGGACGGCGATACACTGGCGGCCGGACTCGTCGGCGAAAGGTTCGCATGACCCCAAGCCCCACTCCGCCGATGGTCGCGGTCGCTCACGGCAGCCGCGATCCGCGGTCCGCCGCGACCATCCGCGCCCTGCTCGACGTCTCCCGTGGACTGGCGCCCGGTCTCGACATCCGTGAGTCCTTTTTGGACCTGTCGGAGCCGCTGCTCACCGACGCCCTGCGCGGCCTTTACGCCGAGGGGCATCGCGAGGTCGTCGTGGTGCCTCTCCTGCTCGGCGTGGCCTACCACGCCAGGGTCGATCTGCCCGCGCTCGTCGCCGAGGCGACTGCGGACTGCCCTGGCCTCGATGTGCGGGTTTCCGGGGTGCTGGGCATCGACCCGCTCATCGAGACGGTCGCGCTGGACCGGCTCACCGAGGCGGGCGCCGAACTGGACGATCCCGGGCTTGGTGTCCTGCTGGCCGGCGTCGGTTCGTCGAACGTCGCGGCGAACGACGCGGTCGCCGGGATCACCACGCGCTGGCACCTGCGTCGCGGGCTGCTCGCGACACCCGCCTTCGCCAGCGCCGCGCAGCCGGATGTGTCCGCCGCCATCGCGCGGCTGCGGCTCAACGGCGCGCAGCGGCTCGCGGTCGCGGGCTGGTTCCTCGCGCCGGGGCTCCTGCCGGACCGGATCGCGCGCCTGGCCCGCGAAGCCGATCCATCGGTGATCGTCGCCGGGCCGCTGGGGCCGGATCCGCGGATCGCCGGGCTCGTCCTGGACCGCTACGACGTCGCCGCGGCCAGGCTCGCCGCCTGATCGTCATCGGCACAGTAGAACGTTTCGTCCCGTTCGGACCCTTGATACCAATCTTCGGTGGGTTCCGTTCCCAGTTCCGTGACACCCCGCGTATGGGAACGGAGATTCCTTGACGAGTTACTTAACTTGCCGGTAACTCTCTAAACGCTGCGCAGCTCCCTCTCTCCCCATCGAACCCCCAGGTAGGTGGAACATGAAGGCTGCCATCCGTGCCCTGGTCTGCGCGTCGGCCGTGCTCGTCCCGCTCGCCGGTGTCGCCGCGCCGGCTTCCGCGGCGACCACCGTCGTCTTCGACTGCGAGGCGAAGCCGCCGCTCGTCGGCAACAAGTACCTCAAGCTGAACCAGGACGCCGACGTCACCGCTCCGGCCACGGTCGCCCCCGGCGCCGCGCTCGACGTCGTCATCGACCCGGCACCGAACACCGTCCCGGCCGAGGTCAGCGGCTACCAGGTCAAGAACATCAAGGACTTCGCCCTGAAGATCCCGATCCCGGCGAACTCGACGTGGGTGGGCGCCGACCTCGCCGGCGGCTCCGGCATCGGGTCGACCCCGCCGAAGATCACCCTCTCCGGCAGCGTCGCGACGCTGAGCTTTCCCGGCCCGATCGCGGGCGGCTCGACGTTCGAACTGCCGACCGTGACCGCGCACCTGACCGCGGGTTCGTCCGGCACCATCGAGACGAAATTGGGCGGGTCCGGCTACAGCGACCCGGGCCTGACGTTCACCGCCGTGGTCAGCGCCGGTTTCGACGTTTCCGCCCCGACCTCGTGTTTCCCGAACCCGAGCCCGACCTTCACCACGACGACGATCGGCTGACCCGTGCCTGCGTCACCGTCGGTGGAGATGGTGGCGCAGGCCACTGCCCGGCCCGACTTCGCCCGTGCGAAGGTGGGGCATGGCTGACGAACTGGTGCACTACGGCGTGGTGGGCGGCACCGCCACGATCACCTTGGACTCCCCGCACAACCGCAACGCGCTCTCCGCCCAGCTGCGGCGTGAACTGAGCGAATCGCTGGACAAGGCGCAGGCGGACGACGCGGTGCGGGTCATCGTGCTCACCCACACCGGTCCGGTCTTCTGCGCGGGCATGGATCTCAAGGAGGCCCGCGGCGCCGGTGCGGGCGCCCAGGGCGTCAACGAGTTCCCGAAGATCCTCGAGCAACTGTGGACCAGCCCCAAACCCGTCGTGGCGAGGCTCGCGGGCCCCGCGCGGGCCGGCGGTATCGGCATGGTGGCCGCGACCGACATCGCCGTCGCCGTGCCCGAGGCGACCTTCGCCTTCTCCGAGGTGCGGATCGGCGTCGTGCCCGCCGTCATCTCGCTCACCGTGCTGCCGCGGCTCAACGCCCGCGCCGCGCACGAACTCTTCCTGACCGGTGACACCTTCGACGCGAAACGCGCCGTCGAGATCGGCCTGCTGAACTCCGCCGTCCCCGCCGACGAACTCGACGCCGAGGTCGCCCGCTACGTCAAGGCGCTCGCCCTCGGCGGGCCGAAGGCGCTCGCGGCGACGAAGGAACTGCTCAGCAAGCCGCGCCCGGCGACACCGTCCGAAGGCTTCGAGGCCATGAACAAGCTGTCCGCCGGGTTCTTCGCGAGCGAAGAAGGCCAGGAGGGCATCACGGCCTTCGCGCAGAAGCGCAAGCCGAACTGGGTCCCGGAGGCCTAATCCGGCAAGACGACAGTGAGGCGCCGGGAGTCCTTCCGGTCACCGGAGGGCCCCAGCGCCCGCTGCGCGTCTGAAAGCACGCTGCGGACGGCCAGATACGCCTTGGGATCGCGCTCCCTGAGACCCGAAGAACCGGACCAGATCAGCACGTGCTCGCCCACCGGGAGCCACGACAGGTCGGTGAGGCAGTCGTAGAGCGCGTCGAGGTTCTTCCCGAAGTAGTCGGGGAACGACAACGCCTCCGCGATCGCGTCGAGCGTCGTGTCCTTGTCGACCGTCCGCGCGCCGTCGAGCAGATGCGGATACGCGCCGCGGGCGAACGCCTTGTCCGCGGCTTCCTTGCCCGCGCTCATCGGCTGGGATCCACTACGACGAAGGACTTGTAGTGGTCCTCGGTGTAATACAGCTCCTTGCCGCCACCGGCAATCAACCGCCTTGCCCCGCGATCAGGGCTTCCCGGCGTCTTGACCGTGTACTCCCGGTAGTAGCCGGAACCCTTGGCGGGCAAGACCTTCTCCCGGTTCTGGAAGGTGACGTCGTCGTTGCGCGGATACGGGTACGGGCCGCCGGCCTGAATGAGCTTCCAGGTGTCGGACGCCTGCGGGGGAAGTCCGGTGAGCGGTTTGACCGGGAGACCGGACTCCGCGCCCGCGACCTTGCCCTTCGCCCCGCTCGCCGCGGCGTCGCCCGACGGCGCGGCCGAAGCGGACGAACTCGCCGGAGCGCTCTTCGTGTCGTCACCGCTTATGCCGTCCTTGACGAACCAGCCTGCGAGCACCAGCACGATCAGGCCGATCAGGGCGGCGGTGATCCGCCTACGGTTGAACATGGTGTGCCAGCTTAGGACGGCCGGTCGGAGTCGTTCGCATCGCGGGCCGTGCCGAAGAGCCGGGCGACCTTGCCGAACACCGTGTCGAGTACCCAGGCCGCGACCAGGCACAGCGGCACGACGACCGCCATGACCAGGACGAATTGCACGGGAAACGGGGCCTGCGCGAGCCACAGCTCGACGCCGTCCCACCAGTCTGCGAGCCCGTTGAACACGACGGTAAGCCTACGCTCGTGGGTCAGTGGTCCCGAGGGAAGGGCCGGGGTAGGTTGCTGACATGTTCGCCGTCTACGCATCCGAACCCAACGCCGAAAAGCCGCTGGACTCGCTCGTGATCGGCGAGCGACCCGAGCCCGACGTGCCCGAGGGCTGGGTGCGGGTCAACGTCAAGGCCGCCAGCCTCAACATGCACGACCTGTGGACGTTGCGCGGCGTCGGCATCAAACCCGAGCAGTTCCCGATGATCCTGGGCTGCGACGGCGCGGGCACCCTCGACGACGGCACCGAGGTCGTCGTCCACTCGGTGATCAACGCCCCGGGCTGGCAGGGCGACGACACGCTCGACCCGAAGCGCACCCTGCTCACCGAGAAGCACCAAGGCACCTTCGCCGAGCAGGTCGTGGTTCCGGCACGCAACGTCGTGCCGAAGCCGTCGAGCCTGACCTTCGCGGAAGCCGCGACCATGGGCACGGCGTGGCTGACGGCGTACCGGATGCTATTCGTGAAGTCCGGGCTGCGACCGGGACAGACGATGCTCGTGCAGGGCGCCTCCGGCGGCGTCTCGACCGCACTCGTCCAGCTCGGGCGCGCGGCCGGGTTCCGGGTCTGGGTGACCGGGCGGAGCGAGGAAAAGCGTGCGCTGGCCGAGAGTCTGGGCGCACATCAGACCTTTGAGTCCGGCGCGCGGCTGCCGGAGCGGGTCGACGCCGTCTTCGAAACCGTCGGGAAGGCGACCTGGTCGCATTCGGTGAAGTCGCTCAAACCGGGCGGGATCATCGTCGTTTCGGGCTCGACCAGCGGACCGGACGCTCACGCGGAGTTGCAGCGCGTGTTCTTTCTGCAACTGCGTATCGCGGGTTCGACCATGGGGACCAGGGACGAACTGAACGATCTCCTCGCCTACCTGGAGCTCACCGGCGTCCGCCCGCAGATCGGCGCCGAACTGCCGCTCGCCGAAGCCGAAACCGGGTTTAAGAACATGCTCGACGGGGAAACTTCCGGCAAGGTCGTTTTCACGCATTCATCGGAGGGGTGACTCTTCCCCCGAGTCGCGATGAAATGCGCACACAGGCGCACGTCTGCCTGGTCCTCCCAGGTCAAACAGACATTTTGTAGCCTTGTCAAGTGTCAAGAACGTTATGACTCGGGAAGCTTTTCACGACCAAAGTTCGACCAAAATCCGACCTCTCGCGGTTAGCCTTGAAGAATGACCGCATCGCAGCGGCCCGAACCGGCGGACCCCGGGGGCCGGACCACCACCGACACCGACCCGATCCGCGTCTCGTTCCGGCGCTACGCCGGCGTCCGCACCAGAGTGCTCGAGGTCGGGCCGCAGCCGGTGGAGTCCTCCGACCGCGCACCCCGGCGGGTGCTCGGCAAGCGGTCGGCCGCGCGCGGACAGGTCAAGCCGACGGCACCGAGGCTGGTGCTGCTGCACGGTTATTGCGACAGCGCCGACACCTGGCGCCCGGTCCTGGAACTGCTCGCGGCCGCCGGTGTTCCGGCGGTCGCGGTCGATCTGCCCGGATTCGGTGACGCTCAGCCTCTGCGGCCGGGCTCGATGCTCCCGCAGCTGGACGCGTTCACCGCGGCCGTGGTCAAGGAGCAGGCCGTACTCGGCACGGTGGTGCTCGCCGGCAACTCGCTCGGCGGCACGATGAGCCTCCGGGCCGCCGAGAACCAGCGGCTGCCGGTCGCGGGCGTGGTGTCGATCGCCGCGCCCGGTTTCGTGGACAGCTGGCTCATCCGCACCGTGGCCCGGTACCCGCTGCCGCTCCGGATGTACTCGACCCTGCCGCTGCCGATCCCCGGTTTCCTCGTGCGCGCCGTCGCCGAGCAGCTCGTCCCCCGGCTGCTGTACGCAAACTCGTCCGTCGCGGACGCCACCCAGGTCCGCCGGTTCACCTCGCTCTTCCCGGACTACCGGTCCACCACCACCCGGCTCGAACAGGCGAGGCAGCTCATCGAAGAGCTGGCGAACGCGTACCGGCTCGAGGAGATCCGTGTCCCGCTCCTGGTGGTCGTCTGCGGCAAGGACAAGCTGGTCAGCGCCGCCTCCGGGCGCCGGCTGCACGCGCTGGTCCCGCACAGCAGGCTGATGGTGCGCGAGGACTGGGGCCACTGCCCGCAGCTGGACGACCCCGTCGAGATCTCCGAGCTGCTGACCTACTTCTCCGCCGGCGCGTCCAGGCCGTCGAAGATCGCCGCCCGCGTGGCCGCCGAAGTGAGTGAGGACACCGTCGCCGGATAGGTGCGACGGCCCGACTCCCGCTACGTCCATCCATGCCCCCGCCGCCACCCTCAATGGAGCCGCTTCGCGGCGCTTGCCTAGTCTCCATTCGGACTGTGACCCAGTCCGAAGGGCACAACCTGTTGGGAGACGACGATGTCCGCACCGCGCAGCCTGAGCTCGGGATCCGGGATTTTCCGCCGTAAACCGATCGAACAGATCCAAGAACTCAGTGGGGGTGGAGGGCTCCAACGCACGCTCGGCCTGCGGCAACTGACCGCGATCGGCGTCGGCGGCATCATCGGCGCGGGGATCTTCTCCCTGGCCGGCGCGGTCGCGAACAAGACGGCCGGACCCGCCGTGCTCATCTCGTTCCTCATCGCGGGGATCGCCAGCGCCGCCGCCGCGTTCTCCTACGCCGAGTTCGCCGGGCTGATCCCCCGCGCCGGGTCGGCCTACACCTACGGCTACACCGTGCTGGGCGAGATCGTCGGCTGGTTCATCGGCTGGGACCTGCTGCTGGAGTACACCGCGATCGTGGCGGTGGTCGCGATCGGCATCTCCGGCTACTTCAACGAACTGCTCGGCTATCTCAACATCGAGCTCCCGACGTGGATGCTGGGCGCCCCGGGCACCGAAGCGGCAGGCGTCGAACCGGGCTCCTACAAGATCAACCTGTTCGCCGTGCTGCTGTGCCTGCTGATCGCCTTCATCCTCAACCAGGGCATGAAGAACGCGGCCCGGTTCGAAACGCTCCTGGTCTACCTGAAGGTCGGCCTGGTCCTGCTGGTCATCGTCGTCGGCGTCTTCCACATCAACACCGAGAACTACTCGAACTTCTTCCCGTTCGGCCTCAGCGGTGCGTTCACCGGCGCGGCGACGGTGTTCTTCGCGGTCTTCGGTTACGACGCCATGTCCACCGCGGCCGAGGAATCGACCGACTCCCAAAAGCACATGCCGAAGGCGATCCTCTACTCGCTCGCCATCTCGATGGTGCTCTACGTGCTGGCCTGCCTGGTCCTGACCGGGATGGTCAACTACAAGGACATCGACAGCGAGGCCGCCTTCTCCAGCGCCTTCGCGGGCCTGGGCATGAAGTGGCTCGGCCTGATCATCGCCGTCGGCGCGATCATCGGTATCACCACGGTGCTGTTCACCTTCCTCATGGGCGCGAGCCGGGTCGGCTACTCGATGAGCCGCGACGGCCTGCTGCCCAAGTGGTTCAGCAAGACCCATCCGGTGCGCAAGGTGCCGAGCCGGATGACCTGGGTGCTCGGCATCGCGTCGGCGGTCATCGCCGGGCTGCTGCCCATCGGTGAGGCCGCGGAACTGACGAACATCGGCATCCTGCTCGCGTTCGTCGTCGTCTGCATCGCGGTGATCGTGCTGCGCTACAAGCAGCCCGACCTGCCCCGCACGTTCAAGACCCCGGGTATGCCGATCGTGCCGATCATCGGCGTCGTCTTCTCGATCTGGCTGATCACGTTCCTGAACCCGGAGACCTGGCTGCGGTTCGCGGCCTGGTTCGGCGTCGGCCTGATCATCTACTTCGCCTACAGCCGCCGTCACTCCGCGATGAACGCGGGCAACGGCGACGCGAAGCAGGTCAGCGGAGACGACTCAAACGCGTAGCGGCTTCGCGGGCTTCGGTCTGGAGGCGTTCGACGATCGACGCCGCCGGGCCGGAGCCCGCGAGTTCGTAGGTCTGCCCCGCGTAGAGGGACATGATCTCGGGATCGCCCGCCTTGCCCGCCGCCGCGCGGATCGGTTTGGTCAGGTTGTTGACCTCCGGATACGCCGACGGCGCCGTCGCCGAGAAGTCCGCGACCACGCGGTTGACCAGCGACCGGGCGGGACGTCCGCTGAACGCCCTGGTGAACGCCGTCGGCCTTCCTCCGTCCGCGAGCGCCTGCCGATGCGCCGGCTGCGTCCCGGCCTCGTCCGCTCGCAGGAAAGCGGTGCCCAGCTGTGCCGCGACGGCCCCAGCCGCCAGCACCGCCGCGATATCGGCGCCGTGCACGAGGCCACCCGTCGCGACGAGCGGCAGATCCGTCCGCGCCGAGACCAGGCGGAGCAGGCTGAGGACGCCGTACTGCGCGCCCCCGCCTTCGGCTCCAGGCTCGTCAGCGAAGAGCCCACGATGCGCTCCTGCCTCGAATCCCTGGACCACGAGGGCGTCGGCGCCGACGGCCACGGCCCGATCGGCTTCCGCCGGGCCGGTGACAGTGACGGTCACTTTGCTCCCGTTGGCGTGCAGGCGTTCGACGTCCTCGGGCGAAGGTGTGCCGAAGGTGAACGAAACGACCGGTACCTTCCGCTCCAGGACGAGCTCGAGCTTCGCGGCATAGGCGTCGTCGTCCCAGCGCGGCTCACCGGGCTCGACACCATGACGCTCGGCCTCCGCGCGCCAGCGCTCGATATACGCGTCGAGATCCGCCTCGGCGGCGCCGCCCGGGACGAAGAGGTTCACGCCGAACGGCTCGCCGGTCAGCTCGGCCGTCTTCGCGATCCGGTCCGAGAGGGCGCCGGTGCTCAGATAGCCCCCGGCCAGGAAGCCGAATCCTCCCGCCGCGGTCACCGCGGCCACGAGCTCGGGAGTGGTCGGTCCGCCGGCCATCGGGGCCGCGATCACGGGAAAACGCAGATCTTCGAACACGTTTCCGACGATAGTCCCCTCGTGGCGACACGGTATGTGACGTTCGAGTCACTCCAAGGTTCCTCCCTGGTGGTCTAGACCTTTAACGCTGAAAATGCGACGATCGGACAGCCGTGACGTGCGTCACGCTCCCTGTCCCCTGGAGGCCCCGGTGAAGATCTTGAAAGCTCGACTGGGCCGCGCCTTCGTCGGGGTGGCGCTGCTCGCCGGCGCCACCACCGCAGCCGCTCCCGTCGCCGACGCGGCGACGCCGCCGTTGCAGGCGATCGTCCCGGTCCCGGTCTCGGTCCGGGCGATCACCGGTTCCGACCACACCCTGACCGCGAGCACCAAGATCTACACCCAGGCTGGTTCGGCACAGGCCAAGGCCGTCGGCGACTACCTCGCCGGGGTCTTCCGCGCCTCCACCGGCTTCCCGCTGCCCGTCTCCGACGCATCATCGGGCACCCCGGGCGACGGAATCTCACTCCTGCTGTCCGGTGCCGACTCTCGCGTCGGCGACCAGGGCTACCAGCTCAACTCGACGTCCGCTTCGGTCGTCCTGCGCGCGACGACCGCGCAAGGTCTCTTCGGCGGCGTACAAACGCTGCGGCAACTGCTGCCGGGCAAGATCGAAAGCTCCACGGTCCAGCAGGGTCCCTGGACGATCCCGGGTGCCGACATCCTGGACTACCCGCGATTCGGCTACCGAGGCGCGATGCTCGACGTCGCCCGGCACTTCCATCCGGTCGCCACGGTCAAGCGGTACATCGACCAGCTGGCGCAGTACAAGATCAACAACCTGCACCTGCACCTGGCCGACGACCAGGGCTGGCGCATCCAGATCGACAGCTGGCCGCGCCTGACCACCTACGGCGGCAGCACCCAGGTCGGCGGCGGCGCCGGCGGCTACTACACCAAGGCGCAGTACACGGAGATCGTGAACTACGCGGCCTCGCGGTTCATCACGGTCATCCCGGAGATCGACATGCCCGGGCACACCAACGCCGCCCTGGCCTCGTACGCCGAGCTGAACTGCGACAACACCGCGCCCCCACTGCGCACCGACACCGCCGTCGGTTACAGCTCGCTCTGCATTTCGAAGGAGATCACCTACACCTTCGTCAACGACGTCATCCGCGAAGTCGCCGCGCTGACGCCCGGGCCGTATTTCCATCTCGGTGGCGACGAGGCCCAGGCCACCAGCGACGCGGACTACCGCACGTTCATGAACCGGGTCCTGCCGATGGTGGCCGCCGCGGGCAAACAGGTCGTCGGCTGGCACGAGATCGGCAAGGCCACCCTGCCCGCCACGGCGACTCCGCAGTTCTGGGGCACGACGACGTCCAGCACGGAAGTCTCGAACGCGGTGGCCCGCGGCAGCAAGGTGATCCTGTCACCGGCGAACAAGGCCTACCTGGACATGAAGTACAACTCCAGCACCCCGATCGGGCTCTCGTGGGCCGGCTACATCGAGGTCCAGGACGCGTACAACTGGAACCCGGGCGCATACCTGTCCGGTGTGCCCGAATCCGCCGTCCGCGGCGTCGAATCGCCGCTGTGGACCGAAACCGTGGTCACTCCGGCGAATATCGACTACCTCGCCTTCCCCCGCCTCCCCGCACACGCCGAGCTCGGCTGGTCGCCGTGGTCGACCCACGATTGGAACACCTTCCGAGTCCGCCTCGGCGCTCAAGCCCCACGGTGGCAGGCACAGGGCCTCGACTACTACAAATCGAGCCAGGTGCCCTGGGAAACCGGATCCGGGAACCCGGGCACCTGCTCGCTCCCCGCATGGGACCGCGCTTCGGTCTACACCGGCGGAGCGACCGTCTCCCACAACGGGCACAAGTGGACGGCGCAGTGGTGGACGCAAGGTGAGGAGCCCGGCGCCGGCGGCCAATGGGGTGTCTGGCGCGACAACGGCACCTGCTGAGCCCTCCGGCGGTCCGCTCGGCCCTCGTCCCCGGGCCGGGCGGGCTACGGTGGTCCCATGGCCGCAGATCTCGAACTCGTCCGCACCCTTTCCTTGCGCGAAAACGGACTCGCGACCGTCTCGACGGTCCGCGCGGACGGCACCGTCCACTCCTCGGTGGTCAACGCCGGCGTCTTCGAAGACCCGGTCACCAAGGCACCGGGAGTCGCCTTCGTGGCGATGGGCGGGGTGAAGAAACTCGACCTGTTCCGCCGGGCGGGCCACGCCACGGTCACCTTCCGGCGCGGCTGGGAGTGGGCGGCGGTCCAGGGAAGCACGCACCTGATCGGACCGGACGACCCGGACCCGGACTTCGACCCGGCAGGCCTTCCCCGGTTGTTGCGCGAGGTCTTCGTCGCGGCGACGGGGACCCACGACGACTGGGACGAGTACGACCGCGTGATGGCCGCCGAACGCCGGGTCGCCGTCTTCGTCACGGCGAACCGCATCAGCGGGAATCGCTGACGCGAAAAGGCCGCCCGGATCGTGATCCGGGCGGCCTTTTCGCCTGCCGTTACTGCTTCTTCTTGCCTGAGTCCTCTGTGGACAGCGCGGCGACGAAGGCTTCCTGCGGGACCTCGACCCGGCCGACGGTCTTCATCCGCTTCTTGCCTTCCTTCTGCTTTTCCAGCAGCTTGCGCTTACGCGAGATGTCACCGCCGTAGCACTTCGCGAGCACGTCCTTGCGAATCGCGCGAATGGTCTCGCGGGCGATGATGCGGGCGCCGATGGCGGCCTGGATCGGCACCTCGAAGTTCTGCCGCGGGATCAGCTCGCGAAGCCGGTTCACCATGCGGTTGCCGTAGTTGTAGGCGTCGTCCTTGTGCACGATCGCGGAGAACGCGTCGACGCCCTCGCCCTGGAGCAGGATGTCCACCTTGACCAGGTCCGCCGCCTGCGCGCCGGCCTCTTCGTAGTCCAGCGACGCGTAACCGCGCGTCCGCGACTTCAGCGTGTCGAAGAAGTCGAAGATGATCTCGCCCAGCGGCAGGTTGTACCGCAGTTCGACCCGGTCCTCGGACAGATAGTCCATGCCGAGCAGCGTGCCGCGCTTGTTCTGGCACAGCTCCATGATCGTGCCGATGAACTCCGACGGCGCCAGGATGCTCACCTTGCTGACCGGTTCGAGCACCTTGTCGATCTTGTTCCCGGTCGGCCAGTCCGACGGGTTGGTGACGTGGATCTCCTTGCCGTCGTCCAGCACCACGTCGTAGACCACGTTCGGCGCGGTGGAGATCAGGTCGAGGCCGAACTCGCGTTCCAGCCGGTCGCGGGTGATCTCCAGATGCAGCAGGCCGAGGAAGCCGCAGCGGAAGCCGAAGCCGAGCGCCACCGACGTCTCGGGCTCGTAGTCCAGCGCGGCGTCGTTGAGCTGGAGCTTGTCCAAGGCCTCGCGCAGGTCCGGATAGTCCGAACCGTCCACCGGGTACAGCCCGGAGTAGACCATCGGCTTCGGCTCGCGGTAACCGGCGAGCGGCTCCTTCGCGCCCTGGCGTTCGGAGGTGACGGTGTCACCGACCTTCGACTGCCGGACATCCTTCACCCCGGTGATGAGATAGCCCACCTCACCGACGCCCAGCCCCTTGCTGGCCTTGGGCTCCGGCGAGATGATCCCGACCTCGAGGAGTTCGTGGGTGGCGCCGGTGGACATCATCTTGATCCGCTCGCGCGGCGTGATCTTGCCGTCGACGACCCTGATGTAGGTCACGACGCCCCGGTACGTGTCGTACACCGAGTCGAAGATCATCGCCCGTGCCGGGGCGTCGGCGTCACCCTCCGGCGCCGGCACCTGCTTCACCACCGCGTCGAGCAGTTCACCGACACCGACACCGGTCTTGGCGGACACGCGCAGCACGTCCGAGGGCTCGCAACCGATGATGTGCGCGATCTCGGCGGCGTACTTGTCCGGATCCGCCGACGGCAGGTCGATCTTGTTGAGCACCGGGATGATCTGGAGGTTGTTCTCCAGCGCGAGGTACAGGTTGGCGAGCGTCTGCGCCTCGATCCCCTGCGCGGCGTCGACCAGCAGGACGGCGCCTTCACACGCCTCGAGCGCGCGGGAGACCTCGTAGGTGAAGTCGACGTGGCCCGGGGTGTCGATCATGTGCAGGACGTGGTCCTGCCCGTCGACCTTCCAGGGCAGGCGCACGTTCTGCGCCTTGATGGTGATGCCGCGTTCCCGCTCGATGTCCATTCGATCGAGGTACTGAGCCCGCATGGCCCGTTCCTCGACCACGCCGGTGAGCTGCAGCATCCGGTCGGCCAGGGTCGACTTGCCGTGGTCGATATGCGCGATGATGCAGAAGTTCCGGATGAGCTCCGGGGGCGTGAAGGTCGTGTCGGCGAACGTCGTCAACGGGTTTCCTCGCGAAGGTCGGGGTGTGCCACCTCTATGGTCCCATGCCGCTCCGGGTGCGAGTGGGGGTCATCCCCGATGCGGCCCGTGATGAGCTGTGGTGCCCTCGAAGTATGAGTACTTCACTCTCCCAGATACTCGACCGAACGTTCGGCCATCCTCGGGGACTGCTCGGCCGGTTCGGCGGCCGGACGATGGCGCACGGCAACGCCGCCACCGAACTTCGCGTGGTCGAGCTGGCCTCGATCGAATCCGGCGAAACCGCCCTGGTCGTGGGCCCTGGGCCGGGCGTCGGCCTCGCGGCCACGGCCGAACGCGCCGGCCGCGCGATCGGCGTCGACCCCTCCCCGGAGATGCTCGCCCGCTCGCGCCGCCGCTGCGGCGACGAGGTGGAGCTGCGGCAGGGCACCGCGGACTCCACGGGTCAGCCGGACGAGAGCGTCGACGTGGTCCTGAGCGTCAACAACGTGCACTTGTGGGAGGACCGGGCGGCCGGGTTCGCCGAACTGTTCCGCGTCTTGCGGCCCGGCGGGCGGCTGCTGCTGTCGTCGCACGAGAAGTGGCTGCCGGTGTCCCGGCACGAGCTGGCCGACGAAGTGGCCGTCGCCGGCTTCACCGACCTGCAGACCTGGACCTGGGACCCGCCGGGTTTCGGTGCCTCGCTCGCCGCTCAGCTGCGCGCGATCAAGCCTCTGGCCTAGCGCGGATCGGTGCGCAACGGGTGCTCCCGCGGAACCTCGACCAGCACGATCCTGGTGCCGTCCGGGTCGGCGATCCACGCTTCGTCCAGCCCCCAGGGCTCGCGTCGCGCCCCGCGGGCAGGCTCCAAACCCTTCGCCGCGAGTTCCTGGAGCGCTGCGGGCAGATCCCGGACCTGGAGCCACAAGGCGACGTCAGGGGTCGGGCCGGCCTTCCCGGTACCGACGATCTCGATCGACCCGTTCCCGGCGAAGAACACCGTCCCGCCGGGGAACTCCTTGTCGATGGCCAGGCCCAGGGTGTCCCGATAGAACGCCGTCGACACGTCGAGGTCCTTCGGGTGGATCAGCACCCTGCTGCTCAGCACGTCCATGGCTCAATCCCTACCGGATGGGTTCAGGCCATCGCAATCGCGGTGATCCCCGCCAGCACCACCACGGACCCGGCCAGCCTGCGGACGGCGTTCGCCTCTCCCAGGACCAGCCAGGCGGCGAGGCCACCCAAGACGATGCTCAGCTCCCTCGCGGGTGCGACGAGGCTCACCGGAGCGATCTGGAGGGCATAGAGCACCAGGAGGTAGGCGACCGGCGAGAGTACGCCGACGACAATGACCTCACGCTTGTGTTCACGCCAGAGCCACGAGACCTCTTCGCGGTCCTTCAGCGCGTACGGAGTCATGACGAGGCTCTGCACGATCGCGCCGGTTCCGAAGTAGACGATCGGCGGGACCCCGAGGCCCGTGACCGAATGTGCGTCCCACAGTGTGTAGGCGGCGATCGTGAGACCGGTCAGCAGTCCGTAGACCAAACCTTTGCGGCGGGCGGCACGATCGGCGGCGTCGGCGTGGGCCGGTGCCCGCCCGGTACCGATCACCAGCACCCCGGCGACCACGAGGAACGCGCCCAGCAGACCGAGCGCCCCCGGCCGCTCGCCGAGCAGGACGACGGCCGCGAGCACCGAGATCAACGGCCCCGTACCGCGAGCGACCGGATAGACGACGGAAAGATCGCCGACGGCGTAACCCCGCTGGAGGACGACCCCGTAAGTGACGTGGAACACCGCCGTGACCACCGCCGCGAACAACCAGGTCCACTGTGGACGTTGCGGCTCCACGGCCAGCGAGACGGCCATGACGGGGACGAGCAAGATCGCGGAGAGGCTGTAGTAAGCCCAGACGAATCGCGCTCCGCCACGACGGATCCGCTTGGCCGCGAGGTTCCAGCCCGCGTGGATGACGGCGGCGATGACGACGAAGGACAGGGCGGTGGCGTTCACGGCGGACCTTTCACGTTTTCCGCGCACGCGGAAAACACCGGTCCTCCAGGCTTTTGTCCCGTCAGATGAACGGCGGCGCTTCCGGCCCCGCCGATGGTGCCGCTCGGACCTGTCCCGTCTGCCCTGATTGTGTGTTTCGCTGAGCGGGCAGGCGGCGGAACCCTAGGCACTACGCTTCGCACCGTACCTCAAGCACCCGTCCCGAGGTGGCCGCGAGCCGCGCCTGGACGGCTGTTAAGCTTGCCTTTCACCGTTGTGTGGCATTCCGTCATGGAGGAAACCCGCGCGCTCTCACGAGCAGCAGGGCCGGTCACAGCGCGGCGGTGAAACCACCGAGAGATTCAAGAGGAGTGCCCCCGTGGCCAACATCAAGTCGCAGATCAAGCGCATCACCACCAACGAGAAGGCGCGTCAGCGCAACCAGGCGATCCGGTCCTCGGTGAAGACCGCGATCCGCAAGTTCCGCGAGGCCGCCGACGCCGGCGACAAGGCCAAGGCGCTGGAGCTACAGAAGGACGCGGCCAAGAAGCTGGACAAGGCCGTGACCAAGGGCGTTCTCCACGCCAACCAGGCCGCCAACAAGAAGTCCGCGCTGGCGAAGCGCGCGAACTCTCTCTGATCGGCTTTCGAAGGGCCCCGGCGACTCGCGTCGCCGGGGCCCTTCGCCGTTTCAGCGGCTTGTGCCGTGGGCGTCGACGACCTCCAGGACGGCGCGCTCCAGCGCGTACTCCGGGTTGGCCGCGACCCCTTTGACCTCGGCGTTGAGCCGGGCGACCACCCGCATCGCGGTGGCGAGCCCATCCTGGCCCCAGCCGCGGGCCTGCCCCTGGGCCTTGCGCACCTTCCACGGCGGCATCCCCAGCTCACCCGCCATCTGGTTCGGGTTCCCGCGACCGGCACCGGACACCCGCGCGATCGTCCGGACGGCGTCGGCGAGGGCGTCCGCGACCAGCACGTGCGGTACGCCCAGCTGCATCGCCCAGCGCAACGACTCCAGCGCGGCCGCCTTGTCACCGGCGACGGCCTTCTCCGCGACGGCGAACCCGTTCACGTCCGCGCGGCCTCGGTGGTAGCGCCGGACCGCCTGTTCGTCGACCGTTCCGCCGGCGTCCGCGACCAGCTGGGTCGCGGCCGACGACAGTTCACGCAGATCCGAGCCGACCGCGTCGATCAGCGCGAGCACGGCCGCACCGTCGATCTTTCCGCCGACGCGGCGGACCTCGTTGCGGACGAAGGATTCCCGCTCAGCGGCCTTGGTCAGTTTCGGGCATTCGACAACCTCCGCACCGGCCTTCTTCAAGGCGGTCGGGAGCGCCTTCGCGGCCTTGCTCCGGCCACCCCCGCTGTGCACGACGACGAGCACGATGCCGTCGGCGGGCGCCTTGACGTAGGCCATCACCCCGTCCGCCAGCTCCTGCGAGATGTCGTGCGCGGATTCGAGGACGATCACCCTGCCCTCGGCGAACAGCGAGGGGCTGACCATCTCCGCGAGCGCCGGGACTGTGAGGTCCGACACCCGGATCCGGGTGAGATCCGCCGTCGGATCGGCCGCCTTGGCCGCGTCCGAGGCGCGGCGGACCGCTCGTTCGATCAGCAGCTCTTCCTCACCGAGAACCAGGACCAGCGGCGATGGGGCGGAAGCTTGCGTCGTCACGGTGACGATCCTGCCACTCCTCCTCTCGTGTGCTTTGTCCGGTGATGTGTAGCGGGCACGGTGGCCCCACCGGAGCCTCATGTCGTACGGTGTTGGCGAGGCGACGCGATCACACGCGTGCCGACAATCGAATACCGCTCATCCAGAGGGGCAGAGGGAACGGCCCGATGAAGCCCCGGCAACCGGCGTCAGCCTGTCATTCCGCGATCGCGGGATAGCTGACGAACACGGTGCCAATTCCGGCCCGCCATGGCGGGGCAGATGAGGAAAGGAACCTCGCGATGACCGCAACCCTCGGCACGACCTCCACCACCAAGACCCCGGATCTCGGACCGGCCGTCGAACTGGTGTCGAAGGAAGAGGGACACCGGCAGCCGCTCGCTCCCGAATTCGTTTCCGCCGAGGATTTCTCGCCGCTCGAAGTCGCCTACGACTTCGGCCGCGTGCGCCGCGAGGACATCGAAGCCGGACCGAAGAACATCTGGCGCTACAAGAAACTCCTTCCCGTTCCTTCGAACGTCGAAGAGATCCCCAACACCGAACCCGGCGCCACCCGGCTCATCCAGGCCGACAGGCTCGCGAAAGCCTTGGGCGTCAAGAAGGTCTGGGTCAAGGACGACACCGGCAACCCCACGCACTCGTTCAAGGACCGCGTGGTCGCCGTCGCTTTGGCCGCCGCACGCGAGTTCGGGTTCGACGTACTCGCCTGTCCCTCGACCGGCAACCTGGCCAACGCCGTCGCCGCCGCGGCGGCCCGGGCCGGCTGGCGGTCGGTCGTGCTGATCCCGAAGACCCTGGAACGCGCCAAGATCCTCACCACCGCCGTGTACGACGGTGACCTGATCGCGGTCGACGGCAACTACGACGACGTGAACCGGCTCGCCACCCAGCTCGCCGCCGAGCAGGAGAGCTGGGCGTTCGTCAACGTGAACGTCCGGCCCTATTACTCCGAAGGCTCCAAGACACTGGCCTTCGAGGTCGCCGAGCAGCTCGGCTGGCGGCTTCCCTCCCAGATCGTGGTGCCGATCGCCTCCGGTTCCCAGCTCACCAAGGTGGACAAGGGTTTCCGCGAGTTCGGACAACTCGGCCTTGTCGACGAGACGCCGTACAAAGTGTTCGGCGCACAGGCCACCGGCTGCTCCCCCGTCTCGGCGGCCTTCCGCGCGGGACACGACGTCGTCCAGCCGGTCAAGCCGGACACGATCGCCCGGTCGCTGGCCATCGGGAACCCGGCCGACGGCCCGTACGTCCTCGACGTGGTCAACCGCACCGGTGGCGCGATCGAGGACGTCACCGACGAAGAGGTCGTCGAGGGCATCCGGCTGCTCGCCCGCACCGAGGGCGTCTTCACCGAGACCGCCGGTGGCGTCACCGTCGCGACGGCCAAGAAGCTCATCGAGACCGGCAAGCTCAACCCGGACGAGGAGATCGTCCTGCTGATCACCGGCGACGGCCTCAAGACCCTCGACGCCGTCGAGGACAAGATCGGCCCCAAGGCCACCGTCAGCGCCTCGGCCGACGCGGTCCGCGAAGCTCTCGGCATCTGAGTTCCCGGCGGCCCGCCTCAAGAACGAGGCGGGCCGCGGGGCTCACCCCGGCGTACCAGGGCGAGACCTCGCGCGTCGGCGAGGACAGCCGTGTCGCCGTCCGTGTCCGTCCTGGCGACCGACGCGCCGACGGCCACCAGATTGTCCAAAGTGGACTTGTTCGGATGTCCGTAGGTATTACCGGCGCCGACACTCACCAACGCCGCCCGCGGCGAGACGGCGTTGAGGAAGTCCGGTGCCGTGTAACGGCTTCCGTGGTGCGGAACCTTCAGGATCTCGGCACGCAGCTCGGCGCCCTCGGCCATGAGGTCCGCCTGTGCGGCGAGCTCGATGTCACCCGTCAGCAGCACCCGGCCCGCCGGGGTCCCGGCGCGCAGGACGACCGAACCGTTGTTGATCACCGTGCCGTCCTGTTCGCGGATCGATCGACTGGTGATGTACCGCGGCCCCAGTACGTCCAGTGACAGCCCCGGCCAGTCCAGCCGTTGCCCGATCTCCAGCTCCAGCAAGGGAATCCCGCGGCGCGCGGTCTCGTCCGCGACCTGCTGCCACGCCCAGCCGGGGGCCCGGCCGGGGCCGACGGCGACCGCCCCGACCGACCTGCCCTCGAAGACGGATTCGAGGCCGCCGATGTGGTCGGCGTGCAGATGACTGAGCACGATCAGCGGCACCCTGTCGACGCCGAGCCTGCTCAGGCATTCGTCGACCGGTCCCGGTTCCGGCCCGGTGTCGACCAGGACCGCCCGTCCTTGCTCGCCCGTGGCGAGGGCGACGGCATCACCCTGCCCGACGTCGCAGGCGACGGCACTCCATGACGCCGGCGGCCACGCCGGAGCAAGCACTCGCACCGGCACGAAGACGAGCAGCCCGGCGGCCAGCGCGACCGCCAGGAGGATCCTGGCGTGCCGCAGCCGGATGGCGGCGAACAGGATGACGAGCAATCCGGCCGCCAGAAGCCCGCCCCACCAGCCATCCGGCCAGTCCATCACCGCTCCCGGTGCACGGGCGCCGTGGCGGGCCACGGTGATGAGCCAGCTCGCCTCGGGTTCGGTCAGGCGGACCAGCAGCCTTCCCGCCGACGGCCACCACGGGCCGACGATGGTGGCGAGCACGCCGAACACGGTGGCCGGGGCGACCACCGGCGCGGCGAGCACGTTGGTCACCACCGAGACGAGACTGACCGATCCCGCCATGCCCGCGATGACCGGCGTCGTCACCACGAACGCGGCCAGCGGGATGGTCAGCCCCTCGGCGTAGCCGGCCGGAACACCGCGTCCGACCAGCCATTCCGCCCACCTCGGCGCCAGCAGTACCAGACCGGCCGTGGCCAGCACCGAAAGCGCGAACCCGAAGTCGGCGGCCATCGCGGGGTCGGCCACGACGAGCCCCGCCACCGCGAACGCCAGCGCGGGCAGCGCCGAACCCCGGCGCCCCAGTGCCAGCGCCAGCAGCCCGACCGCCCCCATGACCCCGGCGCGGAGCACGCTGGGCGCGGGCCCGGCGAGGACCACGAACCCGGCGAGCCCCGCGGCGGCCGCGGCGGCGGAGGTCCGCGGCCCGACCCGGAGCACCCTCAGCAGGAGAAGGATCGAGCCGCAGACGATCGCCACGTTCCCACCGCTCACGGCCATCAGGTGGGACATGCCGGAGTCCGTGAACTCGCGTTCGACCCTCGGGGACAGTGTGCTCGTGTCCCCCACGACCAGCCCGGGCACGAGACCGGCCTGCTCCTCCGGGAGGACGGCGCACAGCTCCCGGAGCCCGGCGCGCAGCGATTCCGCGGCTCGCTGCCACCAAGGCGCCGGCCCGAGTGCCGACGGCGGGCCTCGCACCGAGAGGACCGCGACCGTCAGTTCGGCCCCCTTCGATGGTGCGAGCCGCCCTGAGGCGGTGACCTGCTGCCCGGGCAACAGGTCCTTCCACCCCTCGGCGGGAGCGAGCAGAAGGATCCGGCCGGCCGAATCCACCACCCGCTCACCCGTCACCGCGGTGTCCACCGTCGCGGCGATGACCACCAGGCGGGTGCCTGCCCGGCGATCGGCGTATCCGGCACCGCGGACCGGACGCGGTCGCTCGGTGACCACCACTCTCGTGGTGACGTCACTCCCCCGTGCGGCGGCGGCACGGAGGTCGTCGTGCTCGGCGGCCCGGATCCGCAGTGCCACCGGACCGGCGGTGAGCACGCCCAGGACAGCCAGGGCACCCAGGCCCGCCACCCACCGGGACGCCGTCCGGCGGGCACGGACACCGGCGGCGATCGCGAGCACCACGGCGGCCGCACCGCAGAGCATCGTGATCCACCAGCCGCCCAGCAGCCCGGAAAGAGTGCCGAGCCAGGCCGTCGCCGCGGCCGGTACCAGCCGCAGGTCTTGCCCCCGCCACGACGCGGTGTCCACTTCGGACGGATCGGCGGACGGGTTCATCCGACGGACACCAATTCCCGGACCTTCTTGAACTTGCTTTCGCCGATCCCTTCTACGTCACGGAGTTGCTCGACGCTGGTGAACCCGCCGTGCCCGGACCGCCAGTCGACGATGCGTTTCGCCATCACTTCGCCGACCCCGGGCAGGGTGTCGAGTTGCTCGGCCGTGGCCGAGTTCAGGTCGAGCTTCCCCGGCGGTGTCGCCGTTCCGGCCGCGGCCGGAACGGCGACGCCGATGGCCACCTGCTCGCCGTCGGTGAGCCGCCGGGCCAGATTCACTCCGGTCAGATCCGTTCCGGGCTGTGCCCCACCGGCCGCCGTGAGGGCATCGGCGACCCGTGCGCCCGGAGGGACCGTGACCAGGCCGGGTTTGAGGACCCGGCCGACGACGCTGATCACCAGAGGCGCCTTGGCCGCCGCGGCGGGGACGTCTCCGGCGGCCTTCGCCGACGGCAGGGATGGCAGGGTCTCGGCCCCCGGCCGGTGTCCGAACAAGGCGATCGCGCCGGTCACGATCACGGCCACCGCGATCAGCACGGCCGCCACGGCGAGCCACCGCCGGTTCACCGGGATCCCGTCCGCCGTGAACCGGGCGGGCACCCAGCGGCGGACGAGCCTGCCCGCGGGCGGGCCCTGGGCGGGCGACGACAGTTGCGCTGTCAGCCACGCCAGCCTGGCGTTGACGGAGGGTCCCGATGGACGGGCGGTTTGGTCGAACACATGAACGACGCTACGGAGCGGGAGGGGCGGGCGGCAGTGGTGAATCCCGAGGCTGTGGACAAGTGGGGTGTTGTGGACAACCCGGCTCCGGCCGAGACCGGATCACCGGTTTCCGTCGGCGTCGTATGGGACGCTGGACGGTTTCCTCAACCCGCGCGCTGGATCACGACGCCGAGCACGCCAGGGCCGGTGTGGGCCCCGATGACGGCGCCGATCTCCGAGACCACGCACCCGTCCGGGCAGTGGATGGACTCCTCGAGCCGGTTGGCCAGTTCGACGGCGCGCTCGGGCGAAGCGAGATGGTGGACGGCGATGTCGGCCAGCCCGCCTTCGGCCGCTTTCACGGCGAGTTCGACCAGCCGCGCCACCGCGCGATTCATCGTTCGCACCTTCTCCAGCGGCTGGATCCGGCCTTCGGACATGTGGAGCACCGGTTTCACCGCGAGCGCCGTGCCGAGCAGGGCGGCCGCCGGGCCGATCCGCCCGCCGCGGCGCAGGTATTCGAGGGTTTCGACGGCGAACAGGGTCTCCGAACGACCCACCGCGTCGACCGCGGCGGCCTCCACCTCGGCGGGTTCCGCCCCGTCCGCGGCGGCCCTCGCCGCACGTAGAGTGGCGAAGCCGAGCCCCATCGCGGTGCTGCGCGAATCGACCACGCGCACCTTGTCCGGCCCGACCTCCTGGGCCGCGAGCACCGCGGCCTCCCAGGTCCCGGACAACTCCCGGGACAGGTGCACCGACACGACGGCGTCCGCGCCCTCGGCCAGCGCCGCCCGGAACTCCTTGACGAATTCGGCGGGTGTCGGCCGGGACGTCGTCACCAGACGTCGTTTGCCGAGCGCCTCGGCCAGGGCGGCGGGACCCATTTCGACGCCGTCGAGGAAAACGACACCGTCCACGAGGACGTGCAGCGGGACCACCCGGATCCCGTTCCGTTCGGCGAAGCCTTCCGGCAGGTGGGCGGTGGAATCCGTGACTACGGCGACCGACACGGCAGTCAGCCTACGTTGCCGCCGGGCGGAGCACCGGGGCCATCAGGCTGGCCATTTCCGCGCCGACGACGGCATGTCCCTCCCACCCCCAGTGCATTCCGTCCGGATTGCCCCGCCCGCTCAGCACGTGGTCACCGACGACGGCTTCGAGGTCCAGCAGCGGCACGTCCGCGCGACGGCCCCAGTCGGCGAGGGCGGCGGCGGCACCGGCGCGAGCGGTGTGGACGCGGCCGTACGAGTCGGACCGATGCACGGAGGGCAGCATGCCGAAGATCGGCAGCTCCGGTCGCAGCGTGCGCAAAGCTCCGACCGCGGTGTCGAGGTACTGGACGGTGAGCTTCGACGGCAGGACCACCGGACGTCCTCGGAGGGCGATCGCGAGCCGCGGCTGAGCGGCCAGGTACGCCTTGCGCACCACACGTCGCAGCGGGTCGGGCCGCAGATAGCGGAGACCGGTGCGCAGGTAGGTGGGCAGCGGCGAGGGCAGGGTGTCCATGCTTCCCACGGCCAGCACGACGGCGTCCACGTGGTGGAGATCGGCCCAGACACGCGGATCACCGATCAACGACCACCAGGCGTCACGGGCGGTCCAGCCGAACCCGGCGACGAGGTCCGCGGCGCCACCGAGCGCTTCGGCGGCGATGTTGGGCCACAGACGCGCGTCGTCGGCGGCGTGCGGGCCGTCCGGGCCGTGGAAGCTGAGGGAATCGCCGAAGACCAGCAGGCGCGGGCCCATGGATCAGCCGGTGATTCCCGCGTTGTAGGCGGCCAGGCGCCAGTCGCCGTCACGCCTGGTCAGCTCGACCCAGTGACAGTTCGCGATTCCGCCGAGCGACGGCCAGGACGCGACCGGCAAGCTGAGCAGTTTCGCGGTCAGCGCGATGATCAGGCCGCCGTGCGTGGCCAGCAAGACCGCGTCGCCCGCGTCGGAATTGGGCTGGTCCAGGTCCGCGACGACCTCCATCGCGCGTTCGGCGACGTCGACCCGCGATTCACCGCCGGGCGGTGCCCACGTCGCGTCGACGCGCCAGCGTGCGCGTTCTCCCGGGTACGTCTCGTCGACCTGCTGGCCGGTGAAGCCCTGCCATTCACCCAGATGGGTTTCCCGGAGACGCTTGTCGATCCGCAGCGGAACGCCGATGGCCTCCGTGAGCACGGTGGCCGTGTCGGTCGCGCGGCGCAGATCCGAGGCGATCACCAGATCCGGCGAGAACCGGGCGAGCGCGGGCACGGCGAACCTGGCCTGGTTCCAGCCGACCGGGGTCAACGCGGAGTCCAGATGTCCCTGCATCCGGCCCGCCGCGTTGTAGTCGGTCTCGCCGTGGCGCCAGAGCACCAGCCGCCGCGGGCTCACGAGGCGCCTTGCGCGTCGGCGGGGTCCTCCTCGGCTGGGTCCTGATGATCCGGCACTGCCAGACCGGCGACCTCGATCCGCGGGCAGTCCTTCCAGAGCCGCTCGAGACCGTAGAAGGAGCGTTCCTCCTGGTGCTGGACGTGGATGACGACGTCGACGTAGTCCAGCAGGACCCAGCGGCCCTCACGGGCGCCCTCACGGCGGACGGGCTTGTGCCCGCCGAGCCGGAGCTGCTCCTCGACGTTGTCGACGATGGCGCCGACCTGGCGTTCGTTGGGCGCGGACGCGATGACGAAGGCGTCGGTGATCACCAGCTGGTCGGACACGTCCAGCACGACCACGTCGCTCGCCTTCTTGTCCGCCGCCGCATGGGCGGCCGCTACGGCCAGCTCTCGTGCCTCGGACGTGGCTGTCACAGTTCTCCTCAAACAGATGGCTTACTCGCGGGTGCGCCCGACGAGGGTACCCGGTCCGGCCCCCCGGTCTTTCCGATAGAGGTCCTTTTTGGCGATGTAGCGCACCACACCGTCGGGGACGAGGTACCAGACGGGTTCCCCGCTTTCGACGCGCTCGCGGCACGCGGTGGACGAGATCGCCATCGCGGTCACCTCAACCAGGCTCACCTTCCCGCTCGGCAGATGCTGGGAATTGAGCCGGTAGCCGGGCCTGGTGACGCCGATGAAATGCGCCAGGTCGAACAGCTCGTCGGCGTTGCGCCAGGTGAGGATCTGCTCGAGCGCGTCCGCGCCGGTGATGAAGAACAACTGGTCGTCCGGGTACTCGGCACGCAGGTCGCGCAGGGTGTCGACGGTGTAGGTCTGCCCGACGCGGTCGATGTCGACGCGGCTGACCGAGAACACGGGGTTGGACGCCGTCGCGATCACCGTCATCAGGTAGCGGTCCTCGGCGCGGGTGACCACCCTGTCGGACTTCTGCCACGGCTGACCGGTGGGCACGAAGATGACCTCGTCGAGCGCGAACCGCGCCTGGACCTCACTGGCCGCGACGAGGTGCCCGTGGTGAATGGGGTCGAACGTGCCGCCCATGACCCCGATCCTGCGTGGTGACATGGGTCGTGAGCCTATACAGCGCACGAAGCTCCACGCTCGGGTCGCCGGACCCACCGACCAGTGGTGATCTGGATCACATTACAGTCCGTTCCATGGATGAACGGTCCGTTCACGACATGCCGATCGCGACTTCGTCGGTGGCATGGGGTAGAGGTGGGGACGTGGACACATCGACTCTCCGGGATCGCGCCGAGACCCTCCTCCAGTCGTTGGCCGGCGAAGGCGCCCGCCTGCGTGACGACCAGTGGACGGCCATCGAGGCGCTGGTCGCGCACCGCCGTCGCGCGCTCGTCGTGCAGCGCACCGGCTGGGGGAAGTCCGCGGTGTACTTCCTGGCCACCGCGTTGCTGCGGGAGCGTGGCAACGGCCCGACGGTGATCATCTCGCCGCTGCTCGCGCTCATGCGCAACCAGATCTCCGCGGCGGCCAGGGCGGGTATCCACGCGGCGACGATGAACTCCGCGAACCCGCAGGAGTGGGATCAGGTCCAGGCGGCGATCGCGGCGGGTGAGGTCGACGTCCTCCTGGTCAGCCCGGAGCGGCTCAACAACCCGGACTTCCGGGACACCGTCCTGCCCAAGCTGACCGCGACCGCCGGCCTGCTCGTGGTCGACGAGGCACACTGCATCTCGGACTGGGGTCACGACTTTCGTCCCGACTACCGCCGGCTGCGGACACTGCTGAAGGACCTGCCCGACGGTGTCCCGGTGCTCGCCACCACCGCGACCGCGAACGACCGCGTGGCGACCGACGTCGCCGAGCAGCTCGGCATCGGCAACGGGGGCGACACCCTCGTCCTGCGCGGCAGCCTGGACCGCGAAAGCCTGCATCTGTCGGTGGCGAAGCTGCCGACGTCGCAGGCCCGGCTCGCCTGGCTGGCCGAACACCTGGCGGAGTTGCCGGGCTCCGGGATCATCTACACGCTCACGGTCGCCGCCGCGCACGACGTCGCGGGGTTGCTGACCGAGCGCGGTTACCCGGTCGCCGCCTACACCGGGAAGACCGATCCGGCGGACCGGCAGGCGGCCGAAGACGATCTGCTGAACAACAACGTGAAGGCCTTGGTGGCCACTTCGGCACTGGGCATGGGGTTCGACAAGCCGGATCTGGGCTTCGTGGTCCATCTCGGTGCCCCGTCCTCCCCGATCGCGTACTACCAGCAGGTCGGCCGCGCCGGGCGTGGCGTCGACCGCGCCGAAGTGATCCTGTTGCCGGGCCACGAGGACAAGGACATCTGGGCGTACTTCGGTTCGCTGGCGTTCCCGGACGAACTCCGGGTGACCCAGGTGCTGAACGCGCTGGCGTACGCGGATCGTCCACTGTCGACACCGGCGCTCGAACCGTTCGTCGAACTCTCCCGCTCCCGGCTGGAGATGGTCCTGAAGGTGCTGGACGTCGACGGCGCCGTCCGCCGGGTGAAAGGCGGATGGGAGGGCACCGGCGAAGAGTGGCGCTACGACAAGGAACGCTACGCGCGAGTAAGCGCGGCGCGGACCAACGAACAGAACGCCATGCTGGCGTACCTGGAGGCAACCGGCTGCCGCATGGAGTTCCTGCGGAAACAGCTCGACGATCCCGAAGCGACGCCTTGCGGCCGTTGTGACAACTGCACCGGAAAGCAGTGGGACACCACGATTTCCGATGACGTCGTCGACGCCACCCGGCAACGGCTGCGCCGTCCCGGCGTCGAGGTCGCGCCGCGGAAGATGTGGCCGACCGGGATGGCCGGGCTGGACGTCCCGCTCTCCGGGCGGCTGCCGGCGGGCGAACAGGCCGAGACCGGACAGGTCGTCGGCCGGGTGACCGACGTCGGATGGGGCACGCGATTGCGCGAACTCGTCGGCCCTTCCGCGGCGGACACCGAACTCCCCGACGCCGTCTTCCAAGCCTGTATCGAAGTGCTCAAGGGCTGGCAGTGGACGGAGCGCCCCGTGGCAGTGGTGGAAGTGCCCTCCGCCACGCGACCTCAGCTGGTCCACAGCCTGGCGACGAAGCTGGCCTCGATCGGGCGCCTGGAGTACCTGGGCGCCGTCGCCTCGGCGGGGCCGCCCCCGCGTCAGGCGAACAGCGCGCAACGGCTGGCCGATCTGTGGAAACGTCTCAGTCTCCCCGAAGACCTGTCAGCGCGAGTAGCCGCGGCCGAAGGCCCGATCCTGCTGGTCGACGACCTCATCGACACCGGATGGACGATGACGCTGTCCGCGCGCCTGCTCCGCCAGGCGGGAGCCCGTGCGGTGCTGCCGTTCGCTCTCGCCAGCACCTCGTAACCGGGAAGCCCGATCCCGACATTCGACAGGTTCTTTCCCGCCCGGGGACTTTCTGGCAAGGTTCCGTCCACGCGCGAGTACGGAGGTGCCGATGGCGGACTCAACGACGGAGCGGCTGGGGCATCGGCTCCCGGTGAAGAAGTTGTTCGCCGCCAGTGTCGGAAACGCGCTGGAATGGTTCGACTGGACCATCTACGCGACCTTCAGCATCTACTTCGCCAGCGAGTTCTTCCCGAAGGGCAACGAAGCGCTGGCGTTGATCAACACCTTCGCCACCTACGCGTTGGCGTTCTTCTTCCGGCCGCTCGGCGGGATATTGCTCGGCAGGTTCGCCGACGTCAGGGGCCGGAAGCCGGCGATGATCCTGACCATCGTGCTGATGGCGGGCGGATCGGTGGCCATCGGTCTCCTGCCGACATTCGACCAGGTCGGCTGGCTGGCCCCGATCCTGTTGCTGCTGGCCAGGGTGGCGCAAGGACTGTCGCTCGGCGGCGAGGTCTCCAACGCTTCGGCGTACCTCGGCGAGATCGCGCCGCCCACCCGCCGCGGCCGGTACTCCGCCTTCTTCTACATCTCGACCGGTTCCGCCGTCCTGCTGGCCTCGATCCTCGGATTCGTGCTCGCGCGGACGATGTCCAAAGCGGATCTGACCGCGTACGGCTGGCGGATCCCGTTCCTGCTCGGTGGTGTTCTCGGCATCATCGGCCTGTGGCTCCGGCGGAGTCTTGCCGAGACCGAGATCTTCGAGGAGAAGAAGTCGACGGCACGCCGGGTCGAACGGCCGCTGCGCACCACCCTCCGAGAGCACCCGCGGGCCGTCGTGCAGCTTGTGGGCTTCTCGATGCTGTCGACCCTTTGCTACTACACGTTCTTCAGCGCCCTGACCTCCTTCGCGGTCAAGACCCGCAAGGCCGACGACGTCGACGTGTTCCTCGCGTTGTCGATCGCGACGGCGTTGTTCGTCGCGCTTCAGTACCCGATGGGTGCCTTGTCCGATCGCTTCGGACGCAAGCCACAGCTGCTCGTCTGGGCGGCGGCGACCGCGATTCTCATCGTTCCACTGTCCACTTTGGTCAGGCCGGGGCTGCCGGGCCTGCTGGTCGTGTTCTGCGTCGGGCTCTGCCTGTACACGGCGATGACGTCGATCGCGCCCGCGATCATGAGCGAGCTGTTCCCCACCGAACTGCGCGGTCTGGGCATCGGCGCCTGGTACAACCTGACCGTCGCGTTGTTCGGCGGGACCGCTCCCCTGGTGCTCACCGCGCTGTCCGACGCGGGGTTGTCGACGCTGTTCTTCTGGTACGTGGCCGCCGGAGCGGTGATCGCGTTCTTCGTCATCCGCACCCTGCCGGAGACCAAGGGCAGCGACCTGCGCTGAAACTCCGTCGCCGATGACGGGGCGAGGTGGATACCCTCGCGCTTCTAGGACGAGCGCGAAGGAGGGACACCGTGTTGTTCGGCGATGTAAGCGAGGAATTGGCGCGACGCGTGGTGGAAGCCCTTCACCACGTCACCGACATCGAGCCGCCGTCCGCGCTGGTGCGGGTCTCCGCGCAGGACGGGGTCGACTACCAGTGCGATCTCGCGATGAGCTTGGGCAAGCGGCTCGGCAAGCCACCGAGGCAGATCGCCGCCGAAATCGTGGCGCGGCTCGACGTCGCCGACCTCGCCGAACCACCCGAGGTCGCCGGGCCGGGCTTCCTGAACTTCACGTTGCGCTCGTCGTGGCTGGCCGAGCGGACGACCGCGCTCAACGGCGACCCACGGCTGGGTGTCGCGGTGACGCCGCGGCCGCGGCGGATCGCCATCGACTACAGCGGTCCGAACGTGGCGAAGGAAATGCACGCCGGACACCTCCGGTCGACCGTCATCGGTGACGCGATCACGCGGCTGGCGCGGTTCGCCGGGCATGAGGTCATCCCGCACAACCATCTCGGCGACTGGGGTACGCCGTTCGGCATGCTGATCGAGCATCTGCTCGACGAGCGCCCGTCGGGTCCGTACACGATCGGCGATCTCAACGGCTTTTACCGGGCCGCCCGGACGAAGTTCGAGAGCGACGACGACTTCGCGGCCCGCTCTCGGAATCGCGTGGTCCTTTTGCAAAGCGGTGACGAGGAGACGCTGTCGCTGTGGCGGCGCCTGGTCGACGAGTCGACACGGCATTTCACTCAGGTCTACGAGCTCCTCGACATCGACCTGACCGGGGAGGACATCTACGGCGAGAGCTTCTACGACCCGTTTCTCGCCGCGGTCGTGGATGATCTGACCACCGCCGGGCTGACCGAGATCAGCGATGGCGCGGTCTGTGTCTTTCCCGACGGTTTCCTCAACCGGGAAGGCGATCCGCTGCCGCTCATCGTGCGGAAGCGGGACGGTGGTTACGGCTACGCGGCCACCGATCTCGCGACCTTGCGGTATTGGACGGAACAACGTGGGGTCACCGACCTGCTCTACGTCGTCGGCGCACCGCAAGCGCAGCACTTCGCGATGGTGTTCGCCGTCTGCCGGGCCGCCGGCTGGCTCCGCGACGAGCATCGGGCCGAGCACATCGGGTTCGGTTCGGTACTCGGTGAAGACGGGCGTGCCATGAAAACCCGGGCGGGCGAGTCGGTCCGTCTTTCCGACCTGCTCGCCGAGGCGATCTCCCACTCCGCCGAAGTGATCGACGACCGGGGCGACCTCTCCCCCGGCGCGAGGGAAGAGGTCGCCAGGGCGATCGGGATCGGCGCGCTCAAATACGCCGACCTTTCCGGCGATCGCGAGCGCGACTACGTCTTCTCCTGGGACCGGATGCTCTCCAAGAACGGGAACACGTCGGTCTACCTGCAGTACGCCAACGCGCGGATCCGTTCCGTGCTGGCGAAGGCGGACCAGGACCTCACCGGAGCACGGATCCTGCTCGGTCATCCCGCGGAACGGGCGCTGGCACTCGCGCTGGCCCGCTTCCCCGAGGCGGTCGGCGCGGCGACCGCCGGGCATCTCCCCCACAAGCTGTGCACCTACCTGTACGAAACCGCGGTCGTGTTCTCGCGGTTCTACGAACTGTGCCCGGTGCTGGGCGCGGAAGGTCCCGGCGTCCGCGACTCGCGGCTGTTGCTGGCCGAGCTCACCTCGAAGACGCTGACGCTGGGTTTGTCCCTGCTCGGCATCTCCACCCCTGCCCGGCTATGAGTCGCCGTGGTCGCTGAAGACCTTGCGCTTCAACGGAGGGACCGCCTGGAAGAAGCGGAACATCCCTCGTGCCATCGTGCGGCCCACCTGGTTCTCCGACACGAACTGCCGGGCGCTGCGTTCCGAGTCGCGGACCGCCGCGAAACCGTAGTCCCGCATCCGCTGCTCGTAGTCGGCGACCGCGGAGCGCACCGCGCCGGTCTTCCGTGCTTCGACGAGATTGCGGCACAACAGTCGCGCGTCCCGGAGGGCGGTGTTCGCCCCGATACCGCGGAACGGGGTCATGCTGTGGATCGCGTCGCCGATCAGGGTGACGTTGCTCGTCGGCCAGGGAGCGACGGGCTTCGAAGTGAAGATCGGCAGCCGGGACACCGTCCCCTCGGGCGAGCCGGCGACCAGCTCCTTGAACGCGGGTGCCCAGCCGTCGATCAGGCCCAGCACCAGGGCTCGCAGCGCGGCACCGTCCAATGAGGACAGATTGCCCGGGTACCGCCGGTCGTCCGCCGCGAACGCCCACATGAGGTAGCTTGAGGTGTTGTCGAACAGGACGGGGTCGTATTCGGCGGTTTCGTCGTTGACCGACGAGGCACCGCTCAGCTCGTGCGGCGCGCTGAACAACCCCGCGCCGGTACGCGGCATCACCATGCTCGGACCGTCGGTGAGCCGGGAGGGCAAACGCTTGCGAGTCTCTTCGGTCAGCGGGTGTTTGCCCGCGATCGCGATGATCCCGGTGTCCACCCGGCCGGCGTCGGGCAGGAACTGTTTGCGCACCCGGGAATTGGCCCCATCGGCGCCGATGACCAAGTCGGCCTCGACGGTGCTGCCGTCGGCGAACTCGCAGACGACCACCTCGCCTTCGCGGCGGTAGCCGACGAACTCCTTGGCGTGGTGCAGAACTCCGTCGAGCCCGTCGGACAGCACCTGATGGAGGCTGATCCGGCTCACCGAGTGGTGATTCGAAGCGGGATCCGGGCTTGATGTGATCTCGCTGTCGATCACCATCAGGTCCCGCAGCTGCTCGGTGACGAAGGTGAACGGTCCGCTCGCGGTGCCCGTGGTATCCAGGAAACGTTGCCAGAGCTCGGGCGGCAGGCATTCGTTCAGCGCGGCCGAACCGTGCGGGTTGATGTGCACGCGATAGCCCTGCAGGCGTTCGATCCGGGTGCGGCTGCGCTCGTGGACGGACACGTCGATGCCCGCCTTGCGCAGACCTTGCGCCAGGCAGAGCCCGCCCGTGCCGCCGCCGATGATCGCGATTCTCGTGGTCATGGATTTCTCCTCTCTTCGCCGACAACTATCAACCATACAGATGATACAGTCAACCTTTCAGCTGAAAGAGTCAGCGGCTAAGCTGATCTCCATGTCCGAAACCGTCCCGCGCAGCCCTCGCCGCGCCCCCGTCGAACGCCAGCGCGATCCCGAGCGCACGAAGAAGCAGCTCTTGGAGGCGGCGAAGGACGAGTTCGGCGCGAAGGGGTACGCCGCGGCACGCGTCAGCGAGATCGCCGCGAAAGCGGGCGTGAACAAGCAGCTGATCTCTTACTACTTCGGCGGCAAGGAAGGGCTGTACAACGCGCTGACCGCGACGATGTACGACGACTACGCCGCGGCCTCCGACCCCGGCAAGCCGTTCGCGGAGGCCGTCCGATACTTCGCCCGATCAGGGATCCGGGATCACGCTCTCGCCAAGCTGTTCCTCTGGGAGAACCTGACCGACGGTGCACCCGACGCGGTCGGCGTCGAGGGCCAACGCGGGTTCCTCGAGCGACAGGTGGAGTACGTCCGGGCCCGGCAGGCCGCGGGTGACTTCCCCGCCGACCTCGACCCGGCCTTCCTGCTGGTGATCTTCATGGCCGCCTCCAGTGCCGCGCTGGCGCTGCCTCGCGTCGTACGCGCCGTCTCCGGCCAGGACCCCGCCTCGGCCGAGTTCGCCGAGGCCTACGGCGAGCAGTTGGCGCGCCTCGTCGGTCACCTCGCCGATCCGGCGAAGCGGTAGCAAAGGTCCCCCGCTAACCGCTTGAACCCTTCGGGCGGCGGCGTTCGCATGTACGGCGGCTGACACGACACCAAGGACCTGGGCGGCATCGAACCGGGACGGCGATCGTTGAGGTCTCCACAGACGGCGGCCGCCTTGCGTGAGGCCCAGGTCCGCGTACTCGTCCTGCTCCTGAGCCTGCTGCCTTAGCGGCGCAGTGGGACGAGGTCGTCCGCGTGGACGACCTCGCGCCGCTGTTCCGCGGGGAGGTCGTGGCTGGAACGGCCGATGAGGTCGGGCAGCTCGCCCGCGTCGAAGGCCACTACGCCGCGCGCCACGGTCCGCTGCCGAAGATCGACCAGGTCGACGACGTCGCCCGCCTGGAAGTCACCGTCGACGCCGGTGATCCCGGCGGCCAGCAGCGAGCGGCGGCGGCGGACGACGGCCGCGACCGCGCCGTCGTCGAGGTGCAGTTTCCCGGACGCGCCCGCGGCGTAGCCCAGCCAGAACCGGCGGGCCGACAGCCGGGAGTCGGCGGCGGCGAAGGCCGTGCCGACCTCGGCGGTGGTGAGAGCGCACGAGGCCTCGGAAGCCGCGGCGAGCAGGACCGGGATCCCGGCGCCGGCGGCGGTGCGGGCGGCGGCGAGCTTCGAGACCATGCCGCCGGTGCCGAGCCCGGAACTCGACATGCCGACGGTGATTCCGTCCACATCGGACTCCCCGGCGACCTCGGGGATCTTGCGTGTCGCGCCGTCACGGGGATCCCCGTCGTACAGACCGTCCACATCGGACAGCAGAACGAGCGCGTCGGCGCCGATCAGGTGCGCCACCAGCGCGGCCAGCCGGTCGTTGTCGCCGAAGCGGATCTCCTCGGTGGCCACGGTGTCGTTCTCGTTGACCACGGGAACCGCGCCGAGGGCCAGCAGCCGGGTGAAAGTGTTCTGCGCGTTGCGGTAGTGCGCGCGGCGCACGACGTCGTCCGAAGTCAGCAGAACCTGGCCCACGGTCAGGGAAAACCGGCCGAACGACTCGGCATAGGCGTGCGCCAGCGCGAGCTGCCCGACACTGGCCGCGGCCTGCTGGGTGGCGAGGTCACGCGGCCGTTTGCCGAGCGAGAGCGGCGCGAGCCCCGCGCCGATCGCGCCCGAGGACACCAGCACGATCTGCGTGCCGCGGGAGACCCGGTCGGCGATCGCGTCCACCAGTGCGTCCAGCCTGGTCACGTCGAGACCGTCGCCGGCGGTGGTCAGCGCCGACGAACCGACCTTGACGACCACCCGCTTCGCGTCCGCGATCGCCACCCGGGTTGAGCTCACTCGTCGTCCATCTCGTCTTCGACACCGTCCGGGCCGTCGCGACGGATCCGGCGGGCTTCCTTGCGCTCGGCGGCACCGATCCGGTTGGTGTTCTCCAGCCGCACGTCCGTGCCCCGGCCCGACAGGTGCACCGCGACCCCGGCCGGGGTCGACGGCTCCCACTCGAACTGGACGTCGCCGATGGTGACCGGGCTACCCGGTACGGCACCCTTGCGAGCCAGCGCTTCCTCGACGCCGAGTCGTTGCAACCGGTCTGCGAGGTAGCCGACGGCCTCGTCGTTGCCGAAGCTCGTCTGGCGGATCCACCGCTCGGGACGAACACCCCGGACGATGAAGGCGCCTTCCTCCTCCGGGTCGTGCTCGACGGTGAAGCCGGCGTCGTCGACGGCCATCGGGCGCAGCACGACCTTCGCCGGCTCCGGGGTGGGCTGGTCGGCGCGGTACTTCTCGACCACGGCGGCGAGCGCGTAGGTCAGTTCCTTGAGTCCCTGTCGCGTCGCCGTGGAGATCTCGAACACACTGAGCCCGCGGGCTTCCAGTTCCGGGCGCACGAACTCCGCGAGTTCGGCGGCCTCGGGGACGTCGATCTTGTTGAGCACCACCACGCGGGGCCGGTCGGCGAGGTCGCCGCCGAGGCTCGGGGTGTAGCGGGCGAGTTCCTCTTCGAGAGCGTCCATGTCGGACAAGGGGTCGCGCCCGGGCTCCAAGGTGGCGCAGTCGATGACGTGCACCAGCACCGCGCAGCGTTCGATGTGGCGCAGGAAATCGAGGCCGAGCCCCTTGCCCTCGCTCGCGCCGGGGATCAGCCCGGGGACGTCGGCCATGGTGAACACGGTCGAGCCGGCGGTGATCACACCCAGGTTCGGCACCAGCGTCGTGAACGGGTAGTCGGCGATCTTCGGCTTGGCGGCCGACAGCACCGAGATCAGCGACGACTTGCCCGCGGACGGGAAGCCGAGGAGACCGACGTCGGCGACCGAGCGCAGCTCCAGAACGAGGTCACGGGACTCCCCCGGCTCACCCAGCAGCGCGAATCCGGGTGCCCGGCGGGCCTTGGAGGCCAGCGCGGCGTTGCCGAGGCCGCCGCGGCCGCCCTGCGCGGCGACGAAGGTGGTGCCGGGGCCGACCAGGTCGGCCAGGATCTCGCCGTCCTCGGTCATCACGACGGTGCCGGACGGGACGCGCATCTCCAGCGTCTCCCCCGCGGCACCGGCGCGGTTGCCGCCCTGGCCCAGCTTGCCGTTGCCGGCGCGGGCGTGCGGGCGGAAGTGGAAGTCGAGCAGCGTGTGGACGTTCGGATCGACGATCAGCAGCACGTCGCCGCCGTTGCCGCCGTTGCCGCCGTCCGGGCCGCCGAGGGGCTTGAACTTCTCGCGGTGCACCGAGGCGCAGCCGTTCCCACCGTCACCGGCGGCCAGATGGATCACCGCTCGGTCCACGAACCGGGACGCCATGACTTGCCTCTATTCACTCGCGACTGTGTCGTTCAAAACGGGGATACATAAAACAAACGAGGGGTGGGCCCGGATATTCCGGCCCACCCCTCGTCCGAGGTTCTAACTCGAAGCCGAAATTCAGGCTTCGGACGGCACGATGTTGACCGTCTTGCGGCCACGCTTCTCGCCGAACTGGACCGCACCGGCGGCCAGCGCGAACAGCGTGTCGTCGCCGCCACGGCCGACGTTCACGCCGGGGTGGAACTTGGTGCCACGCTGGCGGATCAAGATCTCGCCCGCGTTGACTTCCTGGCCGCCGTAGCGCTTGACGCCCAGTCGCTGCGCGTTCGAATCGCGACCGTTGCGGGAGCTGGACGCACCCTTCTTGTGAGCCATGGCTCAATCCTCTTTCTGACGAAGATCCGGAGAAGTCCTACTTGGAGATGCCGGTGACCTCGACGCGGGTCAGCTTCTGCCGGTGACCCTGGCGCTTGTGGTAGCCGGTCTTGTTCTTGAACTTGTGGATCCGGATCTTCGGACCCTTGGTCTGCTCGACGACCTTGCCGGTGACCGAGACCTTCGCCAGCGCGTCGGCGTCCGTGGTGACGTCGCCACCGTCCACAAAAAGGACTGCGGGGAAGGTGTGCTCGGTACCCGGCTCGCCTTCGAGCTTCTCGACCTCGACGACGTCGCCGACGGCCACCTTGTACTGCTTGCCGCCAGTCTTGACGATCGCGTACGCCGACACGGAAGTCTCCTGCTTACTCGACAACGGGTGGGGGCTTGCGTGACCCGGCCCATCAAGAAGTTCTCGGTGGGCAGATTCTGCGCAAGGTGCCCGCCGCTAAGTGGCGGGCCGCTCTATAGGTTACGTGGGGCTCCCCGGTGCGATCACACCGGGGTGCCTCACGGTGTTCACTAGCTCTTTTCCGACGCCTCGACCGGCGGACCGGCAGGCCGTGAGGCCGCCCGCCGCGGACGACGGCGGGTGGTGGAGCGCACGGCCGGGGCCGGGACGTCCACCTCGGGCTCGGTCTCCTCCTGGACGGGCGCGGAAACCTCTTCCGTCACAACGGTCTCAGCGGTCACCGGAACCTCGGGTGTTTCGGGTTCCGGGCCGGATTCCGCCACGACGGCGATCTCTTCTTCACGCACGGCCGGGGCCTCGTCGTCCGAAGTCGTCACCGGCTCACCGGCGAGTTCGGTCGCGGGCGCCTCGGCGACCACCTCCGGAACGGGCTCGGAAGCCGCCTCGGCCGCCTGTTCGACGGTCGCGTCGGCAACGGGCTCCGAAGGCCGTGACGCCGCCGCAGGCGGCTCAGCGGCCCGCTCAGCCGCCTGCGGGGCGTTGCCGTTGAGCGCGGCGCCCTCGACGTTCTCGCCTGACTCGTGCGAGTGCTCGCCCTTGGCCGCCTTGGTGGCGTTGGCCACGGCCTGGACCGCCGAAACCACCGACTCGCGTTGAGCCGGCGCCGCCGGCGTCTCGGTCTTGGCCGCGGCGGGCTCGTTCTGGCCCTGGTCCTCGCCCTTGCCCCGGCCCCGGGACCGGCGGGAGCCCTGCTCCTTGCCGCCACTGCCACCGCTGCCACCGCCGTGGTTGTGCCCGTTGCCGCCGCCACCGGTGCGCTGCGGCTCGGTCGAGACGACCACGCCGCGGCCCTTGCAGTGCTCGCACGGCGTCGAGAACGCCTCGAGCAGCCCGGTGCCGATCTTCTTGCGGGTCATCTGCACCAGGCCGAGCGAGGTGACCTCGGCGACCTGGTGACGCGTGCGGTCGCGGCCGAGGCATTCGGTCAGCCGGCGCAGCACGAGTTCGCGGTTGGATTCGAGCACCATGTCGATGAAGTCGATGACGATGATGCCGCCGATGTCCCGGAGCCGGAGCTGGCGGACGATCTCCTCCGCCGACTCCAGGTTGTTACGGGTCACCGTCTCTTCGAGGTTTCCACCCGATCCGGTGAACTTGCCGGTGTTGACGTCGATGACCGTCATCGCTTCGGTGCGGTCGATGACGAGGTAGCCACCCGAGGGCAGCCAAACCTTGCGGTCCAGCGCCTTGGTGATCTGCTCGTCGATCCGGTGGTCGGCGAAGGCCGAACCGGTGCCCGTGTACCGCTTGACGCGATCCGCCAGGTCCGGCGCCACGTGCTGCACGTATTCGTAGATGGTGTTCCAGGCCTTGTCGCCCTGGATCTCCAGCTTGGCGAAGTCCTCGGTGAACAGGTCACGCACGACCTTGACCAGCAGGTCCGGCTCTTCGTAGAGCATGACCGGGGCGCTGTTCTTCTTGCCGCCGTTGCCGGCTTCGGCCTTCTCCTTGATGACGTCCCACTGCGCCTTGAGGCGGCGGACGTCGCGGTCCAACTCCTCCTCGATGATGCCTTCGGACGCGGTGCGGATGATCACACCGGCGTCCTCGGGGACGATGCGCTTGAGGATGTCCTTCAGGCGGCGACGCTCGTTCTCCGGGAGCTTCCGGGAGATGCCGGTGGCGCCGCCCGCGGGCACGTAGACCAGGAAGCGGCCCGGCAGCGAGATCTGCGTGGTCAGCCGGGCGCCCTTGTGCCCGACCGGGTCCTTGGTGACCTGGACCAGCACGGAGTCGCCGGTGGAGAGCGCCTGCTCGATCTTGCGGGCCTTGCCCTCGAGACCGGCGGCGTCCCAGTCGACCTCACCGGCGTAGAGCACGGCGTTGCGGCCGCGGCCGATGTCGATGAAGGCGGCCTCCATGGACGGCAGCACGTTCTGCACGCGGCCGAGGTACACGTTGCCGACGATCGAGCCGGTGCCCGACGAGGTCACGAAGTGCTCGCACAGGACGCCGTCCTCGAGCACGCCGATCTGCGTGGACTCGCCCTTTTCGGCGACGACCATGGTGCGCTCGACCGACTCGCGGCGGGCGAGGAACTCGGCCTCGGACAGGATCGGCGCACGACGGCGGCCCGCCTCGCGGCCGTCCCGGCGGCGCTGGCGCTTGGCCTCGAGCCGGGTCGAGCCGCGCACGCTGCGGACCTCGTCCCTGGCGGGACGCTCGGTCTCGGCGGCCTTGGCCTGGCGCACGTGGACGACCGTGTTGGGCGGGTCGTCGCTGGTGGTCTCGGCGTTGTCGTCGTCTCCGCCCTTGCGACGGCGGCGGCGGCGGCGGCGCTTGCTGCCACCGTCCGAATCGCCGTCGTTGTCCGAATCGGCCTCGGCGGACGCCTCTTCGGCGGTCTCGCCCGCGGCCTCTTCGGCTTCGGCGTCCTTGTCCTTCGCGCGCTGCTGACGGGTGCGCGGGGCCCGCGATTCTTCGGGCTGCTCGTCTTCGTTCTCGGAGTCGGCCGAGTTCTCGTCGCCGCCCTTGCCCCGGCCGCGGCCACGGCGCCCACGACGACGGCGGCGACGGCTGTTGGCGTCGTCACCGTCCTCGTCGATGCCCTGGCCCTCGGCCTGCTCGGTCTGGGTCTCGTCCTCGTCGGAAGCGGTCTCTTCGGTCTGGGTGAAGGCCGGCTCCGGCTTGCGGGCGGGCTTCGCCGCGACGGGCTCCGGCGGCAGGAACACCGGCGACGGCGCGGCGAACACCGGGAGGTGCGCGGCGGCCTTCGACGGCCTGGTCGTCCGCTCCGGCGGCTCCGGCGTCACCGGGGCGGCGAGCGCGGGCGGAACACGCCGCGAAGGCGCCTCCACCTGCGGAGCGGCCTCCGGCTCGACCTCGGGTTTCACCGCGGGCTTCGCCTCGGGAGCCGCCGGGGTCTCGGCGACGGGAGGCGTTTCGGGCTCGTCTCCGCCGGCGAGGGCTTCGGCGAGCTTGTGCGCCACCTCACGGGTGACGCTGGACTGCGCGCTCCGGACGGTCTCGCCGAGCTCACCGAGCTTGGCCATCAGTTCACGGCTGTTGGACCCCAGCAGCTTCGCCAGCGCGTGCACCCGGATTCGGGGAGGCAGTTCGCCCAGCTGGCTTGCGATGGGTGTGGCGGTATTCCCGCCGGTGACGGCGGGTGTGTCCGCGTTCGACATATATCTCCTCCGCCCCCGGGCGCGTCGGCTGGCTCACACCGGCTCGACGCGGCCGCGCAGGGGCCCCTTTCTGTTCGTTCCGCCGTGGTGGTCACCAGCAGCGGGAATCCTTGCCCGGCACCGCGACGGCGCCGGGGTTGCCCAGGCGCCGCGTACGGCTGAAGGTCTGCTCGGCGGAGCGCTGGCCACGTTCGCGACATCGGGCCGCCCGCCACGTCGTCGAGCCGCATGCAGCGGCGACGCGTGTGGAGGATGTGCAGCACACCACCGGGCCACGAGACCGCGAGCGCCACCTCTCACGTGCGCCCGTCGGCCAGCGGCCACCGCGAGTATCCCACACCCCGGCCCCACTCCGGTGTACTCGGTGCCACAGAGCCGGCTCCCGGGCGCGCCGCGGCCACCGGCCGAGCGAACTTCGCGGGAGAACTTGTCGCTCTGGCCGAGGGTGGCTAGCGTGCCGCTCGGGGGGTACCGATGGCCGGCCAGTATCGGCGGCGGTGACCCCGTAGTCCTCATGTTCTCCGGTGGGAGGTCCGGTGTCCCTGCTGGGGCGGTCCCTGCGAGCGGCCGTGTGCGCCTTCGTGGTGCTCTGCGGCTCGGTCGCCGCCGTGGCGACGGCCGAGGCCGAGCCCTCGTGTCATCCCCAGGGACGGGCGCTGCGTTACGTCGTCGCCTTCGAGACGGGCACTTCCGAGGCCGAGGCCAAGGCCGCCATCGCAGGCGGCTGCGGCCGCACGACGACCTACTATCCGCAGATCGCGGTGGCCGTGGCGACCTCGGCCGACCGCGCCTTCGCCGAGCTGGTCCGGCCGGCCGCCGCGTTCAGCGCGCAGGCGGAACGGCTGGCGGTGCAGCGGGCCAACGGCACGTCACCGGCCAGGTCCGCGCCCGCTCGCGCCGAACTCCCGCCGACGGATCCGGCGAAGGTCCCCTCCGCCGACCGCACCGGCGAGCAGTGGGACATGCGCGCGATCGGCGCCGACAGGGCCCGCGCGATCGAGCCGGGCGACCGGGACGTCGTCGTCGGTGTCCTCGACTCCGGTATCGACCCCGCCCATCCCGAACTGGCGAGCGCCCTCGACCCCGCGAAGTCCGCGGGCTGCCTGACCGGTGCGCCCGACCGCGACTGGGCCGCGACGACGTCGGTGCACGGCACCCACGTCGCGGGGATCATCGCCGCCGCCGATGACGGCAAAGGTGTCACCGGGGTGGCGCCCGGCGTCCGGATCGCCTCGGTGAAGGTGATCGACGATCGCGGGTACGCCGACCCCGAAGCCGCCGTCTGCGGGCTGATGTGGGCTGCCTCACAGGGCATGGCGGTGACGAACAGCAGCTACTTCGTCGATCCGTGGTCGCTCTCGTGCGCCCACAACGACGACAGGGGCGTGGTGAACGAGGTCATGGCCCGCGCCGTCGAGTACGCGACCTCCGCGGGCACCCTCAGCATCGCGGCGGCGACCAACGAGGCCGCCGAGCTGGTGCCGTCACCGCGCTCGGGTGCCCCGTCCGGGTCCGATGGCTGCCAGGCGCTGCCCGCGGGCCTGCGTGACGTGGTCGCGGTGTCGTCCGTGAGCGAAGAGCGGGTCAAGGCCGGGTACAGCTCGTACGGGCTGGGCGTGATCGACGTGACCGCCCCCGGCGGCGAGGCCGGGCAGTGCGTGCTTTCGACCGTTCCCGGCGGATACGCGCCACTGTGCGGGACGTCGATGGCGGCGCCGCACGTCGCCGGTGTCGCGGCGTTGGTCGCTTCGAAGCACCCCGGCTACGGCGCGCGTCAGCTGAGGCGGGCGCTGGACGCCCAGGCCACCCCGATCGCGTGTCCCGCCGACTACGACCTGACCGGTGACGGCGCGCAGGACGCCTATTGCACCGGCTACGCGGGGTTCAACGGCTTCTACGGGCACGGGCTGGTCGACGCGCTGGCCGCGGTGGCGCCGCGGCGGACGGGCGCGAACCCGGCCCGGTGACCGGTCAGCGCAGCAGGAGCTTGCCGAACCGCTTCGAGGACGCGTAGATGCCGACCGCGGCCAGCGCTACCAGGTACGCCACGTTGCCGGCCATGCTCCACGAGAGGACGCCTGCCGAGAGGCCACGCATCAGCTCGATGCCGTGGTACAGCGGGAAGACCTGCACGATCCACTGGATCCCGGCCGGGTACACCGACAGCGGGTAGAACGTCGTGGAGAACAGGAACAGCGGCATCAGCACGAGGTTGATGTAGTCGAACTGCGACACCGACCGCAGGAACGTCACCAGCACGATGCCGATGGCCGAGAACGCCATCGCGATCAGCAGCGCCGCCGGGATCATCAGCAGGGCCCACCACGATCCGGGCAGCCCCATCACGGTCATCACGCCGAGGAAGGTCGCCGAGTAGATCCCGCCGCGCAGCACCGACCAGCCGACCTCGCCGAGCGCGATGTCCAGCGGCCCGATCGGGGTGGCGAGCATGGCGTCGTACAGCTTGGCGTACTTCAGCTTGAAGAACAGGTTGTACGTCGAGTCGAGGATCGCACCGTTCATGGCCGACGCCGCCAGGAGGCCGGGCGCGACGAAGGCGACGTAGCTCATCGCCTGCCCGCCGGGCCCGACGACCTCGCCGACGAGCTTGCCGAAGCCGAGCTGGAAGGCCATCAGGTAGAACAGCGGCTCGAAGACGCCGGACACGAACAGCATCCAGGCGTGCGAGTACGTCAGGAAGGTGCGCTCCAGCACCGCCGTCGACCGGCCGCTGTACAGCGCGGACGGCAGGATGCGCAGCAGCACCCCGCGCCGCGGCTTTCCACGTCGCAGCGCTTCGGTGAGGACCGCCATCAGACCACCAGCCGTCGGTAGAAGTACTTGTGCGCCAGCGCCCAGCCGACCCCGGCGAGCACGACGAGGAAGGCGAGGTGGCCCAGCGTGGCGAGCGGGCCGACGGTGCCGAGGCTGACCGCCCTGGCCGCCTCGTTGCCGTGCCACAGCGGGGAGATCCAGGCGATCCACCTCAGCGGGGCCGGCAGTTCGGTGATGGGGAAGAACGTGCCGGAGAACAACGTCATCGGGATCAGCACGAACCGGAACACCAGGCCGAACCGGGTGCCCTCGTCGTAGGTGGTCGCGGCCAGCGCCATCACCGGGGTGCCGCACGCGATCCCGGTGAGCGTCCCGATCAGGATGACGGCGAGCACGCCGAAGCTCGTCCAGGAGCCGAAGAGCGCCGCGATGACGGCGTAGATCACGCCCGCCAGGGTCAGCCGCAGGCTCACCCACATGATCTGGCTGCCGAGCACCTGCCCCGCCGTGATCGGGGTGGCGGTGACGGCGATGTAGTCCTGCTGCCACTTGAACCCCGAAAGCACCGGGTAACTCGACTCCCCCACCGCCAGCTGTGCGGCACCCGCCACGAGCAGCGCGGGGGCGACGTACTCCAGGTACGAGAACCCGCCCGTCGCGGCACCGGCCTGGACCTGTGAACCGAACCCGAGCCCCATCGCGGCCAGGAAGAGCACCGGTTGCAGACCCGTCGAGTACAAAGTGGACAGCCAGTACCGGCGGTACCACATCCAATGGCCCTCGACCCGCAGCCAGGCTCCCGCCCAGCGGGAGACCACGCGCCCTGTCGACGCCTTCGTCTGTGCTGTGGTCATCAGTCCACCAGCGTCCGGCCGGTGAGGCGGAGGAAGACGTCCTCCAGCGAACTGCGGCGGACCAGGCTCGACAGCGGACGCAGCCCGCGCGCGTGCGCCTGCTCCAGGGTGGCCTCGCCGGTCATCGTGTAGAGCAGGACACGGTCCGGCAGGACCTCGACGCGTTCGGCGAGACCCTCGATCCGCTTCGCGGCCGACTCCTGCTCGCCGTTCGGGAAGCGCAGCTCCACGACCTCGCGGGTGGAGTACCGGCTGATCAGATCCGCGGGCGAGCCTTCGGCGGCGATCCGGCCGTTGTCCATCACGACCAGCCTGTCGCAGAGCTGCTCCGCCTCGTCCATGTAATGCGTGGTGATGATGAGCGTGGTCCCGCCCGCCTTGAGCCGGAACAGCCTGTCCCACAACAGGTGGCGGGCCTGCGGGTCGAGCCCCGTCGTCGGCTCGTCGAGCAGGAGCAGCTCCGGGTCGTTGACCAGGGACCGCGCGATGGTCAGCCGCCGCTTCATCCCGCCGGAGAGCGAATCGACCTCCGCGTTCGCCCGGTCGGTGAGCTGGGCGAACTCCATCAGCTCCTCGGCCTTGCTCCGCACGTGCGACCGGGAGAGCCCGAAGTAGCGGCCGTAGATCTGCAGGTTCTGCCGGACGGTGAGCTCGGTGTCCAGGTTGTCCTGCTGCGGCACCACCCCGAGGCGGGCACGGATCTTCGGCCCCTCGACGTCCGGATCCATCCCGAGGACCCGCAGGTCACCGTCGGTGCGCGGGGAGACGCTCGCGATCATCCGCATGGTGGAGGACTTGCCCGCGCCGTTGGGCCCGAGGAAGCCGAACGCCTCCCCCGGGCGGACCTCGACGTCGATCCCGCGTACGGCCTCGAAATCGCCGAACCGCTTGACCAACGCCTTCGCCTGCACCATCGCCGGTTCGTGCTCTGAGTCACCCACGACAGGCACCCTAGGACCTGCCACCGACAAAATTCGACCGGTTTATCCGGCCCCTTGTCGGCCGTTGCCCGCTCGTCGATACTCACCGACCATGAGTCTCAAGCCCAAGATCACCCTGTTGTCCGTTTTCGTCAGCGCCGGACTCCTGGTGGCGCCCGCCGCTCAAGCGGCCGAGACCACTGTGGACGGCCGGACCGTGGACCCGCGTCCCTCCACCGCCAAGCTGGCCTTCGAGCTGCACAAGCTGGCGGCGCTCAGCCACGGCAAGATCCGGGTGGACAGGATCGGCCGCAGCAACGAGGGCCGTCCGGTGTGGGCGGCCAGGGTCGGCCACGGCAAGACGCGGATCCAATACGTCACCCAGCAGCACGGCGATGAGCCGCTCGGCACTCCCGCCGCGCTCGAATTCCTGCGCAAGGTCGGCGTCGGGCACAGCCCCTGGGCACAGAAGCTGCTCGCGAAGGTGACCGTCGACATCGTCGTCCGCGCCAACCCCGACGGGCACGAGCGCGACTGGCGCTACAACCACGACCCGGACGCCACTCCCGAATACGGTGAGAAGGGCAAGGGATACGACATCAACCGCTACCACGACCCGGCCGTGGCGCCGAAGGACAACCCGGCCACCGAAGCGGGCCTGATCCAGCGGCGGAACGCGTCGTTCAAGCCGGACATCATGGTCGACTACCACATGCAGGATCGGTACCGGGATGCGAACGGCAGGGAGATCACGGCCTCCACGCTGTGGCCGACGAATCCGGGCGTGAAACAGTCCGATGTGGACTTCGCGAAGCAGATCGCGGTCGTGGTGCAGCGGTCGATCGACGCCAACGGCGGCTATGTCTCGCAGTACCCCGGCGGTGACTACCAGGGCATCGCGCGCAACGGGTACGGGCTGCTCGGCAACGGCAGCGTGCTGATCGAGCTGAGCCTCATCCCGGAGCGGGAGCAGCAGCAGATCCAGGACGCGCTGGCCTCGATGCTCGCGATCGCGCAGAGCGCGGCCGACGGTTCGGTGCGGAAGGTGGATCCGGCCGACGCCGACGCGATCCCGCCGCGGGGTCCGGCGCTGCCGGGAACGGTCGAAGAGGCGCACGAAGCCGCCTGACGCGTGCAATGAAAGGCCCCTTCATTGCAAATTTTGCAATGAAGGGGCCTTTCATAGCGCTAGCGGACGGTGACCGAGAGGCTCTTCGTCACCCCGTTGACGGTCACCGACAGGTTCGTCGTCCCCGGCCGCAGCGCGGTCAGCACCCCGGTCGCCGGGTCGAACGACGCGACGTCCCACGGCATCGCGGGCAGGAAACCGCCGGCGACATGCGTGCCCCAGCCGCCCTTCCAGTCCGCGCTGACCGGATACGAAACCGGCACCTGACGCGCTCCCTGCGTCACCACGGCCCGGACGTCCGCCTTCTCCCCGCGCACCAGCGACGAGGGCCCGGACACCATCAGCGTGTCGACGTTCGGCCGCGTCTCGAACCGCACCGGCTGCGCCTTGTCCCCCGGCTCGAACCGGACCATCGTCCAGCCGGCGAACCCGCCGTCACCCGGGGCCGCGGCGGGCGACTTCCCGGAGTTGCCATTCACCAGGTACGGCACGCCGTCGACGCGCGAGAGGTGGAAAACGCCCGCGTGTGAAGCGATCGCGGCCGCCTGCTTGCCCGACTCGCGTTCGAAGGCGGTCAGCCAGTCGGTCAGCATGGCGGCTTCCTTGCGGTCTGCCAGCTGCGAATTCCCGCTCGCGCTGGGGTCCTTGACCGGATGGTGCATCGCGACGACGACGCCACGGATCCGCCTGTCCGTCTTCGCGCCGTCGAGCGCCTCGCGCAGCATCCGGATCTGATCGAACCCGCCCGCGCGCAGCGAACCGCGCGAGGAATCCATCAGCACCAGCCGGATCCCGGCGACGTCGGCGACGCGATGGGTCGCCCCGAACGCCGCCTGGAACTCCGCGAGCCCGTGCCCGCCGTCGGCTTCGTGGTTGCCCGGCACGTAGTACCATGGCGCCTTGCCGACCAGTTCCTCATCGATGATCGAACGAGCCAGCACGAAATCGGCCGTCGTACCGCGGTCGACGAAGTCACCGTTGATCAGCACGAGATCCGGTTTCGCCGCCACCGCCTCGCGCAGCGCGCGCCTGGCCTGGGCGACCAGCGGGCCGTCGGGCTGGTCGGCGGTGAACTGCGCGTCGCTGACCACGGCGATCCGCAGGCCGCCGGTCGCGGCGCCGTCGGTGATCAGCGCTGGGTCACGCGGAGCCGGATCGGCGGGGACGGCGGCCGCGGGCGCGACCTCGAAGGTGAGATCGTCGAAGACCAGACGTCCCTCGTACTGCTGAGCCGGGACGTTCTCGACGGCGTAGAACTTCGTCAGCCGCTGCCCGTCGGGGAGCCCGGCGGGGATGGCCGCGCGCACGTAGCGCCAGCCCGTCCAGTCGACGCTCAGCGACAGATCCACGACGGACGGGACGTTGGCGGCGTCACGGAGTTCGGCTCGCAGCCAGGCGCCCTTCGCGTCGCCGTTGACCCACAGGCCGACCCGCTGGGTGCCTGGCGGCAGCACGATCGGTGCCGCAGAGTTGACGTAGGCCGCGCGTGTGGCGTTGGTCCCGTTCAGCCGATAGTCCAGCGCGAGACCGCGTCCACCGTCCCGGCCGGGTGCCTCGGAAAGCGCGGCGCCGACGACAGCCGGGAAGACGCTGGCGGTCCAGCCCGCCGGACCGTCCAGCGGCGCCGCCACGCGGGATTCCGTGCCGACGGAAGCCGCCAGATGCGTTACCTTCCCACCGGCGGTGGCGGTGATCGCCGAAGCGCCCGACGCCTTCAGCGCGGTGACCGCGAACCCGTCGCCGGACGCTTCGATCTTCACCACCGCGGGGTCGTAGTCGAGTTTGACGTCGTCGGGTTCGATCCACGTTCCGTAACCATCGGCGTCGTAGCCGAACACCTTGAACGTGCTCTTCGCGCCTTCGCCGGACAACGCGACCTGTTCGGTGCTCGTGCCGAGGCGGACCGGTGAACCGAGGACGTTCAGCGTGGCCTTGCCCAGGACACCACCGCGTTTCGCGTAGACGTCGACGTCCGCGGGCGCGTCCGGCCGGAGCCGGTCGGGGTGCGCGGTGAACACCCCGTCGGTCACGGTGCCGCGGAAGGGATTCGTGCTGAGCCACTGGACCTTGCCATCGACGGCGGCGCCGGTCTCGTCGTGACCGCCTGCGGCGAGTTTCCGCGTCAGCCCGGAAAGCACGCGCGTCGCGTCGGCGGTGTCCTGCACAGGACGGGGCGCGAATCCGGTCAGGCGTCCGCTTCCCGGCGTGGTCGCGACGCCGATCCCGTTGGGCACCAAGCGTTCCCCGCCGTCCGACGGCGAGTTGCGGACCAGCGGCGCCTTCTCGCCCTCTTCACGGGCGAGCATGGTCGACGAGCCGCCGCCGTCCAGGTTGAGAGCGTCGTCCGCGCCGAGCGACTTCATGTGTCGGGCGAGTTCCAGTTCCGTCATGCCGCGGCTGTCCGCCTGGCGGCCGTCGACCGTCGCCAGCCACATCTTCGTGCCGTCGGCCGAGAACCCGACCGCGGTCCGGGGGTGCATGGCGACGTTGTCGACCGGCTGGACCGCGCCGTCGCGCAGCAGGACCTTGTTGCCTCCGATCGAGACGGAAAGCTTGCCCGCGTCGCTCTTCGGCGCGTAAGTGACCCCCACCCGGTCGCCGGTCTTCAGGCCGGACAACGTGTCCACACCACCGTCACGGGCGAGCAGGATCGTCGCACCGGCCGCGATCGGGCCGTCCGCGGGCTGCGGCCGCACCTGCGTGACGACGCCGCCGGAGACCTCGATCTCGACGACGCGCCGCGCTCCCGCGACCGAGGTCCGCCGCGAGGACGCGCCCCACAGCGGCGTGTAGACACCGATCGCGTCACCGCTCAGCACGGGGCTGTTGAAGTTCGACGCGGGTACGACCCGGCCGTCGGGCAGGGTGACCGACGCGTCGAGGAACACCTCCGCGAGCCGTGCCTTGCCTTCCTCGGTGATCGACGCGGTCAGGTTGTGGCCGCGCGCGGGCGCCGTCTGGAGCTTCCCGGCGTCGATGCCGACGCCGATCGGCGCGCCGCTGGCGTTGATGTCGAAGAAGTCCCCGTTGACGCCGGCGACCGCACCGGACCTGGCGACCTGCTGCGAAAGCGGTGTCCGCGCGGAAACCGTGCCAGGGCTGAGGTACGTCGGCTTGAGGGCCTTGCTGGTGAGGTCGACGGCGAGGGTGTCGCCGCGGATCCAGCCGGCCGGGTCGTACCGGTCGAATTCGGTGAGACTCAGCCCCGGAGCCACGCGCGAAGTCGCGCTGGTGGTGACGAGACCGTCGTCGGGCGCGGCCACGGCGTACGCGGACGGACCCTCCTTCGCCGAGGACGCCGCGGGGGCGGCTTCGATGGGCGCCGGGCCGAGCGGAGCGGCCAAGGGATCGGCGTGCGCCGGTGGCGCGACGAACAATCCGGGCAGCAGGGCAGCGAGCAGCAACAAGCGTGAATTTCTCACGAGATACCCCACGATCGAGTGACAGGCGGCACCGCTCAGCACAGCGGACGCGGACCGCCAGGAGAAGACCCCGGGGTGAACGTGAACCGAACGGCGTAGGGCGCGAAGGTCAGGGCGTGAACGGCCCGGCGAGGAAGGTCTCCGCCGCCGCGGCGTCACCGATGATCTTGATACCCGAAGCGGCGAGTTCGATCCGTTGCCACAGCAGCAGATCCAGCCCTTCCGCGGGCCCTTCGACGACGGCGCCCGCTGCTTCGGCGGGGTCCGCTTGCCGCGAACCGGGAACGTCGGTTTCCCCCGGCGGTGTGATCAACCAGGCGTGTCCGGTGTCGGATGTCTTCAGCAGCAACGGGACGGTGACCGTCGGCGGGGTGTGCCAGCGCTTCACCTTCGGCAGCATGCCGAGGAGGACCTCGTCCACGCCGTCGGCGGCGAGGATCGGATCCAGGTCGTAGTGGTTCCCCGCCGCGCGGTGCGCGTCGAGCAGGTGCACCGCGGTCTCGTGGACCTGGCGGCGGAACCAGAAGGCCTTGGTCTTGGCGGCGGCGGTGAAGTTCCAGGCGCCGTCCTGGGGAGATGCCTCGCGCAGTGCGTCGATGAGCTCATCCGCGCTTTCGCGGTACCAGGCGGCGAGATCCGCGCCCGGTTCCGCTTCGAAGACCTGCGGGGCGGGGTCGCCGGTGCGCACGACCCCGGCCGCCCAGCGGTGGACGTTGCCGAGGTGGACGACCAGGTCACGCAGGCGCCAGTCCCCGCAGCACGGCACGGGCGCGGCGTGGTCCCCGGTGCTCGCGACCCGCGCGAAACCGGTGGTGAGTTCCCGCAAACGTTCCAGGTACCCGTCCGGTGTCATCAAAGCTCCCCGATTCGCGGACGGCGCGGTGCTCCCGCGCCGCCCACGAGTGTGTCAGACCTCGGGGAACCAGAGCTTGAGCTCGCGCTCGGCCGACTCCGGGGAGTCCGAACCGTGCACCAGGTTGTACTGGGTCTCCAGCGCGAAGTCGCCGCGCAGGGTGCCCGGGGTGGCCTTCTCGACCGGGTCGGTGCCGCCGGCGAGCTGACGGAAGGCGGCGATGGCGCGCGGGCCCTCGACGGCGATCGCGACCAGCGGGCCCGAGGTGATGAACTCGAGGAGGTCGCCGAAGAACGGGCGCTCCTTGTGCTCGGCGTAGTGCTCCTCGGCGACCGAGCGCTCGACGGTGCGCAGCTCGAGGGCGGCGAGCTTCAGGCCCTTGCGCTCGATGCGAGCGATGACCTCGCCGACGAGGCCGCGCGCGACGCCATCGGGCTTGACGAGGACCAGCGTGCGTTCAGTCACGGCGGTATTTCTCCTTGGGTGGGTTTCGTGCTATTCGCCCGGAGCCTACTGGGTGCTTCGCCGTTCACTTCACTTCGGACCAGGGAATGGCTTCGATCCGTTCGAGGTGCTCCTCCCCCCACTCCCCGAGCGCGGCCATCGCGGTGTTGAGGGAATCCCCGAATCCGGTCAGCGAGTACTCCACCTTCGGCGGAACCTGGTGGTACACCTCGCGATGCAGCAGTCCGGTGGTCTCCATCTCGCGCAGTTGCAGGATCAGCACCCGCTCGCTGATGCCGGGCACCGCGCGCCGCAACTCCCCGAAGCGCAGCGGCCCGTCCTGGAGTGCGAACAGGATGAGGCCTTTCCATTTGCCGCCCACGACGGCGATCGCGGCGTCGAGGCCGCAGGTGAACGTCCGGTTCTTGGTCATCGTTTCACATACCTTTTTGTCAGTACCTGGCAAAATAGTAGGTACTTGATCGAATGTACGCGACCGCCCAGCATGGAGTCATCCGAAGATTTCCTTTGACTGGAGCGAAAATGCCGAAGACGCCGGTGACCGTCGTGGGCCTGGGTTCGATGGGCTCGGCCCTGGCGGACGCCTTCCTCGCGGCCGGGCATCCGACCACCGTGTGGAACAGGACAGCCTCGAAGGCCGATCCCCTCGTCGCGCGGGGAGCAAGCCTGGCCGCGACTGCCGGGGACGCGGTGCGGGCGAGCCCGTTGACCATCGCCTGCCTGACCACCTACGAAGACACGCGTGCGGCCTTGGAGCCCGCTTCGCTCACCGGACGCGCTTTGGTCACCTTGAACAGTGGCTCGCCGGCGGAAGCGCGCCGGATGGCCGAATGGGCGAAGGAGCACGGCGCGCGCTACCTCGACGGCGCGATCAAGAACGTGCCGTCGGCCGTGGGAGCGCCGGACACGCTGCTGTACTACGGCGGCGACAAGTCCGTCTTCGACGAGCACCTGGACACGCTGCGGATGCTGGGCGGCGACACCGTCCACCTCGGCGAAGACACCGACCTCGCGGCGCTGTACGAAACGGCCGTCGGCGGCACCCTGCTGCCCGCGCTGGTCGGGTTCTTCCAGGGTGCCGCCGCGCTGCGGTCACGCGGGCTCGCGGCCGAGACGCTCTTGCCGTACGCCACCAAGTGGTTCGAGATGATCATCTCGGTGCTTCCGACGCTCACCAAGGAAATCGACAGCGGTGACTACTCGGATCCCGCGTCCTCGGTGGACATCTTCCACGCCGGCGCCGCCGCCGACCTCGGACTGGCCGAGGAAGGCGTCGACGTCGCGTGGCAGCTGCCGATGCACGACCTCGTCCGGCGGGCCGTCGAGGCCGGATACGGCGACCGCAGCATCGCGGTCCTGACCGAACTGCTCAGCGCTGGGGCTGAAGGGTCTTCGACCACAGCGAAGCGCCCGTAGCGTCCCTCAGATCGACCGTGAGCACGCCGCTCCGTCCGTCGATGTTCACCTCGCCGAAATGCTGGAAGCCGTCGGCGGGCGAGGTGTTCGCGGCGGGCGGGGCGTGTACGAACACCGCTTCCGGCCCGAAGGTCGGGTCGAGGGTGTTCGGGCCGAACGCGCCGGCGTTGAGCGGACCGGACACGAACTCCCAGAACGGGTCGAAATCGGTGAACGACGCGCGATCCGGCGAGTAGTGGTGCGCCGCGGTGTAGTGCACGTCGGCGGTCAGCCAGACGACGTTGCGCACGCGGCGCCGCGAGATCTCCCGCAGCACCCAGGCGAGTTCGGTCTCGCGGCCGCCGGGCGCGCCGGGCAGGCCGTTGGCGACGCCCTCGATGGCCTTGCCGTCCGGGACGGTGAGCCCGATCGGGAGGTCGGCCTGGATGATCTTCCAGGTGGCCGTGCTGCGGTCGAGCGCGTCGACGAGCCAGCGAGCCTGACGGTCGCCGAGGATCCGGCCCGGTTTGGTCTGGTCCGCGGTGTTGGCGTCCTTGTAGGTTCGCATGTCCAGCACGAAGACCTCGGCGCGCGAACCGTGCCGGAAGTTGCGGTACACACGGCCGTCGACGGCCTGGCGGCGGTCGATCGGGTGCCATTCGTGGAACGCCTGGAACGCCCGCGCGGCGAGCACGTCGACACGCTTTTCGGTGTATTCGGGGCGATCGTTGAGGATCTCTCCGGGGTACCAGTTGTTCACGACTTCGTGGTCGTCCCACTGGACATAGGCGGGCACGTTCGCGGTGAAGCGCTTGAGATTCTCGTCGAGGAGGTTATAGGCGAACTGGCCGCGGTACTCGTCGAGCGTCTCGGCGACCTTCGACTTCTCCGGGGTGACGATGTTGCGCCACACCCGCCCGCCGGGCAGCGCGACGGTCTCGGTGAGCGGCGCGTCGGCGTAGACCGTGTCTCCACAGTGGAGGAACAGGTCGGGGCGGCGGTCGGCCATCGCGCGGTAGATCGTCATCCCGCCGCGTTCGGGGTTGATGCCCCAGTTCTGCCCGGCGACGTCGCCGGACCACAGCAACCGGACGTCCGAGCGGCCGACCGGGGCGGTGGTGAAACGGCCGGTAACGGCCTCGCTGCGAGCGCGGCCGTCGAGGTCTTCGGCGGTGACCCGGTAGTGGATCTCGGTCCCCGGCAGGAGGCCGGCGACGCGGACCTTGCCCGTGCCGCCGGTCTCCGGGCTCATCACCGGGCCGCGCACGCGGCGCGCGTGCCGGAACGACGGATCCCGGGAGATCTCCACGATCAGCCGCGACGGCCGGTCGGCGCGCGACCAGACGATTCCGGAACCGGTGGTGACGTCGCCGGACTGGACACCGTGGGTGAGCACCGGGCGGTCGCGGCGAAGGAGCGGGACGGGGTCCGCGGTCGCGGTTCCGGGGAGGAGCAGGCCACCCGCGACGGCTCCGGCGCCGGTGAGACCGGCTTTGAGCAGCGTGCGGCGGTTGTGGTGGGAAGCGGTCATGGCGCGGTTCTATCCCGCGGCCACGGCCGGTGGGCCAACGGCGGTTGACCTGGTGATGAACGAACGGACGGTAGCCGGCTCAACCGTTCGGTCGATGCCTCCCCGTGTCGGCCCCGGTACTTTCGATCACGGGGATGGTCGATCCGGATGGGGGAACGATGCGAAGATTCCAGCGCGGGCTCGTGCTGCTCACGGCGGCTCTGGCGGTGTCGAGCCTGACGACAGGGGTCTCGTCCGCGGACGAGCTCGGCCGGTCGCGGGCGGTGATCAGGTACACCGAGTACGGCATCCCGCATATCGCGGCGAAGGACTTCGACGGCCTCGGCTACGGCTACGGGTTCGCCGCGGCCAAGGACAACATCTGCGAACTCGCGAACACCTACCTGACGGTGTCCGCGCGGCGCTCCGCGCACCTCGGCGCGGGCGGCCAGGGCAATCCGGCGATGAGCGAGGCGGAGAACAACCTCGACAGCGATCTGCACTTCCAGCGGATCAACGACTCCGGGGTGGTCGAAAGGCTTCTCGCGCGGCCCGCACCGCACGGCCCGCGGACCGAGGTGCGGGAGCTGGCGTCCGGATACGTCGCGGGATACAACGCGTACCTGAAGCAGACCGGTGTCCAGCACATCACCGATCCGGTGTGCCGCGGCGCGGACTGGGTCCGGCCGATCACCGAACTCGATTTCTACCGGCACTTCTACGCCGTCACGTCGGTCGCCGGACAGGGCCTGCTCGCCGACGGCCTCGTCCGCACCCAGCCGCCGTCCACAAAGGATGTTCCGGCCGCGGGACCGGAGTCCGCGCCGAAGATCGCCGACGGCCTGCGCGAGACGATGAAGACGGGCGAACTCGGCAGCAACGGCATCGCCGTCGGCGGCGACGGAACGAAGTCCGGTGGTGGCCTGCTGCTCGGGAATCCGCACTATCCGTGGCAGGGCGGACGCCGGTTCTGGCAGTCGCAGCTGACCATTCCCGGCCGGTTCGACGTCGCGGGCGGAAGCCTGCTGGGGCTCCCGTTGCCGCAGATCGGCCACAACGCCGAGGTCGCGTGGACGCATACGGTGTCGACGGCCATCACGTTCGGTCTCTTCGAAGTACCGCTGGCCCCCGGCGACCCGACGACGTACCTGGTCGACGGGAAACCGGAGAAGATGACCGCGCAGGAGGTGAAGGTCGAGGTCCGGGAACCGAGCGGCGAGCGCCGGCAGGTCGCCCGCACCTTCTACGGGACACGGTACGGCCAGGTCCTCGGTTCGGCGTTCGGCGTCCCCACGCCATGGACGACGAAGTCCGCGCACGCGCTGCGGGACGGGAACGCCGGGAACCTGCGCGGCCTCAACACCTGGTTCGAACTGGCCGGATCCCGCAGCACCACGGATGTCGCCAACGCACTCGCGCGCACCCAAGGCGTCCCGTGGGTCAACACCATCGCCACGGACCGGCCGGGGAACGCGCTGTACAGCGACATCCAGGTCGTGCCGCACGTCACCGACGAGCGGGCGGCGGACTGCGGGACCCCGCTGGGCCGGGCACTCTTCCCCGGCACCGGTCTCTCCATTTTGGACGGTTCGAAGTCGTCGTGCGACTGGGGTTCCGACCCCGGTTCCTTGGAACCGGGCCTGTTCGCGCCGTCGCGGTTGCCGCTGCAGCAACGACGTGACTACGAACTCAACGCCAACGACAGCGCCTGGCTCTCCAACGCCCGTGCGCCGATCGCGCCGCTCCCCCGGATCGTCGGCTCGACCGGGACCCAGCGGTCGGACCGGACGAGGGAAGCGCTCATCGCCACCGAGGAAGGCTTGGCGGGCAAGGGATTCACGCCGTCGTCGATGAAGGACATGCTGTATCGCGGCCGAAGCCGCACCGCGGAACTCGCGGCCGCCGACACGGCGAAGATGTGCGCGGCTTTCCCTGACGGGCAGGCTCCGTCCACATCGGGGCCGGTGCCCGTCGGCAACGCCTGCACGACTCTGGCGTCCTGGGACCGCACGTTCCGGCTCGACAGCCGCGGCGCGCTCTTCTTCGAGCGGTTCGTGGACCGGATCGGCGGGCTGCGGGGCATTTGGCAGGTCCCGTTCGACCCGAACCAGCCGGTCACCACGCCGAACACCCTCGCGACCGGGAACGCCGACGTGCGGAAGGCCTTCGGTGACACGCTCGCCGAATTCCGCGCCAACGGCATCCCGGTCGACGGCAGGCTCGGCGACCATCAGACGGTGACCCGGGCCGGAAAGCGGATCCCGATCCACGGCGGACCGGGCGACCTCGGCGTGCTGAACGTGATCACGGCGCTGTGGGACCCGGCCAAGGGCAACCACGAGGTCGTCCACGGATCCAGCTACGTGCAGGTGGTCGGGTTCGGCGGCAAGGCCTGCCCGGACGTCTCGACGATCATGACCTACTCGCAATCGACCGACGTCACATCACCGCATTTCGCCGACCAAACGCGGTTGTACTCGCGGGGCGGCTGGGTGCGGGGCCGATTCTGCGCCGCGGACATCGCGAGGTCGCCGGAGCTACGGGTGGTGAGGCTGCGCTAGGCGCGTGATCAGCGGCGTATCTCGCGTGATTGGAGGCGTAACTCGCGTGATCAGGCGCCGCACACCCGAGTGCGGTCTCCAGACACGTGAGATACGGCGCTGATCACGTGAGTGACGCCTTCGCCGCGGCCCCAGGGGGACGGCTACTGGGGTTGCTGTTGCTGGCTGGGGAGTGTCCCGGCCGCCATCCGCCGCGCCACATCGCGGCGCAGCCACAGCAGCCACAGCCAGATCCCGAGGAAGATCACCCCGAGGATCGCGACGGCGGGCAGCGCGACGAAGAAGGCGATCAGCGCGACCTGCAAGACCAGCACCGCGGGCACCGCCCACGGCTTCTTCAGGAAACCGCACAGCACGATCAGCGCGACCGCGATGACGATCACCGACCAGCCGGTGAACGAGCCGACGCCGCCGCCGAGTTTCGCCACCACCGGCAGCGCGAGCGCGACGGTGATGCCCTCCATGATCAGCGAACCGGCCATCACGCCGCGAAAGGACTTCATCGGGTCCTTGGCGGGCGGCTTCGGGGTTTCGTCGGTCACGCCGGCTCCTTACCGAACAGGGTCCTGGCCTCGCCCGCGGTGACGACCGAGCCGGTGACCAGCACGCCGCCGCCCGCCAGGGGCTCCTCGGGGTCGTCGCTCTGCTCGACGAGGCCGATGGCGGTCTCGATCGCGGCATCCAGGCCGGCCTCGGCCACGACCCGGTCTTCGCCGAAGATCGAGATGGCGATGTCGTTGAGTTCGTCGAGCGGCATCGCGCGCGGGGACGAGTTCTTGGTGACGACGATCTCGGAGACGACGGGTTCGAGGGCGTCCAGGATGCCGCGGGCGTCCTTCTCCGCCATCACACCGACCACGGCGACGAGGCGGCGGAAGGCGAACTCCTCGGCGACGGTGGTGGCGAGCGCCTTGGCGCCGTGCGGGTTGTGGGCGGCGTCGAGCAGCACGGTCGGTGCGGCGCGGACGCGCTCCAGCCGTCCCGGGGTCTCGACCTCGGCGAAGGCCTCGCGGACGGCTTCGATGACCAGTTGCCTCTCCTTGCCCGCGCCGAAGAACGCTTCGACGGCGGCCAGCGCGAGCGCGGCGTTGGACGCCTGATGCGCGCCGTGCAGTGGCAGAAAGACCTCGTCATAGACCCCGCCGAGGCCCTGCAGCTTCAGCATCTGCCCGCCGACGGCGATCTCGCGTTCCAGCACGCCGAACTCGCTGCCCGCGCGGGCGACGCTCGCGTCGACCTCGACGGCGCGTTCCAGCAGGATCTTCTGCACGTCGGGGTCCTGCTCGGCGATGACCGCGACGCTGCCGGGCTTGATGATCCCGGCCTTCTCCACCGCGGCTTTGGCAGGCGAGCCGCCGAAGTACTCGACGTGGTCGACGCCGATCGGGGTGATGACGGCGACGTCGCCGTCCGCGACGTTGGTGGCGTCCCAGGAGCCGCCGAGCCCGGTTTCGACGACCGCGGCTTCGACGGGCGCGTCGGCGAAGGCCGCGAACGCCATGCCGGTGAGCACCTCGAACTTGCTCATCGGCACTGAGTCGGGCCCGCCCGCGTTGTCCACCATGGTCACGTACGGCGCGACGTCGCGATACAGATCGACGTACGCGGCGGCGGAGATGGGGGCGCCGTCGAGCGCGATCCGCTCGGTGACCAGCTGCAGGTGCGGACTCGTGTACCGGCCGACGCGCAGGCCCATCCGGGTCAGCAGCGCGTCGATCATCCGGGTGGTCGAGCCCTTGCCGTTGGTCCCGGCGACGTGCAGCACCGGGTAGCCGCGGTGCGGTTCACCCATCAGGTTGACCAGGGCCGCGATCCGGGCGAGGGACGGCTCGATCTTGGTCTCGGGCCAGCGCTGGTTCAGCTCGGCCTCGACGGCGAGCAGTTCACGGCGCGCCTGCTGCCCGTTCGGGTCGGCCGGGGCGAACTCGTCGCCCTGGTCGTCGAGTTCGTGGAGCTCCACGTCCTCGGGGGCGACGAGGTCCGGCACGGGGCCGAGCGCGAGGTTGTCCCCCAGCTGCCCGATCCCGCCGATGCCGCCCCGTGAACCGCCGCCCGCCTGGTACGCGGCGTCGGGTGCGTCCAGATCGGGGTCGGTGTCGTCGGACGGATCGTGGGCGCGGGCCCCCAATTCGTCGACACCGGCGAAACTGTCCAGATCTGCCAGGTCCGGGGATTCCCTGAAATCTTCGGAATCCCGGCCGTCACCTCGCGGCACGAACTCTCCTTTTAACCTTGCTACCAGTCGGACCGAGTCTACGTGCGGCTTTTCCTGGCACTCTCGACGCATGGGCTTCAACCACAACGACCACTACCACCCGCTGCTGCTCGACCAGCTGCCTCCCGGTCCCGGCGTGGCCCTGGACGTGGGCTGCGGCAGCGGCCGGTTCGCGCGGCGGCTCGCGGCGACCGGGATGCACGTCGAGGCGATCGACCGGTCCGGACCGATGATCGAACTCGCCGGTGCCGCCGGTTCGCCGGGGCCCGGCACGATCTCGTACCGGCAGGCCGACGTCGTCACCGAAAAGCTGCCGGAGGAGGCGTACGACTTCATCTCCTGCCTCGCGTCGCTCCACCATGTGCCGTTCGACACGGTCACGAAGCTGCGTGACGCGCTGGTCCCGGGCGGTGTGCTGGCCGTGCTCGGGCTCGGCAGGCCCAGCAAGTTCGCCGATTACGCGCGGGCTCTGGTGGCCTCACCGGTCAACGCCGTGGCCAGGGTGGTCGTGTACGCGGGCGACCGGCTCAACGGCGGGGCCGATCCGCTGCCGGCGGCGCCGATCGTGGAGACCTACCCGCCGATGAACCGGATCCGGCGCGACGCGGCCCGGCTGCTGCCGGGGAGCAAGGTCCGCAACCTGCTCTTCTACCGCTATCTCCTCGTCTACCGCCGGCCGGAAGATGATCACCCGATGTGACACCCAAGCGGGTGAAACCGGCGCTCGACACCCGATCGGCGGCGCCGAGCCGGCCGGATCCGGTTCATTTTTGAGAGGCCATCCAGTCCGGAGATCGGGGTTCCCATGCGCTACAGACGCGTCCTGTTCGCGGCCGTCTCGACCGTCGTCCTGCTGATCGCCTCCGCCACGGCGGCCACCGCCACCACGCGGTCCTACCGGAATTACGTCGCGCTGGGTGATTCCTACACCTCCGGGCCGCTCATCCCGCTCCCCCGCCTCGACCCGCTCTTCTGCGGCAAGTCGACGCAGAACTATCCGTCGATCCTCGCCTCGGCGCTGCGGGTCCGGTCCTTCACCGACATCAGCTGCGGTGGCGCCGACACCACCGACATGACGCAGCGGCAGAACGTGACCCTCGGCAGCAACCCGCCCCAGTTCAGCGCCCTGAGCGCGAACACCGACCTGGTCACGGTCGGGATCGGCGGCAACGACTACGGCGTCTTCGGCACGCTCGTCGGCACCTGCCCGTCACTGCGCGCGAGCGATCCCACGGGAAACCCGTGCCAGGACCGATTCACCGTCGACGGCGTCGACACCATGAAAGCCAAGATCGCCGACACCGGCAAGAACGTCGAGAAGGTGCTGGCCGGGATCCACGCCCGCTCGCCGCGCGCCGACGTGCTCGTCGTCGGCTACCCGCGGATCGCGCCGGAATCCGGCTATTGCCCGAAGATCCTGCCCTTCGCCGAGGGCGACTACGCCTGGCTCAACGACGTCGAGAAGGCGCTGAACTCGGCGATCGAGAAGGCCGTCGCCGCCGACGGCAAGGCGACCTTCGTGGACACCTTCGGACCGTCCGCCGGGCACGATGCCTGCGCGCCGAATGGGGCGGCATGGATCAACGGGCAGCACACGAAACTGCTCGCCGCGGCGGCTTACCACCCGTACCGCACCGGGATGGTGGGCGTGGCCGGAGTGATCCTCCGTCACCTCCGCTGAATGCAAGGAAAGGTCCTTTCCTCGCAAATTTTGCGAGGAAAGGACCTTTCCTAGCATTCGTCAGGAGGCGGGAAGCGTCGCCAACCGGGCGTTGATGCGCTCGATGTCGGCCACCGCGGTCTCCTTGCGGGCCCGGATCTTGCCGATCACCGGCTCCGGCGCCTTGTCGATGAAGGCCTGGTTGCCGAGCTTGGCATCGGCCTGCGCCAGCTCCTTCTCCGCCGCGCCGAGGTCCTTCTGCAGGCGCTTGCGCTCGGCGGCGACGTCGATCGTGCCGGACAGGTCCAGCTCGACGGTGACGACACCGGCCGACAGGCCGACCTCGATCGACGCGCTCGGCGCGAAGCCGTCTTCGGGCTGGGTGAGCCGGACCAGCGCGCGGATCGGCTCGTCGTGCCCGGTGATCTCGGCGAACCCGTCGCCGGACAGCCGCGCGGCCACCTTCTGGCTGGGTTTGAGGCCCTGGTCCGCTCGGAACCGGCGGACCTCGGTGACCAGCTTCTGCACGTCCGCGATCCGCTTGTCCGCCACGGCGTCGGCGTACGAGGCGTCGGCGACCGGCCACGGGGCGATCACCAGCGACTCGCGGCCGGTCAGTGCCGTCCACAGCTTCTCGGTGATGAACGGGACGAACGGGTGCAGCAGCTTCAGCACCGTGTCGAACACGTGCCCCAGCACCGCGCGCGTCGCCGTCACGCGGGCCTCGTCGCCCTGGAAGACCTGGACCTTCGACAACTCCAGGTACCAGTCGCACAGCTCCGTCCAGGTGAACTGGTAGAGCGTGTCGGTGGCCTTCGCGAACTGGTAGTCCGCCAGGTAGCCGGTCACCTCGTCGACGACGCCGCCGAGCCTGCCGAGGATCCAGCGGTCGGCTTCGGTGAGCTCGCCGGCCGGGGGCAGCGGCGCGTTCGCGTCCGCGCCGTTCATCATCGCGAACTTGGTGGCGTTCCAGAGCTTCGTGGTGAAGTTCCGGGAGCCCGCGACCCAGTCTTCGGCGATCGGCACGTCGGTGCCCGGGTTGGCGCCTCGCGTGAGGGTGAACCGCAACGCGTCGGTGCCGTACTTGTCCATCCACTCGATGGGGTCGACGCCGTTGCCCGCGGTCTTCGACATCTTCTTGCCGTACTGGTCGCGGACCATGCCGTGCAGCGCGATGGTCTTGAACGGCGCCTCGCCGGTGGCGTAGAGGCCGAACATCATCATCCGCACGACCCAGAAGAACAGGATGTCGTAGCCGGTGACCAGCACCGACGTCGGATAGAACTTGTTGAGGTCCGGCGTCTTCTCCGGCCAGCCGAGGGTCGAGAACGGCCACAGGCCCGAGGAGAACCACGTGTCGAGCACGTCCGGGTCCTGGGTCCAGCCTTCACCCGAAGGCGGCTCCTCGTCCGGTCCGACGCAGACGACCTCGTCGTTCGGGCCGTACCAGACCGGGATGCGGTGGCCCCACCACAGCTGGCGCGAGATGCACCAGTCGTGCAGGTTGTCGACCCAGTCGAAGTAGCGCTTCTCCAGCTCCGGCGGGTGGACGTTCACCCGGCCGTCGCGCACCGCGTCGCCGGCGGCCTTCGCGAGCGGGCCGACCTTGACGAACCACTGCAGCGAAAGCCGCGGCTCGATGGGCTCCTTCGACCGGTCGGAGTGCCCGACGCTGTGCAGGTACGGACGCTTCTCCGCGACGATGCGGCCCTGCTCACGCAGCTTCTCCCGCACCGCGACACGGGCTTCGAAACGGTCCATGCCGTCGAACTCGGTGCCGGTGCCGTCGATGCGGCCCTGCTCGTCCATGATCGTGATCATCGGCAGGTCGTGGCGCTGGCCGATCTCGAAGTCGTTCGGGTCGTGCGCGGGGGTCACCTTGACCGCGCCGGTGCCGAACTCCGGGTCGACGTGCTTGTCCGCGACGATCGGGATCTTGCGCCCGGTCAGCGGAAGCTCGACCTCGGTGCCGATGAGGTGGGTGTAGCGCTCGTCGTCCGGGTGGACCGCGACGGCGGTGTCGCCGAGCATCGTCTCCATCCGGGTGGTGGCCACGACGATCGCGTCCTCGCCGTCGCCGTAGCGCATCGAGACGAGCTCGCCCTCGACCTCTTCGTGCTTCACCTCGGCGTCGGACAGCACCGACCGCAGCTCCGGCGACCAGTTGACCAGCCGCTCGGCACGGTAGATCAGGCCGTCGTCGTAGAGCTTCTTGAAGATCGTGTTGACGGCCTTGGACAGGCCGTCGTCCATGGTGAACCGCTCACGGGTCCAGTCCACGCCCTCGCCGAGGCGCTTCATCTGGGCGAGGATCTTGCCGCCGTGCTCGTTCTTCCACTGCCAGACGCGCTCCACGAAGGCCTCGCGGCCGAGCTCGCGGCGGCTGGTGCCCTCGGCGCGGAGCTGCTTCTCGACCAGCGCGTGGACCGCGATGCTCGCGTGGTCCATCCCCGGCAGGTACAGCGTCTCGTCGCCGAGCATGCGGTGGTAGCGGGTGATGGCGTCGATCAGGGTGTGCTCGAACGCGTGCCCGATGTGCAGCGAACCGGTCACGTTCGGGGGCGGGATGACTACCGTGAACGGCGGCTTGTCCGACGTGGGGTCGGCCGTGAAGTAGCCGGCGTCTACCCAACGCTGGTAGAGCGAGGCTTCTTCGTCGGCCGGGTTCCAGGTACCCGGAAGGTCGGTCTGCTGCTGCTGGGCGTTCTCGGTCACAGTTGACAAGTCTACGAACCCGCTCCATCGAGTTCCTCACCGGCCGTAACGCCCGCCTTCCCGCTGGAGGCGGATATCCGGATCTGATGGATCCGGACTGGCGCGAGCACGCGAAAGTGGACGCCTGGCTCCGTGCGAAGGCCAGCCTCCTCGCACCCCAGTACGCTGATAAGAGCAAACCCGTCGACGGAACGCCCGCGGTCGACGAAGTGGACACCTACGACCCGACGAAACCCCTGCCGTCGACGGGCAACTGCGGGTAGCCGGTCGTACCTGGGGAAGAGGACCGAGATGGACGAAGAGGACCGGCGGATCGAGACCCACCCGGACCTGGTCGACCCGAACTGGCAGAAGCACGCCGAGCTGGACGCCTGGCTGGGCGCGAAGAAGGAGCTCAAGAAGAAGCGCCGTAAGCAGCGCAAGGCGGCGGCCTCCGGTGGCGGCTACTCCGCGCCCGGGTCGGGCCGGTGGCCGGGCGTCGCCGCGATCGTCGGCCTGATCGTGCTGGTCGTGGCCGCGGTGACGGTGAACGCGGTCCAGGAACGCGGCGTCAACGAGACGCCCTGGTTCCCGCTGGACGAAACGCAGATCACCCGGCTCGTCACGGACGCCTGACGCACCTCGTCGGGGCTGCGAGGGGCGTCAGACCGGGATTACTTCCACCAGATCCTCGATTCCGACGAGGTCCTTGGCGTTGCGGGTGTACAGCCGGGCGTCGTGGGCGTGCGCGGTCGCGGCGATCAGGAGATCCATGGTCCGCGCACGCGGCTGACGTCCCGCTTCGACCACGGACACCGCGAGCAGCCCATAACTGGCGGCCACGGCGTCGTCGATCGGCAACGCATCGAAATCACGCTGAAGCGCGCTCAGCCGTCGCAATCGCTGGGCGCGCCGGACCGGATTCGCCGCCACCAGGACACCGAAATGCAGCTCGGCGATGGTGGCGGAACTAATGGCCAGCTCTCCTTCGAGCGGTGGCAGATCGGTGGCGATGACGACGCTGGTGTCCAGTACCGCCCTCATGCGGTGGTCCAGGGATCACGGAAGGTCTGATCGATCAGGTCCCGATCGGCGTCCCAGTCCGGATCGGCGGGCCCGCGGAATATTTCCGCCACTTCGTCGTAGGTCCGCCAGGCACGCCTGGACACCGGCACCAGCCGGGCACTGGGACGACCGGAGACGGTGATCGTCACCTCTTCCCCGGCTTCGGCCCGCCGCACCAGCTCGGAAGCCTGCTGTCGCAATTCCCGCAATCCAACAGAACCCATGAAACCCAGAGTAGCACATGTGCTACCGCGATGATCCGAACCGGCACCCCTCGGTCGCGCGCGAGAGCGGTAAGGCGCACGATGGGGTCATGACCCGCGAAGCACCCGCGAACGACGTTGACGAGACACAGCTCGAAGTCGGGAAACCGAAGAGCTGGGCGGCCGGTATCCCCGGGGTCGCCGTCTCCCTGATCCGCGGCATGGAACAGATGGGCGCCGCGCGCACGGTGAAGACGCTGCGCCTGCTGAACCAGCGCGACGGCTTCGACTGCCCCGGTTGCGCCTGGCCGGAGCCGCGCGAGGTCGACGGTGAGCACCGCAAGCTCGCGGAGTTCTGCGAGAACGGCGCGAAGGCCGTCGCCGAGGAGGCGACGAAGCGCCGCGTCGGCCGCGAGTTCTTCGCCGCGCACTCGATTCAGGAGCTGGCGGAGAAGACGGACTTCTGGCTCGGCCAGCAGGGCCGCATCACCGAGCCGTTCGTGCTGCGCGAAGGGGCTTCGTACTACGAGCCGATCTCCTGGGACGACGCGTTCACGCTGGTCGCGGATGAACTGCGGGCACTGAGCGACCCGAACGAGGCGATCTTCTACACCTCCGGCCGCACCAGCAACGAGGCCGCGTTCCTCTACCAGTTGCTCGTGCGCTCCTACGGCACCAACAACCTCCCCGACTGCTCCAACATGTGCCACGAGTCCTCCGGCGCGGCGCTCGCGGCCACGACCGGGATCGGCAAGGGTTCGGTGTCGCTCGCCGACATCCACAAGGCGGATCTGATCGTGGTGGTCGGCCAGAACCCGGGCACCAACCATCCGCGCATGTTGTCCGCGCTGGAGGAGGCCAAGGGCAACGGCGCGAAGATCCTGGCGGTCAACCCGCTGCCCGAAGCCGGTCTGATGCGCTTCAAGAACCCGCAGAACGTCCGCGGCGTGGTCGGCAAGGGCACCCCACTGGCCGACGAGTTCGCGCAGATCCGGCTCGGCGGCGACCTCGCGCTGTTCCAGGCGATCGGTCATCTGCTGCTGAAGTGGGAAGAGGAGACACCCGGCACGATCGTCGACCGCGCGTTCGTCGAGTCGGTCACCGAGGGGTTCGAGGACTACGCGACGCATCTGCGGGAGATCGACTGGACCGAGGTCGGCGCCGCGACCGGGCTGCCACAAGAGCAGATCGAGCGGCTGGCGCGGATGATCGCGACGTCGAAGCGGACCATCTACTGCTGGGCGATGGGCCTGACCCAGCACAAGCACGCCGTGCAGACGATCTCCGAGATCGCGAACCTGGCGCTGGTGCGCGGCATGATCGGCGAACCGGGTGCGGGCCTGTGCCCGGTGCGCGGGCACTCCAACGTCCAGGGCGACCGGACGATGGGCATCTGGGAGAAGATGCCGGAGTCCTTTATGGACAGTCTCGACGCCGAGTTCGACATCAAGGTCCCGCGAGATCACGGTTGCGACACCGTCGACGCGATCCGCGCGATGCGGGACGGCAAGGGCAAGGTCTTCTTCGCCGTCGGCGGCAACTTCGCCTCCGCCACGCCGGACACGGAACTGACCGAGAAGGCGCTCAAGTCGTGCTCCTTGACCGCGCACGTGTCGACGAAGCTCAACCGCTCGCACGTCGTCCCCGGCAAGACCGCGCTGATCCTGCCCACCCTCGGCCGCACCGAACGCGACGTCCAGGCAGGCGGCGAGCAGTTCGTCACCGTCGAGGACTCGATGTCGCAGGTGCACACCTCACGCGGCAGGCTGGCCCCGGCCAGTGAGCAGCTGCTCTCCGAGGTCGCCATCGTCTGTCACCTCGCGGAGGCCCTGCTCGGTGCCGGGCACGCCGTACCGTGGCGGGACTTCCACGCCGACTACGACCTCATCCGCGACCGGATCGCCCGCGTCGTCCCCGGCTGCCACGACTACAACGCCCGGGTGCGCGAGCCCGACGGTTTCGTCCTTCCGCACGCGCCGCGCGATTCCCGGCAGTTCAACGGGACCGCCAACGGCAAGGCGAACTTCACCGTCTCCGAACTCGAGTATCCGCAGGTGCCCGAAGGCAGGCTGCTGCTGCAGACGATGCGCAGCCACGACCAGTACAACACCACCATCTACGGCCTTTCCGACCGATACCGCGGGATCGAGGACGCGCGGCGCGTGGTGCTGGTCAACCCCGAGGACCTGGTCTTGCTCGGACTCGCCGACGGCGCGATGGTCGACCTGGTCTCGGAATGGCGGGACGGCGACCGCCGGGCACCGCGGTTCCGGGTGGTCTCCTATCCGACGGCGCGGGGCTGCGCGGCGGCGTATTTCCCCGAAGCGAACGCGTTGGTGCCACTGGATTCGGTGGCGGACAAGTCGAACACGCCGGTGTCGAAGGCGATCGTGGTGCGGTTGGAGCCGGTGGCCGCACCATAGGCTGCCCGGTTGGCGGTGCCGGGCGGGCTCCGCCGGGGTCCACCGTGAAGTGGCCAACCCACTTCGCGGAAAGGCTTGCCATGTCACGAAGATCGACTCTGCGCTGCTTCGCCGCCCTGGCCTCGCTCTTGCTCGTCGCGATACTGCCCGGCGCGGCCACCGCCGCTCCGGGCGCACCACCGCCGCTGCCCTTTGTCTCGCAGCTCGACCTGTCCTGCTACCGGACCGAAGGCTACAAACCGCCACCGGTGGAGCTCACCCTCACGCACCTCAACCCGGTCCTCGCGAAACTGCCGTCGGAGACGGTCAAGCTGGGGGAACGCCACCAGCTCTGCGTGCCGGTCGCGAAGAACGGCGTCAGCCCGCCGCCGGGCATCCTCGACTACGTCCGTTGGGTGGATCTGTCCTGCTACCGGATCGAGAGCCGCGCGGTGGACTTCCCGCTGACGCTGAGCCACCTGAACCCCGTCGTGCAGAAGCTGGGGATCCAGGACTCGCACGTGACCATGTTGTCGCCGGAGCAGCTGTGCGTCCCGGTCGCGAAGAACGGCGAACTTCCGCCGCCGGAGATCCTGTCGTTCGTACGGCACATCGATCTCGAGTGTTACGCCCTGCGCGTCCTCGGCATCCCCACCATCCCGTTCCCGCTGACGCTGGGCCATCTCAACCCGGTGCTGGCCGACCGGCCGAAGGTGGACGTCAAGGTCGGCAACGCGCGGCAGTTGTGCGTCCCGGTGGCGAAACGCGGTGACGAAATCCCGCCGGAGGTGCTCGGCACCCTTCGGTGGCTCGATCTGGCGAAGGCGGACGTCAGCACCGGACCGAGCGTCGTCGGACCGGTCACGCTGAAACTGACCCACCTGAATCCGGTGCTGGCGCGGCTTCCCGGCGAGGAGGTCGTCCTCACCGAACCGACTCAGCTGGGCCTTCCGGTCGCCAAGAACGGCAAGGTCCCGCCGGGGAAATAACCCGGATCAGTTGATGCAGCCGGTATCCTCGGACGTGATGGGCTGGTCGGTCCGCACCCCGGCCGCCCCGCCGCCCGAGGACACGCCCGGTCCCTTGTAGACCTGTCCGAGGACGACCTGCACATGGCCCGCCGCGACGGAAGCGGACTTCTCGGTTTCCAGCCCACCGAGCAGTTTCGCGATCTCCGTGGCGGGCCCGGACGCGTCGCTGAACCGGACGACGGAGGTTCGCCGTCCGGGTTCGGCCGTCGTCTCGCCCTTGCCGAATCCCTTCTCCGCCAGGAGATCCGAGACGCGAGCGGCCAGGCCGTCCTTACCGCTCGCGTTGACGACGTCGACCTTGGGGCCGGCGGGCGCCTGCGGTGTCGCGGGCTGGGCACCGATCAGGGACGCGGCGAACGCCCGCACCTGGGCGGGGTCCACCTGCACGGCGGTCGCGGTCGGCTGCCTGGGGTTGTAGCGGTAGTCGGGGTTGACCACCGGGATCGTGTCGAAGGCGATGCCGCCGCCGGAGACGCCCCGCATCTGCCGGACGAAGTCGAGCAGATCCCACGAGCCGTCGAGTACGACCGACCGCTTCACCGCGTCGATCAGTTCGGAGAGGCGGGCCGGGTTGGCGAGCGTCCCGGCGGAGAGCACCTGCTTCGCCAGCCCGGCGAGGAACACCTGCTGACGGCGTACGCGGTCGAGGTCGCTGCGAGGCAGATCCTCGCGCTGGCGGACGAAGGCCAGCGCGTCGGCGCCCTGGATCGTCTGCTTCCCCGCCGGGAAGTCCGCCCCGGACTTGCGGTCCTTGGTCGCCCGGTTCAAGCACACCTCGACCCCGCCGACGGCCTTGCTGATGTCGTAGAAACTCTGCAGGTTGACCTCGGCGAAGTGATCGATCTTGACGCCGGTGAGGTCCTCGACCGCCTTCAAGGTCGCCTTCCGCGCGGCCGTGATCGCCACCTTGTCGATCTCGGCCTTGTCGGTCTTGCCCGCCTCCCGCTGCGCACTCGCCGAAGCGAACTTGGCGTGGCCGAAGATCCCGTTGATCTTGGTCTTGTCCTTCGACCCCGGCTCCGCGACCCAGGAGTCACGCGGGATCGAGAAGGCCTTCACCGCCTTCTGGCCGTTGGGGATGCGGAGCACGATGAGCGTGTCGGTCAGGTCGTCGCCGTTCGCACCGACCCGCAGCTCGCGCAGCATCTCCGGGGACAGCGGGTTCCCGTGGTCGTCGGTGCGCGAATCGCGACCGACCAGCAGGATGTCCAGCGATCCGTCAGCGGGCTGCTCCCCCGGATCCGGCGCCTCGATCACGTCTTCGCGGGTGACGCCTTCGAGCGATTCCAGCGTCGTGTACCCGTACGCGGTCCCGCCGAACACCGCCACCGCCAGCGCGGCGACCAGGACCTTCCCCAGCTTGTGCACGATCCTTAGACGCGTGGGAGGCCGTCAGTGCTGCACAAGTGATCCAGTTCACATCCGCAGATGCGACGCGCCGTTCAGGTCGAGGATCGCACCGGACGCCCACGTGGCCTCGGCGGAAGCGAGGTAGACCACCGCCGCCGCGACCTCCTCCGGCGTGCCGACCCGGCCGAACGGGCTCTCGCCGCTCGCGGCTTCGACCTTCGCCGCGACCCGGTCCGTGGCGGTGAAACCGGGCGCGACCGAGGTCACCGCGATCCCGTGCGGGGCGAGGGCGACGGCGAGCGACTGCCCGAGCGAATGCAGCGCGGCCTTGCTCGCGCCGTACGCCGGGAACTCGGGCTCGCCCTTGAAGGCGCCCCGTGAGCCGATGTTGACCACCCGGCCGGCCGCTCCGCGCTCGATCATGTGCCGGGCCACGCAGTAGGTCACGTTCGCGGTGCCGAGCACGTTGACGTCGAGCATCCGCCGCCAGGCCCGCTGCCAGTCCTCATAGGACGCTTCCGCGAGGGAATGCGCGACCGCCGCGGACGGCGCGAGGGCGGCGTTGTTCACCAGGACGTCGACGCCGCCCACCAGCGCCTCGGCCTCGTCGGCGACGCGCCGCGCCACCTCGGGATCCGACAGGTCGCCCTGGACCAGCCCGTGGCCGGAACCCGGTAGCCCGGCGAGCGTCCGCTCGGCGTCCTCCCGCTTCGAGGCGTAATGGACGGCGACACGGTCGCCTTTTTCCGCGAAGGCCCGCGCGATCGCACGGCCAATGCCGCGCGACGCCCCGGTCACCAGAACTCCCACAAGCCGACCTTAGCCCCCGAAGAGCTGGACGACCTTCCGGAACAGTTCGTAGACGCCGTAGGCGAACGGGAGCGCGACCCACAGCCAGGCGAAGACCATCAACCCGGTGCGGCGGCGTTCGGGAGCCTGTTCGGTCATCGGGCCTCACTCCTCGCGGGCTCGCCGGACGACGCCGGCTCGTGGTACTTCGGCTTGACCGGGCGCACCAGTTCGTTCGCGACGAAACCGACGACCAGCAGGCCGATCATGATGAACAGCGACGTCGTGTAGAGGTCGGGGCCGACCTTGCCCGCCGCCTTCTGGCTGTCGGAGATGGCGTTGACGATGAGTGGCCCGAGCACCCCCGCCATCGACCACGCGGTCAGCAGCCTGCCGTGGATGGCGCCCACCTGGTAGGTGCCGAACAGGTCCTTCAGGTACGCCGGCACGGTCGCGAAGCCGCCGCCGTAGAAGGACAGGATCAGCATGGCGCACAGGACGAACACGAGCTTCGACGCGTTGGTGGTCAGCGCGATCACCAGGTACAACAGCGCACCGGCACCGAGGTAGAGCCGGTAGATGTTCTTGCGTCCCACCAGGTCCGAAGTGGACGACCAGACGAACCGGCCGAGCATGTTGGTCAGCGAGAGCAACGCGACGAAGCCGGCGGCCGCGGCGGTGCCGACCGGTGTCGAGGTCTCGCGGAAGAAGTCCGCGATCATCGGCGACGCCTTCTCCAGGATGCCGATGCCCGCGGTCACGTTGAAGCACAGGACCACCCAGAGCAGCCAGAACTGCGGCGTCCTGATGGCGTTGCGCGCCGACACGTTCGCGGTGGTGATCATCGCGTTGCCGTGGTCGGTCTTCGGTTCCCACCCCGACGGCTTCCAGCCGTCGGCGGGCACCCGGACCAGCAGGATGCCGAGGGTCATGAAGACCGCGTAGACCAGGCCGTGCACGAGGAAGGCCGTCGCGACCGTCCCGGTCGACCACGGCGCCGCGCCCAGCATCTGCGAAGACCACGGGGAGGCGATCAGCGCGCCGCCGCCGAAGCCCATGATCGCGATCCCGGTGGCCATCCCCGGCCGGTCCGGGAACCATTTGATCAGCGTCGACACCGGCGAGATGTAGCCGATCCCGAGCCCGATGCCGCCGATCCCGCCCCAGCCGAGGACGACGAGCCAGTATTGCGACGTCGCCACACCGAGCGCGGAGAGCAGAAACCCCGAGCTGAAACAGACCATCGAGACGAACATCGCCCAGCGCGGCCCGTTGCGTTCGACCAGCGTCCCGCCGAACGCCGCCGACAGCCCGAGCATCACGATGCCGAGCTGGAACGGCAGAGCGCTCTCCGTACCGCTGAGCCCGAGGGTCTTCTCCAGCGGCGGTTTGAAGACGCTCCACGCGTACGCCTGCCCGATCGACAGGTGGACGGCCAGCGCGGCGGGCGGCACCAGCCAGCGGCTCCAGCCCGGCGATGCGACGATGCGGGAACGGTCCAGGAAGCCGACAGCCATCCGGCGCCTCCGTACTCTGGGGATGTGCACTGGGAATGTATTACTTAATTCCCGACGTTGCAGTATCCGGGTGTTGAATGTTTCGGCGTCGAATAACCGGTCAGAAGGGTGGACCACACGTGGGCAGGGTGACGGTGCGGCGTCCGGTGCGGATGATCTCCGCGACGAAGGACGTGCGGCGGCCCGATGCCCTCGCGGCGGAGGAACCGCTCGAGATCCGCGTCGGCGGCAAGGCACTCGCGGTCACCATGCGAACACCCGGCAACGACGTCGAACTCGCGCACGGATTCCTGCTGTCGGAGGGCGTGCTCACCTCGCGCGAGGACATCGCGGTCGCGCGGTACTGCGACGGCGTCGACGATCAGGGCCGCAACACCTACAACGTCCTGGACATCGCGCTGGCCGAAGGGGTGGCCCCGCCGGAGACGGGCGTCGAGCGGAACTTCTACACCACGTCCTCGTGCGGCGTCTGCGGCAAGGCCGCCCTCGACGCGGTGAAGCTGAAAAGCCGGTTTTCGCCGGAGAAGTCCGAGTTCACAGTGAGCACTGATGTGCTGTCCAAACTCCCGGACACGCTCCGCGCGCACCAGAAGGTGTTCTCCAGCACCGGCGGGCTGCACGCGGCCGCCCTGTTCGACGGCGACGGGACCGTCGCCGTCGTCCGCGAGGACGTCGGCAGGCACAACGCCGTCGACAAGGTCCTCGGCTGGGCGCTGCAGGAGGGCCGGATCCCCGCAGCGGACGTCGGACTGCTGGTGTCCGGCCGCGCCTCGTTCGAACTGGTGCAGAAGGCCGCCATGGCCGGGATCGGCCTGCTGGCGGCGGTTTCCGCGCCGTCGTCGCTGGCCGCGGAACTGGCCGACGAAAACGGCATGACCCTCATCGGTTTCCTGCGCGGCGACAGCATGAACCTCTACAGCGGGGAACAGCGGGTACTCGGCCTCGACTGACCCAGCCGGGGCGCGCGACGTGTTGCGAAAGCCACTTTCGCAACCTTCAACGTTGCGAAAGTGGCTTTCGCAACCCTTGCGACGGCGAGCGGCCTGGTGGCGACCGAGTCAGCCCTCCGTGCCCACCCAGTTGCCGTGGAAACCGTTCGGGACGCGGTCCGGCAAATGCACGGCGCCGACGGTCTCCAGCGTTCCCGCGTCCAAAATGGTCAGGTCGCTCTTCTGCGTCGCGGCGTCGTAGACGAAACCCATCAGCACCCCCTCGTCCTCCCCTGAGTCCACAGAGGACGGAACGAAGACGAACTCCCCCACTTGGCTGCCCGCGCCGAATTCCCTCGACGCGACCGACCTGTTCCACAGATCGTGCTTCAGCAACGCACCCGACGACGCCGATCCATCCCTTGTGGACACCGAGTAGCCGAAGCGGTGCCGCCGCCCGACCAGCCGCTCGTCGACGCGCGGGAACTCCTGTCCCTGGTCGTCGAGGCGTTCCTCGATGACTTTGCCGACGCTCAGGTCGACGGTCCAGCGGTCCAAGGTCGGCGGCCCCTCGGCGGGTCCGAGCAGTTCCGTGTCGAACATCTTCGGATGCCGGACGACGTCCAGCACGATGTCGTCGCCGTCGTCGTAGGCGTTCATCGGGTGGAAGACGTAGCACGGCTCGATCTCGAACCAGCGGACGTCGCCGGTGCCGCCCTCCCTCGGCATGACCCCGATCCGCGCCGGGTATTTCGGGTTCCAACGGTACGGCAGTCCCGCGTTGCCCGAGATCCGCCGGCGCAGCCGCGCGCTGAGCGGGTCCGGCACCTTCACCTTGCCCACCAGCGCGGAGACCACCAGCTGGGCAGGCGTGCGCAGGAACGACGGCACGGACGCGGCGACGGCCTGTTCGGTCTCGAACGTGACCGGGAGGTCGTAGAAGACGACGTGCTTCTCGGTCAGGGAGAAGTCGTGCATCATCGGCGAACCGGTGACTTCGACGTCGACCTTGCGCCGCGCGCGGCCTTGCGCGTCGATCACCGAGTACCGCACCTTGTTGCCCCAGCCGAAGAAGTACGACACGGCGTGCAGTTCGCCGGTCTCCGGATCACGTTTCGGATGGGCGGTGTAGCCGCCGGGGAGGGTGCCGTCGAAGTCGCAGGCACCGACGGTGTCGAGTTCGTCGGTCAGCTCGAAGCTCGTGGCGCCGCCCTCGATCAGCGCGAGGGTCTTGCCCGCGTGGCCGATCACGTTCGTGTTGGCCCCCAGCGACGCGACCCCGGCGGTCACCCCGCCGTCCCAGCGCTCGCCCAGCTCCCCGGACAGCCGCGGGTTGCGCACCCAGCGGTTGCGGTACCACTCGGCGCGGCCGTCCCGCAGCCGGACGCCGTGCACCATGCCGTCGCCCATGAACCAGTGGTACGTCGCCGGGTCCACTTCGGACAGCGGGTTCGGCCCGTTCCGCAGATAGCGCCCGTCCAGGTACTCCGGGACATGCCCGGTGACGGGCAGTTCGGTGATCGTGTGCTCACGGCTGACCGGGGCGAAGTTGCCCTCGAGGAACTTGTTACCCATCACTGGCCCCCTACCATTGGAATAACGATGTTATGCACTCATGTATAACAGGGTTATGGGATACTGGCAAGCATGGCATCGAAACCCTCCGCCGCCGAGGTCAAGGCCAAGCTGATCGAGGCGGCGATCCGGCTGCTTTCCGACGGCGGTCCGGAGGCACTCCAGGCCCGCAAGCTGGCGGCCGAGATCGGCGCGTCGACCATGGCCGTGTACACCCACTTCGGTGGGATGGGCGCCTTGGTGAACGAGGTCGCGCGCGAAGGCTTCCGGCGGCTGTCGGCGAATCTGGGCGAAGTCGGGGAAACCGACGACCCGGTCGCCGACATCCTCACCCTGGCGCTGGCGTACCGGCGGACCGTGCTGGACGACCCGCAGCTCTACGCGGTGGCCTTCGGACAGAGCCAGCCCAGCGGGCAGAAGGCCGCCCTCGGCGACATGACCAAAGAGGAGACCCGCCAGAACGCCAGCGAAGAGGGCATCGAGGCCTTCGGCTACCTCGTCCGCGCCGCGAAGCGGGTGATCGACGCCGGCCGGTTCCGTCCCACCCCGGAATTCGAGGTCGCCGCCCAGCTCTGGAGCGCCGTGCACGGCTACATCACGCTGGAGGTCGCCGGTCACTTCGGCGACGGCGAGAATGGTGTGGACCACATCCTGATTCCCCTGGCCACCGCCCTCGGGGTGGGTCTCGGTGACACTTACGAAGCCGCGACGCGGTCCGCGCGGATCTCGATCGAGGCTTGGCGCGCGAAAGAGGGAAACATCGGCACCTGATCCGGCGATACCCCGGTCACAGGTCGGTGAATCGTGCAACCTTCGAGCGGAAACGCACGTCTGACCTGGTGGAAGCGCTACGCGGGAACGGGGATCGGTGAACGAGGACGACCAGGGACACACGACGCTGCCGGGGGTGGACGGCGCCCGCCGGTGGCTGAGCCGTCGTTCCGTGCTGATCGCCGGTGCCTCCGGTCTCGGAGTCGCCGGGCTCGCCGCCGGAACGGCCACCGGAGCCCTCCCGTTCAGCGAAGCGCTTCAGCGGGCACTCGGCGTCGCGTCGCCGACTCCGGCCACCCAGCTGGGCACACCCCGCGTCGAACGCGTCTACTCCGAAGCCCGCGGCCGCGAGGTCGATCTGGTGCTCATGCTGCCGACCAAGGCCCCGCCCAAGGGCCTGCCGATGTCACTGATGCTGCACGGCCTCCACGGCACCGCACGCCACGCCGCCCCGACCGGGCTGCTCAAACAGCTCAGCAGCGACGTCGCCCGCAAGGCGGTCCCCCCGTTCGGGTTCGTCGCCGTCGACGGCGGCGACCACTACTGGCACGAGAACCAGCCCGGCGACAACCCGATGGCGATGCTGCTCGAAGAGGTCCCCCGCTGGCTGGCCGCCCGCGGCCTCGGCGGCCGGGACGGGCAGCCGTTCGCCGCCACCGGGCTTTCGATGGGAGGCTTCGGCGCGCTGCTCTACACCCGGCGCCGTCTGGAACGCCGTCGCCCGCCCGCCGCGGTCGCGGCGCTCGCGCCCGCGCTGATCACGTCGTGGGCCGAGATGAGCAAACGGCGCGCGTTCCGCGACGCCACCGACTGGGGCTCGCTGGATCCGTTGCGCCACATCGATGTCACCAAAACCGTGCCGACCGGCATCTGGTGCGGGACCGAAGACCCGTTCATCGGCGGGGTGCGGAAGTTCATCTCCGAAGCGCGGCCCCTGGTCGCGCACACCTCGCGCGGCAAGCACGGCGACACCTTCAACCGCACGGTCGTGCCGAGCCTGGTCGCGTTCCTCGGCAAGCACGTCCCGAAGAACGCCTGAATTCAGACGCGGAAGTAGATCCTGGTCACGGTCGACCCCGGTCTGAGGTACTGCCGGACCAGGTCGGCGAGCTGGTTCACCAGCACCAGGCCACGTCCGCCGAGCTGTCCCGGCGAAGCGGGGCGGCGGCCGGCGAGCGGATCGCTCAAGGTGCCTTCGTCGATGACCTCGCAGAGCACGTGGCCCTCGTCCCGCCAAACCCGGACGACGCCGTTGCCCGAGCCGTGCAGCACGCTGTTGGCGGACAGTTCCGCGACGGCGAGCACGAGATCCTCCACCCGATCCTGGGCGAGCCCGCTCTCTTCGGCCCGGATCCGCGCGAACCGGCGCACCGCGGCGAGCCTCCCGAGGTCGAAGCGGAACGCGTCGGCCAACCGTGGCTCGGGCAGCGGCAGGTTGTACTTCTCGATGACCGCGTCGGGTGCGTAGCCCGCGCTCGGGCGATCGCCGTCGGTACCGGAAAGGGTCGGGTGGGTCCGCTCGGCGTCGGCGAGGACGTCGTCTCCGAGCCGGTTCCGGTCGTACGGGCACAGGATGCTGAGGTCGCGGTCCGCGAAGGCGAAGTTGATCAATGCTTCGTGCTGCGCGCACGCCGGGTACTCGACGGCCGAGCGCCCCGCCCAGATCGGCTCGCCGATGATCCGGACCGGCCCCGGCCGGTCGTCCGCGAACGCGAGCAGCACGCCGGGAAGGATGCGGCCCGGATTCCGGCCCGCTTCGCTCATGTCGATGAGCTCGACGTCGGCGGCGGAATCCCCCAAGGCCACTTCGATCAGAGCCAGGCTCCGGCCGGGCACGGCCACCGCGACGGGCTCGTCGTGCTTCAAGCCCTCCAGGATGTACGGGATCGTACCGTCCAGGTACTCGGAGTCACCGGAGTAGAGCAAGCCCACATGGGAAAAGGGCCCGGTGGTGACTGTCACGGACTCGTCCTACCCCGTCCAGGGGATTCTGAAACCCTGCTAACGGAGGGAAATCCGGAAAAGTGTGCCGGGCGATCAGCCGAGCCAGCGTCCCGCCATCGAGATCAACCAGAATCCGGCGAGCGTCGCACCGGTGAAGAGACCGGTCCAGGCGACGAGCGGCTGGTTCGCTTCCGCGCTCCGCGCCGCCTTGAGCCGGATGAGCGCGTACGCCGAAACGGCGAAGAACGGCAGCGGGATCAGCGGCAGCGGCGACAGGCGGACGACCCCGGCCACCAGGCAGGTCGCCACCAGCACGCCCAGCGCGATCGTCAGCGCGCGCGGGATCCACGGATGCGCGCGGTAGGCCCCGACGACGATGCGTTCAGTGAGTTCGACGAGTCCCCTGACCTCGCGCGGACTCGCGGCTGCCAGCTCGGGAGCCTCGTTCTCGTCCTTCGTGGAAGTCAGGGGCACCATCGCATCCTATCCCGGTCCGGTCACCGGCCGGACCGGGCCGGAGAAACCGATGCCCCGGCCGGAAAGGATCCGGCCGGGGCATCGGTGACGACAGCGTACTTTCGAAGACGCGTTTTCTAGGCGGACTTCTCGCCGCGCTCGCTGCTGCGACGACGTGACGGCTGACGCGCCACGATCGTCGGGTTCACGTTCTCGCGGACGGTCTGCTCGGTGATGACGACCTTCGCGACGTCGTCGCGGCTGGGGATGTCGTACATGACCGGCTGCAGGACCTCTTCCATGATCGCGCGCAGGCCGCGGGCGCCGGTGCCGCGGAGCACGGCCTGGTCGGCGATGGCCTCGAGCGCGGTCTTGGTGAACTCCAGCTCGACGTTGTCCATCTCGAAGAGCTTCTTGTACTGCTTCACCAGCGCGTTGCGCGGTGTGGTCAGGATGCTGACCAGCGAGTCCTTGTCGAGATGGGTCACCGTCGCCACGACCGGGAGGCGCCCGATGAACTCCGGGATCAGCCCGAACTTGATCAGGTCCTCCGGCATGGTGTCGGAGAAGATGTCGCTCTCGTCGATCTCGGCCTTGGTGCGGATTTCCGCGCCGAAACCGAGGCCGCGTTTGCCGACCCGCTCGTTGATGATCTTCTCCAGCCCGGCGAACGCGCCGGCCACGATGAACAGCACGTTCGTCGTGTCGATCTGGATGAACTCCTGGTGCGGATGCTTGCGGCCGCCCTGCGGCGGCACCGACGCGGTGGTGCCCTCGAGGATCTTCAGCAGCGCCTGCTGCACACCCTCACCGGACACGTCGCGGGTGATCGACGGGTTCTCCGACTTCCGGGCGATCTTGTCGACCTCGTCGATGTAGATGATGCCCGTCTCGGCCCGCTTGACGTCGTAGTCCGCCGCCTGGATCAGCTTGAGCAGGATGTTCTCGACGTCCTCGCCCACGTACCCGGCTTCGGTGAGCGCCGTGGCGTCCGCGATCGCGAACGGGACGTTCAGCATCTTCGCCAGGGTCTGGGCCAGATAGGTCTTGCCGCAACCCGTCGGGCCCAGCATCAGGATGTTGGACTTCGCCAGTTCGACGGTCTCGTCCTTGGAATCCTTCGGCCCGGACTTGTCGTCGGACTGCACACGCTTGTAGTGGTTGTACACCGCCACGGCCAACGATCGCTTCGCGTCGTCCTGGCCGATGATGTACTGCTCGAGGAACTCGTGGATCTCGGCGGGTTTGGGCAGCTCGTCGAGCTTGACCTCACCGGCCTCGGCCAGTTCCTCTTCGATGATCTCGTTGCAGAGATCGATGCACTCATCGCAGATGTAGACCCCGGGGCCGGCAATGAGCTTCTTCACCTGCTTTTGGCTCTTGCCGCAGAAAGAACATTTCAGCAGGTCGCCGCCGTCACCGATCCGTGCCATGGCCGTTGACCTCGTCCCCTCCGGCGCGATGTACGCGCCTGACTGTCTTACCGCCCCGGTCACGGATGACCGCTCGGAGCCTCACACACTGCCACTGACGGTACCCGCCCGATGCCGTCGGCGGGAGAACCAACGCCACATCTGAGCACGCCAGAAGCTGACCATAGACCAGGGGTCCGGTGCGTGTCGTCTCCCGACACGCACCGGTCCCTCCCACGATCAGCTGCTCGAAGCCTTGCGGTACTCGAGCACCTCGTCGACGATCCCGTACGCCTTGGCCTCGTCGGCCGTCAGGATCTTGTCGCGCTCGATGTCCTTCTTGACCTCGTCGGCGTCCTTGTTGGTGTGCTTCGCCAGGATGACCTCCATCTGGCGCCGCACCCGCTGGATCTCGTTGGCCTGGATCTCCAGGTCCGACACCTGGCCGTACGTGCCCTCGGTGGCGGGCTGGTGGATCAGCACGCGCGAGTTCGGCAGGGTGAACCGCTTGCCGGGGGTACCGGCGGCCAGCAGCACCGCGGCGGCCGAGGCGGCCTGGCCGATGCACATGGTGACGATGTCGGGGCGGACGTACTGCATCGTGTCGTAGATCGCCATCAGCGCGGTGAACGAACCACCGGGCGAGTTGATCAGGATCATGATGTCGCGGTCCGGGTCCTCGTGCTCGAGGTGCAGCAGCTGGACCATGACGTCGTTCGCCGACGCGTCGTCGATCTGCACGCCGAGCATGATCTGACGCTCTTCGTACAGCTTGTTGTACGGGTTCGATTCCTTGATGCCGTAGCTCGTGCGCTCGACGTACGAGGGCAGGACGTACCGCGACTGCGGCAGCTGGAGCCGCGACTGCATCCCGGGCGCCTGCGACCCGTTCGGAAGCTGGAAGTCGTTCATTGGATTCTCCTGTGTGCGAGGCGCGGATCAGCTGGTGGGAAGCGGGTTCTCACGGGTGAGGACCTGGTCCACGAAGCCGTAGTCCTTCGCCTCCTGCGCGGTGAACCAGCGGTCGCGGTCGCCGTCCTTGACGATCTGCTCGACCGTCTGGCCGGTCTGCTCGGCCGTGATCTTGGCCAGCTCCTGCTTCCACTTGCCGAACACCTCGGCCTGGATGGCGATGTCGGAGGCCGTGCCGCCGACACCCGCCGAGGGCTGGTGCATGAGGATGCGCGCGTGCTGCAGCGCGTACCGCTTGCCGGGCGTGCCGGAGGAGAGCAGGAACTGCCCCATCGACGCGGCCAGGCCCATCGCGTAGGTCGCGACGTCCGGGCGGATCAGCTGCATGGTGTCGTAGATCGCGAAACCCGCGGTGACCGAGCCACCGGGCGAGTTGATGTAGAAGCGGATGTCCGACTCGGAGTCGTCTGCGTCGAGCAGCAACAACTGGGCGGTGATCCGGTTGGCGACCTCGTCGTTGACCTCGGAGCCGAGGACGACGATGCGCTCCTGGAGCAACCGCTCGAAGACCGAGTCGGTGAGGTTGAGCCCTGCGGTACCGGTCCGCGCCTGGGGCGTGTGCTGCGTCACGTCATGCCTGCCTTTTCGCCGACGGCGGCGGGTGGAACGTTCGCCGCCGCGTATGTCCAGATGCTTGAGGATCTTGCAACCGACCCTAACGAACTTGGGCGGTGCAGAATGCCTGACACCGCCCAAGTTCGCTTACAGCTTTACGGTCCGTTTCGCGCGGACCGGATATTCCCTACTCGGCCGCAGTCTTCGCGGGTTCCTCGGTGACCTGCGTCTCCTCGGCTGCGGGGCCGAAGAGTTCTTCGAGGTCGACCGTGGCGCCGGAGGCGTCGGTCACGGTGGTCTTGCGGACCACCGTGGCCAGTGCCTTGCCGCGACGGACGTCGGCGTAGATCGCGGTCAGCTGACCGGACTGCTGCGCCCGCTGGACGTACTCGTCCGGGCTGACGCCGAAGCGCTGCGCCTGGTAGATGATCCGCTCGGTGAGCTCGCCGTCGTTGACCGACGTCTGCTCGGCGTCGGCGATGCTGTCCAGCAGCAGCTGCGTGCGGACCGCCTTCTCCGACTCCTCGCGGACCTCGGTGTCGAACTCCTCGATCGTGCGGCCTTCGGCCTCGAGCGCCTTCGCGAACTGCGCCTCGTCGTGGTCGAAGGGGTGGATCGCGTCGTGCTTGCGGTTCTCGATCTCGGCCTCGAGGACCTTCTCCGGGATCGCGACCTCGGTGCGCTCGAGCAGCTCCTCGAGGACCTTGTCGCGGGCCTGGACGCCCTGCTGCATCTTCTTGACGCGGCCGAGGCGCTCGCGAAGGTCGGCCTTCAGCTCGTCGATCGTGTCGAACTCGCTCGCCATCTGGGCGAACTCGTCGTCCGCCTCGGGCAGCTCGCGCTGCTTGATGGTCTGCACGGTGACGGTGACGTCGGCGTCCTTGCCGGTGTGCTCGCCGGCGACCAGCTTCGTGGTGAAGGTCTTGGTCTCGCCCGCGTTCGCGCCGATGATCGCCTCGTCGATACCGTCGACGAGCTGGCCGGAGCCGATCTCGTAGGACAGGCCGGTGGTCGAGGCATCCTCGACCTCCTCGCCGTCGACGGTGGCCGCGAGGTCGATCGAGACGAAGTCGCCGTTCTCGGCCGGGCGCTCGACACCGGTGAGCGTGCCGAACCGGGCGCGCAGCTCGTCGAGCTGCTCGTCGACCTCCGCGTCGGTCAGCTCGACGTCGTCGACGCTGACCGAGAAGCCCTCGAGGTCGGGCAGCGAGATCTCCGGGCGGATGTCGACTTCGGCGGTGAACTCGAGGACCTCACGGTCCTCCAGCTTGGTCACCTCGAACTCGGGCTGGCCCAGCGTGCGGACCTCGCCCGCGCGCACGGCTTCCATGTACTTGGCCGGAATGACCTCGTTGACGACCTCGTCGAGCACCGGGGCTCGCCCGATCCGGCTTTCCAGCACGCGAGCCGGCGCCTTGCCCGGCCGGAAGCCGGGGATGCGCACCTGCTGGGCGATCTTGCGGTAGGCGCGGTCGAAGTTCGGCTTGAGCTCGTCGAACGGCACCTCGACATTGATCTTGACTCGCGTCGGGCTGAGCTGCTCGACGGTGCTCTTCAACGTATTCTCCTCGAGCGGTAAACGATGTGTTTGAGCATCCGCATGTCTTCGACGGCGGATGTGCCCTGGTCACCTTGCAGACCGGGCCGTCCGAGTCTAGGCCGTGTCCTGTGGGTCTGTTCGACGGGGTTCGTGATCCAGGTGGCCGGGAAGAACGCGAACGGGCCCACGCGACGCGACGCTTAGGCGGGCCTGAGCGCTCTTCGCACGGCTGCGATCCCGTCGCGCGTGCCAGGAAAGGCCCTTTACTTGCAAAATTTGCGAGGAAAGGACCTTTCCTGCGGGAGTGGTCAGCGGCGGGCCCGGGGCCATCAGCCCGCCCTCGCCCGACGATCGCGTGTTTCGAACAGCGTCGGACCAATCGGCTCCCGACCACCCGATCGGACCAGTTTTCGGTTCTTCTCTGTTACGAACCGACCCTTTCCTGGACACGGATGCGCGCCACGCTTCACCATCGGGCGCCGTGACCACGCGTTTCGGCGATCGGATGAAGTTTACAAACCAATACCAATTGTCTACGGTGTGACAGCTTGTCCCGGTAGCATCGACCGAGGGGAACGATCGATGACCGTCGCCGTAACCCGGTCCGAGGACACGGGGGAATCACCCGAGAGAAGACCGAGACGCGGTGTGCCCAACCCGCGGCTCCCGCTGCCGCTGGTCTCCGTGCCGACGGTGTTGTTGTTCATCGGCGGGGCCATGGTCTGGACGGGGGCCACCTGGCTGGTCGTCAACGAGGCCGCGCCGCTCTGGGTGACCATTCCCCTGCACGCGCTCGTCACCTTCACCATGTTCACCGTGCTGCACGAGTCCACGCACCACGCGGCCGGACGGCTCACCTGGGTCAACGAACTGCTCGGCAGGATCGCGATGCCGTTCGTGGCGGCCTACGGCTCCTTCCCCCTGGTGCGCTACATCCATCTGGAGCACCACCGCAACACCAACGAAGACGCCCACACCGATCCCGACGCCTGGACCGCGCACGGCCCCTGGTGGCAGCTGCCGCTGCGCTGGCTGACCATCGACTTCTGGTACGCCCGCTTCTACTTGGCGCGCCAGCGCACGCGGCCGCCGTCGGAGCGGGCCGAGACCGCGGCCGTCGTCACGCTGAGCCTCGCCGCCTTCGCCTGGCTGACCGTGAGCGGCCACGGCTGGGAACTGCTGATGGTCTACCTGATCCCGCAGCGCGTCGGGCTGGCCGTGCTGGCCTGGTGGTTCGACTGGCTGCCGCATCACGACCTCGGCGCGCAGCGGCAGAACCGGTTCGGTGCCACGCGCGTCCGCGTCGGGCTCGAATGGCTGATGACGCCGATCATGCTGTGCCAGAACTACCACCTGGTGCACCATCTCCACCCGGCGATCCCGTTCTACCGGTACCTGCGCACGTGGAAGGACAACCGCGACGCGTACCTCGCCAGGGACGTCCCGATCGCGACGCCCTGGGGCCGCGAGCTGACGTCGTCGGAGTACCGCGAATGGCGTCAGCTCACCGGCTCGTTCGACGAAGAACCGCCCGCACCGCAGCCCCGGCGGCCGAGCCGGTTTTATTCGCTGCGGGTCGCCGAGGTCCGGCCGCTGTGCGAGGGCGCCGTCACCGTGACGTTCGACGTGCCGGAACGGCTGCGGGAGACCTTCCGGTTCCTCCCCGGCCAGCACCTGGTCATCCGCGCGGAGGTCGACGGGGAAGAGGTGCGGCGCGCCTACTCGATCTGCTCGACCCCGGACTCCGGGGTGCTGCGGATCGCGATCAAGCATCAGCTCGGCGGCGCGTTCTCGACGTTCGCCACCACGGAACTCGCGGCGGGCGACGCACTGGACGTCCTGCCACCGGACGGGGAGTTCACGCTGACCCCGGCGCGGAGCCGCGCCGGGCGGTACGTCGCGCTCGCCGCGGGCAGCGGGATCACGCCGATCCTCTCGATCCTGACCGCGACCTTGCAGGACGAGCCGAACAGCAAGGCGACCTTGCTCTACATCAACACTTCCGGTGCCAGCACGATGTTCGCCGACGAACTCGGCGCCCTCGCCACGCGGCTGGGCGGGCGGCTGCACGTCGTGCACTACCGCACCGACGAACGCGACCCCGATCTGCGCACGCAACGGCTCGAAAGGCCGTTCGACATCGTCGGCGAGGCGCTCGCCATTTCGCACGAGCGCTATCAGCGCGGCCGCCTCGACGGGACCCGTCTCCGCGCGCTGCTGCAAGCGCGGCTGCACCCGGCGAAGGTGGACGAGTGGTTCCTGTGCGGCCCGCGCGACCTCGTCGACATGGCCCGCCGGACCCTCGCGGACCGGGACGTCCCCGACGAGAACGTCCACTTCGAACTGTTCCAGGGCGCGCTGCCCGTTCGCCCCTCGCGGCGGCCGGGCTCGACCCTCACGGTGACCGCGGGCGGGAAGACCGCCGAAATCCCCGCGACGGTGGGCGAAACCGTGCTCAGCGCCGCGCTCCGGCACGGCGTCGACGCGCCGTATGCGTGCGTCGGCGGGGCCTGCGGCACCTGCCGGGCGACGGTGGTGCGGGGCAGCGCGCGGATGGACGTGCACTACGCGCTCGGGGACGACGAGGTCGCGGCCGGGCGGATCCTGACCTGCCGGGCGGTGGCCACCTCCCCCGAACTGGCCGTCGACTACGACCGCTGAGGTGTGGTGGCCCGTCGGGCGATCGCGCGTGCCCGGATGGACGACACCCGTGATCAGACGGACGACACGCGGCGGACCCGGCCGTGCACGCGTGTCGTCCGTCCAGTCACGCGTGTTGTCCATCCAGTCACGCGTGCCGTCCATCCAGTCACGCGTGTCGTCCGTCTGAGCACAAGTGTCGTCCGTCTGAGCACAAGTGTCGTCCGCCCGGTCACGACGCGGCGGGCCCACAGTTTCGCCGGCCGGGTGAAGCGAGGCAGGTTGCGAAAGCCACTTTCGCAACGTTGAAGGTTGCGAAAGTGGCTTTCGCAACACCTCCCCGCTTCTCTGCGGCCACAGCACACAGCGGGCTCACAGGCGGGACACAACGCGCGCATACGACCGCGGCGCACCCTCGGGTCATGGCACCCGGCCCGGCCCCGACCACCGGCCCGCGCCGGTGGACCCGGCCGGGGCGGCTTTCCCTGCGCGCCAAGCTGACCGGCTCGATGGTGCTGCTGCTCACCTTCGTCTGCCTGGTGACCGGGGTCGCCAGCGAGGTCGCGCTGCGGTCGTTCCTCACCCGCCAGATCGACGACCAGCTCTCGGCCGCGTCGGCCCGCGCCCACGACTTCGCGAGCCGTCCACCGGAGGACGGCCTCGGCCCCGACCCGCTCAACGCGCCGGGCCAGGCCTCCGGGACGCTCAGCGTGCGCCTTTCCGGTGACCGGGTGTTGTACGCGGGAGTCCTCACCGTGCAAGGACTCCCCCAGGGCCTGTCGGCCGAGCAGGAGTCCGGTCTGTTCCTGATCCCGGCGGACCGGCCGCCGCTGACGCTGGCGCTCGGTGGTCTCGGCGACTACCGCGTGCAGGCCGTCTCGATCCCGGGCGGCGTGGTCGTCACCGGGCTCCCGCTCGCGCCGATGCAGGACACCTTGACCACCGTCCGGTGGATCCTGTCCGGTGTCGCGGCGGTGGGGGTCGCCGGTGCCGGGTTTCTCGGCGCGTTCGCGGTCCGGCGCACGTTGCGGCCGCTCGACCGGGTCGCGGTGACCGCCGGCCGGGTGTCGGCCATGCGGCTCGACCGCGGTCAGGTCGCGCTTTCCGTGCGGGTGCCCGAGATCGACACCGACCCCCGGACCGAGGTCGGCCAGGTCGGTTCGGCGCTGAACCTCATGCTCGGGCACATCTCGCGGGCGCTGGAAGCACGGCACGCCAGCGAGACCCGGGTCCGCCGGTTCGTCGCCGACGCGAGCCACGAGCTCCGCACCCCGCTCGCGGCGATCCGCGGGTACGCCGAACTCGCCGGCCGCGGCAGCGCGCTGGTGTCCCCGGAGGTCGGCCGCTCGATGACCCGGATCCAGTCCGAGGCCGCGCGGATGACCACCCTGGTCGAGGACCTGCTCCTGCTGGCGAGACTCGACGCGGGACGGCCACTCGAAGCGGGCGAGGTCGACCTGACCCGGCTGGCCGCGGACGCGGTCGGTGACGCGTATGTCGCCGGTCCGGAGCACCGCTGGGAGCTGCGGCTCCCGCCGGTCCCCGTGCTCGTCCACGGAGACGTCCAGCGCCTGCACCAGGTAGTGGCGAACCTGCTGTCCAACGCGCGCACGCACACCCCGCCGGGCACCACGGTGAGCACCGCGCTGGCCCGCTCGCACAGCGGGGCGGCGGTGCTCACCGTCACCGACGACGGCCCCGGTATCGCCCCCGACCTCCTGCCGAGCGTGTTCGAACGGTTCGCCCGCGACTCCTCCTGGTCCCGGACCGCGGGCGGTACCGGGCTCGGGATGGCGATCGCGTCGGCCATCGTCGTGGCCCATCACGGCTCGATCGAGGTGCACAGCCGTCCGGGGCACACGGAGTTCGCCGTCCAGCTGCCGGTGATCGGATCCTCACAGCGGGTGCACAGCCTCGGCACAACCATCCCCCAGGTCGGCCCCCGACGCTGACGCCATGACCCTCCTCGCCTCCCGCGACGAAGCCGATCGAACCGCTCCCCCCGCCAGAGACGAACCGGCCGATCCGCGCTGGGTCCGCCCTTCCGTGGCCGCGCTCCTGCTCGCGACCGCCGTCCTGTACCTCTGGAACCTCGGGGAATCCGGCTGGGCCAACGCTTTCTACTCCGCGGCCGCGCAGGCCGGGTCGGCGAGCTGGAAGGCGTTGTTCTTCGGTTCCAGCGACGCCGCGAACGCGATCACGGTCGACAAAACACCGGCCGCGTTGTGGGTGATGAGCCTTTCCGCGCGCCTGTTCGGCGTCAATGCCTGGAGTGTCCTGGTGCCACAGGCGCTGATGGGCGTCGGTTCGGTGGCGCTGCTGTTCGCCGCGGTGCGCCGGACTTCCGGTCCGGCCGCCGGTCTGCTGGCGGGTGCGGTCCTCGCGCTCACCCCGGCGGCCGCGCTGATGTTCCGGTTCAACAATCCCGACGCGCTGCTCGTCCTGCTCCTGACCGCGGGCGCCTACTGTGTCGTCCGCGCGCTGGAGAAGGCGAGTCCGCGCTGGCTGGCGCTGGCCGGGGTCGCCGTCGGTTTCGGTTTCCTCGCCAAGATGCTGCAGGCGTTCCTGGTGCTGCCCGCGTTCGGGCTCGCCTACCTGATCGCCGCGCCGACGACGGTGGGCCGCCGCCTTCTGCACCTGCTCGGCGCTTTGACCTCGACCCTCCTCTCGACCGGCTGGTATCTCGCCGTCGTCGCGTCGTGGCCTGCCGCCGACCGGCCGTATATCGGCGGCTCGCAGGAGAACAGCCTGTGGGAACTGGCTTTCGGCTACAACGGGCTCGGTCGCATCACCGGTGACGAGGTCGGCAGTGTCGGCGGGAACCCCAACGGCGGCTGGGGCGGCACGGGCTGGGACCGGTTGTTCGGCAGCGAGATGGCGGGCGGGATCGCGTGGCTGCTTCCGGCCGCCGTCGTCGCGCTGGCCGCCGGGCTGTGGTTCACCCGGCGCGCCCCGCGCACCGATCGCGGGCGCGCGGCGCTGATCGTCTGGGGTGGCTGGTTCGTGGTGACCGCCGCGGTGTTCAGCTACATGGGCGGGATCATCCACGCGTATTACACGATCGCGCTCGCCCCGGCGGTCGCCGCGCTCGTCGGGATCGCGAGCACGCAGTTGTGGCGCGCACGGGGGAATCCGGCCGCCGCGGGCATCTTGAGCGCCGGGATCGGCTTGACCGCGTTGACGGCGTACCTCCTGCTTTCCCGGCAGTCCGAATGGCTTCCCGGACTGTCGATCGCGATCCTCGTGGCCGGTCTCCTGTGCGCGTTCCTGGCGTTCTTCGTCTCGCGCTTACCCGATGTGGCAAGACGCCTGGTCGCCGTCGGCGCGCTGATCACCGTTCTCGCGGGCACCGGCGCGTACACGGTCGCGACGGCCGCGACCCCGCACTCCGGCGCGCTTCCCTCCGCCGGGCCGGAAACGGGCCGGGGGATGCGGATGGGCGGCGGCGGACTGCTCGGGACGAGCCTGCCCGGAGCCGACCTCGCCGCCCTGATCCGCCAAGACAGTGCGAAGTACACCTGGGCGGCGGCGGCCGTGGGCTCCAACAACGCGGCGGGCTATCAGCTCGGCAGCGGCGCGCCGGTGATGGCCGTCGGCGGCTTCAACGGCACGGACCCGGCTCCCACGCTGGAACGGTTCCAGGAATACGTCCGAAATGGACAGATCCACTACTTCCTCGGCGAAGGCATGATGATGCGCGGGGAAACCGGCAGCGACGCCGCCGAGCGAATCGCCGCCTGGGTCGCGGACACCTACCGGCCGACCACTGTGGACGGTATCGCCGTCTACGACCTCACCCGGTGAATCCCGTGACAGGACACAGCGACAGCACAGCTCGGACACAAGGCGACCTCAGCGCGATGACCGAGATTGACACGATGACCACCGCGACCCTCTCCGGCCCCGACACCGGCCGCCGCCCCGCCATCGCCCCGGACGGCTCCCCCGTGCTCGACGTCGTCATCCCCGTCCACAACGAGGAAACCGACCTCGAACCGTGCGTCCGACGGCTGCGCGCGCACCTCGTGGAGCAGTTCCCGTACGCGTTCCGGATCACCGTCGCCGACAACGCCAGCACCGACGGCACCCTGCGGGTCGCCGAGCGGCTGAGCCGGGAATTCGGCGACGTCGAAGTCCGCCACCTCGAAGAAAAAGGCCGCGGGCGCGCGCTGCGGTCGGTTTGGTCCACTTCGGACGCTCCGGTGCTCGCCTACATGGACGTCGACCTCTCGACCGATCTGGCCGCACTCGGACCGCTCGTCGCGCCACTGCTGTCCGGCCACTCCGACCTCGCCATCGGCAGCAGGCTCGCGCGCGGCGCGAGGGTGGTGCGCGGGCCGAAGCGGGAGTTCATTTCCCGCTGCTACAACCTGATCCTGCGCGGCACGCTGGCGGCGAGGTTCAGCGACGCGCAATGCGGCTTCAAGGCCATCCGCGCCGACGTCGCCGAACGGCTGCTCCCCCATGTCCAGGACGCCGGCTGGTTCTTCGACACCGAACTGCTCGTCCTGGCGCAGAAGGCCGGGCTGCGGATCCACGAGGTCCCGGTGGACTGGGTGGACGACCCGGACTCGTCGGTGAACATCATCGCCACCGCGACCGCCGATCTCAGAGGGATCGCGCGGCTGACCAAGGCGACGCTGACCGGACAGATCCCGATCAGCGGCCTTCGCGAGCAGCTGGGCCGGGCGCCGATCCAGGTGCGGGCGCCGGGGGTGGCACCGAGCCTGGTGCGGCAGCTGGTGCGGTTCGCCGCCGTCGGCGTCGCCAGCACCATCGCGTACCTCGTGCTTTTCCTGCTGCTGCGGACGTTCACCGGCGCGCAGGCGGCGAACCTCGTCGCGCTGCTGGTGACGGCGATCGGCAACACCGCGCTCAACCGGCGCCTGACCTTCGGTATCCGCGGCCGGGAGGGCGCCGGGTTGCACCAGTTCCAGGGCCTCATCGTGTTCGGCCTCGGGCTCGCGCTCACCAGTGGCGCGCTGGCGCTGTTGCACACGATGACGGCGCCCGGCCTGCCGCTCGAGATCACCGCGCTCGTGCTCGCGAACCTCGCGGCCACCGTCCTGCGTTTCCTGCTGCTGCGCGGCTGGGTGTTCCGCCGCCGCCCCGCCACCGAGATGGAGAGCTGACCCCATGACCACCGCACTCGCTTCCCGGGCGGAGCCCGGACACGTCGAGGAGAACGCCACGAAACCGCCGGGCCGGTGGGTCCGGCCCGCCGTCTTCGGGCTGCTCGCCGCCACCGCGGTGCTGTACTTCTGGAACCTGACCGCCTCCGGATACGGCAACTCGTTCTACGCCGCGGCGGTGCAATCCGGCACGCAGGACTGGAAAGCGTGGCTGTTCGGGTCACTCGACGCCGGGAATGTGCTCACCGTCGACAAACCCCCGGCCGCGCTCTGGGTGACGACGGCGTTCGCCCGGATCTTCGGCTTCTCCGGTTTCACCGTGCTGGCCCCGCAAGCGCTGATGGGAGTCGCCTCGGTAGGCCTGCTGTACCTGACGGTGAAACGGACCTCCGGGCCTGTCGCCGGCCTGTTCGCCGGGGCGGCGTTCGCCGTCACCCCGGTCGCCGCGCTCATGTTCAAGTTCAACAACCCCGACGCACTGCTGACGCTGCTGCTGATCGCCGGCGGATACTGCACGATCCGCGCCATCGAAAAGGCGAGCCCGCGCTGGCTGGCCTTCGCCGGCGTCGCCGTCGGGTTCGGCTTCCTGACCAAGATGATGCAGGCGTTCCTGGTGCTGCCCGCGTTCGGCCTCGCCTACCTGATCGCGGCGCCGGTATCGCTGGGCAAACGCCTGATTCACTTGGTTGGCGCGGTGATCGCCGTGGTCGTCTCGGCGGGGTGGTTCATCGCGCTGGTCGATCTGTGGCCCACCGATTCACGTCCGTACATCGGCGGTTCGAACGGCGACAGCCTGCTCGAACTGGCGCTGGGCTACAACGGCCTCGGCCGGATCTTCGGCATGGGCGGCGGCGTGATGGTCGGCGGTCCGAGCGGAGTCGTGAGCGGCTCGGCCGGCGGGAACGTCGGTTTCGGCGGCGAGAGCGGCCTGACCCGGATGTTCGGCGCGAGCTTCGGCGGCGAGGTGTCGTGGCTGCTGCCCGCCGCGCTGATCGGGCTGGTCGCCGGGCTGTGGTTCACCCGGCGGGCCGCCGGGACCGACCGGACGAGGGCAGCGCTGATCCTGTGGGGCGGCTGGATGTTCGTCACCTCACTGGTGTTCAGCTTCATGAGCGGCATCGTGCACCCGTACTACGCCGTCGCGCTGGCGCCGTCGATCGCCGCCGTGGTGGCGATCTCCGGGACCTCGCTGTGGCGCGGCCGGGCGCATCTCGCGCCGCGCGTCTTCCTGTCGCTGATGATAGCGGCCAGCGCCGTCTGGGCGTACATCCTCCTGGATCGCAACGCCGACTGGCTGCCCGCGCTGCGCTGGACCATCGCCGGGCTCGGCCTGGTGACCGCGACCGTCGTGCTGGTGGGTGTCCCGCCGATGCGGAAACTCGTCGCCGTCATCGCGACGGCCGCCGTACTGACCGTCGGCCTCGGCGCCACCGCGTTCGGCGTCGAAACCGCTTCGCAGGCGCACTCCGGGTCCATTCCGATCTCCGGTCCGGCAGCGGACGACACCCGGGGAATGGAAGAGGTCTCCTCCGCGGAGATCGGGGCCCTGCTCGCCGCGACCACGACGAAATGGGCGGCCGCGACGTCGAGTTCACAAGGGGCGGCGAGCCTGGAGCTCGCCAGCGGGAAGTCGGTGATCGGCATCGGCGGCTGGAGCGGCAGGGACCCCGCACCGACACTGGCGGAATTCCAGCGGTACGTGGCGAACGGGGAAATCACCTACTACCTCGAAGGCGGCCGGGGCGGCGGTCCCGGTGGCGGCTCGGACGAGATTGCCGAATGGGTCGCCGCGAACTTCACCGCCACCACGGTCGGCGAGCAGACGGTGTACCGCCTGCTTTCCTGAAAATACGTCGACAAAGGTCGGGGCCCACGGGAATCCTGGACGGCGTGAATCGGCCGTACCGCTGGGATCTCGTGCGCCCCGACCAGCTCGGGACGCTACTGGAGCGCGCGGAAAAGCCCTCGCTGTGGTTTCTGGACGAGCTGATCGAATGCGCCGCGAAGGTGATCGCCCGCGCCGGTGACGCGGATCTGTACTTCGTCGGGCGCTCCGCGGACAGCGTGCACGATCTGCTGAGCGGAACCCCTTGGCGGGAAAGGATCCACCAGTTGCCGTTGTCCTTCGCCGGCACCTGGAACGGCCTGACGGAGTCCGATGTGGACACACTTCGCGGGTATCTCGCCTCGGCCGGCCTGAGCCCGCACGACCTGGCGCGCGGGCGGCCGAAGGTGTTCGTCGACCTCGTCTACACAGGACAGACGTTCACCGGCCTCTACCGGCTGCTGCGGACCTGGATCGACGACGAACGCGAGGCCTGGAGCATCATCCGCGGGCGGCTCCGATTCCTCGGGATCACCATCCGCGAGGACACGAGCCCGTCGGCGTTCCGCTGGCAGCAGCACTTCGGCTGGCCCGCCGAACTGCCGTCGCACGCCGTGCGGAACATCTCGCTCGACGAGCCGGTCTGGCTCTACTTCGGGAACACGCAGCCCAAGCTCACGGCGTCGTTCCCGCGGCCACGCTGGTCGGACGAGAACGGCCGCGCGCCGGAGCATTCGGAAAAGCGGCTGCGGGGGCTGGCCGAGGCGGTCGCGATCGTCGATGCGGGGCGCTCGAAGGCGGGCCGAGACCTGCTGGTGCGGCATCTGCGGAAGGAACCGGCGATGGCGGAGAGCTGGCTGCGGACGCTGATCACGCGCCTGCGGTGACCCGGCCTCGTGAGCGGTAAGGACGGGTCTTGAGGGGTAAGTGGCGTGTTGCGAAAGCCACTTTCGCAACGTTGAAGGTTGCGAAAGTGGCTTTCGCAACGTCGGCGAGTGGCCGGCCGGCCGGGTGGGGGTCGATCGTGGCGGGTGTGTCGCCGGTTTCGGGCGGAACGCCCCGTGGAGTGCCGGCCACGACATGTTTGCCTTACCCCTCACGAGGACTCGAGCTTCACAGACCGACAGCCGCATGACACCGAACCCTCAGGTCGTCCACAGGAAACAGGCGGATCCTGGAAGTGGGCAGGAAATCACCAGGGGTGAGGAGAAGACCATGAGGGAGCTTCCACACTGGCACACGGCGAGCGCGCAGGGGCCGCGCGAGCACAACGCGGACGCCGTCGCGGCGTACGCGGCCTCGGACGGCCGGGGGATCGCGTTCGCACTGGCCGATGGAGTCGGAGATCACCCGAACGCGGCACGCGCGGCGCGGACGGCGGCCTCGGCGGCGGCCAGGGCACCGGTCGAGCGGGGGGCGGTCGGGGCCGTTCTCGCTGCTCAGCGAGCCGTGCTCGCCCTCGGTGACGCCGGTGACTGCGTCCTCGTCGTGGCCGTCCGGACCGACGAGGGGTATGGCATCGCGTGGGTCGGGGACGCACGGGCGTACGCTTGGGACGGTTACACCGTGCGGCAGGTGACGAAGGACCATACGCTCGCGCAGTACTTCCGCGACCACGGCCAACCCGTGACACCGCGGATGGAACACGTCGTCACCACCAGCGTCCGCACGGCCGGTGCGCACGAGATCGGCACGGCCACCGTCACCACCGGCGGGCTTCTGCTCACCAGCGACGGTGTGCACAAGACGCTCAGCGGGCCGACCATGCTCGACATCCTCGGGATGCCGGACAGGGCGGCCACCGAGCTGGTGCGGACGGCGATCTCGCTCGGTGGCTCCGACAACGCCACCGCGCTCGTGGTGGATCCGCCCGGCGCGGAGGTCACCACGGAAAAGTTTCGCGTCGCGGCCTGAACCGGGCGGTCAGGCCGCGACGCGATCCCGTTTGAGCTGCCGGTACTCGCGCAGGACCAGTACGACGATCACGACGTCGAGGGCGGCGAAGAACGGAAGCGCGAGTGAGTGCGTGTGGATCGCGCGGAAGATCTCGTAGACCACGAACGCCGAAAGCACCACGGCGGCGACGGGGTACGCCCGCATCACCTTCTTCGCCAGCGCCCAGACCAGGCCGAGTTTGACGAGGCCGTGCGCGACGAGGTAGACGACGGCGAAGGTCCGGCCCTCGGCGAAGTGGCCGGCGGCGAGTTCGAGGTGCCGGGCCAGCGTCCCTTCGGGATCGCCGAGCAGGTCTCGGGTGACCACGGCGTGCGCGAAACCGGAGATGACCGACGCCGGGACGATCATCAGCACCAACCCGCCCAGCAGCTGCAAAGCGCCGTCGAGCCCCTTCAGGGTGATGGCGATCCGGAACAGCTTCTCAGTGCTCATGGGCACTCCCTCCGCGATCACCTCACCCTGCCGCAGCCCGCCGCCGCGCGCAGCCGCCGTCACCGGAACAGGCGGTCCCGGCAGGTCGGGCACCGCTCGTGCCGCGCGGTCCGCCCGGAGAGGTCCCTGCCGTAGAAGGGAAAGCACGGCGCACCGCAGACGGCGAGGTAGATCCGCCCGCAGCGCAGCGGCCGCTCGCCGACGTGATGGGCCACGGCCAGCGCCCGGTGGTGCGCGCCCGCTTCGGGCAGCCAGCCGTTGTCGGGCAGCTTCGCGAGCACGTCGGCGTTGACGTCGTCCGAGCGGCGGAGCAGCGCCGTACCCAGTTCGGTGAGCCGTTCCCCGAGATCACGGAGGACGTCGGCGCGCGGCAGGTCCTCTTCGACCATCCGGGTGACGAAGCTGATGTCGGTGCCCAAGGAGCCGTGGAGGTCCCGGAGCCGGTCGAGCAGGCAGTGATCCATGCCCTTCCATTAAGGCGTTGCGCCCGGGCAAGGAAAGCCTCAGGACGCGTAGGTGACTCGGCCGTCCATGATCGTGGCGGTGATCGGGATGTCGCGCAGGCCCGCCGGCGACAGCCGCACCGGATCCACCGCGGTGACGACCAGATCCGCGACGTCCCCGACGGCCACCCCGGTCCGGCCACCGGACGACGCCGCGAGCGCGGCCTCCAGCGGCATGGCTTGCTCGGGATGCCACGGCGGACGCTCGTCGTCGGTGCGGCTGACCGCCGACGCGATCGCGTCCCACGGGTCCAGCGGTGCCACCGGCGCGTCCGAGCCGAACTCCAGCGTCACCCCGGAGCGATGCAATGCGCCGTACGGGAAGGCCCGATCGGTCCAGCCGTGCCAGTGCCGGTCGGCGACGTCGCGGTCGTCCGGCTGGTGGGCGGGCTGCACACTCGCCACGACACCCAGCTCGGCGAAACGCGCGACGTCCTCGGCGCGCAGCAGCTGCGCGTGCTCGATGCGGCCCGCGCACCCGACCTTGGCGAAGGCGTCGAGCGCGATCTTGTTGGCGTGGTCGCCGATCGCGTGCACCGCGGGTGAAAGGCCGTGTTGGGATGCCTTGCGCATCAACGGTTCCAGCTCCTCGGGCGGCAGTTCGAGCAGCCCGTGGGAGTCGGTTCCGGCGTAGTGACCCACGCAGTACGCGGTGCGTGTGTTCAGCGAACCGTCGACGAACAGCTTGAACGGGCCGACCGTGAGCAGTCCGCCACTGCCCTCCAGAACGTCCCCGGACCGGTGGCCACGTTCGATGGCGGCGTCGAGCAGGTACTTCGCGATCACACAGGAAACCCGGACCGGCAGGGGTTTCCGCGCCAGCCGTCGCCGCCAGTCGGTGACCGTGTCGGCGTATTCGTAGTCGACGATCCTGGTGACGCCGCGGGCGGCCGCCGCGTGGAGGGCGTCGGCCACCCAGCCGTCGATGACGTCCTCGGGTGCGATCGGGAGTTCGGCCGTCGCGCTCATGCAGTCGTTCTCCAGCAGCACCCCGGTCGGATGCTCACGGCCGATGAGCTTCAGCGCGGCCGGACTGAGCCACAACGTGTGGAGATCGGCGCTGAACAGCGCGACCGGATGACCGGGCAGTGCCTTCTGCAGCAGATCCTTGTGCGGGGCGTCGGGCCAGAGTCCGTCGCGGAACCCGGCGCCGAGCACGAGTTCGCCGGGCGGCGCGGGATTCGCCAGCAGGTGGGCCAGCACCCGCTCGACCGTGTGCGCGGCGGAAGTCGCCTCCCCCAGCGGAATCCGGCGGCGCGCGGCCGACCACTGGGCGGTGTGCACGTGCGCGTCGACCAGACCGGGCAACAGGGTGCCGCCGTGCCCGTCCAGGATCTCCGACGCCTCACCCGCCTGCCCCGGGCCCGCGATGGCCGCGATCCGGCCGCCCTCGATCCGCACGTCCGACAGGGAACCCGCCAAGCCGACCCGGACCCGGCGCAACAGAAGATCGTCCACGCTCTCACCTTGCCAGCCCGGCCGCGTTTCGTCCTCTGGATGCGCTCCTTGCGCACGCCCCCGACCGCGTTTCGTCCTCTGGATGCGGTCGTTCGCGATGCCAACCACCGCATTCAGAGGACGAAATGCGGGAGTGGTCAGGAGCGGGCGAAGGTGAGCTTTCCGAGCGCGGCGACCAAAGGCGCGAGTTCCGGGAGTTCTTCGGCGGCGGCGAGGGCCTCGGTGAGGACGGTGTCGTGCGTCGGCCGCGCGACCGCGAGCAGCTCCTGCCCGGCGGGCGTGACCTCCGTGTAGATCCCCCGCCGGTCGTCCGGGCACAGGTACCGCTGCAGCAGTCCCCTGTCCTCCAGCCGCGACACCAGCCGGGTCGTCGCCGACTGGCTGAGCACGACGGCGTTCGACAGCTGGTTCATCCGCAGGTGAAAACCGTCCTGACGGGCGAGCACGTCCAGCACGGTGTACTCGCTCACGGACAGCGAGTGCTGCTGCGCCAGCGCTCGCTCGAGCGCGTCCTCGATCCGCGCGTGCAGTGCGGCCAGAGTCCGCCAGCCCTGCGCGCGTGCCTCCACGGCGTCGTCGGCCAGTGACACGGTTCACCTCTTCCCCGGTTGCCCGAGCTTCGTTGCGTGCTGCATCATCAAGCGTGTGCAATATACGGCGCGTGCAACTATTTCAGACGCCCGTAGTTGCCAACGCCAGACAACATCACTCTACGGGAAGAAGTGAGCCTCCAATGCCTGCCGCTCTGCTCGCACTGGCGATCAGTGCCTTCGGTATCGGCACCACCGAGTTCGTGATCATGGGCCTGCTGCCCGAGGTCGCGGCCGACTTCGGCGTCTCGATCCCCTCCGCCGGGTTGCTGATCTCCGGATACGCGCTGGGCGTCGTGGTCGGCGCCCCGCTGCTGACCGCGCTCGCGTCGCGGGTGCCGCGCAAGACGGTCCTCGTCGGCCTGATGGTCCTGTTCATCGCCGGCAACGTCGTTTCCGCGCTGGCCCCCACCTACGGCCTGCTGATGACCGGCCGCGTGGTCGCCGCGCTCTCGCACGGCGCGTTCTTCGGCGTCGGCGCGGTCGTCGCCGCCTCGCTGGTCGCGCCGACCACGCAGGCGGGCGCCATCGCGATGATGTTCACCGGGCTGACCGTCGCCAACGTCCTCGGCGTCCCCGCCGGAACCGCGCTCGGGCAGGCGCTGGGCTGGCGTTCGACGTTCTGGGCGGTCAGCGCGCTCGGCGTGATCGGCCTGATCGGGATCCTCGCGCTGGTGCCCGCGCAGGCGACGACGAAGAGCGCCGGACTGCGCAGCGAACTCGCCGTGTTCCGGCGTCCGCAGGTGTGGCTCGCCCTGGCGATGACCGCGCTCGGTTTCGCCGGGGTGTTCGCGTCCTTCACCTACATCGCCCCGATGATGACCGAGGTCGCCGGCTTCTCCCCCGGCGCGGTGACCTGGCTGCTGGTGCTGTTCGGCGGCGGCCTGTTCGTCGGTAACCTGCTCGGCGGCAAGGCGGCCGACCGGTCGCTGATGCCCAGCCTGTACGTCATCCTCGCCGTGCTCGCGGCCGTGCTGGTCGTGTTCGTCTTCACCGCGCACGCCCAGCTTCCCGCCGCGATCACCATCGCGGTCTTCGGCGCCGCCGGTTTCGCGACCGTCGCGCCGCTGCAGGCCCGCGTCATGAACAAGGCCGAAGGCGCGCCCGCGCTGGCTTCGGCGGCCAACATCGCCGCGTTCAACCTCGGCAACGCCGCGGGCGCGTGGCTCGGCGGCAAGGCCATCGACGCCGGTCTCGGCTACACCGCGCCCAACTGGATCGGCGCCGCGCTCGCACTCGCCGGACTGCTGGTCGCGGTCATCTCAGGCATGCTCGATCACGGGCGGCGAAAGGCTCGTCGCGCCGAACTGGCCCCCGCCGCCTGAACCGGAAACACCCACGAAAGGAACGCAAGTGACCGACATTCCCACCGTCGAGCTCGACAACGGGGTGGAGATGCCGCAGCTCGGGTTCGGCGTCTTCCAGGTGCCGGACGAGGAGACCACCGCCGCGGTCAAGGCCGCGCTGGACGCGGGCTACCGCAGCATCGACACCGCCGCCATCTACGGCAACGAAGCGGGCGTCGGCAAGGCACTCGCCGAGTCCGGGATCCCTCGCGACGAGCTGTTCATCACCACCAAACTGTGGAACAGCGAACAGGGCTACGACGCCACGCTGAAGGCGTTCGACGCCAGCCTGGCCAAGCTGGGCCTCGATCAGGTGGACCTCTACCTCATCCACTGGCCGACGCCGGAGCGCGATCTCTATCGCGACACGTGGAAGGCCTTCGAGAAGCTCTACGCCGACGGCCGCGTGCGCGCGATCGGCGTGTCCAATTTCCAGCCCGCGCATCTCGAACGGCTTCTCGACGCGGGTTCGGTGCCCCCGGCGGTCAACCAGGTCGAGGTGCACCCGTACCTGCAGCAGGCCGCGGTGCGCGAATTCGACGCGAAACACGGCATCGCGACCGAGGCCTGGAGCCCGCTCGCCAAGGGCGGCGACCTGCTCGGCGAAGGCGCGATCACCGCGCTGGCTTCGAAGCACGGCCGCACGCCGGCGCAGATCGTCCTGCGGTGGCACCTGCAGCTGGGCAACATCGTCATCCCGAAGTCCGTGACGCCGTCGCGGATCAAGGAGAACCTCGACGTCTTCGGGTTCACGCTGTCGGAGGAGGACATCGCTTCGCTGTCCGTGCTGGACCGGGGCGAGCGGACCGGGCCGGATCCCGACACCTTCAACGTCGCCTGAGCACGGTCCGCTGTCCGTGAAGGCCTCCTTGAGGGACCCAGAGTCCCTCAAGGAGGCCTTCACGGACTTCGCAGGTCACGGGCGTAGCTCGTTGTTCCGGCCCGAGCCCGCTGCGTAGCCGGTTACTATTCGGCCGCACAGACGGCACTTGTGCGAAAAGAGGTAACCGGACGATGCAGGCCCGAGGACGCGCCGTCCTCGCGACACTTCTGCTCGTGGCGTTCCCAGTGGTGGTCGTCGCGGTGGGTGTCGCCAGTGTGCTGGCGGGCCTGCGGATCCAGGGCAAGATCGGCACCTACGTCATGCTCGGCGGGCTCGCGATCATGATCGCGCTCGGCTTCGGGCTGGTGAGCGCGCTGCGGGCGCGGCGTCCCCCGATCGAGGGACCGCGGCTGGACCGCGAGGCGCATCCCGCGCTGTGGGAGATGATCGACGACCTCGCCGCCCAGGTGAAGACGCGGCCGCCGGACGAGATCGTGCTGATCGGCGAGATCAACGCCGCGGTCAGCGAGGACGCCCGCTTCCTCGGTCTGCGGCCGGGCCGCCGCACGATGCTGATCGGGCTGCCGCTGCTGGCCGCGCTGAGCGTGAGCGAGCTGCGCGCGGTGCTCGCGCACGAACTCGGCCACTACAGCGGCGGCCACACCCGCCTGCTCGCGCTGACCTACCGCGGCACCCAGACGCTCGCCTTCACCGTCGACAGGCTGGACGGCGGCCCCGCCAGGGCCTTGCTCTCCGCCTACTCCAAGCTGTATCTCCTGGTCGCGCGGTCGGCGAACCGCAGGCAGGAACTGCAGGCCGACGAGGCGTCCGTGCTCGCGGCGGGCAGCCGGACGGCGGCCGCGGCGCTGCGGAAGGTCGCCACGCTGAGCCCGCTGTGGAAGGACTACTCCGAGCGCTATCTCTCGCTCGGCGCGGCGGCGCGGCGCACCCCCGCCGTCCTGCTGGGGTTCCGGTCGTACCTCAACCACCCCGTCCAGCGGGACTGGGTGACCGAGTACGCCGACGACGTCATCGACGGCGAAGAGCTGTCGAAGTACGACAGCCATCCGCCCACGAAGCGGCGGATCGCCGCGCTGGCGGGCGTGCCGGACAACCCGGTGAAGCCGGACGCGCGGCCGGGCTGGTCGCTCCTGGGCGCGCCGAAGATCGACGTGCCCGAGGCGGAACTGAACGTGCTGGTCCGCGACGTCGGACCGCGCGCCGACTGGGACGAGGTCGTCAAACGCGCGGGCCGCGCTTCGGTGGCGGAGGGCGCGAGGCTGCTGACCTCGGCGGGGATCGAGAGCAGGCTGGCGCCGCGCGGCACGATCGGCGAGGTCGTGCGGGTGCTGCGTGACGGGGACGCCGACGCGCTCGCCAAACCCCTGCGGGCGCCGTCCCGCGAGGACGGCCTCGCACTGCTCACCGAGCTGTTCGCCGACACCGTCACCGCCGCGATGATCGACAACGGCGTCGCCGCGCACCGCCTGAACTGGGGCGGCGGCTGGGAACTGTGCCTCGGCGACGGCGAGCCGTTCGACGTCGCCGAACTGGTCGGCCCGGCGGTGCGGAGCCCCCGCGCGGTCGACGAACTGGTCCACAACCTGCAGCTGCTGAGCGTGCCCGCCGCGTACTTCTGCAAACAGGAACCCCAGCCGGAACCGGATCCCGCCGAAGCCAGGATGCTCGGGCTGTTCACCGCGCTCAAGGCCAAGCGGAAGCTCTACGACCTGATCGTCTGCGACACCGAAGTGGTGCTGCTGCCGATGGCGCGTTCGGTGCTGATCCGCCGCGGCCTCGCCGGCCTGATCGGGGCGCGCGGTGTGTCGGACCGCAAGCGGATCCGGAAGCTGCGCGAGCGCGGCCTCGACGATCTGCGCGCCGAGCGGGGCGCCCGGCGGATCCCGTTCCCGGACATCGTCGCGGGCGGTTTTCCCCGCCGGAAGCTCACCGCGTACCTGACGCTGGAGTTGTCCGACGGCGAGACGCTGGAACTGGCATTCACCGGCAACACCGAGGACTTCGGGACCGCGCACGACGAACTGACGGCGTTCTTCAGGTCGCTGAGGGCTTGAGCGCGCGGCCGTATCGGTCCCCCACGGGCCGTTGCGAAAGCCACTTTCGCAACGTTGAAGGTTGCGAAAGTGGCTTTCGCAACGCGCCGACGACGACCTGCCCCGCCCTAAGGCTTGATCCCCACACCGCCGAGGCTCAGCTGGTTCAGCTCGCTCAACGGCGCGAGCCGCGGCCCTTCCGGCCACCATTCGTGCAGGTGGACGACGCCGGGCTCGAGCACTTCCAGCCCGTCGAACAGCGACTCGATCTCGTCGCGGCCGCGGTGCACCGTGCGGTGCCCGGTGCTCGCCATGAGGTCGTCGAGCTTCCGGGCGAGCGCGCCGCGTGCGCCCTCGCCCGGGGTGAAGTCGTGGGTGATCAGCACGTAGGAGCCGGGTGCGATCGCGTCGACGTAGGCGCGCACGACGGCCTGTGCCTGGCCGAGGTCTTCGATGTGGTGCAGCACCGAGTTCAGGATCACCGCGACCGGGCGGTCGAACTCGATGTGCTCGGCGACGACCGGATCGGCGACGGTCTGCCCGGGATCGGTCAGATCCGCGCCGCTCACGTGGACGAGGTGGTCTTCCAGCAACGCCAGCCCGTGCGCCTGGACGACCGGGTCTTGGTCGACGTAGACGACCAGCGCGTCCGGGTTGTACCGCTGCGCCGCCTGGTGGGTGTTCTCCGAGGTGGGCAGGCCGGAACCCAGGTCGAGGAACTGGTCGATACCGCGGGCGCCGGCGAGGAACCGGACCACCCGGTTCGCCCAGGAGCGGAACTCCTTGGCCATGGCCGCGGCGTCGGGGGCGACGGCGAGCAGGTCCTCGACGGCCCGCCTGTCGACCTCGTAATGGTCGTGCCCGCCGAGAAGGACGTCCTTCATCCGGGCGAGGTTGGGCTTGCTGTAGTCGAGGGGAAGCGGGCGCCTCGGCACAGACCGGACCTCGTCCGAAGTCATGGACACGTTCCACCCTTCAGCCGCGCACGGGCCGCGCGAACGCGCCCACGGCTCCCTCGACATCGACGGACCGTACACAGATTACGACATGGCGTGCATCCAAGTGAACCTCCCCAAGGGCCTTGCCTACCTGCGACGATCAGCCGAAGACGAGCTCACGCCAGGTGACACCGCCGTCGGTGGTGCGGTACACGGCGGACCCGCCTTCCGCGTCGGGCAGGCCGTCCACGACCACCCCGACCCGCTCGTCCGGGAAGTCCAGGTCGTTGAGGCAGACACCGCGGCCGCTGAGCACGGTCGTCGTCCAGGTCGACCCGCCGTCGGCGGTGCTGTGCAGGAATCCGGTGCCACCGCCTTCCGCCGCGACGGTCGCCGCCGCGGGCGAGGCCGCGCTGAAGCTCTGGTCGATCCCGAGTGTCGGCGCTTGGCCCGTCCCGGTGAAATGCCCGCCGAGCTTCGGCGCGCGCCACAGCCGCCGGACGGTCGCCCCCGGCTGCGGCGTCCCCGGTCCCCCGCTGCACAGCGCCAGCACCTGCCCCCGCCGGACTCCGCTCAGCGAAGCCGAGCTGTCCGCCGGGCAAGGCGGCGGCGCGTTCGTGAAGGTCAGGCCGTCCGACGAAGTCCAGTACTTCTGGACACGGTGGTCCGCCCCCATCGAGACCTGGACCCCACCGCTGGTGGCGATGTCGCCGTAGGTCGAGGAGCCGGTGACGGTGAATCCCGGGACCGGCAGGAGCAGCCGCGTGCCGGAGATCCCGGCGTACAGCGTCGTCGTCGACGGAGTGCCGAATCCGGTGACCATCGCGAACACCCGCGGTCCGGATTCGGCGATCTTCGAAATATAGAAGGGTTCCCGGACCCCGACGAGCCGGACCTCGGACCAGTTGCCGCCGCCGTCGTGGCTGGCGAGCAGCCGGGTGCCGTCGGAAAGGAACGCGTCGCGCTCGTCGATCACCGTGAGTTTGACCTGATTGTGGTTGTCCGGCAACGAGATCGGCGGTTCACCGACGCGGCGCCACCGCTTCCCGCCATCGGTGGTCGACAGCAGCGACGCGCACCATCCCGGTCTGCCGCACGGGGAAAAGCCGAGGACGAAGCCGCGCAGCGGTCCGGTCCAGCTCGTCGACGCGGGGGCGAAACCCTTGGGCACCAGCGCGTCGGCGGCGGCGGGCGGGGTGAAGACGGCCAGGGCGGTCAGTGCGGTGGCGGCGAGCGCGGCCCACCGGTTCGGCTTCATGACCACGAGACGTCCGGCCCCCGCCCCGGTTGCCCGCCGTTCAGGGTGAACCCCCCGTTCATCTCCGGTACGCTCGCAAACCTTGTTTCGCCCGGGGCCGGACCGGGTATACGGCGTTCGGCCGGTGAGACGGAGGTAGCACCGATGGACGACGCGGGTGCGCGTACTGGTGGTGATGAGGAAGAAGACCCCGGGACCACTCAGCGCCGGTTCAGCCTGAACGTCCACGACCCGGACCATCTGCCGCGCAGGCTCGCCGGCCGGTACGAGGTCGGGGAACTGCTCGGCCGCGGCGCGACCGCGCGTGTCTTCCGCGCCTGGGACCTGCGCGAAGGGCGCGAAGTCGCGCTGAAACTCTTCCACGCGGACACGATGGTCAGGGACGAACGCCGCCGCGAACAGGAGATCCAGACCCTCAGCGCGGTCCGCCATCCCGGGCTAGTCCCGCTGTACGACGCGGGCTCCGACGACGGCTACACCTACCTCACGATGCGCTTGGTCGAAGGCCCGAACCTGGCCCAGCGCCTCCGGTCGGGCCCGCTCCCCCAGGACGAGGTCGTCGAGCTTGCCGCCCGGCTGACCGACGCGCTCGCGCACGTCCACGCGCACGGCATCACCCACCGCGACCTGAAACCGGCGAACATCCTGATCGCCGAAGACGGCCCGTTGATCGGCGACTTCGGCGTGGCGCACGCCTTCGACGCGACCAGGGTGACCGAGACCGGCGGGGTCGTCGGCACGGCCGCGTACATGGCACCCGAACAGGTCCGCGGCGAGAACGTGGGCCCGCCCGCCGACATCTATTCGCTCGGCCTCGTCCTGCTCGAATGCCTGTCCGGGGAGCGGGAGTACACCGGGACGCCGGTGGAGGCCGCGGTCGGGCGGCTGCACCGGCCGCCCCGGATCCCCGGCGGGCTGTCGGTGACCATGACGACCTTGTTGCGCGGGATGACCGGGCGGAAGCCGGCCCAGCGTCCGACGGCCGCGGCGATCTCGCGGATCCTGCTGGAGGATTCCACCGGGACGAAGGTGGTCCGGCTCGCGCCCGCGACCCGTAAACGGGCGGCCGTGGTCGCCGCCGTCAGCGCGCCCGCCGCCGCGATCACCCTCGGTGTCATGCTCGTGCTCAACCAGACCGGGGCGCCCGCGCCCGCCCAGCCGGGCGGAATGCTTCCCCCGGCGGCGACCGGCTCGTCCGGCCCGGTCGCGGGCCAGGGACCGCCATCCTCGGAGGCCGTCGAGGTGCCCACCCGCGGCCCGAAGGCGAGCAACGGCACGGTCGTGGTCACTGAAGCCGTCCCGGCCACCGCGAATCAGCCCGGCGCCACCGGGAGCACCGGCGCCACGCCGACCCCGGACGGCACGACCGCTTCGAGCGACCGGCCGACCACCCCGACGAAGCCGACCAAGACCAAACCCCGGCCCCCGACGACCAAGAGCGACAGGCCAGGGCCGCCCGGCTGAGCGATCGCGCAGCAGGATGTCCATTGTGGACGATGATGGGAGACGGCGATGACCTACATCAACGACCCGCGAGAGCCGCAGGAAGAGATCGTCGAACGGACACCCACAAGGATCCGCGTCGTGCGGGTCGTCAACGCGATCGTCCATGCGGTGTGCTGGATCTTCGCACTGGTGCTGATCGTGCACATCCTGCTGGTGTTCGGCGAGGCCAATCCGGGGAACGGGTTCGCGCAGCTGATCGACCAGTGGTCGCGCGCCGTCTCGCTCGGGCTGCGGAACCTGTTCACCCCGGACGGCCCCAAACTCCGCACCCTGTTCAACGACGGTCTCGCCGCGTTGCTGTGGCTGATCATCGGCGGCGTGGTGACCGACCTGGTCTCGCGGATCGGCCTCCCCGGCCCGAAACGGGTCTGGTACCGGCGCTCGCTCAGTTGAGCGAGCCCGGTCTCGCTTCCGGGGCGTCACCCGCCTGGGCCTGCTCGGCCTGGACATCGGTGACCTCCGGGGCGGCCGCGGTCTCCGCGGGTCGCGGGTGTTCCGGCTCGTGCTCGGTGTCGAAATGCTCACGGCACCAACGGCCGTAGCGTCTGGCATGCACGGTCATCGCGGCACCTCCTTCTCCCGCCACCCACGATCCCTCAGATCTGTGACGTGCGCCACTCGTTTACCCGGCGAATCCAGTGACGATCGCGGCGCAGAACGCGGGCAGGTCGTCCGGATTGCGGCTCGACGTCAGGTTGCCGTCGGTGACGACCTCCTGGTCGACGACGGTTCCGCCGGCGTTGCGGATGTCGGTGCGGATGCTGGGGTACGACGTGAGCGTGCGGCCGCGGACGACGTCGGCCTCGACCAGCGTCCACGGGCCGTGACAGATCACCCCGACGGGTTTGCCGCTGTTCACGAAGTCGCGCACGAAGCGGACGGCGTCCTCGTCCGCGCGTAGATTGTCCGGATTCATCGTGCCGCCGGGCAGCACGAGCGCGTCGAAGTCGTCGACCGTGACGTCCTTGACGACGCGGTCCACGGTGAACTTGTCCGCCTTGTCGATGTCGCCGTTCATGGCCTGGATCTCGCCGGGCTCCAGCGAGACCACTTCGGCCGTCGCCCCGGCGTCGGTGACCGCCTTGCGGGGCTCGACCAGTTCGACCTGTTCCACGCCGTCCGCGGCCAGGATGGCCACGCGGCGTCCGTTCAGCGATGTCGCCATCGGATTCCCTCCTGAGGTCGTCGTTCGCTCTCGGACTACCCCGGAGGAAGAGCGCCGAACCCTGGGCATGAACCGCGATCACGCCGGGTATCCGCCGCTCATGCGACTTCGGCGAGCGGACCTCGGGTCCCCCGGTGTCCGGAGGCGGCGCAGAGGTCGTGGCTTCGGCTACCTGACCTCGGACGGCGAGCCGCTGACGGACGGGGAAACGATCGAGCGGATCAACGCGCTGGCGATCCCGCCCGCGTGGCGGCGCGTGTGGATCTCCCCGCACGAGAACGCCCACATCCAGGCGGTCGGGATCGACGACGCCGGCCGGAAGCAATACCTCTATCACCCCGAATGGCGGCGGACCCGGGACGAGGAGAAACACGAGCGTGTCCTCGCCCTGGCGCGAAAGCTGCCCAAACTGCGCGAAGCGGTCCAGGACGATCTCGACTCTCGCGGCCTGAAGCGGGAACGCGTGCTCGCCGGCGCCCTCCGCATGATCGACCTCGGGGTCTTCCGCACCGGCGGCGAGAGCTACGCCGACGAGCACGGCACCCACGGAGTGGCGACGTTGCTGTGCGAGCACGTCGAACTCCGCGGTGATTGCCTGGTGTGCGACTACCCCGCGAAACACGGCATCCAGCGGAAGGTCCGGCTGCGGGACGACGCACTGGTGCGGCTGGTCCGCTCACTCCGGCGGGTGCGGGGCGGCGACGTGCGCCTGCTCGCCTACCGCGACGGTGACGGCTGGCACGAGGTCAAGGCCGACGACATCAACGACCGGCTCCGGGAAATCGTCGGCGACGGCTTCACCGCCAAGGATCTGCGCACCTGGAACGCCACGGTCCTGGCCGCGGCCGCCTTCGCGGGCCTGGACAAGCCGTCCAGTCAGCGCGGCCTGAAACGGGTGGAGAAAACGGTGATGACCGAGGTGGCCGAAGGGCTGGGCAACACCCCTGCCGTCGCCCGCCGGTCCTATGTGGACCCCCGCGTGGTCACCGCCTATCACGAGGATCGGACCATCGCGCGCGCCACGCGACGGGCCGAGAAGGCCGCCGATCCCGACGAGGCCCGCGACATCGTGGAGCGGGCGGTGGTGCGGCTACTGGACGGGGCGTGAGGCTTCGATGGCGAGGACCGCGATGTCGTCGTGCGTCCCGCTGCCGAGCCATTCCCGTACCGCGGAGCGGACCCGGGCGACCACCTCGCGGCCGGACATCCCCTGGCAGCCGGCCAGCAGTTCCCGCAGCCGCTCGTCCCCGAACAGGTCCGAGGGCCGCTCGTGGTGGCGAGCTTCGGTGATCCCGTCGGTGTAGAGCAGGCAGACGTCACCCTCGGCCAGCCGGATGGCCGTCTCGGCGAACCGGGCCTGCGGCGAGATCCCGACCAGCGTGCCGGGCAGGGTGATCTCGTCGACCCCGCCGCGGCGGCGCACCACCAGCGGCGCGGGATGCCCGCCGGAGGCCAGGGTGACACCGAGACCTTCTTCGCCAGCCTGCACCGAACCGAGCACCAGCGTGGCGAACCGGCCGCTGCCGCCGGTGATGAGCAGGGCGTTCAGCAGGCTCAGCAACGTCGTGTTGTCGTGCTCGACGAGGTCGAGCGCGGCGAGGGACTGCCGGACCCGGCCGGTGAGCGCGGCCGCCTCGGCACCCTTGCCGCAGACATCGCCCAGGACGAACATCGCGCCGCCGCCTTCCCGCGGCAGGACGTCGTAGAAGTCGCCGCCGACGTCGAGCAGACCGCCCGAGGGCTCGTACCAGACGTCGAACTTGGCGCCGTGGACGTCCGGGGGCGGCGTCGGGCGCAGCGTGGTCTCCAGGCCTCGCGTGGCCTCTTCCTGGCGGGCGTAGCGGTGCGCGTTCGCCAATGCCGTCCCGGCGGCGCGGGCGAACTCGGTCACCGCTCGCGGGTGGTCCTCGCCGAACGCGGGCGCGCCACGCCTGCCGAGCACCACCGCGCCGGTGACCCCGGCTCCGCCGTCGAAGCCCAGTGAAACCACGGTCACCGACGAATGGACGGCGAGCCGTTCCGCGACCATCGCGGGCAGGGCCGCGATCTCCTCCTCCGGGACCGTCTTGGCCTCGATCCCGTCCGTGGAGGCGAAGGTACCGGCGAGCACCGGCGCCAGCTGGGCGGGGACGCGCCTGATCCGGCCGTGCCCGTGGGTGGTGCGGTTATCGCAGCTCCACCACTCCCACCGGCCGCGGGTGGTCGGCAGCAGCACGAAGACACAGTCCGCGAGTTCGGCCGCGGCGACCTCGGCGATCACCTTCGCCGTCCCGTGCCTGCCCCGCGCGGAGGCGAGCCGGGGCGCCGAAGCGGCGAGGAAGCCGTCCACGCGCGGGCCGTCGGCCGCGACCGCGGAGGTCACCGTCCACGCGTGCCAGCCGCCGGGCAACGTCCGGATCCGGGCCGGGAACCGGCGGCCGGTGTGCTCGACATGCCCGACGTCGGGGCCTTCGGCGGTCAGCACCGGGCGGCCGCCGCCGAACAGCTCACGGGCGGCCGGATTCGACCAGCGCAGCGCGCCGCCGACGTCCTGCACGAGCACCGCGTCACGGACGTCTTCGAGCAGCTCACGCCAGAACCGCCCGGACTCGGGCAGGGCTCCCTCGCTCGTCGGGGGCGACGACTCCGAGGGGAGCGACGTCGAGGCCGGGGCGGGCCGTGACACCATTCCCGGACCTCCTCCTGCCTTGCGGGTAGCGCAGTGTGAGCGGGCGGACTGGCTCGAAGTGTAGGTCGAATCATGGCACGCTGATGCGACGACCATGGCTTGGCATGCGTGGTGGAGAGGGTCGACACAGATGACACAGCACTCCCAAAGGGACCGGCTCCCCGTGGAAGGTGGTGGCGGCCAGGTGGACGAAGCGACCCTGGAACGCCTGCTCGCGGCGGCTCGTGACCTCGGGGACGGCAACTTCCGGCGGCGGCTCGTGGCGCACGGAGACGGGCTCGCGGCCCAGCTCGCGGGCGCCTTCAACGACATCGCCGAACGGAACCAGCGACTGGTGGCCGAACTCCTGCGCGTCCGCGAGGCGGTCGGCAAGGAAGGCAGGCTGACCGAGCGGGTGGCGGCCGAGATCGGCCCCGGCGGCTGGGCCACCGCGGTCGACGTCGTCAACGGGCTGATCGAGGACGTGAGCAGGCCCACTGCCGAGCTCAACCGCGTCCTCGGTGCGGTCGCCGAGGGTGATCTGTCCGAGCCGATGCCGCTGGAAGTCGGCGGGCGGCCGCTGCAGGGTCAGTTCGCCGAAGTCGCGAAGACGGTCAACGGCCTGATCAAACAGCTTTCGCGGTTCGCGACCGAGGTCACCAGAGTGGCCCGTGAGATCGCCACCGAAGGACGGCTCGGCGGGCAGGCCGAGGTCCCTGGCGTGGCGGGCACCTGGCGTGATCTCACCGACAACGTCAACGTCATGGCCAGCAACCTGACCGACCAGGTGCGCAACATCGCCCAGGTGACCACCGCGGTGGCCCGGGGCGACCTGACCCAGAAGATCAACGTCGACGCGCGCGGCGAGATCCTGGAGCTCAAGAACACCGTCAACATCATGGTCGACCAGCTCTCGGCGTTCGCCGACGAAGTGACCCGGGTGTCCCGCGAGGTCGGCAGCGAAGGCCGTCTCGGCGGCCAGGCGCAGGTCCCCGGCGCCGCGGGCACGTGGCGCGACCTCACCGACTCGGTGAACCTGATGGCGGACAACCTGACCGACCAGGTCCGCAACATCGCCCAGGTGGCCACCGCGGTCGCCAAGGGCGACCTCTCGCAGAAGATCAACGTCGACGCCAAGGGCGAGATCCTCGAGCTCAAGAACACCCTGAACACGATGGTCGACCAGCTGTCGGCGTTCGCGGACGAGGTCACCCGTGTCGCCCGCGAGGTCGGCAGCGAAGGCCGTCTCGGCGGTCAGGCGACCGTGCCGGGCGTGGCGGGCACCTGGCGCGGGCTCACCGACTCGGTGAACCAGATGGCCGACAACCTGACCGACCAGGTCCGCAACATCGCCCAGGTCACCACCGCGGTCGCCAAGGGCGACCTGACGCAGAAGATCACGGTCGACGCGCGCGGCGAGATCCTCGAACTGAAGACGACCGTCAACACGATGGTCGACCAGCTCTCGTCGTTCGCCGACGAGGTCACGCGGGTGGCGCGCGAGGTCGGCACGGAAGGGCAGCTCGGCGGCCAGGCACAGGTGCCCGGCGTCGCCGGGACCTGGCGCGACCTCACCGGGTCGGTCAACTTCATGGCGAACAACCTCACCGCGCAGGTCCGGAACATCGCCCAGGTGGCGACCGCGGTGGCGAAGGGCGACCTCTCGCAGAAGATCGCCGTCGACGCCAAGGGCGAGATCCTCGAACTGAAGAACACGCTGAACACCATGGTGGATCAGCTGTCGGCGTTCGCGGACGAGGTCACCCGCGTCGCCCGCGAGGTCGGCAGCGACGGACGGCTCGGCGGTCAGGCGCAGGTGCCCGGTGTGGCCGGGACCTGGAAGGACCTGACCGACAACGTCAACTTCATGGCGAAGAACCTGACCGACCAGGTCCGCAACATCGCCCAGGTGACCACCGCCGTCGCGAAGGGCGACCTGACACAGAAGATCATCGTCGACGCGCGCGGCGAGATCCTGGAGCTCAAGAACACCGTCAACATCATGGTCGACCAGCTCTCGGCGTTCGCCGACGAAGTCACCCGGGTGTCCCGCGAGGTCGGCACCGAGGGCAAGCTCGGCGGCCAGGCACAGGTGCGCGGCGTCGCCGGGACATGGAAGGACCTCACCGACAACGTCAACGTCATGGCCACCAACCTCACCGACCAGGTACGGAGCATCGCGACGGTGACGACGGCGGTGGCGAACGGCGACCTGTCGAAGAAGATCTCGATCGACGCGCAGGGCGAGGTCGCGGTCCTCGCCGAGACGATCAACAGCATGGTCGAGACGCTGCGCGCGTTCGCCGACGAGGTCACCCGGGTCGCCCGCGAGGTGGGTACGGAAGGCATCCTCGGCGGCCAGGCCCGCGTGCCGAACGTCGCGGGTACGTGGAAGGCGTTGACGGACAACGTGAACGTCATGGCCGACAACCTGACCGGCCAGGTCCGCAGCATCGCGACGGTGACCACCGCGGTGGCGCAGGGCGATCTGTCGAAGAAGATCGACATCGACGCGCGTGGCGAGATCCTCGAACTCAAGACGACCATCAACACGATGGTCGACCAGCTGTCGGCGTTCGCCTCCGAAGTCACCCGTGTCGCCCGCGAGGTCGGCACGGACGGCACGCTCGGCGGTCAGGCGGAGGTGCCCGGTGTCGCGGGCACGTGGTCGCGGCTGACCGAAAGCGTGAACCAGCTCGCCGGGAACCTGACCACTCAGGTGCGGGCGATCGCGCAGGTGGCCACCGCGGTGACGGCCGGCGATCTGACCCGGCACATCACCGTCGACGCGTCCGGGGAGGTGGCCGAACTCAAGGACAACATCAACCAGATGATCGCGAACCTGAAGGAGACCACCCGCGCGAACCGCGAGCAGGACTGGCTCAAGACCAACCTGGCCAGGCTGTCCGCGCTCATGCAGGGGCACCGGGACCTCGCGTCGGTGGCGTCGCTGATCCTGTCCGAACTGACCCCGCTCGTGTCCGCGCAGCAGGGCGCGTTTTTCCTCGCCCGCGAAGACGAGCAGGAAGAGGTGGTGCTGGAGAGCATCGCGACCTACGGGCTGGCGAAATCCCAGACCGGGCTGCGGTTCTCCCCCGGCGAGTCGCTCATCGGCCAGGCCGCCGTCGACCGCCGCACGATACTGGTCCACGAAGCCCCGCCGGAGTACGCGCTCATCTCCTCAGGGCTCGGCTCGGCCGCTCCGGTGAACGTGATCGTGCTGCCGGTGCTGTTCCAGGGCGAGGTCCTCGGAGTGTTGGAACTGGCGACCATCAACGCCTTCAGCACCGTCCACATCGACCTGCTGGAGCAGCTGAAGGAGACCATCGCGGTCAACGTCAGCACCATCCAGTCGAACTCTCGCACCGAGGCGCTGCTGACCGAATCCCAGCGCCTGGCACAGGAACTGCGCGCCCGGTCCGAGCAGTTGCAGGCGCAGCAACGGGAACTGCGCCGGTCCAACACGGATCTGGCGGAGAAGGCGGCGCTGCTGGCCCAGCAGAACCGCGACATCGAGGTCAAGAACAGCGAGATCGAGCAGGCGCGACAGGAACTCGAAGAGCGCGCCGGACAGCTGACCATGGCCTCGCAGTACAAATCCGAGTTCATGGCGAACATGTCGCACGAACTGCGGACGCCGCTCAACAGCGCGCTGATCCTCGCGAAACTGCTTTCGGAGAACCCGGACGGGAACCTGTCGGAGAAGCAGATCCAGTTCGCGCGGACGATCTACTCGGCGGGCAGCGACCTGCAACAGCTGATCAACGACATCCTGGACATGGCCAAGGTCGAGGCCGGTCACCTGGACCTGCAGATGTCCGACGTCACGCTGCCCGAGGTGGTCGAGTACGTCGAATCGATCTGCCGACCGCTCACTTCGGACAAGGGTCTCGAGTTCGCCGTCCTGATCGACCCGCCGGTGCCGTCGTCGATCCACACCGACGAACACCGCGTACAGCAGGTGCTGCGGAACCTGCTGTCCAACGCGGCGAAGTTCACCGACGAGGGCGGCGTGCGCCTGCACATCCGGATGGCCGATTCGGGCGAGGTCGAAGCCGACTCGCTCCGCACCGCCCCCGGCGTCCTCGCGTTCGCCGTCGAAGACACCGGGATCGGCATCGCGCCGGACAAACTCGCGATCATCTTCGACGCGTTCCGCCAGGCCGACGGCACCACCAGCCGCAAGTACGGCGGCACCGGGCTGGGCCTGTCGATCAGCCAGCAGCTGACGGAACTGCTCGGCGGCGAACTGCGCGTCCGCAGCGAACCCGGCAAGGGCAGCACGTTCACGCTGTACCTGCCGGTGAGCGCGTCGAACCTCGTCGTCCCGACCGCCGCCGCGGCTAGCGGTGTCCCGCTGATCATGGCCGTGCCGCAGGTGGCCCCTACCGCGCCGTCACAGCGGTTCCACGGCGAGAAGATCCTGATCGTCGACGACGACCTCCGCAACGTCTTCGCGCTGGCCGCCGTGCTGGAGCGCAACGGCCTGGAAGTCATCTACGCCGAGACCGGCGTCGCCGGCATCCGGGCGCTGGAACGGCACGAGGACACCGCGCTCGTCCTGATGGACGTGATGATGCCGGAACTGGACGGCAACGCCACGATCACCGCCATCCGCGCCGAGGCCGCGCACGAAGACCTGCCCGTGATCGCCGTCACGGCGAAGGCGACCGCGGAGGACAAGGCGCGAACGCTCGCTTCGGGCGCGGACGACTACGTGACCAAGCCCGTCGACACCGACAAGCTGCTGGACCTGATCGCCGCGCACCTCGAGGCGGACGCCGCCTCCAGTGGCCTCTCGCAGGCCGTGGCGCCGTCGGACTCCGACTGAGCCGCGGTTCTCGTGAGTGGTCAGGACGGTTCTAACCGTCCTGACCACTCACGAGAAAGGCCCGGAAACGAAAGAACCCGCAGGCCAGGCGCCTGCGGGTTCTGCTGTGGAACGATGGAGCGGGTGACGGGAATCGAACCCGCGTAGCTAGTTTGGAAGACTAGGGCTCTACCATTGAGCTACACCCGCGTGCCCCCGGAGTACCGGGTGCGAAAACAGCTTAGCGTGACCCGCTAGGCTGTGCGCACACCCCCCGGGAGATCGGGGAAGTCACGGGATGTGGCGCAGCTTGGTAGCGCATCCGCTTTGGGAGCGGAGGGTCGCAGGTTCAAATCCTGTCATCCCGACTCAAGGGGCCGGACCTGCGGGTCCGGCCCTTTTTCGTACCGGATCACGCGTCCGGCCTCGGCGAGTCCCGGCTCCGATCACGCGAGTTCGCCGCCTGGACACGCGAGTCACGCCGAATCACACCGGTCCCCGGACCGGCAAGATGGCGATCATGGAGATCCGCCACGCCCTCAGCACCGACGCCCCCGCCGTCACAGCACTCCTCGCCGAGCTGGGTTACCCGGACAACAACGAGACCGACGTGCGCGGCCGGCTCGAACGCTGGGCCCGCCATCCCGAGGGTGCCGCGTTCGTCGCCGAGGTGGACGGCGCGGTCGTCGGCGTCGTCGCGGTGGTCGCGATCCCGCTTCTCGAGCGGCCGGGTTCCGGCGGGCGGATCGTGGCCCTGGTGGTGGACGAGACCCGTCGAGGAACGGGCATCGGACGCGAGCTGGTCGCCGCGGCCGAGGTGGAGGCGCTCCGCTTGGGTTGCGACACCATGGAGGTCACCAGTTCCCGCCACCGGACCGCCGCGCACGCCTTCTATCGCGCGCGGGGATACGAGGACCACTGTGAGCGCAGCGCCCGGTTCATCCGACGGCTTGCTCCCGGATGTTGAGAGCCCTAGGCCCGCCGGCACCCGCTTGCGAACATCTGCATCGTGACCGGCAGGCGGAGCGCCAGTGCCAGCGCGGTGCTCCGCGTGGTGCTGGACGAAGGGGCGATCGCGCGCAGCACCATCGCGCGCCGCACCGGGCTGAGCGCCGCGGCCGTCACAGGGCATGTGGCGGAGCTGATGCGCCGTGGGTACCTCACCGAGCTTCCCGAGGTCACCGGCGCGGTCGGCAGGCCGTTCGTGCCGGTCGACCTCGACACGGAACGGTTCGTGGTGTGCGGAGCGCATGTCGCGGTCGACCAGCTCACCGTCGGGCTGCTGGATCTGCGCGGGAAAGTGCTGGTGCAGCACGAAACCCCGCATCACGGCGCCGAGCCCGCCGTGCAGGTCGCGCAGATCGCGGAGCTGCTCGACGACCTCCTCGTCGGACACGCGCCGGAGCGGACGCCGCTCGGGTTGGGGGTGGCGACCGGCGGGTGGGTCGACGAGTCGTCGGGAACCGTGGTGGAGCACGGTCTGCTCGGCTGGCACGGGGTCCCGCTGCGCGATCTGCTCACCGAGGTCACCGGTCTCGACGTCCGCGTCGACGGGCATTCGCGGGCGCTCATCCACGCCGAACGCCTCCTGGGACAGCCGAGGGCGCGCCGCAGTGTGGTGCAGTTGTTCACCGGCAACGTGGTCGACGCCGCCTTCGCCACCGGCGACACCGTCCATCATGGACCGCGGTCGGCGGCGGGCGCGGTGGCGCATCTGCGGGTCGACGACAGCGAGGAACCTTGCGCCTGCGGGCGTTCCGGCTGTCTCGAAGCCACCGTGTCCGAGCGCACGATCGCACGCAAGGCCGTCGAAGCACAGATCATCGAAAAACCGATCTTCGCCGACGTGCTCCGCTTGGCGGCGTCGGGGAACAAAAGCGCCATCGCCCTTTTTCACGAGCGCGCGCGCATTGTCGGACAGGCCGCCGCATTGCTCTTCGACGTGCTCAATCCGGAAATCCTCATCGTGCTCGATCAGAGTGTACGTGACGTCGAAGGCTGCCTTTCCACGATCCGGGATGAGGTCGCCCGACGCTCCTGGATCTGCCAGTCCCCTCAAGAAAACGTTGTGGCGTCGAGCTTTCCGGGAACCGAGCTGGCGACCGCGGGCGGAGCGGTCATGCTGAACGCCCTCTACGAGGATCCGCTTTTCGTCACCCTCGCCAACGCCTCCTGAGTTACTTCACTAAATCGCAAAATTGACGCTCTCCACCGGGCCTGCGAAGAATCTTCTTCATCGACGCATACCCGAACGAAAGAGCCCACCGTGAAGAAACCAGTGCCCTTGATCGCCGCGCTCCTCGCCGGATTGGCGCTGTCGGGCTGCGGCGCCTCCGCGAGTCCGGCGGGCGTGGCCGGGCAGCCCGAGAAGCTCGAACTCCGCTACCAAGGGTCGGCGAACAACGTCACGTTCCCCGAACTCGCCGAGGACCTCGGGTACTTCGGCCCGGTCGAACTCAAGTGGGTCGGCAACACGATCAGCGGACCGCAGGACATCCAGTCCGCCGCGACCGACCAGACCGACTTCGGCGGCGCCTTCACCGGCGCGGTCGCCAAACTCGTCGACGCCGGCGCCCCGATCAAGGCCGTCGTCAATTACTACGGCTCCGACGAGAAGACCTTCCTGGGCTTCTACGTCAAGGAAGACAGCCCGATCCGCACGCCGCGTGACCTCATCGGCAAGAAGGTCGGCGTCAACACCGTCGGCGCGAACCTGGAGGCCGCCCTCGACACCTGGCTCAAGCGCAGCGGCCTCTCCGACGCGGAGATCGACCAGGTGCAACTGGTCGTCCTTCCGCCGATCAACACCGAACAAGCCCTGCGCAACGGCCAGATCGACGTCGCCGCGCTCAACGGCGTCCTCCAGGACCGCGCCCTCGCCGGAGGCGGTGTGCGGCCCATCGTGAAGGACGTCGAGGCGTTCGGCCCCTACAACGGCGGCCCGTACGTGCTGCGGACCGACTTCATCAAGAAGTACCCGGAGACCACGAAGACCTTCGTCACCGGCGTGGCCAAGGCGATCGAATGGGCGCGCACCACACCACGCGACGAGGTCATCGCCCGGTTCACCAAGATCATCCAGAACCGCGGCCGCAACGAGAACACCGACACGCTCAAGTACTGGAAGAGCACCGGCGTCACCAAGGGCGGGCTGATCTCCGACAACGACTACACGCTCTGGACGGACTGGCTCAAGCAGTCCGGGTTCATCAAGAACGACCAGGTCGACCTCAAGAAGATCTACACCAACGAATTCAATCCGTACCGCGAAGGCGGTGGCGCATGACCGCCAAGATCAGTCTCCGCTCGGTCACCAAGACCTTCGACACGCTGACCGCGCTGGACGACGTCTCCCTCGACATCGAGGAAGGCACGTTCCTCTCGCTGGTCGGGCCGAGCGGTTCCGGCAAGTCCACGCTGCTCGACCTGCTCGGCGGGCTCGCGAAGCCCACCTCCGGCGAGGTGCTGATCGACGGGAAACCCGTCACCGGGCCCGGTTTGGACCGCGGGGTCGTGTTCCAGCAGTACGCGCTGTTCCCTTGGCGCACCGCACGCGCCAACGTCGAGTTCGGTCTCGAAGGCGGCACGCTGACCAAACGGCAGCGCGCGGACAGGGCCAGGGAATTCCTCGACCTGGTCGGGCTTTCCGGCTTCGAAGACCATCTCCCCCACCAGCTTTCCGGTGGCATGAAGCAACGCGTCGCGATCGCGCGAAGCCTCGCTTACGACCCGGACGTGCTGCTGATGGACGAACCGTACGCCGCGCTGGACTCCCAGACCCGCGAACTGCTGCAGGAAGAACTGCGGCGGATCTGGCTGCGCACCGGCAAGACCATCGTCTTCATCACCCACAGCATCGAAGAAGCCGTCTACTTGGGACAGAAGGTCGCGGTGCTCACGTCGCGGCCGGGCAGGCTCAAGGACGTCGTCGACATCGACCTCGGTGACCGTTCGAACGACGACCTGCGCTCGGCACCCGCGTTCGTGGCCCATCGCCACCGGCTGTGGGAACTCCTGCACGACGAGATCCGGAGGGCCGCCTGATGACCGCCACCCTCGAGGCGCCAAAAGTCCACACAGGACCGAAGGCCGTCGCGAAACCGCGCAAGAAGAGCAAGCTCAGCATGGCTTTCCGCAGTTCGGCGGCGATCCTGCTCTTCCTCGCCATCTGGGAGCTCGCTCCCCGGTACGTTCTCGACGAGGGCACGAGGACCTTCCTTCCGCCGTTGTCGGAAGATCTCGCCGCCCTCTGGGAACTGATCCTTAACGGGCAGCTGGCCGACCATCTGCTGGCCAGTCTCGGCCGGTCCGCCGCCGGATTCGTCATCGCGGTGGCCGTCTCGGTACCGCTCGGCCTGCTGATCGCCTGGTACCGGCCACTCGCGGAATTCCTGAACCCGCTGCTGGAGCTGGCCCGCAACACCGCCGCGCTGGCCCTGCTGCCGGTATTCACGCTCCTGCTCGGCATCGGCGAGGTGTCCAAGATCGCGCTGATCGTCTACGCCTGCGTCTGGCCGGTGCTGCTCAACACGATCGCCGGGGTGAACACCGTGGATCCCTTGCTGGTCAAGGCGGCGCGCTCGCTCGGGCTGTCGAGTCCGAGCCTGTTCCGCAAAGTGATCCTGCCGTCGGCGGTGCCGACCATCTTCACCGGTGTCCGGATGGCGGCGGCGTACTCGATCCTCATCCTGATCGCCGCCGAAATGGTCGGCGCGAAGGCCGGGCTCGGCTATCTGATCAACAACTCGCAGGTCAACTTCCAGATCCAGCAGATGTACGCCGCGATCATCACGGTTTCGGTGCTGGGCCTGGCCATCAACGCGGGTTTCGTCGCGCTGGAGCGGCGGTTCTCCACCTGGCGGGTCAAGGAGAAGGCGTGAAACACCTACACCTCAACGCGTTCGTGATGCCGAACGGTCATCACGAGGCGGCCTGGCGGCATCCGAGCACGGATCCGCACCGCGCCGCGACACTGAAGCACTACGTCGACATCGCCCGCACGGCGGAACGCGGCAAGCTGGATTCGCTGTTCCTCGCCGACGGTGTCGCGTTGTGGGGCAACGTCCGCTACAACTCGCACACCCTGTTCGAGCCGCTGACGCTGCTTTCGGCGCTGGCCGGGGCGACCGAGCGCATCGGCCTGATCGCCACCGCGTCGACGACCTACAACGAGCCGTACCACCTGGCCAGGAAGTTCGCGTCACTCGACCACCTCAGCGGCGGGCGCGCGGGCTGGAACATCGTGACGTCGGCGGGTGAGGACGAGGCCCGCAACTTCAACCGCGACGCCCGGCCGTCGCACGCGCTGCGCTACGAACGCGCCACCGAATTCGTCGAAGTCGCCAAGAAACTTTGGGACAGCTGGGACGACGAAGCGGCCGTCATCGACAAGGCGAGCGGCGTCTACGCCGACACCGACCGCATCCACCCGATCGACCACGACGGCCCGCATTTCCAGGTGCGCGGGCCGCTAAACATCCCGCGGCCGGTACAGGGGCACCCGTTGCTGGTCCAAGCGGGTTCGTCGGAGACGGGCAAGGAGTACGCGGCCCGGTTCGCCGAGGCGGTGTTCACCGCGCAGCAGACTTTCGCCGAGGGCAAGGCTTTCTACGACGATGTCAAGGGCAGGCTCGCGAAGTACGGCCGCTCGCCGGAGGAGATCAAGATCTTGCCTGGGATCAGCCCGATCCTGGGTCGCACCGAGGCCGAGGCGAAGGACCGCGAGGCCGAACTCAACGCCCTCATCACGCCCGCGTACGGCGTGCGGCAGCTGTCGACCATGCTCGACCACGATCTGACGCCGTACCCGCTCGACGGTCCACTGCCCGACGTCGGCATGTTCACCGAAGGCGCGCAGAGCCGATTCGAGCTGGTCACGGGCCTGGCGCGGCGCGAGAACCTGACCATCCGCCAGCTGATCGAGCGGCTGGCGGGCGGGCGAGGGCACCGCGTCTTCGCCGGCACCGCCACGCAGGTGGCCGACCAGCTGGAGCACTGGTTCACCGAAGGCGCCGCGGACGGCTTCAACGTCATGCCTCCCACGCTTCCCGGTGGTCTCGAGGATTTCGTCGACCTCGTCGTCCCCGAACTGCGAAAGCGCGGGCTGTTCCGCACCGAATACACCGCCACGACCTTGCGGGGCCACTACGGCCTCGCCCGTCCCGCCACCCGCACCCCAGTGAAGGAGCACGCCGCATGACCGCCCTCAACACCCAGGTCGAGGTCCGCAAGATCACCGGAAGGATCGGCGCGCAGGTCCTCGGCGTCGATCCGGCCAAGGAACTCGACGCCGCGACCGTCGCGTTCGTGACCGAGGCCCTGCACGAGCACAAGGCGCTCGTCTTCCGCGACGTCGATCTCGACGACGCGGGCCAGCAGCGGTTTGCCGAGCACTTCGGCGAACTGACCAAGGCACACCCGACCGTTCCCTCGGTCGATGGTGAGCCCGCCATCCTGCCGGTCGACAGCGAGCAAGGTCGCGCGAACCAGTGGCACACCGATGTCACCTTCGTGCTCAACCCGCCGAAGGCCAGCACACTGCGCAGCCTGGTCGTACCGCCCTACGGTGGCGAGACGCTGATCGCCAACTCGGCCGCCGCGTACCGGGACCTGCCAGGGCCGCTTCGGGCGTTCGCGGACACGCTGCGTGCCGAGCACACCAACGACTACGACTACGCGAAGGCACCGGAAACCCTCGACGACGCGGAGCAGGAACGTCGCAAGGTGTTCGTCTCGCGGAAGTTCCGCACGGTTCACCCGGTGGTGCGAGTCCATCCGGTGACCGGGGAACGCGGCCTGTACATCGGCGGGTTCGCGCAGCGGATCGCCGGGCTGTCCAAGGGCGAGTCGCGGGACATCCTGCGGCTGCTGCAGTCCTATGTGACGCGGCCGGAGAACGTCGTCCGGGTGAACTGGGAGCCGAATCAGCTGGTGCTGTTCGACAACCGCATCACCCAGCACTACGCCGTCGACAACTACGACGATCTGCCGCGCCGCCTGCACCGGGTGACCGTGGCGGGCGACGTCCCGGTGGGCATCGACGGGGTGCCGAGCGAATCCCTCGAAGGCGACGCTTCGCACTACTCCCCCGTCGCCTGATTCCCTGAATGGGGTAAGACTGGCGTCGTGAAGGACGATCGTCAGGTGGAAGCGCTCCTGCGGGAGCTGGCCCCGCAGGTCATCGGGTTGCTGGTGCGCAAGCACGGGCAGTTCGACGCCTGCGAGGACGCCGTCCAGGAAGCCCTGCTCTCGGCCGCGCAGCAATGGCCGGAGCAGGGCATTCCGGAGAGTCCGAAGTCCTGGCTCGCGACGGTCGCCACGCGGCGGCTGGTGGATGAGTGGCGCAGCGAGAGCGCACGACGACGGCGCGAGGAAAACGACGCGCTGACGGACCTCGCCCCGTCCACCGTGTCCGAATCGGACGACACGCTCACCGTTCTTTTCCTGTGCTGCCACCCTTCCCTGTCCCCGCCGTCGCAACTCGCGCTCACCCTGCGCGCCGTCGGCGGCCTGACCACGGGCGAGATCGCGAACGCCTTCCTCGTCCCGGAATCGACGCTGGCCCAGCGGATCAGCCGGGCGAAGCAGACCATCAAGAAGGCGGGCGCCGAGTTCGTCCTGCCGCCCGCCGGGGAACTGGCCGAACGGCTCCGCGTCGTCCTCCAGGTCCTGTACCTGATCTTCAACGAGGGCTACACGACCAGCGGCGGCCCCGAACTGCACCGCGCGGATCTGACCGCCGAGGCGATCCGGCTGACCAGGCTGCTCCGGCGGCTCATGCCGGACGAGGACGAGGTCACCGGCCTGCTCGCGCTCATGCTGCTGACCGACGCCCGGCGCGCCGCCCGCACCGGTGAAGACGGCTCGCTTGTCCCCCTCGCCGAGCAGGACCGTTCGCGCTGGAACGCGGAAGTGATCGCGGAAGGCGTGTCGCTGGTGAGCGAGGCTTTGGCGGCGGGCCCGGTCGGGCCGTACCAGCTGCAGGCCGCGATCGCCGCCGTCCACGACGAGGCGGCCACCGCGGCAGGCACGGACTGGTCGCAGATCCTCGCGCTCTACGACGTGCTCGAGAAGGTCTCGCCCGGCCCGGTCGTCACGCTCAACCGCGCCGTCGCGGTCGCCGAGGTCAACGGGCCGGAAGCGGGCCTCGAACTGCTGGCCACGCTCGACGGCGACAGCCGGATGAGCCAGACCCACCGGCTCGATTCCGTCCGCGGGCATCTGCTGGAACTGGCCGGGGACACCGGCTCCGCGCGCGAGGCCTACCTCCGGGCCGCCGGCAAGACCGCGAGCGAGCCCGAGAAGCAGTACCTGACCCGGCGCGCGGAGCGGCTCGGTTAGGCGCTGTCCTTGCGGGCGGTGGCCATGGCGCGCTCGGTTTCCCAGAACGCGCGCATCGACACGATCAGCCCGTCCTCACGCACCCGGTAGACGAACACGCCGTCGGTGTCGACGCGGTAGCCGCCGGGCAGGTACGTCGTGATGGTGCCGACGTTCGCGACCTCGTCACCGGCCGCGTGCGAATCGCGGATGGTGAACTGGAAGCGTTCGACGTTCGCGATCGTCTTGTCCCAGAAGGCACTGATCCCGTCCTGACCGTGGTGACCCTTGCCCTCCTCGTCGAACATCGACGGGCCGATGGGGTCTTCGACCACGGCGTCTCCGGCGAAGAGCGCGAGCCAGGCGGCCTTGTCCCCGGCGGTGACGGCGGTCATCGAGCGGAACGCGGCCTGGCGCGCGGGCGGCTGCGCGGCGGCCGGATCCCAGCAGACGTCGACACCCATGGTTCAGTCTCCGATCTTCGCGATGATCTCGTCGCCGAACTTCTTGATGGAATCCAGCTTCGGGCCGACTTCGGCGTCGAAACCGAGGCCGTCGAACACCCACGGCATGGTGATGATGTCGGTGACCCCGATGTCGCCCTGCTCGCGGTAGCCGTCGAGACCGAACTTGTCGATGCAGACGGCCTGGTACTCGAAGGGATCTTCGGCGCGGCCCTGGTCGGCCAGCAACCCGCGCAGTTTGGCGATCGTGTCGCGGAGGTCGTCGAACTTCATCATCGCCGACGACCAGCCGTCGGCGACGCGCGCGGCCCGGCGCAGCGCGACGTCGGTGTGCCCGCCGATGTAGAACGGCACGCGCGACGGCGGCGTCGGGCTCATCCGGAGCTTGTCGAAGTCGAAGAACTCGCCGTGGAATTCGACCATCCCGCCGTCGAGGATCAGGCGCAGCACCTCGATGGCCTCGTCCACGCGTTTACCGCGCTTCTCGTACGGCGCGCCGCACCAGCGGAACTCCTCCGGCGACCAGCCGACGCCGAGCCCGAGCCCGAAGCGGCCGCCGGTGAGCGCCGCGACCGAGTTGACCTGACGGGCGAGCAGGACCGGGTTGCGGGAGCCCAGTTTGAGCACGGAGGTGTAGAAGGTGAGCCGTTCGGTGACCGCGCCCATCGACGCGGCCGCGATCAGCGGATCGGCCCAGGGCGTCTCCTCGGTCCAGAAGCGACTGCCGTCGGGCGTGTACGGATAGTCGGCCGAGACCGTTTCGGAATAGAACAGGGAATCCGGGAGCGCGATCGAGGAGAAACCCGCTTCTTCGGCCGCACGGGCGAGCTCGCCGAGCTGATCGAGCGGGTTCATCGCGATCGACAGGGTGAACTTCATGGAGCCGAACTATAACGTGTTCTAGTTTCTCCCGCCAGTGCGCGCGGGAACCACCGGCGGGCGCACGGCGTTGATCCGAGCAAAGGCCGAACGATTCCTGGAGTGAACCCATGGGCACCGCGATCTTCCTGATCGTGCTCCTCGTCGTCGTGGTCGGCGGCGGCATCTACTTCGCGAAATCCCAGGCGGCGGCCAAGAAGCGCCAGCTGGACGACGCGAAGGCGGACGCACGGCGCCTCGTCGAACGACTGGGCGGTCAGGTCATGAACCTCACCGGCACGGACACCGCCTCGCAGCAGGCGATGGCGGACGCGTCCGAACGTTTCACCGCGGCGGGCTCCCAGATGGAGCAGGCGCAGACCGTCGAGCAGGCCCGCCTGGTGCGCGAGACCGCCATCGAAGGGCTCTACTACGTCCGCGCGGCCCGCCTCGCGATGGGCATGGACCCCGGTCCGGAGCTGCCTGGCAGCGAAGAGCGGGACAGGGCGGGCAAGGTCACCGAGCACCGCTCGGTCGACGTCGAGGGCGAGCACTACGAGGCTTCGCCGGACCCGAGCCAGCGGACGCCGCACTACTACCCCGGCGGCCGGGTGGCGGGCCGCCCGGTGCCGCAGGGCTGGTACAGCGAGCCGTGGTGGAAGCCCGCGCTCGTCGCCGGCGCCTGGGGTCTCGGTTCGATGCTGCTGTTCAGCGCGATGTTCTCCGGCATGGCGGGTATCGCGAGCGCGTCGGCTTGGGAGTCGGGTTACGACGCGGGCCAGGAGGACGCCGGTGCCGGTGATGCCGCCGGCGGCGACGCGGGCGCCGGAGGCGACGCGGGCGGGGACGCCGGTGGGTTTGACGGCGGCGGCTTCGATGGCGGCGGATTCGACGGCGGTGGCTTCGACTTCTAGCCCGGCGTTGCCCCTGCCTTCAACGCTATGAAAGGTCCTTTCCTTGCAAATTTTGCAAGGAAAGGACCTTTCATAGCGTTCGGGACCGGTTCGCGAACGTCGTGGAGCACGGTCAGCTTGGGACGGTAAGCGGCGGCGGCGCGTGTTGCGAAAGCCACTTTCGCAACGCTGAAGGTTGCGAAAGTGGCTTTCGCAACACGCGCACCGGCCCCGAGGGGAACCGTGCACCACAGAGGTGCGGTGTCCGCATCGAGACCGTCAGGCGGGCTGGCAGGTCGGGCACCAGAAGAGGTTCCGCGCCGCCAGATCGCTCCGCAGCACCGCCGTCCCGCATACGAGACAAGGCATCCCCTCGCGCCGGTAGACGTAGACCTCGCCCCCGTGCCGGTCCTGCCGCGGCGCGCGGCCCGTGACCTCGGGCAGATGCTCCGGCGCGACCGTGTCGATCCGTCCCACCCGGACACCGTGCCGCATGAGCGTCACGAGATCCGCCCACATGTCCTCCCACAGCGCGCGATCGAGCGCACGGCCTGGAACCAGCGGGGCGACACCGTGCCGGAACAACACTTCGGCGCGATACACGTTGCCGACGCCCGCCAGCACCGACTGGTCCATCAGCAGTGCCGCGATCGACGTCTTCGACCGCGAGATCCGCTCCCATGCCTTGTCCGGCTTCGCGTCGCGGCGCAGCGGATCAGGGCCCAGCCGCGCCTTGATCGCGTCCACCTGGGGCCCGTCGAGCAGTTCGCACCGGGTCGGGCCGCGCAGGTCGGCGAAGTGTGTCGGGCCGGCCAGCCGCATCCGCACCTGCCCCACCGGTTCCGGAACGGGCAGCGGCACGTCGGAGAACATGCCGTAGAGGCCGAGATGGACGTGCACCGTCCCGTGTGGACCGTAGTCGTGGAACAGGTGCTTCCCGTACGCCTCGGCCTTCACCAGCACCCGGCCGTCCAAACGGGACGCTTCGGCGGCGAACCGTCCTTGCGGGCTGCTCACCTCGACCGGATGCCCGGCGAACCGGCGTTTGTGCAGACGTGCCAAGCGATGGAGCGTGTGCCCCTCGGGCATGTCAGTGCTCGGGCAGCGGCGGCGGCCAGCCGGTGTTCTCGTAGTCCAGGATCTGCTGGACGCGGCGGCCGTGGCGCTCGTCCGGGCTCGGCGGGGTCGCGAGGAACGCCTCGACGATCTCCGTGGCCTCTTCGGTGGTGTGCATCCGCGCGCCGACGCCGATCAGCTGGGCGTGGTTGTGCTCGCGGGTGAGCTTCGCGGTCTCGACGCTCCACGCGAGGCCGGCGCGAGCGCCCTTGACCTTGTTGGCCGCGATCTGCTCGCCGTTGCCGGAGCCGCCGACGACGATGCCGAGGCTGCCCTCGTCCGCGACGACGCGGCGGGCCGCTTCGATGCAGAAAGCGGGGTAGTCGTCGGCCGCGTCGTAGACGAAGGGGCCGACGTCCTCGACGTCGTGACCCTGCTCCTTGAGGTGGGCCACGAGGTGGTTCTTCAGTTCGAAACCGGCATGGTCGGAGCCAAGGTAAACACGCACAGCGCGGAGTCTGCCATCACGTTCCGGCGCGGGCATGCTGTGGGGGTGGACATCAGACTCGAATGGGGAAGCGAGGGCGTCACCGCCTTGGGCGCCGACTGCGCCGTTCTCGTCATCGTCGACGTGCTTTCCTTCTGCACCACAACGGATCTCGTGCTCGGCAACGGCGGCCGGGTCCTTCCGGTCCGCTGGAGCGATCAGCGCGGTGAGGAGGCCGCGAAGGCGCGGGGCGCCATCCTCGCGGGTGAAAAACGCTGGTCCTTGCGACCTTCGTCTGTGACGGAAATCCCTTCCGGCACCCTCCTCGGGCTTCCCTCCCCCAATGGCGCCACGCTGTGCGACGCCGCCGCCACGACCGGTGCTCAGGTCCTGGCTGGCTGCCTGCGCAACGCGACCGCCGTCGCCGCCCGCGCGGCGGAGCTGGCGGACGGGCGCCCGATCGGCGTCGTCCCGGCCGGGGAACGCTGGGGTATCGACCTCCGCGCCGAAACCAAGACGTTCGGCCCGCTCAGACCGTGCGTCGAGGACCAGCTCGGCGCGGGAGCGATCGCCGCGGCACTGGACGGCTACGGCCGCCTGTCCGCCGAAGCCCGTCTCGCGGCCATCGCGGTGAAAGCGATCGACATCGCCGAAGCGCTGACAGAGTGTGCTTCAGGACGTGAACTCGCCGCGGCCGGGCACGCGAACGACGTGCGGCTCGCCGCGGAGCTCGACACAAGCAGCACGGTTCCGGTGCTGCGCAACGGAATTCTGGAGGATTCGTGACTTGGCTCGAACTCGCGGACGGCGTGTACGCCCGCCGTTACGAGGAGCTGGACCTGACCGTCGGCCTCGTCGTGGGCGGTGAGCGCTGCCTGGTCGTCGACGTCCGCGGGGACGTCGACCAGGGTGCCGAACTGGCCGCGGCGGTACGGGAGATCACGCCGCTGCCGTGGTCGGTCGTCTACACCCACGCGCATTTCGACCACGCCTTCGGCACGACGGCGTTCCTGCCGTGCGACGTCTGGGCGCACGAACGGTGCCTGACCGAGCTGACCACCTACGGCGAGGGCGCGCGGCACAAATGGATCCAGCACTACCTCGGCGAAAATCGCCCTGAGATGGCGGAGGCGCTGGAACGCACCGAGATCACCTTGCCGGACAAACCGGTCACCGACACCGCCGAGATCGACCTCGGCGGCCGTACCGTCGTGCTGCGGTTCCTCGGCCGGGCGCACACCGATCACGACCTGTTCGTGCACTTGCCCGACGCGGGAGTCGTCTACGCGGGCGACGCCGTCGAGAACGCCGAAGCGGGCTTCAGTGCGTTCTCCTTCAACGACGGCACCTCGCTGGCCGAATGGCCCGGCGTGATGGACGCGATCCTCGCGCTGGAGCCGAAGATCATCGTGGCCGGCCATGGGGACCCCGTCGGCACCACGTTCCTCGAGAAGCACCGCGACGGGCTGCGCGAGCTCGTCGCGCTCAAGACCCGGGTCGCGGCGGGAGACCTCACGACGGACGAAGCCGTCGCGAGGTCTTCCTACCCCGAGGATGTCACCAGGGCCGCCCTGGAAACGCCTTAGGCGTTGTCCTGCAAGTCATGTTCGCGGTCTTCGCGCCCAGGCGGCCCCTGACGGCAGGAACCACCTGGATCACGAAGCCCATCGAACAGACGCACAGGACACCGCCTAGTCGAAGTTCAGCTCACCGGACCGGGTGCGCTTCAGCTCGAAGAAGTCCGGGTAGCTCGCCAGCGCACGGGCGCCGTCGAAGACCTTGACGGCATCCTCGCCACGCGGGATCGAGCTGAGCACCGGGCCGAAGAAGGCGACGCCGTCGATGTGGATGGTCGGGGTGCCGACGTCCATTCCGACCGGATTCATACCTTCGTAGTGACTCTTTTTCAGCGCTTCGTCGTACTCGGTCGACTCCGCCGCCTCGGCCAGCTCGGCCGGGGCGCCGATGGCTTCGAGGGTCTCCTTGATGACCTTCGGGATGTCCTTCTCGCCCTGGTTGTGATGGCGCGTGCCGAACTCCGTGTAGAACTCGCGCAGCGCCTCCTCGCCGTTCTTCTGCGCGAGCGCGGTGGCGACGCGGACGGGGCCCCAGCCGCGGTCCAACAGCTCCTTGTACTGCTCAGGCAGGTCCTCGCGGCCGCTGTTGAGCTCGGACAGGCTCATGATCCGGAACCTCAGATCGAGGTCCCGGTGCTTCTCCACTTCGAGGATCCAGCGCGAGCTGATCCACGCGAAGGGGCAGATCGGATCGAAGTAGAAGTCGACCTTGGTCTTCTCGGACGGGGCGGTCATCAGGTTCTCCCAGTGCCATCGTCTTGGGCCGGCCGGTGCGCACACCGGTGCTACACAGCGAGCCAACATCGCGGCCATCGGCGTTGTTCCCGTCGTCAGCACCGGCCTGGACATGATTGGATGCCTGTAGTTGGAAACCAAAACCGATACCGATGACCAGAGGTGCCAGTGCCCGCCCCCAACCTGACCCGAGACCAAGCCAAGCTGCGCGCGGAGCTGCTCGACGTCGAGTCCTACGACATCGAGCTGGATCTGACCGACGGCCGCGGCGGTCCCGGTGAAAAGACCTTCACTTCGAAGACGACGATCAAGTTCGCCAGCGCCAGAAGCGGCGAAGCGTCGTGGGTCGACATCGTCGCCGAGGGGATCGAGTCGGCCGTCCTCAACGGGACGGAACTCGACGTCAGCGGGTACGTCGAGGACAAGGGCGTCGAGCTGCCCGCGCTCGCCGGGTCGAACGAGCTCGTCGTGGACGCGGTCTGCCGGTACATGAACACCGGCGAGGGCCTGCACCGGTTCGTCGACCCGGTCGACGACGGCGTCTACCTCTACACGCAGTTCGAGACCGCGGACGCGAAGCGCATGTTCGCCTGCTTCGACCAGCCCGACCTCAAATCGGTCTACCGGCTCACCGTGGTCGCGCCGAAGGACTGGAAGGTCATTTCGAACGCGCTGATCGAGTCGACGGAGGAGACCCCGGAAGGGGCCGTCCGCACCGTGTTCAAGGTGTCCGAGCGGATCTCGACGTACCTGGTCGCGCTCATCGCGGGCCCGTACAGCGAGTGGCGCGACGAATTCACCGACGAGCACCGCACGATCCCGCTGGGCATCTACTGCCGCGCCTCGCTCGCCGAGCACATGGACGCGGACAAGCTCTTCACCGAGACCAAGCAGGGTTTCGCCTTCTACCACGACAAGTTCGCCACCTCGTACCCGTTCTCCAAGTACGACCAGCTGTTCGTGCCGGAGTTCAACGCGGGCGCGATGGAGAACGCCGGCGCGGTCACCTTCCTGGAGGACTACGTCTTCCGCAGCCGCGTCACCCGCTACGCCTACGAGCGCCGCGCCGAGACGCTGCTGCACGAAATGGCGCACATGTGGTTCGGCGACCTGGTCACCATGCGCTGGTGGGACGACCTGTGGCTGAACGAGTCGTTCGCGACCTTCGCGAGCGTGCTGGCCCAGGCCGAGGCCACCGAGTACAAGAACGCGTGGACCAGCTTCGCGAACATCGAGAAGTCATGGGCGTACCGGCAGGACCAGCTGCCCTCGACGCATCCGATCGCCGCGGACATCGTCGACCTGCACGCGGTCGAGGTGAACTTCGACGGCATCACCTACGCCAAGGGCGCGAGCGTGCTCAAGCAGCTCGTCGCCTACGTCGGGCTCGACCACTTCCTCGAAGGTCTGAAGGTCTACTTCGGCAAGCACGCCTGGGGCAACGCGACCCTCGCGGACCTGCTGGGCGCGCTGGAAGAGGCGTCGGGCCGCGACCTGTCGTGGTGGAGCGCGCAGTGGCTGGAGACCACTGGTCTCAACTCGCTGAGCCCGCGCTACGAGGTCGGCGCCGACGGCGCGTACACCGCGTTCGCCGTCACCCAGACCGGCGCCAAGCCGGGTGCCGGTGAGCTGCGGACGCACCGGGTCGCGGTTGGCGTCTACGACGAGGACGAGAACGGCAAGATCGTCCGCAAGCACCGTGTCGAACTCGACGTCGACGGCGAGCGCACCGAGGTGCCGGCGCTGGTCGGTCTCCCGGCGGGCAAGCTCGTGCTGGTCAACGACGACGACCTGACCTACTGCACGATGCGGCTCGACCCGGCGTCGCTGACCACGCTGATCGACCGCATCGCCGACATCACCGATCCGCTGCCCCGCACGCTGTGCTGGTCGGCGGCGTGGGAGATGACGCGCGAGGCCGAGCTCAAGGCCCGCGACTTCGTCACCCTGGTCCAGCGCGGCGTGCACACCGAGACCGAGGTCGGCGTGGTGCAGCGGCTGCTGCTGCAGGCGCAGACGGCGCTGAACTCGTACGCGAACCCGGCGTGGGCGGCGGACAAGGGCTGGCCGGAGTTCTCTTCGCGGCTGCTGGAGCTGGCGCAGGGCGCGGAGGCCGGTTCGGACCACCAGCTGGCGTTCGTGAACTCGCTCGCCGGCTGCGTGCTCGACGACAAGACGCTGGCGATCATCGCGGGCTGGCTCGACGGCACGGCGCCGCTGGAGGGCCTGACCGTCGACACCGACCTGCGCTGGCGCTTGCTGCACGCGCTGGTCGCGCACGGCAAGGCGGAGAACCCCGAGATCGACGCGGAGCTCACCAAGGACGACACCGCCGCCGGACGGCGTCAGGCGGAGCGCTCGCGGGCGCTGCGGCCGACCGAGGACGCGAAGGCCGACGCGTGGCAGCGGGCGGTGTACGACGACGAGCTGCCCAACGCGGTCAGCGACTCGCTCATCACCGGCTTCTCCCACCCCGGCCAGAAGCACCTGCTCGGCGGCTACGTGACGCGCTACTTCGAGGTCATCGACGAGGTGTGGCAGCGGCGCTCCAGCGAGCGGGCGCAGCCGACCGTGGTCGGGCTGTACCCGTCGTGGGCCGTCGAGCCGTCGACGGTGGAGGCGTCGGACGCGTGGCTGACCGGGGAGCACCCGGCGGCGCTGCGCCGTCTCGTGTCGGAAGGCCGGGCCGGGATCGTGCGGGCGCTGGCCGCCCGTGAGTTCGACTCGCAGGCCGGGCTCTAGTCCCGTAATGCAATGAAAGGTCCTTTCCTGGCAAATTTTGCAAGGAAAGGACCTTTCATAGCGTTCGGGAGGCCCAGCGAGCGAGACCGTCAGCCCCAGAAGTAGTGAAGGCCTCCTTCCCTACCCTCAAGGTAGGCAAGGAGGCCTTCACGGCTGTAAAGCGGCTGAAGAGCGTCAGTGCTGCGGAGCGCCGGCCTGGTCGCTCAGCATGCGGAGGGCGTTCACGAGGCCGCCGATGAGGTCGCCTTCCTTGAAGGAGGCGACCATGCTGGCCACGGCGAGCTTCGCGCCGCGGTCCGGCAGGCGGAACCGCGCCTGCGTGCCCGTCACGATCTCGATGACGCGCTGGCCGGGCGACACGGCGACGATCACGCCGTCGGCCGGGTTGTCGGTCGAGCTCAGCAGGCCTTCGGCGGTGACGCGGGTGTCCTCGCCGAGGTCGCCGAGGTACACACTGAAGTCCAGGCCGGTCTCGCGGCTGGCCAGGGTCAGCGCCTCGTCCAGCCGGGCAAGCTGCTGGATCGTGAATGGGCTGTTCGGACCAGCCGGTTCGTACATCTTGGCGGCGGAAATCCGGCCGCTGGAAGTAACGGCGGCGCCGTAACCGGGCTCTTCGTCAACAGCGGTGGACGAATGGGTCAGTTCACCAGTTGCCACGAGCGCCTCCCGTCACCGAAGCTCCGTCCACCGCACCGACGGCGGTCGCGCCGCCCGCGTGCGAATGCCTGGCGCCGACACCGTCGGGGTTGGCGCTCCACCACATGGCCGGGTACTCCCACGGCTGCCCCGGCCGGTACCGGGCGACGCCCGCGCCCTTCGACCGCAGCGTGGCCACCCCGCAAAGCGCGTAGATGACCAAGGGGATCACCGCGAAGACCAGGATCGTCTCGACAAGGTTCACGCGCGTGAGCGTATCCGATGGCGCGGGGCCGCACCCGCTCGCACGGCACCTACCGCTCGTCCTCCGGAGGTGGCCGTCCGCCGCTTGCCGCGAAAGCGCTCCCACGTTGGGGCGAAGCCCGCAAGGCCGAAAGGTTGCAACTCAACGTACGGGCGGCCGCACCCGGCGCTGTCGTCTTGTCGCGGCCTTGAAATCCTCGTAGCTTTTTCACCTGTACGGGCCTTGCGCCCAGCTCCCCCACCCCAGCAGGTAACGCACCGGTCGCAGGAGGATATGTCATGCAGAGCACCCAGACACCCGGCCAGGCGATCATCGACGACATTTCGTCACTCTTCGAAATTGAATTCGTACCCGGTACGCGTGTGACGGCGGGCACACGGGTTACGCGCGGTACTCGTGTCACTCGCGGTACGCGGGTCACCGCCGGCACCCGGGTGACCCGGGGAACCCGCGTCACCCGAGGCACTCGCGTCACCGCCGGCACCCGCGTCACGCGCGGAACCCGGGTCACTCGCGGCACTCGCGTGACCGCCGGAACCCGCGTCACCTGCGGCACGCGTGTCACTCGGGGCACCCGCGTCACCCGTGGCACCCGCGTCACCTGCCAGAGCGACTTCTCGCTCGCCGCCTGAGCCCGGGCACGACCGGTCAAGTAGGGGACGGCGTACTCGTAACGAGCTTCACCACGGCATCATCGGCCCGCCCCGGCCGCCGAAAGGCAGCCGGGGCGCCGACGTGTCCACAACCGGGTCAGGCCGCGGTTCCCAGGTACGGCCGCCACAGTGGGTCGGCCTCCTTCGAATGCGCGAGCAGCCGCCAGTGCGGCCCGTGCGGGGCCCTCGGCACGACGCGCAGGCGCCAGCCGATCTCGGAAAGCAGCTTGTCCGCCTTCCGGTGGTTGCACTTGGCGCAGCAGGCCACGCAGTTCGTCCAGCTATGGGGGCCACCACGACTGCGCGGGACGACGTGGTCGATCGTCTCGGCCCGCCCTCCGCAGTAGGCGCAGCGGTACCGGTCGCGGTGCATCAGCCCGGCCCGGGTCAGCGGCACCTGCGCGCGGTAGGGCACGCGTACGTAGGTGCTCAGCCGGATCACCGAAGGCACGGGCAGCGAGACCGTGGCGGCGTGCAGTTCGAGACCCGCCGGGTCGCCGTGCACCACCTCGGCCTTGCCGCACATCACGAGGACCACCGCCCGCCGCAACGGCAGCGCCGTGAGCGGTTCGAACGTGGCGTTCAACAGCAATACCCGTCTGCGGCCCCAGGACGACCCTGTGGTCGTGGTGGGTACCGCCGTGGTCGACGGATCCCGCCCTCTACGCTGTCCGGGCGGGCGGGCAACACCCCCTGGCCGCGTTCCCGGCCCGCCCGGTGGAGCCCCGTGCGAGGGGGCACCTCCCGGATGGGCGCGCAACACGACCTCCGGCGCCTGTCCGGCCAAGGCTTGGCTCGGGACGCCGAGGGGGATGGGTTGTCGGTCTGGCACTCGACCACCTCCACCGGTGCAGGCATAGTCGACCACAGATCAGCCCCAAAGCGCACGTGTGTTACTGGACGTGTCACATGCGCGCGACCCGGCGGCCACATGAAGTTGGGTGATTCGCCCCCGCCGCGGCCGCCCGCCGCAGCGAGCGGCGAACGTGATCCCCGCCGAGTACGAAAGGACATTTCCTCTCAGTGAACCTGCTGCCCACCGAACCCCCGGCTTGCACGCGAGACGCCGAAACGTTCTGCTACCAGGTGTTCCAGGTCACAAAGAACGAATGGCTCGCCGCGTCGGCGGGCTGGCTGCTGACCAAGCCGCTCAGGATCCTGATGATCCTTGCCGTGGCGTTCCTGCTGCGGTACCTGGTGCGACGCCTGATCAACCGCGTGACGCGGATGCCGAGCGGCTCCTCGAAGCTGCCCGCCCTGTTGAGACCGCTGCGGGAGAAGGCGCCCGAAGTGCTCGGCTCGGCGGTGATGGAACGACGCCGTCAGCGCGCCGCCACCATCGGCTCGGTGCTCAAGTCGATGGCGACGTTCCTGATCTACGGCCTCGCGTTCATCCTCGTACTGGGCGAACTGGGCATCGACCTGGCGCCGATCATCGCCTCCGCCGGCATCGTCGGGGTCGCGCTCGGTTTCGGCGCGCAGAACCTCGTCAAGGACTTCCTGTCCGGCATGTTCATGATGATCGAGGACCAGTACGGCGTCGGTGACGTCGTCGACGTCGGTGAGGCGTCCGGCACCGTCGAGGCCGTCGGCCTCCGGATCACCACCCTGCGTGACATCAACGGCACCGTCTGGTACGTCCGCAACGGCGAGGTGCTGCGGGTCGGCAACTCGAGCCAGGGCTTCGCGGTGGCCGTCGTCGACGTCCCGCTCAGCTACTCCGCCGACGTCGAGAAGGCCATCGGGCTGCTGGCAGACAAGTCGAAGACACTCCTCGAGAGTGAAGGGCTGGCGCCCAATGTGCTCGAGCCGCCCGAGATGCTCGGTGTGGAGACAGTCACACCGGAGGGCATCAAGGTCCGCCTGACGGTGAAGGTCCGGCCCGGCAAGCAGTGGGCCGTGCAGCGCGCGCTGCGGGCGCATCTGCTCGCCGCGTTGGACGAAGCCGGCTTCGAGCCACCGCTGGGGCGCTTTATGTCCGCCGGCCCCGCCCCGCAGTAGGCAAGGGCAGAATGGAGCTGTGTCCGTGACCGAACCTGACCCCACCACCTTGTACGAGGCGATCGGCGGTGAACCCGTCTTCACCCGGATCGTCGCGCGGTTCTACGCCGAAGTCGCGGTCGACGAGGTGCTCCGCCCGCTCTATCCGGAGGAGGACCTCGGCCCGGCCGAGGAGCGTTTCCGGCTGTTCCTCATGCAGTACTGGGGCGGCCCGCACACCTACTCGGATCAGCGCGGTCATCCTCGGCTGCGGATGCGGCACGCTCCGTTCAAGATCGGCCCGATCGAACGCGACGCCTGGCTGCGCTGCATCAAGATCGCGGTCGACGAGGAGAACATCGAGGAGCCCTACCGCTCGCAGCTGTGGGCGTACCTGGAGATGGCCGCCAACAGCATGATGAACAGCTTCGTGTGATGGAACGCGACGTGGCTTGGTGGGCCCAGGCGGTCTTCTACCAGGTCTACGTACGCTCGTTCGCCGATTCGGACGGGGACGGCGTCGGTGACCTCGAAGGCATTCGCGGCAAGCTCGGGTATCTGGAGCTGCTCGGGGTCGACGCGCTGTGGCTGACGCCGTTCTACCGGTCCCCCATGGCCGATCACGGCTACGACATCGCCGACCCGCGCGACGTCGACCCGATGTTCGGCACCCTCGGCGATTTCGACGTCCTGCTGACCGAGGCGCACAAACGCGACATCAAGGTCACCGTCGACGTCGTCGGAAACCACACCAGCAACACCCACGCCTGGTTCAAATCGGCGATGGCGGCGCCGCCGGGCAGCCCGGAACGGGATCGCTACATCTTCCGTGACGGGCTCGGCCCGCGCGGCGACCAGCCGCCGAACAACTGGGTCAGCGCGTTCGGCGGCACGGCGTGGACGCGGGTCCCGGACGGCCAGTGGTACCTGCACCTGTTCTCGCCGCAGCAGCCGGACCTGAACTGGACCAACCACGAGGTCGCCGCCGATCTGGAGCGGACCCTGCGGTTCTGGCTGGACCACGGCGTGGACGGTTTCCGCGTCGACGTCGCGCACGGCATGGCGAAACCGCCGGGCCTGCCGGACATGGACCCGCGGGTGAACGCGCTCGGGCCGAGCGAGTTCTACGATCCGCGGTTCGACAACGACCGCGTCCACGAGATCCACCGGATGATCCGCAAGGTGCTCGACGAGTACCCGGGCACCATGGCCGTCGGCGAGATCTGGGTGACCGACGAGGAACGTCTCGCGCGCTACCTGCGGCCCGACGAACTGCACCTGGCGTTCAACTTCCGGCTCGTGCTCACGCATTTCGACGCGGACGCGCTGCGGACGGCCATCGAGCGGTCGCTGGCGGTGCCGAAGTCCGCCGGAGCGCCCGCCACCTGGACGTTGAGCAACCACGACGTCTGGCGGCAGGTCAGCCGGTACGGCGACGGGGAACGCGGCGTCCGGCGCGCGCGGGCGATGGCGCTCGTCGAGCTCGCGCTGCCCGGGGCGGTCTATCTGTACAACGGCGAAGAACTGGGGCTCGGCAACGTCGACATCCCGCCCGACGCGGTCGCGGACCCGCGGGCCAAGACCTCCGGCGCCGAGTTCGGCCGGGATGCGTCACGGGTGCCGCTGCCGTGGGAAGGCGACCTGCCGCCGTTCGGGTTCTCGCGTAATCCGCGCACGTGGCTGCCGATGCCCGCTTCGTGGGCTTCGGTGACCGTGGAAGCGCAGCTGGAGGATCCGGCGTCGACGTTGTCGCTGTACCGGCGGGCGATCGAGATCCGTAAGTCGCACAAGGCTTTCCGCGGCGAAGACCTCGAGTGGTACGGCGCGCCCGCGGGGTGTTTCGCGTTCCGGCGGCGTGGCGGCGGGCTGGTGTGCGCGCTGAACACCTCGGCGAGCCCGATCGCGCTGCCGCCGGGTGAGGTACTGCTGTCGAGCGTTCCGCTGGTGGACGGGAAACTGCCGCCGGACGCGGCCGCCTGGCTCGTCTGAGGCTCGGCCCCGTTGCAATGAAAGGCCCCTTCATTGCAAATTTTGCAATGAAGGGGCCTTTCATCTCACGCTAATGGGCTACTTGTTGAAGCCCGGGTGCAGCTTGTACTGCGTCTGGGCGTTGAACTCGTTCTGCCGGACGAACTTCGCCGGGAAGGTCCGCCAGTCGTTGAGGTCCAGGACGTCCAGGCCCTTCACGAGGTCGGACGAGTAGATGTGGCCGTTGTACCAGTACGCCGACCATGTCCCACCGCCGACGAGCTTCTCGTTCGAGAGCGGGCCACGCTCCCAGAACGCGATCTCCTTCGGGTTCTTGGCGTCGGTGAAGTCCCACACCGAGACGCCGCCCTGGTACCAGGACTGGACCATGATGTCCTTGCCCGGCACCGGGATCAGCGAACCGTTGTGCGCCACGCAGTTCTCGGTCTCGGACTGCAGGCGCGGGATCTTGTAGTAGCTGACGAACTCCAGCTTGCGGTCGTCGCCGCGGCCGGTGATCTGGTAGATGCCGTTGGCGCCGCGGGTGGAGCCGAACTTCTCCAGGCAGGTCGCCATGCCACCGCCGCCGAGTTCGTCGGTGAAGACGATCTTGGTGGCGTCGTTGTTGAAGGTGGCGCTGTGCCAGAACGCGAAGTTCACGTTGTCCTGCACACGGTTGAGGACCCGCGGCTTGAGCCGGTCGGAGATGTCGAGCAGAACGCCGTCACCCATGCAGGCACCGGCCATCAGGTCCTTCTCCGGCAGCGCCGTCAGGTCGTGGCAGCCGGTGGTCGGCGACCGGCGGGTGCCGTCGGGGTTGGTGCCACCGGGGTTGCCGCCGCCGTCGACGGCCGGGAACAGCACCGGGGTCGCGACGAGCGCGGCCTTCTTCGGGTCCTTCACGGGGACCTTGATGATCGACAGCTTGTCGTGCGGCGGCTGGCAGTCGGGCAGGTTGGTCGCCGGCGCGTACGACGAGACGTAGATGTAGACGTCCTTGCCGCGCTTGTCCGGCACCAGGGTGTTGGTGTGCGAACCGCAGTCCGTCTCGATCGCCGCGACGTACTTGGGCGCCGCGAGGTTCGAGATGTCGAAGATCTTGATGCCCTCCCACGACGTCTTGTCCGAGGCGGGCTTCGCGACACTGTTGCAGGAGTTGTCGCTGCGCGCGTAGTCGGTCGACAGGAAGAGCAGGTCACCGGAGATCGACACGTCGTTCTGCCCGCCGGGGCACAGGACCTGGCTGACGATCTTCGGACGGTACGGGTTGCGGACGTCGAAGACGTTGAAACCGTCGTAGGTGCCGACGATCGCGTGTCCCTTCGTGAACGCGATGTCGGTGCCGGTCGAGTCCTTGGTGAACGGTCCCTGCTGCGGGACGTTCGCGATCGACCGGAGGTTGGGGCTGTGGACGATCTCGTCCACGCCCGGAATCGCGGTCGCCGACGGTTCGGCGATGACGGCCGGCGCGGCGAACGCGCTGGAGGCCCCGAGGGCGGCGACTGCGGCCGCCGACACGAAGACCCTGGTCAAGCGGCGTTTCAGCCCAGGCTGCAGCACGATATGGCTCTCCTTCCACCCAGCTTTACGCGCACCTTATTCCTTATTTAGGCTCAACAGATACCGACCAACGGAGGAACTCCCGGGATGAGAAAAAGTTTGACATCGGCACTGGTCGCCGCTGCTTTCGCAGTCTCGGGCTGCACCGGCGACGAAACACCGGCGCAACCGGCCCAAAGTGCTCCGGTGATCGTGCCCGGGAAGCCCGGAGAGCAGGCCGGCACCGGCTCCCCCGGCCCGGTGAACCGCGATCAGCCCAACGAGGCCGACGTCGAGTACATGACGATGATGATCCCGCATCACGAGCAGGCGAAGGTGATGACGGATCTGGTGCCGGGCAAGACGGCGAACGAGCAGATCCGGGCGATCGCCGGGCGGATCTCGGTCGCGCAGGACGGCGAGGTCACGATGATGAAGACCTGGCTGTCCGACCGCGGCAAGCCGGTCCCGGGCGAAGGGCACGCCGGCCACGGCGGGCACGACCATGCGCTCATGCCGGGGATGGCGACCGAGGCCCAGCTGGCGGATCTGCGCGCGGCGAACGGCGTGGCGTTCGAAAAGCTGTTCCTCGACCTGATGATCGCGCACCATCAGGGCGCGCTGACCATGGCGGAAGCCCAGCTCGGCAAGGGTGTGGAGATCAAGGCGCAGGAGATGGCGCAGGAGGTCGTCACCGGCCAGTCCGCCGAGATCGAGCGGATGAAGACCATGTTGTCTGCCATGCGCTGACGCAAACATTTCGCAGGGCAGAGCCGCGAACTCGTCACTCTGAGCTCGAGAGTGCCCTGCAAAACGTTTCCGTGGCCTTCGGCCAAAGAGGGCGCATGGCGTGAAGTCTCCGTCGGGCGCAGAGCGCCCTTGGGGAGACGCGAGGAAAGCTCTAGGCGTCGCCGGAGGAGCCCGGGTCGAACCCGGAGTCGCCGGAGTCGGCTGAGTCGTTCAAAGTGCCCGAGACGATCCAGGTCGCCAGCGCGGCGGCCTGGACGTAGGGCGCCGCCTTCGCCGCGGCCCGTCCGGCGGATTTGGCGCGACCCCATTTCTCCGGGCGTTCGGCGCGTTCCGGCGCCTCCTCACCCGGCGGGCGCTCGGTCCGCCACGGGGTCTCCTCCGGCCGGACCTCGGCGAGGAAATCCGCCGTCGGGTCTTCCCGGTCCTTGTCGCTCATGGAGACAGCCTGACACCGCGGGCGGCCGGAAGCCACCCGCGGTGTGATGCGGTAAGGAAGCCGTCAGAACAGCAGCGGCAGGAGCGCGTGACGGCGCTTGAGGACAGCGCCGTACCGCGCGTCGATGCGCATCCACGAATCCGTCGCGGTCACCCGGACGACGTCGCCGTCGATCGACGAGTCCACGAAACCCATCCCCGACAGCGCGAACAGGCACCGCATCTGGACCTTGATCTCCAGCTCGTTGCCCGAAACGGTGAGCACCGCCTGGTCCATCAGCGAGGCGGGCGGGTTGCCGTGCGGGCCGACGTTGTCGCGGGCCAGTGTGACGCCCCGATCGGCCAGCTCCGAGATCACCGTCGCCGGCAGTTCGTCCACCAGCTGCCAGCGGCCGGGGGCGGGCAGCTCGGAATGCCACATCAGGTCGCGGGCCGGGCCCGGATCCATCCGCTCACCGCCGGCGACGGTCAGCGCGGCGAGCAGCTCGTTCCCGGACACGGTGACGTCCGACGGCGTGATGTCGCCGGCGACCGCCCTGGTGGCGAGAACCTCGAACGGGGTCGTGCTCCACGCCTCGACGACACCGTCACCGCGCTGCCGCAACCGCACCAGCGTGTTCTGGTCGAGCCGGACCGCCCTGGCCACGAACGCGCCGAGTGTTTCGCGGTCGCCCGCGTCCGGGATGACGAGCTCAGGCATCCGCGAACCCCTTCTCCAGGAAGGCGCGTTCGTCCTCGGTCAGCCGCCGGGGCCGCTCCGACGCGGTGTCGAACGGCGCGAGCACCGTCTCGGCGGTGACCGCGACCTTGTCGGCCTCGGCCGGGCCGTCGTGCACCCGGTAACCGAGGGTGAAGCTGGCGTGCTTCAAGTCCTTCAACGAGATCTCCACCCGGATGTCCTGATCGGACACCACGATCGGCGAACGGTAATGGACGGCCAGCTTCACCACCACGATGCCCTTGGGCAGTTCGGTGAGCCCCGCGCGGACGGCGTCCCCGAACAGCAGGGGGATCCGTGCCTCTTCGAGCAGGGTCACCAGATTCGCGTGGTTGACGTGCCCGTAGACGTCCATATCCGACCAGCGCGGCCGGATCAGGGAAATGTAGCTCACTACCTCACCGTGCTCCGGATCTGCCTCGCCGCCACCGACAGCGTCGCCAGGTCGAGCTTGCCGAACTGGCTGATCTCGTCCAGCGCGACGCGGGCCCGCTGCAACCGCGAAGCGTTCGTCTTCTCCCAGTGGCCGATCTTCTCGTCCGGGTCGGTGCCCGAATCGCTGTGCCGCAAGGCGTCGAGCGTGATCGTCCGCAAGGAACCGTAGACGTCGTCCCGCAGCGCCAGCCGGGCGAGCGCGTGCCAGCGGTTGCCGCGTTCGAGACCGCTGATCGAGGTCAGCATCTTGTCGATGCCGAGGTGGTCGGACAGCGCGTAGTACAGGCCCGCGGTCTCCGCCGGGCTGTGCACCGCGTCGATCCCCGCCTGCTGCTCGGCCAGCTCCGCGACATCGGTGACGTCGAGCAGGCCGAAGGTGTGCAGCAGCAGCGCCACCCGCCCGGCGAGTTCCGCCGGGACGCCCTTCTCGATCAGCCGCTCGGTGTTCGCGTCCACCGAAGCGCACTCGACACCGCGAAGCAGCTCGTGCGCCCTCGGGGCCAGCTCACCGACCACGCGGCCGAACCGGTTGATCTCGGCGAGCGGGGCCAGCGGCTGCGGCCGGTTGGTGAGGAACCAGCGGGCGGCCCGGTCGAGCAGCCTGCGGGTCTCCAGCATCATCTCGTCCGCGACCTCGGTCGGCACGACGTTGTCCAGCGCGTCGATCTGGGCCCACAGCGACGGCAGGTCGTACACGTGGGTGACCACGGCGTACGCGCGGACGGCGTCGGTCGCGGTCGCGTTCATCTCCTCCATCAGGCGGAAGACGTACGAGATCCCGGCGCCGTCGACGACCTCGTTGGCCACCATCGTCGTGATGATCTCGCGCTTCAGCGGGTGCTGGAAGATCGCGTCGCCGAAGCGCTCCCGAAGCGGCTTCGGGAAATACTCGGGCAGCCGACGCGAGAACACCTCGGAGTCCGGCAGCTCGCTCGCCAGCAGCTCGTCCTTCAGGTCGAGCTTGACGTGCGCGAGCAGCGTCGCCAGCTCCGGCGAGGTGAGGCCTTCGCCCGCCTTCTCCAGCGCGCGGAACTCCGCCGAACTCGGCAGTGCTTCGAGCTTGCGGTCGAAAGCGCCCTTCGCGACCAGCGCCGCGACGAGCCGCTGGTGCACCGAGACCATCGGGCCGGCGTGGGCCCGGCTGACCCCGAGCACGGCGTTCTGCCGGTAGTTGTCGGCCAGCACCAGCTCGCCGACCTCGTCGGTCATCTGCTCCAGCAGCTCGTTGCGCTGCTCGGCGTCGAGCGACCCGGCCGAGACCAGGTGGTCCAGCAGGATCTTGATGTTGACCTCGTGGTCGGAGCAGTCGACGCCCGCCGAGTTGTCGAGCGCGTCGGTGTTGATCTTGCCTCCGGCGCGGGCGAACTCGATCCGGCCGAGCTGCGTCAAGCCCAGGTTCCCGCCCTCGCCGACGACCTTCACGCGGAGCTGGTTCCCGTTGACGCGCAGGGCGTCGTTGGCCTTGTCGCCCGCGTCCGCGTGGGACTCGTTCTCGGCCTTGACGTAGGTGCCGATACCGCCGTTCCACAGCAGCTCGACCGGCGCCAGCAGGATCGCCTGCATCAGGTCGTTGGGCGCCAGTTTCGTGACGTCCTCGCCGAGGCCGAGCGCTTCGCGGACCTGCGGGCTGACCGGGATCGTCTTCGCCGAACGCGAATAGATGCCGCCGCCCTCGCTGATCAGCGAGCGGTCGTAGTCCTCCCACGACGAGCGCGGCAGGTCGAACAACCTGCGCCGCTCGGCGAACGAGGTCGCCGCGTCCGGGTTCGGGTCGAGGAAGATGTGCAGGTGGTTGAAGGCGGCCACCAGCCGGATGTGCTCCGAGAGCAGCATGCCGTTGCCGAAGACGTCACCCATCATGTCGCCGATGCCGACGACGGTGAAGTCCTCGGTCTGGGTGTCCTTGCCCAGCTCGCGGAAGTTGCGTTTGACGCTCTCCCAAGCACCCTTCGCGGTGATGCCCATGGCCTTGTGGTCGTAACCGACCGAGCCACCGGACGCGAAGGCGTCGCCGAGCCAGAACCCGTAGTTCGCCGAGACCTCGTTCGCGATGTCGGAGAACTTCGCGGTGCCCTTGTCCGCGGCGACCACGAGGTAGCTGTCGTCGCCGTCGTGGCGGACCACGCCCGGCGCCGGAACGGTCTTGCCCTCGACGCGGTTGTCGGTCACGTCCAGCAGGCCGGAGATGAACATCCGGTAGCAGGCGATGCCCTCGTTCAGCTGGGCGTCGCGATCCAGGCCGGGGTCACCGGTGGCCGTCGGCGGGCGCTTCACCACGAAGCCGCCCTTCGCGCCGACAGGCACGATGACCGCGTTCTTGACCGCCTGGGCCTTGACCAGGCCAAGGATCTCCGTACGGAAGTCCTCCCGGCGGTCGGACCACCGCAGGCCTCCGCGCGCGACGTCGCCGAAGCGCAGGTGCACGCCCTCGATCCGGGGCGAGTACACGAAGATCTCGTACTTCGGCCGCGGCTCGGGCAGTTCGGGCACCGCGCTCGGGTCGAGCTTGAGCGCCAGGTACTGCCGCGAGTTCCCGTCCGCGTCGGTGACGTGGTAGTTCGTGCGCAGCGTGGCGAGGATGACCGACATCAGCCGTCGCAGGATCCGGTCCTCGTCGAGGCTCGTCACCTCGTCGACCAGCTTGCCGATCTCGGTGGTGAGCTGCTCGGCCTGCGACACGCGGACCTCGTCGCCGAGCGCGAGATCGAACCGCGTCTCGAACAGCCGCACCAGCGCGGTGGCGATGTCGGTGTGCGCGAGGACGGTGTTCTCGATGTACTCCTGCGAGAACGGGATCTTCGTCTGGCGCAGGTACCGCGAATAGGCCCGCAGGATGGCCGCCTGGCGCCAGGTGAGCCCGGCGCGCAGGACGAGGCCGTTGAAGCCGTCGACCTCGCAGTCGCCGCGCCAGGCGGCGTGGAAGGCGTCCTGGAAGCGGGTGCGGAGGTCGTTGTCCGCGTGGTCGAGGACCTGCGGGTCGATGCGCAGGCCGAAGTCGTAGATCCACGACCGGCCGCCGTCCTCGCGGCGCAGTTCGTACGGCCGCTCGTCGACGACCTCGACGCCCATCCGCTGCAGGACCGGGAGCACCTGGGAGAGGGTGACGCCCTCACCGCGCAGGTACAGCTTGAAGCGCCGCTCCCCCGCCTCCGCGTCGGCGGGCAGGTAGAACGACATCGACAGGTCGCCCTCGTCGGTCAGCGACTCCAGGGCGCGGAGGTCCGCGAGCGCTTCGAGCGCGGTGAAGTCCTCCTTGTAGCCCTCGGGGAACACGGCGGCGAACCGCTGCCCCTGCTCACCGGCGGACTCTTCGCCCATCAGGCCGATCGCGACGCCGCCGTCCCCGGCACGCCCGCGGCGTTCGGCGAGGATCGCCTCGACCATCCTGTCGTCCCAGCTGCGAACGGCTTCGTTGAGCCGTTCCTGGATGCGCAGGGTGTCCGGTTCGGACCGCTGCGACGGATCGGTGTGCACGATGAAATGCACCTGCGCGAGCACGGTCTCGCCGATACGCGCGCTGTACTCCAGTTGCGTGCCTTCGAGTTCTTCGAGCAGTACCTCCTGCATCGCGAGCCGCGAACGGGTCGTGTAGCGGTCACGCGGGAGGTACACGAGGCACGAATAGAAACGGCCGTACGGGTCACGGCGCAGGAACAGGCGCAGCCGTCTGCGATCCGAAAGCGTGATCGCGCCCGTCGTCGTCGAGTACAGCGAGTCGGTGTCGGCCGAGAACAGGTCCGCGCGCGGCCAGTTCTGCAGCACTTCGAGCATGCGCTGGCCGGAGAAGGACTCCATCGGGAAGCCCGCGCGGTGGATGACCTCGCGGACCCGGTTGCAGACCACCGGGATGTCGAGCACGTTCTCGTGCAGCGCGGTGGTGGTGAACATGCCGAGGAACCGGTGCTCACCGGTGACGTTCCCGTTGTCGTCGAACGTTTTCACGCCGACGTAGTACGGATACACCGGGCGGTGCACCGTGGACGGCGCGCTCGCCTGGGTCAGCACCAGCAGCGTCGGCGCGAGCGCGGACGCCGCCGTGTCCGGACCGGCGGTGAGGCTGCGCGCGGCCAGACTGTCCTGGCGCAGCACGCCCAGCCCGGTGGCGAGCACCGCGCGCAAGGCGGGCTCTTCGCTGTCCGGGTGCGGGTTGTCGATCAGCTCGTAACGGCGGTAACCGAGGAAGGTGAAGTGGCCGTCGGCCAGCCAGCGCAGCAGCCGGGCGCCCTCCGCGACCTCGTAGGCGGGCAACCGCGGCGGGTTCCCGTCCAGTTCGTCGGCGAGACCGCGCGCCGTCTGCGCCATCCTGTCGGTGTCCTCGACGACCTCACGGACGTCACCCAGCACCGACGACAGCCGGTTGTCCAGCTCGCGCGCGCGGTTCGGATCCGTCACCAGGTCGATCTCGATGTACATCCACGACTCGGCCGCCGAATTCGCCGGCGGCTCCGCCGGGTCGGCGTCCGGGTGGACCTCCAGCAGCTCACCGGTCAGATCCCGGCTCACCACGACGATCGGGTGCACGATGCGCTGCACCTGCACCCCGTCGCGCGCGAACTCCGCCGCGACGGAATCCACCAGGTACGGCATGTCGTCCGTGACGACCTGCACGACGGTCGCCTCACGCGTCCAGCCGTCTTCGGGGCCCGTCGGGTTCAGCAGCCGTACTGCGGGACGGCCGGGCATCCGGTCCTTCGCGAGCTGCAGATGCGAACGGACGGCGCCGACGAGGTCGACCGGGTCGTCACCGAGAATCTCTTCGGCCGGGATGTGCCGGTAGTACAAGCGGATCAAGTCGCCGATCTCCGGGGCGTACGCCGCGGCGGCGTCGATCAGGTCGTCCCGGATCTGCTCCGGGTTCGCCGACCGGCGCCGGGCGCCTTCCTCGGTGCCGACATCTTTTCCGGGCAGGGACGAGACTCCCGTCGAGCTCATTGAGGCAACTCTCCACTGTAGCGAGATTGACACCGCGACCGGCACGACTTTGTACCGGACCAGACCCAACCTACAGCTCCGGACAGTCGGCTCCACAAGGCCGGGTCCTTCCCGGCCGTCGAAGATTTCCCTGCTCAGATACCGGAATGGCCGTGATCGGTTCAGCTACTCGCGGGTCACATCGGCGGTCTGTCCGGCCTCGCCGCGACCCGCCGCACGGGGGTGACCAGCACCCATTGCCGCGCCGTGCCGCTTCGGGCGAACTCGGCCGCCGATCTGAATCGTTCAAGCCAGACTCCGCTTCCACCGAGGTGGGAGCAAGGGACCTTTGCTACCGCCCGGGTCAGTCGCTGCCGTTGGCGCGGTGCCGGTCGCGGCCGTTGACGGGACGCTTTCCCGTGTCCTGGGACCCGAGCTGCTTCACGAGGGCGGCGGCACTGGCGGTGCCCGCCTGGTGCTCCGCGAGCGCGCGGGCGAGCAGATCGGCGAGACCGGCGTCCGGCGGCGGCTCGTCCTCGGCGATCGCGCGGGCGTAGCTCTCCGGGAACGGCGTGATCGGACGCCAGGAGCCGGTGTCGGTCAGCGGGTCCAACGCCGGCGGCATCCGCAGCCGCGGCAGCCACGGATCCGCGACCTCTTCCTTGGCGCTCGGGCGAGGACCTTCCCCGGTCCCGCTTGCCTGCGTCGGCACCGGGTCCTCCCGTGGCGGCGGCGCGAGCGGGACGGCGGGTTCGCCGTACTCGACCGGAGGCTGTTCCCGGCGGGCACGGCCGGTGTCGGCGCGTTCTTCGGCGAAAGGTTCGGGGTGCACGGGATCCGCGGCGTCGTCCGCGCGACGGCGGCCACCGCCCTGCCCGCCCGTGCTCGAGATCCCGAGCCGGTCCAGTACCGATTTCGCCGCCACGGAACCGTGTTCGGCGTCGTGCCTGGTCTTGCGCGAGACCGGCGCCGAGGACCGGCGCGCCCGCTCTTCGGCCGCCCACTCGTCGCTCTCCCACAACGGCGCGGCGGTGCCCGGCGGCCGGGTCTCCGCCGCCACGCGCGGCCGTGGTTCGGCGGCGGGCTCGGGAGCCAGAAGCAGCTCGGGCAAGACGGTTTCCGACGCGGCCACGGGCAGCGGCTCCTCGGTCCAACGCCGCGTGACCGGGGCCGGGGTTTCCGGCCGGGCGATCGCCGGTTCGGGAGCGACGGTCTCGCGAGCCGCGGGCTCCTCCTGACGGCGACGGCGCACGGGCTCCGGTTCCGGACGCGACACCGGTTCGGGGCGCGACACCGGTTCGGGGCGCGGCGCGGGCTCCGGCTTCGGCGGCGGCATCAGTTTCGGCGCGACGGGTTCGGCCTTGGGCTCGAACCTGATCGACGGTTTGGCCTTCTGCGGCACCCGACGGCGCCAGTCGCTGTCGGACGCCGCCGCTTCCCTGGCGGGCTCGGGACGGGACGGCGGCTTCAGCACCGGCGCTTCGCGCTCTTTCGAGACCGGAGCCGCCACGGGAGACTCCACCGGGCGCGGAGGATCGACCGGCGTGTGCCGCGCGGGCGCGGATTCCGCATGCCTGCTCTGCCGCGCGGGCTGCGGCGGCTCACGGCGAACCGGCGGCTCGGCCGCGGCCCGCTTCGGGGGCCCCACGTCGAGCGTCGGGATCGGCGGGATCACCGCCGTCACCTCGGCCGGTTCCGGCGCGGGAACGGGGACCGCGGCGGTGGACGGCCGCGCGGCGACGGCCCGCAGGACGTCGTCGAGGTCGACGGCGGCGTTCTCGGCCGCGCCGAATTCGCCGACCAGGACATTGCACGCCTGCCTGCGCGCGCGGGCGTGCAGATGTTCGGCGGCACGCGAACGGTGCAGGCAGCCGATGGCCTCCTCGGCCCGGCCGAGCCGTTCCTCGATCTGCGCGAGTTCCAGCCACAGCCGCGCCGTGACGGCGTGCAGGTTGTGGTCCTCGGCTCCCGCGACCGCCTCACGGACGAGCATGCCCGCGGCTTCACCGGATCCCGCGGGCAGCAGGACACGGGTGGCCACCGCCAGCCGCAGCCACGCGGCCGGCGCGATCCCGGCGGCCCGGACGGGCGCGTCGAGGATCGGCTGCGCGACCTCCAGCGCCATCTCCGTGTCGCCCCGGTCCAGCACCGTGCAGACGAGTTGCAGGATCAGCCTGATCCGGACGAGACCGCCGTCGTCGTCGGGGTTCCCGAGCTTTTCGAGCATGCCGAGCCCGGTCCGCGCGGCGTCGGCGGCCGAAGTCAGGTCACCGTGCCGTCGACGGTGTGCCGACACTCCGACCCGCAACAACGCGCGGATCAGCAACTGGGAATCCGCCGTCATCGAGCCGTCGCCGAGCACGAGCTTGTCCGCCTCGGCGAGGACCCGGTCCAGCTCCGCTTTGCGGCCGAACTGCGCCAAGCAACCCACGAGGTGACACAACGCCTCCGCCCGGTGCGAAGCCGAAACCACCGGATCCGCCAGCAACGGACGCAACACCGCCAGACCCGTCAGCGGGATGCCCACGCTGCGCGCACAGACCGCCAGGTCGATCCTCAGCCGGGCGGCGATGTCGCCGTAGCCCGCGTGTTCCGCGGCGCGCAGGGCGGCCACGGCCCGGCCGACCGTCCGGGGACGGCCACCGAGCCGCACCCGGGCGCTCACCACCAGGCTCTCCGCGCGGATCCACTGCTCGTCGGCGCCGGCGGCCTCGGCGAGCGCGGCCGCGCGCTCCCCGAGGACCAATGCGAGCTCGGGCGCCCTCAGATGCAGGGCGTCCGCGCGTTCGATCAACCTGCCGACAGCGGACAGGGTTCCCCCGGTGGCAGCCGTCCGCCCACCCACCATGGTGGTGGGCGAGCCCGGCCGTTGGCGCTTGCTGGCTTCCACGGGGAACCCCCGGCCCTCAGTCGCGGGTCAGCTTGCGATGGGTGACGCGGTGCGGACGAGCCGCCTCGGCACCGAGACGTTCGACCTTGTTCTTCTCGTAGCCCTCGAAGTTACCTTCGAACCAGAACCATTGCGAGGGGTTCTCGTCCGTGCCTTCCCAAGCGAGGATGTGCGTCGCGACCCGGTCGAGGAACCACCGGTCGTGCGAGATGACCACGGCGCAGCCGGGGAACTGCTCGAGAGCGTTCTCCAGCGAGCCGAGGGTCTCGACGTCCAGGTCGTTCGTCGGCTCGTCGAGCAGGATCAGGTTCCCGCCCTGTTTGAGGGTCAGCGCCAGGTTCAGCCGGTTGCGCTCACCGCCGGAGAGCACGCCCGCCGGCTTCTGCTGGTCCGGCCCCTTGAAACCGAACGCGCTGACGTAGGCACGCGAGGGCATTTCGGTCTGCCCGACGTGGATGTAGTCCAGCTTGTCCGAAACCACCTCCCATACCGTCTTCTTCGGGTCGATCCCGCCGCGGTTCTGGTCCACATAGGACAGTTTGACCGTCTCGCCGATCTTGACCCGGCCGTCGTCCGGCTCCTCGAGCCCGACGATCGTCTTGAACAGGGTCGTCTTGCCGACACCGTTCGGCCCGATCACGCCGACGATGCCGTTGCGCGGCAGGTCGAACGACAGCCCGTCGATCAGCACCCGGTCGTCGAAACCCTTGCGCAGCTTCTCGACCTCGACGACCACGCTGCCCAGCCGGGGCCCCGGCGGGATCTGGATCTCTTCGAAGTCGAGCTTGCGGTGCTTGTCCGCCTCCGCGGCCATCTCCTCGTAGCGGTCGAGCCGGGACCGCGACTTGGTCTGGCGCGCCTTGGCGTTGGACCGGACCCAGTCGAGCTCGGACTTCAGCCGCTTGGCGAGCTTGGCGTCCTTCTTGCCCTGGACCTCGAGACGCTCGCGCTTCTTCTCCAGGTACGTCGAGTAGTTGCCCTCATAGCCGACGACGCGGCCGCGGTCGAGCTCCATGATCCACTCGGCGACGTTGTCCAGGAAGTACCGGTCGTGGGTGACGGCGAGGACGGCGCCGGCGTAGTTCGCGAGGAACTGCTCCAGCCACAGCACGCTTTCGGCGTCCAGATGGTTGGTGGGCTCGTCGAGGAGCAGCAGGTCGGGCGCGGACAGGAGCAGCTTGCACAGCGCGACCCGGCGGCGCTCACCACCGGAGAGGTGGGTGACGGGCTCTTCCGGCGGCGGGCAACGCAGGGCGTCCATCGCCTGCTCCACCGCGGAGTCGATCTCCCACGCGTCGGCGTGGTCGAGGTCTTCCTGGAGCTTGCCCATCTCTTCCATCAGCTCGTCGCTGTAGTCGGTCGCCATGAGCTCGGCGACCTCATTGAAGCGGTTGAGCTTGACCTTGATGTCGCCAAGGCCCTCTTCGACGTTTTCGCGGACGGTCTTTTCCTCGTTGAGCTCCGGCTCCTGCATGAGGATGCCGACGCTGGCGCCAGGCTGGAGGAAGGCTTCGCCGTTGCTGGCCTGCTCGATCCCCGCCATGATCTTCAGAACGGTGGACTTACCCGCGCCGTTCGGCCCCACCACGCCGATCTTGGCGCCGGGGTAGAACGCGGTGCTGACGTCGTCGAGGATGACCTTGTCCCCGACGGTCTTGCGCACCTTCTTCATGGTGTAGATGAACTCGGCCATGCAAACGATCGTAGAGCGAGGCGATCGCGGCCTTGACGGCGGTCACCACCGAGCTACCGACAGTCAGCCCGATATCACTGAGTGAGCATCGGAAATTCACCCCACGGGCGCCTCCTCCAGCGCGGTGACCATGGGATTCCCGGTGGGCGGCGGCACCGGCGGGATCGCCCTCGGCCGGTCACGTCCCATCCGGTGGATCTCGGCCGAGCAACGCGCCAGGTTCGGGCCGATGGAGAAGGCCTCAAGCTCAGGTAGACCCAGAGGTGCCGGGATCTCCTCCGCGGTCTCGGCGCCGCGCAGCCGCCCTGCCACGATCACCGGGTCGCCCTTGCTCAGGCAGGAGAACGCCGCCATCGCCAGCTTGCGCCAGCAGGTGACCTTGACCGCGAGCTGCCGCCCCTCTCCCCACTCCCCTCTTTCCTTGTCGTACCGGCGTTCGACACTCCGCAAGCCGAACGACACGACGTCATGCCCGTGGACCCGCTCCGGATGGTGTATCGGTTCGCTGGTCAGGTTGCCGATCATGGTCACCCACGTTTCGCCCATCGCCATCACACTCGCCCTTCTCCTCGATCCGGGGCCTTCCCGGCGTTTCCCTTGAGCACAGATTGCCTCGGAATCAAGGACGGAAAGGGACGGAAATCGGATCTGTGGACAACTCCGGGCGTTGTGGGCTTCCTGTGGACAACTCGGGCTGAAAGACGGGCGCGGACGCGGGAATGTGCTAAGGGACGGGACGCTACGAGCCCTGCCCCGGCCCCCGACCCTGATCGGCGAGTTTCTTCAGCATCGCGTTGTAGGCGTTCAGATCCGCGTCGCCGGAGACGTCCTCGCGGCGGTCCCGGCGCCGCGCCTCTCGCTCGTCCTGCCGCGCCCACTGCACCAGCAGCGCGACGAGCACCAGCAGTACCGGCAGCTCACCGGACGCCCACGCGATCCCGCCGCCGAGCCGCTGATCGGTGAGGAGATCGGTGACCCACGGCAGCTTCAGCCCGCGATAGAAGTCCTGTCCGAGCACGGTCTGCATACTCATCAGCGCGATCCCGAAGAACGCGTGGAACGGCATGGCGGCGAACATCATCCCCAGCCGTCCCAGCGGCGGGAGCCGTCGCGGCGCCGGGTCGACCCCGATCACCGGCCAATAGAAGACGTATCCGGCGAGCAGGAAGTGCGCGTTCATCGCCAGATGCGCCCAGTGGTAGTTCAGCGCCGAATCGAACAGGCCCGAGAAGTACAGGCCGTAGAAGGAACCGACGAACAGCAGCAGCGCGACGATCGGATGCGTCAGGAACCGCGAAAGCGGCGAGTGCACGAAGGCGAGCAGCCATTCGCGCGGTCCGGGCGGGGCGTCCTTGCCCGCCGTGGGCAGCGCGCGCAGCGCGAGCGTCACGGGCCCGCCGAGCACGAACAGGACCGGCGCCACCATGGACAGCAACATGTGGTTGCCCATGTGCACGCTGAACATCGCGGGCGCGTACCGCCCGATACCGGACGACGTCGCGATCAGCAGCACGAAACAGCCCGCGAGCCAAGCGACCGTCCGTCCGGTGGCCCAGGTGTCGCCGCGGCGCCGCAGCCGCCGGACCCCGGCGAGGTACAGCCCGGCGAGAACGAGCGCGAGGGTGCCGTAGACGAGGTCGAACCGCCAGTCCGTGAGCAGCCGGAAGACGGTCGGCGGACCGTAGAGGTCGTACCCGATCAGCAGTTCCGTCGTCGACGGCTGGGTCAGCGATTCCTGCGGCGGCGGGGTCTTCGCGAGCCCGGTGGCGATGCCGATCGTAACGAACATGATCAGCACCTCGACCGCGGCGAGCCGCAGCAGCTGACCACCGCCGGCGCCGTTCACCAGCCCGGCGACCCCCTTCTGCCGTTGCTGATGGCCGAAGACACCGAGCAGCAGCAACGCGACGACCTTCGCGACCACCAGCAGGCCGTAGTCGGTGGTGAACAGATCGGCGATCCTGATCCGCACCAGCGCGTTCACGATGCCGGAGACCGCCATCACGATCCAGCACACGAGCGCCAGCTTCGAAAACCGCGTCGCGGCGAGCTTGAGGTTCTCGCCGCGGCGCCAGCCGAGCGCCAGCAGCGCCACCAGCCCGCCGACCCACAACGCGGCGGCGACGAGGTGGTACAGCAGGCTGTTGGTCGCCATGTCGTGCGAGCCACCGCTGGCGGAATGCCCGGTGACCGCGACCGGGACAAGGCCGCCGACGGACAGGAAGAAGACCACCGTCGTCCAGCCCCAAGTCAGCGCGAGACGACAGCCGAGCGCGACCAGCAACGCGATCAGCGCGGTGAACAGCCAGGCCTTCGGCTGCTCGATGGCGTCGACGAGGTCGATCAGCACCTGCGGCGAGAGCACCTCGGTGAACGGGCGGCCCGCGCCGTCGGCCGCGGAGAAGAAGATCGACGCGGCGGCCGCGAAGAACCAGACCCACGCCGCGGCACCGGCGACCCGGATCGCCGCGTAACCGTCGGCCGCGAGCGTGCCGGACTTCTGCGGCGGGACGAGGAACGCGGCGAGCAGCAGCGAACCCACGCACAGCACCGAAGCCGCCTCGGCCAGCACCCGGACGACGGTGATGCCGTAGCGGGTCACCAGGCCCGGGTCCGGGAGTCCGGCGATGACGTAACCGGCGCCACCGGTCAGCGCGACCAGGCCGACGGCCACCACCGCGGCCAGGAGCGCCCCGATCGACACCAGCGGCAGGACACCGGCCTTCCGCGCGGATGGGGCCGGTTTCGTCTCGGGGTCTGAAGGCACGTCACGAGGGTATGCCGGACGCGCAACCGGCAAGATGGCGGCGTGCGGATCATCTTGCTGAGGCACGCCGAGTCACTCGGCAACGTCGACGAGCTCGCCTACACCCGGATCCCCGACCACGCCCTGCCGCTCACCGACGCGGGGCGTGAGCAGGCGAAACTGGCCGGCCCGGAACTCGAGGAGGTCCTCGGCGGACAGCGGACGGCGGTCTACGTCAGCCCGTATCTGCGGACCAGGGAAACGTTGCGGCTGCTGGACATCCGTGACTCCTGCGAGCGGATCGTGCCGGAACCGAGGCTGCGGGAACAGGACTGGGGCAACCTCCAGGACCCGCTGGAGCAGGAGGTCCAGAAACAACGTCGCCACGAGTTCGGGCACTTCTTCTACCGGCTCCCGTTCGGCGAGTCCGGGGCGGACGTCGACGATCGGGTCGCGGCGTTCCTCAGCGAGCTGGCGGCGTGCGGCGAAGATCACCCCGAGACCGTGCTGGTCGTCTCACACGGGCTCACCATCCGCTTGCTGTGCCGTCGGCTCTTCGGCTGGAGCATCGAGCTGTTCGAGTCCCTGTCCAACCCGAAGACCTGCGAGTACCGCGTCGTGGAGCGGGTGGGCGGCAAATGGACGCTGGACCGCCCGTTCAGCCAATGGCGGGACTCACCCGACGGGGAGACTCAGGATTGACGGGGCGAGGAGCACCACCCTCGTGCCCAGCCCAGGATTGGATTCGATCCGCGCGAATCCGCCGATCTCCGCCATCCGCGCGATGATCGAGTTCTCGAGGCCGAAGCCGCGCCGCTCGGCCCCGACGTCGAAACCGGCGCCGTGATCACGCACCGTCAAGGAAACCCCGCCGCCGATCTCTTCGACGCTCACGACGGCCCGCTTGGTCCCGGAGTGCTTCAGCGTGTTGCGCAGGGCTTCCCTGGCGGCGTCGTGCAGCGCCATGGCCGTCTCCTCCGCAAGCTCCGGTGCGGCGTCGTCCTGGACGACGACCTCGACGCGCAGCCCCTCCGCGGCCATTTCGGCGGCGAGCAGCCGAAGCCGCTGGTGCAATCCGATCCCTTCGGCGGATTCGTGTTCGAGGCTGATCCGGATGCGCATCGCCTGGGCGCGAGCGGTCCGGCGGACGCGGTCGAGGCTGGCCGCCGGGTCGAGTTCGTCGGCGGGCGCGGGGATCGCGAACGACTCCATCACCTGCAGGACGGTGTCGTGGACGTCGCGGCGATGCCGTTCCCGTTCCGCCGCCCGGCCCTGCTGCTCCCCGAACCCGACCGCGAACCGCATCGACGCGCCGACCAGGCCGGCGACCGCGAGCGACACGACCAGCGCGGTCGCGAGGGTGAGAAGGAGACCGAGCGTGGAAGCCGGGTCCAGCAGGGCGTGCGCCGGCACCGCGGCCCCGATGACCAGCGCCCCGGCCGTCGCGCCGCGCAGCAGGGTCCAGACCATCACCGTGCCCATCAGATGGGTCCAGGTGATCGACGTGATCGCGGTGTCCTGCGCGAACGGCGCGGCCCCGAAGACGAAGAGCACGGCGAACGCGCTGTCCACCAAAGGAACCAGCTTCGTCCCGGCCGCGGACCAACGGAAGATCCAGACGGCCGCGACGATGTTGGGCACCACATGCAGCGCCACGAACGTCCACAGCACCGACGAACCCAGGCCCGCCACCCAGAGTGCCTGCACCAGCATCGCCAGCCGGAACGCCACCGGGACCAGGACCAGCCAGGGCACCGTGGTCCGCACCAGCCGCGCCGGGATACCTCCGCCGCCCCCGAGCATCAGCATCCCTCCCGGATCAGCCCCACTGAAACAGCGACCGAAGCGCATTCATTTCAGTTTACCGAGCTGTCAGCTTGCCCGGGTTCCGGCGGAGATGTCAACGGGCGACGGGTTCGGCCACCTCCTCTCGTTTCCGCGCCCGCGCCGCCGCCACCGCGGACGGCACGATCAGCGCGGCGGTCAGCCCGACGAACAGGAACGACACCGAAAGCGACGTGAGCTGCGCGATCCCGCCGATCAGCGGCGGCCCCGCGAGGAAGCCGGTGTAGGCGATCGCCGTGACGAAGGCCAGTTCGCGCTCGCCTCCGGTTCCGTCGGCACGTTTGCCGGACGCGCCCGCGAGGCTCAACGCGATCGGGAAGGCCGCGGCGAGCCCGGCGCCCGCCAGCGCGAAGCCGGCGAACCCGAACACCGGAACGGGGGCCAGCGCGGCGAGCACGAGGCCCGCCGCGGCGACCCCGGCACCCACCGCCAGCGCACGCGTCGCGCCGAAACGGTTCTGAAGCCAGGCGCCCGCGAGCCTGGCGAGCGCCATGGCCAGGGCGAATCCCGAGTACGCGAAGGCGGCGGCGCCGTCGCCGACCCCGTGCACGGACGTCATCAGCAGGGCGGACCAGTCCGAACTCGCTCCCTCCGCGATCGCCGAGAACAGCGCGATGGCGGCGAGCAGCCAGAGGACGGGACGTTTGATCGGCGCCACTCGCGGCTTCTCGACGGGTTCGGTGTGCTCGGGCCGCGCGCCGGGCACGGCGGCGATGACGAAGGCGAGCACCACCAAAGCGGCCAGCGCGGCGACCGTGAGATGCCTCCCGGGCGACCAGTGGTGCGACGCGGCGAACCCCGCGGCGACGGAACCGGCCAACGCGCCGAAGCTGAATCCGGCGTGCAGTATCGGCATGATCGCGCGCCCGGACCGGCGCTCCACCTCGACTCCGGCGACGTTCATCGCCACGTCGAGCGCGCCGACGCTCGCCCCGAGGACGAACAACGCCCCGGCGAGCAGGAGGACCGACGTCGAGAAGCCGATCATCGGCAACGCCGCGGTGGCGATGATCGTGCTGCCCGCGACCACGGCGCGGGCGCCGTATCGCTCGATCAACCGCCCCGAAACCGATGCCGCGATCAGCATGCCGACGCTGGCACCCAGCAGGGCCAGCCCGAAAACGCCCGGCGAGGCGCCCACCCTTTCCGACAACGCCGGTGTCCGCGGCGCCCAGGAGCCGAGCGCGGCCCCGTTGAGCGCGAACACGACGAAAACGGCCGTACGGTCACGCATAGACCCCAGTCTCCTTTCGATTCCTCTTCCCCCAGAATGACTTAAGCGCTTCAGAAAGTCCACCGGCCCCGGCCGGGACTAGACTGCGGCGGTGACCAGCACGCGACGGCGAAGGCCGACGTTGGACGATGTCGCCGACGCCGTCGGGGTGTCGCGCGCGACCGTTTCCAACGCCTACAACCGGCCCGATCAGCTGTCCGCCCAGCTGCGGGAAGAGGTCCTTCGCGCGGCCAAGAAGATCGGGTACGCGGGGCCGAATCCGACCGCTCGCAGTCTCGCCACCAGCCGCACCGGCGCGATAGCCGTCCTGCTCGACACGAATCTTTCGACGGCGTTCTCGGATCCCGCGTTGTCGGTCACCCTCGACGCGCTCTCGACCGTCGTCGATCCCGAGGGCCACGCCCTGCTGCTGCTTCCCGGCGACGGCGAGAGCGGTGGGCCACGGGCGGAGCGGATCCTGACCGCGCAGGCCGACATCGCGGTGGCGTATTCGCTGGCCGACGGCGCGCCCGCGCTGACCGCGGTCCGAGACCGGGGCATGCCGCTGGTGGTCATCGACCAGCCGCATATCCGCGGTTCGGCGCGAATCGGCGTCGCGGACCGCGCGGGAGCGGCCGCCGCGGCCCGGCACCTGGTGGAACTCGGGCACCGGCGGATCGGGATCTTCTCGGCGCAGTGCCTCTCGGCGCCGCGCGGTGGCGAACTGAGCGTGGCCGAGGCCGGGAACAGCCGGTTCCACGACAACCGCGAACGGATGGCCGGCTACCTGGAGACACTGGCCGCCGCCGGGATCCCGGCGGGTGACGTGCCGATCTGGGAGGCGTCCGGACTCTCGGTCGAAGGAGCCCTCCCGAGCGCGTTCGGCCTGCTGGACCGGCGACCACGGCCGACGGCGCTGCTGTGCATGTCGGATCTCCTGGCGCTGGCGGCGATTTCGGCCGCCAGGCAGCTCGGCCTGTCGGTCCCAGGTGACCTTTCGGTCGTGGGTTACGACGACGTCCCGCCCGCCCGGTGGTCCGAACCACCGCTGACGACGGTCCGGCAGGACCTCGCCGCCAAGGGACGGACGGCCGGCGAGCTCGTGTTGGGTCTGTTGCGCGGGGAGAAGGTCCCCGCGCCCGCCGAGGTGCCCGCCGAACTGGTCATCCGGGACTCCACCGCGCCCGCGTAGCACCCGATTCCGGCGTGCGCAAGGCGCCTCGGCGATATGTGGACAACTCGCCCCGATCGAGCGGCGCACAACTACTTATCCACAGAAGTAGAAATGCGGGCAGACAAACCCTTCCCCGCGCGCCATCGTGGAATCACACATTCACCGACGGCGATCGAGCCGCCGATTCACGGGGGAGAACCCAGCTATGCAACGACGTCTGACGAACCTGCGCGCCCGCCTCCCGCATGTGCTCCTGCTGGCCATGTTCGGCCTGCTGACCAGCACCGGAGTCGCAAGCGCCACCACCGCGCCGCCCGAACCCGCCTGCCAGAAGGGCGAGTTCTGCGTATGGGGCGCAGATTCATACGGCGGCGCGGTGCACAAATTCGACCTGCGCACCTCCAATCCCGACGAATGCATTCCCTTACCCGAAGGCTTCGACGGACATTCGTTCGTCAACCGGCTGAGCCGGGACGTGACGATTTACCAGAGCGAGGAATGCACGACCGAAGGAGATTTCATCACCTATCCGGGTGGTGGCACCTACGTGCCCCAGGGACCGTTCGTGATCCGCGCCCTAAAGATCTGGGACTGACCACCCCGGCGGTTCGTGCCGATCGCTCGCGGACGAGTCGACTCGCGACCTGCGCGAACCCAGGGGCCGCTCCCCCGAAGCGGCCCCGGCCCGTGAGCGCGTCACCCCGCGTCGTGACGCGCTCACGGGCGTTCCAAAAAAGGGTGGGCTCGACCTGAAACGATCTGGCGGTGTCGAACGATCGACAGGTTGGCGACGGCTAAGCTGCCGATGCTGGGCGACACCCAACGTCGCCGATGTCGGCCCTCGTAGCTCAGCTGGATAGAGCAAGAGCCTTCTAATCTCTAGGTCGCAGGTTCAAGTCCTGCCGGGGGCACGTCGCGCTTGGTCAAGAGGTAACTCTTGGCCAGGCAACCGGACGCGGAAGCGTCCGGAGGACCGAGGACGGATCACGTCGATCCGGGCTCGGTCCGAGCAGGGCTGATGCTGGGGCATCACGGGATGTCCCAGCGGCGGCCCGTGACGTCGCCGGGCGCTATAGGTTGTCCGCATGTACGTGCCGCCGCAGCGCGACCCGCGTCCCACCGACGGTCCTCCCTGGTGGTTGGTCATCGGCCCCGGGTTCGCCGCGCTCATCGGGCTGTTCCTGCTCACCGTGATCTACCGGTTCGACGGTGAGTCCCCCTTGGGGATCGAGCTGGGCATGTCGAGCCAGGCCCTGCTGTTGAGCGGTCTCGTCGCGTACGTCGTCGCGGCCGCCATCGCGTTCCCGGGAGGCTTACTGCTCGGCCCGCGCTTCCCGACGTCGGTGACCGTGCCCGCACTCGTCTTGATGCTCCTCGGCGTGCTGCTGGTCGCCTTCGTTCCCGGCAGCGGCCTGCTCCTCGTCGGGCGGGTGCTCACCGGGCTCGGCGCGGGGGCTGTCCTCGGCGTGACCGTCGCGCTGATCCGACGGCTACGCACTGGTCGCGGCGCCGCGGCCGGGGTGATCGCGGGCCTCGGCGTCCTCGCCCTGGTGGTCGCACCGGTGCTCGGCGGCCTACTCTCGGACGCCACCGGCTTCCGGATGGTGTTCGTGGTGGCCGCGCTGTTCGTGTTCGCCGCAATCGTCGTCGCCGGGATCGTCGGCATCATCACGCTGGCCAAGCCGAAACACGCCTGACCTTCAGTCGCCGAGCGTCCGCAACACCGCGAGTACTTCGTCCGGCACGTCCAGGAGAGCTTCCACCTCCGACACCTTCGCGGCCACGCGCCGGTGCGTCGCCCGGCCCCGGGCGCTGAGGTGGACGAGGACGCGGCGTCTGTCGGCGTCGTCGACCTCGCGGTAGGCCTGCGCGGTGGTCACGAGTTTGTCGACCACCCTGGTCAACGTCGGGGCGGTGGCGAGCGTCCGGTCGGCGAGGTCGGCCATGGCGAGGCCGCCCTTACCGCTCAGCGTGTCCAGCACCAGCCATTGGTCCAGGGTGAGGCCTTCCTTGGCGAGCACCTGCTCCACCCTGGCGGCGACGGCCCGGGCGGCGCGGGTGAGCGAGCCGGTGAGTGACGTTCCGGCGGTCGTGACGCCGCGTGTCCCCATATCCCGTCCCCTTGCCAAAACCGGACACCCTCGCGATACTTCCAGGTGAAAGCACTTTGACCTTACCGGGCCACCGCACGGAGCGCCATGCCCCCACGCCTCGCCACCCGGCCCCGCGACGACACCTGGCGGGTGGCCATGGTGGTCCCGTTGCAGGGACCGGCCGGGCTGTTCGGCCCGTCGTGCGAGGCGATCACAGAGCTGGCCGTCCACGAGCTCAACGAATCCGGCGGCATCCTCGGCAGGCAGGTCGAGGCCGAGGTGGTGGACGGTGGCGGCACACCCGCGCGAGTGGCCGACGAAGTGCGGCGGCTGGTCGCCGGCGGGCAGGTCGACGCGGTCAGCGGCTGGCACATCTCGTCGATCCGGCACGCGCTCGCGCCGGTCGTGGCCGACCGGGTGCCGTATGTGTACACCTCGCTTTACGAAGGCGGCGAGCGCCGCTCGGGCATCTTCTGCACGGGCGAGACGCCGCGCTGCCAGATCGAACCTGCCCTGCGCTGGCTGCGCGATCACCTCGGCGCTCGGCGCTGGTTCGTCGTCGGCGACGACTACGTCTGGCCGCACCGGTCGACCCGCGCGATCCGCCACTACGCCAAGGATCTCGGTCTGCGCATCACCGGAGAGGCGTTCGTCGGGCTCGGCGCCGGCGATATGTCCACAGTGGTCCGTGCAGTCGAACAGTCCACAAGCGACGGTGTGCTCATGTTGCTGGTCGGGCAGGACGCGGTGCGCTTCAACCGGGCTTTCTCCGCGCACGGGCTCAGCGACCGGCTGCTCCGGTTCAGCCCGTTGATGGAGGAGAACATGCTCCTCGCGAGCGGCGCGCACGCCACCGGCAACCTCTACGTCTCCGCCGCTTACTTCCGCTCGATGGTCACCGCCGACGCGATGGACCTCCTCGGCCGGTACGTGGGCCGCAACGGCCCTGGCGCCCCGGCGTTGAACAACGCCGCCGAATCCTGTTACGAGGGGCTGCACACGCTGGCCGAACTCGTCGGCAGGGCGGGGACGTCGGAGCTTCCCGCGCTCAACGCGGCGATCGACGGCGTCGCCTATCACGGACCGCGCGGCACGATCGAGTTCCGCGGGCAGCAGGCCGATCAGCACGTCCATCTCGCGGTCGCCGACGGTTACGACTTCGAAGTCCTCACGCGGCTCTGAAATCCCCCTCTTGACTCGCTCCGGCCCACCATATACTTTCATTTGAAATTATTCCATGTGACGCACGTTCTGCGGAGGTGGGCATGGGCAACGTGGGCCTGCTCTACGTCGGCGCCGCCTTGATGATCAACGGCCTGATGTTGCTCGGCCGGGTACCGCCGCGTTCGGCGGCGGTGCTGAACCTGTTCGTCGGCGCGCTGCAGTGCGTCACCCCGACCGTGCTGATCGTCCAGGCGAACGGGAATCCCGACGCGATCCTGGCCGCGTCCGGCCTGTACCTGTTCGGTTTCACCTACCTGTACGTCGGCATCGCGAACCTCGCCGGCCTGGATCCCGAAGGCATCGGCTGGTTCTCGCTCTTCGTGGCCGGCGCCGCCGTGGTGTACGCCGGAATCGCCTTCTGGCACGGCAACGACCCTGTTTTCGGGGTCATCTGGCTGTCCTGGGCATTGCTGTGGACGTTGTTCTTCCTGGTACTCGGCCTCGGCAAAGAACAGTTGACGCGATTCACCGGCTGGACCGTCCTGCTGCTCAGCCAGCCGACCTGCACGGTGCCCGCCTTCCTCGGGCTCACCGGCGCCTACCGCAGCGACGGCGGCACCGCGCTGCTGGCGGCCGCGATCGCGGTGGCGCTGGTCGCGGCCGCCGGATCCCTCGACGTCCTGAAAAACCGTTCGGAGAAAAGGAGTCTTCATGCGACACGGTGACATTTCCGCCAGCCCGGACACGGTCGGTGTCGCGGTGGTCAACTACAAGATGCCGCGCCTGCACACCAAGGCCGAAGTCCTCGACAACGCCCGCAAGATCGCCGAAATGGTGGTGGGCATGAAGTCCGGCCTTCCCGGCATGGATCTCGTGGTGTTCCCCGAGTACTCGACGCAGGGCATCATGTACGACCCCAAGGAGATGTACGAGACCGCGGCGACGATTCCCGGCGAAGAGACCGAAATCTTCGCGGCCGCGTGCCGGGAAGCCCAGACCTGGGGCGTCTTCTCCATCACCGGTGAGCGGCACGAAGACCACCCGGACAAGCCGCCGTACAACACGCTCGTACTCATCAACGACCGCGGCGAGATCGTCCAGAAATACCGCAAGATCCTGCCGTGGTGCCCGATCGAAGGCTGGTACCCGGGCGAAGAGACCTACGTCAGCGACGGCCCGAAGGGCATGAAGATCTCGCTGATCATCTGCGACGACGGGAACTACCCGGAGATCTGGCGTGACTGCGCGATGAAGGGCGCCGAACTGATCGTGCGCTGCCAAGGCTACATGTACCCGGCCAAGGAACAGCAGATCCTGATGGCCAAGGCGATGGCGTGGGCCAACAACTGTTACGTGGCCGTGGCGAACGCCGCCGGTTTCGACGGCGTGTACTCCTACTTCGGCCATTCCGCGATCATCGGCTTCGACGGCCGCACGCTCGGTGAGACCGGCGAGGAGGAATACGGGATCCAGTACGCGCAGCTGTCGGTTTCGGCGATCCGCGACGCGCGCGCCTACGACCAGTCGCAGAACCACATCTTCAAGCTGCTGCACCGCGGCTACACCGGTGTGCGGGACGCGGACGAAGGCGACAAGGGCGTGGCCGACTGCCCGTTCGACTTCTACCAGCTCTGGGTCACCGACGCCAAGAAGGCGCAGGAGAAGGTCGAGTCGATCACCCGCGACACCATCACTCCTCGGCACCCATGATGAGCACGGTGAGCCGAACACCCCGTGACGTGTGGGCGAAACTCAGCACCAGCGGGACGAGCACGAGCGCGAAGTAGGTCCACAAAGGCCAGTGGTACAGATGGTTCAGGTGCCACGTTTCCTTGAGGGCGATGAAGAAGGCGCCTCCGGTGACGATGAACCAGCCGCGGGCCTTGTTGGCGAAGGTGGCCATGGTGCGCCGCTGCTCGGCCGTGAACGAGTTCATGACCTCGCGGTGCACCTTGCGCCGCCGTCGCCGTTCCTTGGCGATGGCCACCGGCGGCAGCAGCCACCACCAGCGCGAAATCGGCTCGCCGTACGAAGGCCGGGGCACCTCGACCGAGCGCAGTTCGCGGAAGCGCTCGCTCTCCTCACGGAGTTCGAGCGCGCCCTGGTACATGGGCCCGGCCACGAGGAGCCAGCCGCCGAGGAAGGCGGACCAGGCGATGAAGTACTCGATGTGGATCACCCCTCCCCGGATCACCGTCGTCCGTGATCCGCGATGATCAGCCTAGACTCGTCGCCATGGACAGGATCGACAGCGGCAGCCGGACGATCGCCGCCCCGCCCGAGACCGTCTACCAGGCGCTCCTGGACCGGGAGTCGCTCGAAGCCTGGCTGCCGCCCGAGGGGATGCGCGGCCGCGTCGAGCACTGGGATCCGCGGCCCGGCGGCGGTTTCCGCATGATCCTCACCTACCTCGACGCGTCCGCCGCGCCCGGCAAATCGTCGGACGCGACGGACGTGGTCGAAGTCGGGTTCGCCGAGCTGGTGCCCGCCGAACGCGTGGTGCAGCGGGCCGTCTTCGAGTCCGAGGACCCGGCGTTCGCGGGCACCATGACGATGACCTGGAGCCTGGCCGCCGCGGGTGACGGCACCGAGGTGACCGTCACCGCGACGGACGTGCCGTCCGGTATCGGCCAGGCCGATCACGAGGCCGGGATCGCCTCTTCACTGGCCAACCTGGCCTCCTTCGCCGAAACGCGCTGACGGCCGGACGCGATCACGAGCGCGGCGACGACGGCCATCACCAGCGGCACGACCAGCGCCGCCCGGAAACCGCCGAGCGCGGCCTCTCGCGAACCGTCGCCGAGCGCGGCGACGTTGACGGCGGTCACCGCGGACAGCCCGAGCGCCGCCCCGAACTGGAACGCCGTGTACAGCAGCCCGCCCGCGAGCCCCTGTTCGTCCTCGGCGATCCCGTCGGTGGCGACGATCGTCAGCGGGCCGTAGGCGAGCGCGAACCCGAGACCGAGGATGATCATCGACGGGAACATCGCCGCGTACGTCCAGTCCAGGCCCAGCGGCAGGAAGAGCGCGTACGCCACGGCGGCCAGCACGAGCCCGCCGAAGATCAGCCGGGTGTTGCCGAACCTCGCCACCAGCCGCGGGGTCAGCGTCGGCGCGAGGATCGCGTCGATCCCGACGGCCAGCAGCGCCAGGCTCGTCTCCAGCGTCGACCAGCCCCGCAGTTCCTGCAGGTACAGCGTGACGAGGAACTGGAACCCGAAGAACGAACCGGCGAACAGCAGGGCGCTGACGTTCGCCCGCACCAGCGGACCCGACCTCAGGATGCCCAGCCGCACCAGCGGCGCGGGCGTGCGGCGTTCCACGGCCACGAAGGCCGTCAGCGCCGCCACTCCCCCGGCGAACGACGCGAGGGTCCAGCCCCAGCCCTGTGCGGGGTGTTCCAGCCGGACCACCGCGTAGGCGATCAGCAGCATCGCCACGGTCACGGTGAGCGCTCCGGGGAAGTCCAGGCGGCGCGGTACGCGTTTCTCACCGGCAGGTTCCTTGATGAGCCACAGCGCGGCGAGCAGGATGACGGCGGACAGGATCACCGGCGTGAAGAACACCCAGCGCCAGTCGATCCTGGTCAGCAGGCCGCCGATGACCAGGCCGAGCGAGAAACCGCCCGCCCCGGTACCGGCGTAGAACAGCAGCGCCTTGTTGCGTTTCGGGCCCTCCTCGAAGCTCGTGGTGATGATGGACAGCCCGGCCGGGGTCATGAAGGCCGCGGCGACGCCGGTGACGAACCGGGCGAGCAGCAGCATCCAGCCTTCGGTGGCGAACCCGCCAAGCCCGGAGAAGACGAGGAACACCACCAGCCAGGCGAGGAACATGCGGCGGCGGCCGTACATGTCGGCCGCGCGCCCGCCCAGCAGCATGAACCCGCCGTAACCGAGCACGTAGGCGGACACGACGCCGCTCAGCGTCGCCGTCGACAGCCCGAGTTCGGCCCGGATGGACGGCAGCGCCACGTTCAGCATCGCGACGTCGATGCCCTCCAGGAAGATGGCGCCGCACAGCACTACGAGCACGCCCCAGGCCCGCCCGCCCATCCGGTCGGCGCGCGGAAGCGTTTGCGAGTTGCTCAAGATCGGATCTCCCTCGGTGAACGGGAACCGACGGTTACTCATCGGCCGGTCGGTTCCCTCTTGTAACCAAGGGGATCTTCCGTCACCATCGACGACCATGGAAGAAGGCACTTTGAACTCACCTAGTCGTTGTGAACTCACCGAGGAGGACTACGAGGCCTTCCAGTGGGACACGCGCGAGGACTGCGAGGTCCGCCAGATCCTGGACAGGGTGGCGGACAAGTGGTCGCTCCTGGTGATCGCGCTGCTCGACCGGAACACGCTGCGGTTCACCGAGCTCAAGTACAAGATCGACGGCATCAGCCAGCGCATGCTCACCACCACGCTGCGGCATCTCGAACGCGACGGACTGGTGAGCCGCACCGTCTACCCGGTCGTGCCGCCGCGGGTCGAGTACGCGCTGACGCCGCTGGGGATGACGCTGCACAAGACGATCCAGTCGCTGGTCACCTGGACCGAGGACCACCAGAGCGAGATCGCCCTCGCGCGCGCGCAGTACGACAAACGCGTCACCGTCTAGGGAGCCGCATGGCCAGGCTGTCCGGAGGGGATCCGTCACTGCTGCGGCGGCTCAACGCCATCGCCGTCCTGCGGGCGCTGTACGCGGCCGAGGAACTCACCCTCGCGGAACTGGTCAAAGCGAGCGAAGTCTCCCGTCCGACGGTCGAGGAGATCGCCGCCGACCTCGGTGAACAGGGGCTGGTCGAGGAGGTCCCGCTACCTCCCGGCGCACCGCGGCGGGTGGGGAGACCCGCCAAGCGATACCGCTTCCGCCACGAGTCCGGGCACGTCGCGGGCCTCGAGATCGGCCCGCATCAGGCGTTGTGCCTGGTCGCCGATCTGCGGGGCGAGGTCGTCGGGAGGGCGAAGGCCGGGCTCACCCCGGCTTCGGCCGCCACGGACCGGCTCGGCACCGCGCACCGAGTGCTCGCCGCGGCCGTCGAAGGCTGCGTCGGCCTGCGGGTGCTCGGCATCGGCACCACCGGCGTGGTGTCCGGCGGCAAGGTCCTCCGCGACGATCGGCTTCCCGGCTGGACCGGCGTCGACCTGGCCTCGGAGTTCGGCAGCGGCTACCCGGTGCTGGCCGGGAGCGACACCCAGCTCGCGACGCTGGCCGAACACTGGCGCGGCGCCGCGCGCGGCGTCGACGACGTCGTCTACGTGCGGGCCGGGCGCACCGTCTCGCTGGGGCTGCTGCTCGGCGGGAAACTGCACGCGGGCCACCACGGCGCGGCCGGCGAGATCGGTGCCCTGCGACCCGCCGGCGGGTTCGCCGAGCTGGTCGCCGCGACCGTGCTCGCCGTCGACCCGCAACTGGTGGTGATCGGCGGCAGCGGGGAGCTGACGACGCTGCGCGCCGAACTGGCCCGGCTGTGCCTCTTCCCGGTGCGCGTCGAGCCGTCGGCGCTCGGCGAAGACTCGGTGGCTCTCGGCGCGGTCCGGCTGGCGCTGAGCCGGGTGGAGCGCGACCTGTTCAGCGTCGCGGATGTCGCCTGAGCAGGCCGATCACCATGATCAGCCCGGCGACCGCACCGCTGGTGAACAGCTGCGTCCGCGCGTCGGCGTCCGTCCACATGAGAATGAGCACGCCCGCCATCGCGATCAGCGCGACCCAGCTGAGCCACGGGAAACCCCACATCCGCACCGGCAGGTCCGCGGCCGTGCCGTCGCGGTCGGCGGCGCGGCGCAGCTTGAGCTGGGAGATCGCGATGAAGATCCAGACCAGCAGGATGTTCGCGCCGATGGCGTTCAGCAGGAACGGCAGGACGTGTTCGGGGGCGAGGAAGTTCAGCAGTACGGCCACGAAACCGAAGGCCACCGATGCGAGCACCGCCGTCCTCGGGACGCCCGCGCCGGACAGCTTCAGCATCGCGCGCGGCGCTTCACCGCGGTCGGCCAGGGAGAACACCATCCGCGAGGCGCCGTAGAGGTTCGCGTTCAACGCCGAGAGCAACGAGGTCAGCACGACGAAACTCATCAGGAGCGCGGCCGACGGCACCCCGATCCGCTCCAGGATGGTCACGAACGGGCTGGTGTTGGCCGAAGCGGTCTCCCACGGCAGCAACAGCACCATCAGCGCCACGGAACCGACGTAGAACAGCAGCAGCCGCACGATGACCGTGCGCGTGGTGCGCCGGATCGAATCCGCCGGGTCGTCGGACTCCGCCGCGGCGATGGTGACCAGTTCCATGCCACCGAAGGAGAACGCGACCGCGAGCAGACCGGTCAGCACGCCTTGGAGGCCGTTGGGCAGGAAACCGCCGTGCCCGGTGAGGTTGTCAAGGCCGACCGGCGAGGTACCCGGCAGGATCCCGAACACCGCCAGCGTGCCGAGGACGAGGAAGCCGACCACGGCGGTCACCTTGATCGCGCCGAACCAGAACTCGAACTCCCCGAACGAGCGCACGGCGAACAGGTTCACCACCGTCAGCACGGCCATGAACAGCAGCACCCAGGTCCACTGTGGAATTTGCGGCAGCAGGCCGTTCGCGATCCCGGCCGCCGCGGTGGCCTCGGCCGCGACCACGACCACCAGCAGCGACCAGTACAGCCAGCCGACGGTGAACCCGGCCCAGCGCCCGAGCGCCTTTTCCGCGTACACCGAGAACGAACCGCTGCTCGGCTCGGCGGCGGCCATCTCGCCCAGCATGCGCATCACGAGCACCATGAGCAGACCCGCGACCACGTACGACAGCAGGATGCCGGGGCCCGCGGTCTTGATACCCGCGCCGGTGCCGACGAACAGCCCGGCGCCGATCGCGCCGCTGATGGCCAGCATGGTGACGTGCCGCCGCCGGAAACCGGTACCGAGCGACCGGGTCTCGATCGCGGTCACGGGCTCGGCGGGACCTGGTGCGGGCATGGCGGATCCATTCGTCTGCGGTGGTACACGGCGGCTCAACCGCGGGACAACTCTTCCAGTCGCTCGTGAAGCCGGTCGACGTGGTCCTCGCTTTCGGGCTTCATCAGCACGCTACGCAGGATCCGCGCGCCGTCCGCATCCGCGTCGGCCCCGGTGTGACGCAGACCGAACTGCGACTCGCTCACCCGCAGCGTGCTGAGGAACACCGGTTCCCGCGCCGCGGCCATGCCGTTGCGCAGGATCCGCGCGCTCGCCTGGTCGATGTTCGACAGCGAAAACGGTTCCGTGCGCGGGAAGTAGGTGACGATGTCGAGTTCCGGTGGCTGGTACAGGTCGAACCGCTCGGAGTCCTCCAGCAGCTTCGCCCACCGCAACGCCGCGCGCCGCCCGGCCGCGAGCACCCGGCCCAGCCCGTCGGGGGTGGGCGGCAGCACCCGGAAGGTGAGCCACAACGCGGCGGCGGCCGCACCCGCCCGGGAGCATTCGAGGCTGATCTCGCCGAGATGCAGGTCTTCCGAGGTGAAGTAGGTGTACGGCGAATCGTGCAGGTAGAACCGGCCCGCCGCGGGATCGGAGAACAGCACCGCGCCGCAACCATAGGGCTGAAGGCCGTGCTTGTGCGGGTCGATGACGATCGAATCGGCCTCGGCGATGGCGAGCCACGGGGCTTCGGGCAGCCCCTCCGGACCGTCCAAACCGGACAGAAGCCGGAAGAAACCTCCGTACGCGGCGTCGACGTGCACCCGGACGCCGTAACGTTCACGCAGTGCCAGCGCCTCGTGGATCGGCTCCACCGTGCCGAGCGCGGTCGTGCCGGCGGTGAGCACCACGGTGCCGATCTTCCCAGTGCGCAAGAGGTCTTCGAGCGCGTCGAGATCCATCGCGCCGCGCGCATCGACAGGCACCGTATGCCCCTCGACGCCGAGCACACCGCACATCCGGCCGTGCGTGTAATGCGCCTCGGCGCTGTACGCGATCCCCTTGCCGGGATGCGTTTCCCGCGCGACGAACAGCGCCTCGAGGTTCGCCATCGTGCCGCTGGTGGTCAGATGCCCCAGGTGCTCGGTGTAGCCGAACATCGTGGCCAGCTCGCCGACGACCTCGCGTTCCATCTCGGCGGTCGCGGGGCCGCCGTCGAGCGCGTGGTTGTTGGGGTTGACCAGCATCGTGGCCAGGTAACCGACCACCGCGGCCGGATGCGGCGGTTTGAGCATCTGCCCGGCGTAGGACGGGTGGAAGAACGGGTAGTTGTCCTTCAACCGCTCGGTGAGCTCTTCGAACGCGGCCTCGAACCGCCCGTCGGAGATCTCCAGTGCCGGATGCGGACGGAAGGACGGGAACGTCTCCGCCCACGCCTCGTTCGACGTCAACGCCTGACCGAGCCAGTACCGGAAATCCATCAAGCGCGCCCTTCGTATCGTTCGGCTCCAAAAAACGTAGGAGTCGGCGGAGGTCTCGCGCAACCGTCTTCGGTAGGGGTCAGATCTTCCGGGTACGCCGCTCCTCGCCCTTCTCCTCCAGCTGCCTGACGATCTCCCGCAGCGAAGCGGCCAGCTCGGTGCAGTCCGCGGGGCTGAGCCGTTCGGTGACGAACGCTTCCTCCTGGTTGAACTCCGGGAAGAGCTCCCGCATCAGCCGCTCCCCTTCCGGGGTCAGCGCGAGCAGTACCAAACGTCCGTCGACCGGATGTTTGCGGCGGGTGACCAGACCGTGCGCCTCCAGGGTCTTCATGACCCCGGTGAGCGTTCCCTTCGTGATACCGGACTCCGCGGCGACGTGCCTGGTCTCCTTCTCACCGAAGATCCACACCACCCACAGCACCACGAACGCGGTCCAAGTGAGACCCGCGGTGCGCAGGACCGAGTTCTCGAAATGCAGCCGGACGGCGGTCGCGGCGCGGTGGAGATTGGCCACCGCCTCCATCCGCTCCCACAGCAGCGGGATCCCGCCCAGTTTGGCCCGTACGGCGTTCTCGGTTTCGGCCAGCGTGTGATACCCGGTCAACAGCCACATCCTCACCGGCCCCGGAGGTACCAGCCCGGTGGGCGCGCACCCCCGCGCACCCGCTCCGCAGATCGTATGCGGAACGGGCGGGAGTCCACAGTGGTCTTTCCGAGGCTAGGCCGTGTCCTGTAAGTCTGTTCGATGGGCTTCGTGATCCAGGTGGTTCCTGGCGGTGCGGGCGGGCCGGCCTCGTACCGGGTCGTACTCGGCCGCGTCCGCCCGTGCCGCCAGGGACCGCTTGGGCGCGGAGACCGCGAACAAGACTTGCAGGACACGGCCTAGGCGACGGACGCGAGCGGCTCCACGAGTTCTTGTCCTGTTTCGGACAAACGCGCCGGTACCCGGCTGCCGGGAACGCCACCGGCGGGAAGCCGGATCAGCCCGGCGTGGGCGAGGCGGTGGGCCGTGCTCTGGTCACTGCACGGCAGGCCGTCGACATAGAGATCCGGCTCCAGGCTGACGGTGATCTCGGCCCTGCCCTGGGCCACCGCTCGCAGCATGGCCCGGGCCCGGTAGGACAGGCCTTCGAGGTCTATGGCTCTCTCGTTCATTGGGTGTCACTCCTCTGAACTGGGAGTTTCCCGTCAGCCATGCTTCAAACATGACCCCGGTCACCGTTGGGGTACGGCCGCGCGATGCTCGGCGATGTCGCCGAACAGGTCCCCCATCTCCTCGACGCGCTCGAGGACCTGCTCGGCGGTGAACAGCAGGTCCTCGGCCTTGCGGCAGGCTTCGACCTCCTCCCAGGTCACCGGAGTGGAGACGGTCGGGATGGCGCGGCCTCGCAGCGAGTACGGCGCGATCGTGGTCTTGGCGGTGTTGTTCTGGCTCCAGTCGATGAACACCCGGCCGGGGCGGATGGCCTTGGTCATCCTGGCGACCACGTTTTCCGGCGAGCTGCGCGCGAGTTCCTCCGCGACGGCCTTGGCGTACTCGGAGGTGCGCTCGTCGGACCGCGTCCGCACCGGGCAGTACAGCTGCATTCCCTTGTTGCCGCTTGTCTTCGCGTACACGGTGAGACCGTCTCCGATGAGCAGGTCGCTGAGGATCTCGGCCACCCGGCAGCAGTCGACGACGTCGGCGGGCGGACCGGGATCGAGGTCGAACACCAGCAGATCGGGCGATTTCCGCGCCCCGCGCGGACCGACCGTCCACTGTGGAATGTGCAGTTCCAGTGCGGCGAGATTGGCCGCCCACATCAGCGTCGGCAGGTCGCCGACGACCGGGTAGTCGAGCGTCTCGTCCCCGCCCCGGCGGCCGCGGTTGGTGAGCCGCGCCGTGCGCACCCAGTCGGGGGCGTGCCGGGAAACGTTCTTCTCGTAGAACGGTTCTCCGTCGACCCCGTCGGGGAACCGGCGGAACGTGACGGCGCGATCGCGCAGATGGGGGAGCAGGACAGGGGCTATCCGGCGGTAGTAGTCGAGGACCTCTCGCTTGGTGAAACCGTGCGCAGGGTAGAGCACCTTGTCCAGATTGGACAGGCCCAGCCGCCGCCCCTCGACCTCGACCGTTATCCGCTCTTCAGGCACCCTTCGACGATAGATCACCAGCGGGGTTTCCGGGGTACCGTGAGGCATGAGCACCGTGCCGGACGCGATCGCCCCGATGCTGGCGACCGACGGCGACCTGCCCACCGGCGGCTGGGGTTACGAATACAAATGGGACGGCTACCGCTGCTGCCTGCGTGTCGCGCGGGACGGCGAGACGCGCCTGACCAGCCGCCGGGGCCTCGACATCACGGCGACGTACCCGGACGTGACCGCGGAAGCGCTCAGCGGGCACGAAGCCGTCCTCGACGGCGAGATCGTCGTCCTCGACGACCAGGGGCGGCCCAGCTTCCCGTTGCTGCAAACGCGGCATCTGCGCACTCCGGACGAGTCGCTGCTGGAACGCAGCCCAGTGCATTTCTTCGCCTTCGACGTGCTGTTCCTCGACGGTGACGCCCTGCTCGACGAGCCGTACGGGGCCCGGCGTGAGGTGCTGACGTCCCTCGGCGCCGGTGGTCGCATCGCCGTCCCGCCGGGGTACACCGACGACGACGTCTCCCCCGAGCAACTGTTCGAGGTCGTCCGGCAACACGGGCTCGAAGGGCTGATCGCGAAGAAGCTCGACAGCCGCTACTACCCCGGCAAGCGGACACGCCAATGGGTCAAACGGGCGCTGTGGCACACCCAAGAGGTCGTGATCGGCGGCTGGCGTCCCGGCGACGGACGGCGCTCGGGAACACTCGGCGCGTTGCTGCTCGGGGCGCACGACGAATCCGGCGGCCTTCGGTACATCGGTGACGTCGGGACCGGATTCAGCGACAAGGTCCTCGAAGACCTGCACGCCCGGCTCGCGCCACTGGAACGGAAGAAGCCACCGTTCACTTCGGAGGTCCCCCGCGACCGGGCCCGGCGGGTGCGCTGGGTCGAGCCCGAACTCGTCGGGGAGGTCGTCCACCGGAACTGGACCCCGGACGGGCGTCTGCGGCATACGACCTGGCGAGGCCTGCGGGCGGACAAGACGCCCGAGGACATCAAACTTCCCTCCGCTGGATGAAGCGCAGCATGTTGCCGGAGGGGTCGAGGAAGGCGCAGTCGCGGACTCCGCCGGGCCGGTCGATCGGTTCCTGCATCACTTCCGCGCCCGCGGCCTCGATGCGCTCGAAGGTGCCGTCGCAGTCTTCGGTCGCGAAGACGAGCCGGCTCAGCAGGGCTTTGGACATCAGGTCTTCGATCGCGGACCGGTCCGCCGGTGAGGCGCCCCGGTCGGTGCCGGGTGGTTCGAGGACGATCCGCACGTCCGGCTGCGAAGGCGGACCGACACTCACCGGTCCGTCGTTCCACACGGTGAAGCCGAGCACGTCCCGGTAGAAGCCGAGCGCGCTGCCGAGATCGTGGACGACGAGTGTGCAGGAGGAGAACCGGAGGTCCATGCCGGTCAGGCTTCGCTGACTTTGGCGCTGAGAAAGGCGATGTCAAGGCTCCGGATGCGCTCAGGGTCGGTGTCGATGTCGATCCGGGTGATCTTCCCGTCGCCGAAGCCGAACGTGAAGACGGCCTTCGCCTCGCCACGATGCGACCAGACGGCCGACGGAACGCCGTCGACCAGGGCGAGCCTGGCCGCCTCGGCGCGTCCGGAGAAGAAGGCCGCCACCGCCTGGCCGCCGCGGACCTCCCCGACCACGGCGTCCGGGTCGAGCAGCTCGAGCAGGGCTTCGAAATCCCCGTTCCGGGCGGCGGCCAGGAAGGCGGCGATGACCTCCCGTTTCGGGGATCGCGCGGCGTCGGTCTCGTCGGAGGCGGTCTGCACCCGGCGCCGCGCCCGGCTCGCGAGCTGGCGGGACGCCGCCGGGGAGCGGCCGAGGACGGTGCCGATCTCGCCGAACGACACGGCGAACACGTCGTGCAGGACGAACGCGAGCCGCTCGGCGGGGGTCAGCTTGTCCAGCACCACCATCAACGCGACCCCGACCGAGTCGGCCAGCAACGCCTCGTCCTCCGGGCCTTCCTGGCCGGTGTCCGGCACGGCGGGCTCGGGCGGCAGCGCCCCGGCGGACTCCTCCCGCCTGGCGCGGCGGGATTCCAGCATGTTCAGGCACACCCTGGCGACGACCGTGGTCAGCCAGCCCGCCGGATTCTCGATCTCGTCGGTCTCCGCGCGGCTGACCCGCAGCCACGCCTCTTGCACCGCGTCCTCGGCCTCCCCGGGTGAGCCGAGGATCCGGTAGGCCACCGCCCGCAGGCGGCTTTGGTGCTCGGCGAACCGCTCGCTCACCCAATCGTGCTCGGCCATCTGTCACATTCCTCCGTCCGGGTCGGTCACATCGAATGACCGGCGAACCCGTCCCGATGTGACATCGCCGGTCCGACCACCCTTCGAGTCCACAGGAGAACATCATGAAAGCGCACGTCAGCTCGATCCTCCTCGGTGTCCAGGACCTGGCCAGGTCCAAGGCGTTCTACACCGAGGGGCTCGGCTGGAAGATCAAGGACGACTACGGCGTCTCGGTGTTCTTCGAACCGGACGGCGGCTCGCGGGTCGGCTTCTACGGCCGCGAAGGACTGGCCGGTCAGGTGGGCACGAGCCCCGAGGGCAGCGGGTTCAGCGGGCTGGTCCTCACCTACGTCGTCCGCAGCGAAACCCGCGTCGACGAGGTCGTCGCGGAGGCGGAGAAGGCCGGCGCCACGATCCTGAAAGCCGCGGGCGCCCTGCCGTGGGGCGGGTACGGCGGCACCTTCGCGGACCTGGACGGCTACATCTGGAGCATCGGCTACAGCGCGAAGGGCACGGATCAGCCGTACGCGGAGTGATCACCGCGTGAGCCTGGCCCCTCGTCGCGCGCGCGGGGCCAGGCTCACAGCGGCCGGATGGCGCCTGCCTGCTCGAATCTCTCGCGGTGATCGAGGATCGCCTTGGTGACGGCCTCCGGGGTCAACGCGCCCGGACCGTACTCGTGCGCGAGCTCGATACCCAGTTGTACGGACGCCTGGTCGGCGGGATCGGTGGGATGGCCGTCCTTCCAGTCGGCGGCGTTGGCGCCGGCGTGCAGGGTCCATTCGTCGATTCCGCCGAGGGTGCCGACGTACCCGTAATGGATGTTGGACCAGACGTCGTACCGGATCTGTCCCCGCAGCCCCGGCAGCGGGGTGAACGTGTTGTCCCCCGTGGTCATGTCCAGGATCCTGCCCTTGTGGTCCCACTGGGCACCGGTGTTCACGAGGTCGTACCACGCCTTGAGCGCCTCGGCCTTGTCGCCGATCGACGTGAAGGGATTCACCTTGTCCTTCAAGAGATCCCGGATGTTCCGGAGATCCGCCGACTGCCCGTTGCGCACCATCTCGTCGGTGATGAACGCGAGAATGGCGTCGTATTCGGCGACCGGGTCCTCCGAAGCGTTCTGAGTGGTGACGCCCGAATCGAGACCGTTGACCGAGGTGACGCCCGCGGTGAGCAGGTCCCGGACCGCGTTGGCCACGACGAGGACGAAATCGCGCCGTTCCCCTTCGTCCCGCATGTTCGCGTAAGGCTGCTCCCGGTCGTCGACTGTCGCGCGGATGGACTGCTTCACCTGCGCGACCACCGACGCGAACCGGCTGACGTGGTCGAACAGCTGCTGACAGCTCGTCCTGACGTTGGTGGTCGTCCGTATCGTGCCCTCGACGCGCTGCGCGAACATCTCGCCTGCCTTGTCCCGCCACGCGTCCCGGATGTCGTCCGGCTCGACCCGGACCGGTGTGAACGCCAGTGAGGCGTCACGCCAGGCGACCGCGAGCGCCTGGACCTTGTCCTCGTCGGTGTCGGGCCAGGCCATCGCGGGCTCCCGGCTCCCCCGCACCGCTTCGATCTCGGCACTGACCGCCGCCCACAATCCGTGGGCGTTGCCCGGCCGCGGCACGACCATCCGGCCCTACTTCCCGAACCCGGAGGCGGCGTCCCGATCCGCCTGGGCGTAGGTCGCCGCGGAGATCTTCGCCCCGTAGCCGTCGGCCTGCCACAGCGCCGGGAGCGGATCGGCGTGACTCAGCACCGAGATCTCCGACGGCCGGTATTCGCCGAGGAAAGCCGTGCCGAGCGGGTCGACGCCGATTCCGGCCCGTTCGGTTTCGATGATCCGCCGGAACTTGCCCCACTCGCGTTCCAGGTCGTCACCGATCGCGACGAGTTGTGCCCCGATCCGGTTCACCGTGGGGACTTCCATGTCGATGGACATCGGGCCTCCCTTCCCTTCGGGTGATTCTCCGGCCACTCGGCGAAGACCGGGCCGTCGTGGCCTGTATCGGCCAAACCCGTGTCCCCGGCGTGTCAGTGCCGTGGCGGTCCGGTGTCAGGACGGTCGGCGATCGTTGCTTTCACCACGAGAGATCACCACCACCGAGGAGTTCGAGGTGTCTGTTTTCCCCACGCCGCAGCCGATCACCGCCACGCTGACCATCGCCGGTGCCCGGGTGCGCGTCGCCGCGAGCGAGCGCCCGGACACGGTGGTGCTGGTCGAGCCGATCGACGCCGCGAGCAAGTCGGACGTGAAGGTCGCCGCGAACACCAAGGTCGGCTTCGACGACGGGAAACTGTCGATCGAGACGAAGAAGGCCGGCGGCAAGAACGGCTCGGTCGCCATCACCATCGAGGTGCCCACCGGTTCACAGCTGGTGCTGAACTCGGCCTGGTCGCACGTGAGCGCCGAAGGGCAGTTCGGGGACTGCTCGCTGGAAATGTCGTCGGGCCGGGTTCTGATCGACCGCGTCACGGCGGTGCGCGGCAACCTCGCGGCCGGTGAGGTCGCGATCGGGCACATTGCCGGGACGGCGGACCTCGAAGGCGGCTCGGCCGGACTCCGGATCGGCGAGGCCGGCGGCGTCGTCAGGTACTCGGGTTCGACCGGCAAGGTCTGGATCGGGCACGCCCGGTCCGACGTCGACCTCTCCGGTGCGAGCGGAAGTTTCGACATCGACCGCGCCGACGGCGACGTCGTCGCGCAGGCCGCCAACTGCCCGATCCGCGTCGGACGCCTGTCGCACGGTTCCGCCGAGCTGGCGAACGCGTCCGGTGGCATCGAAGTCGGCGTCGACGCGGCCGCCGCGTCGGTGGATGCCAAGAGCACCAAGGGATCCGTGCGCAACTCCGTCGCCGCCGGCGGGAGCGTCAAGGTCCACGCGCGCACGCGGCTCGACGACATCGTCATCCACCGCGCCGCGTGAAGCTCGGGTCCGGGGTGGTCGCAATTAGTCGGCTAATTGCGGCCACCTCCGTCCGGTCGGGTGAAGCGAGCGGGGGTGGGGATTCGGGACGTCGTGTGTCCCCGGTTGCCGAATGCGGCCCACGCCTTTGACTTCTCTGCGCTCTTCGCTCGCTTCGCCGCTTTAAGGCTCCTTCGCGGCTCTCTTCGCCGGGCACTTTTAGGTCCTTCGCGCCCTTGGATGCTGGGCGGTTTGAGGCTGGCTCGGGTGGTCGGTTCGGCCCGATGACATCGTCATCCGCCCCGCCGCGTGGGCCCTCGGGTCTGGGTTGTCGCAATTAGTCGGCTAATTGCGGTCACCTTCGCGTTCCTTCATGTGCTTCGCGGGCTTAAGGGCGCTTCGCTGCTCAGTGCGGGCACTTTTCTCTGTTCGGCCTTTCGGGTTAGCGCAGGTGCTCGATCCGGCTCGGTGACAACATCCGGCACGCCGCGTGGGCCTCGGCCCGGGGCGGTCGCAATTAGTTGGCTAATTGCGGTTACCTTCGCGTTCCTTCAGGCCCTTCGCGCCCTTAAGAGCGCTTCGCTTCCGGATTTAAGCGATTTCCTTCGTTGAGCCGTTTGGGCTAGCGCAGGTGTTCGACTCGGGGTAATGTCGGTGTTGTGGCCAGCGACGATGCATCTCCAGGGACGTCCACCGAGTGGTGGCGCGTCGACACCGCGACGCTGCATGCCCGCAAACAAGAACTCGAAGTTGTGAAGCGTCGGGCGGATGCGGAGCAGAACGCGATCCTCGCGGAAATCAATTCCCGCGGTATCCGTGGATGTAGCGGGCATGCGACGTTGGCGGCACTGATTTTCGAGGACTTCCTCGTAACGGACAAAGAGGCCAGCGACCGCGCCGACCGCGTCCTGGCACTACATCCCGGCCCGGCGATCGGCGGCGACCCCGAACCACCCCTAGCCCCGTTGACCGCCCAGGCTGCCGCGGAGGGGGTGATCGGGGGTTCGCAGATCGACGCGATCATCCGCACCCTGACCCGTATCCCGTCCAGTGTGCCGGAGGAGGACGTGCGGGGCGGGGAGAAGATCCTGGTCGAGCTGGCGCGTCGGGCGGGGCCTCGGCAGATCGCCCGGGCTGGACGCCGCCTGCTGGACAAGCTGGATCCGGACGGGAAAGAGCCCCGCAATGAGGATCCGAAGGAGACCCGGCCGGAGTTGCGGTTCGTCAAGCACCGTGACGGCACCCTCGGCGTGAAAGCCAGACTCGACCTCGAAACCTACGCCCGCCTGAAATCCGACCTGGATCCCATGGCGAAGCCGCACAAGGCGGTCGACGGGGTGCGGGACTCCCGTAGCCAGGACGAGCGCTACGGGGACGCCTTCACCGACTACGTCCGCTTGAAAACCACCAGCCGGAATCTTCCCGGACAAGCTGGGGAAGCGACGCACATTCTGGTCACCATGTCCTACGAGGATCTGATCAACGACCTCGGTGAGGCGCACCTGGATCTGGTGGGGCCGATCAGCGCCACCGACGCCCGCATCCTCGCCTGCGACGCTCGCGTCCGGCCCGGTGTTCTGGGTACCGCAGGCGAACCGTTGGACATCGGGCGGTCGAAACGCACCGTGTCCCTCGCCCAGAAATACGCGCTCACCCTCCGCGACGGTGGCTGCGCGTTCCCGGGCTGCGACATGCCCGTGCCCCGCTGCACCGCCCACCACATCGTCTTCTGGCGACAACACGGCGAAACAAAGATCGACAACCTCGTGCTGCTGTGCACCAAACACCACCGGCTCATCCACCACAGCACATGGAAAGTCCGCATCGCCCAAGACGGACTCCCCGAATTCACCCCACCTGGCTACCTCGACCCCGCCGGCACACCGAGACGGAACACCATGCACCTCAGGACATAAGCCGACCCCTGTGAGAAACCATCCGAACTCGACTGGCTTGACATGGCTACCTCAACGGTGCGACGTAGGCGGATTGCCCTCGGCCGATGTCCGGCGGTCCGTTTCGGCGCGCTTTCCGATCGGACAGCCACAAGAGGCTGACCACCGACGGAATCGCGGTCGTATACTGGACCTCCGGCGGTACGGGAGGCCGTGTCGGAGCCAGCGCAACACTCCTATGATCGCGGAGCTGGCCGAACAAGGCACCACCGTGCCGAACGCCTACCGACCCAGGCAAAGCTCGGACAGGTGCCAGACCGTCTGCTTCCTCTTGAGCACCAAGCCAAACGGCGTTCCTGAAGCAACCGCCGACTATGTGGATTCGTTGCGTTGAACGAATCCACACGGTCCCGCCTCGCCGGTCTACCCAGGACCATCAAGCGCGGCGCACGAACACACGCCCGAGCCCCCACCGCCCTCAGGCCGCGAACCGCTCCAGCGCGGCCAGCTTCCACGCTCGTTTCACGTCACTCGAGTGATGTCCCGAGTCGTCGTCGATCAGCAACTCCGCTCCGGGCCAGGCGTGGGCGAGTTCCCAGGCCGTGTCCACCGGGCAGCTCAGGTCTCGGCGGCCGTGGATCAGCACACCCGGAATGTCCCGCAACAGACCGGCGTCGCGGATCAGCTCGCCGGGTTCCAGCCAGCCCGCGTGGGAGTAGTAGTGCGTGACGAGGCGTGCGAAAGCGAGTTCCCACTCGCTGATCGGACCATTGTGGACGGCCGCGCCGGGTTCCAGGGACAGCACGGTGTCCTCCCAGACACACCAGGCGCGCGCGGCGTCGGTCCGCACCCGGGCGTCGGGATCTTGCATAAGCCGTGCGTAGGCGGCGACCAGGTCGCCGGTCAGATCGCCGCGGAAACGGGCCCATTCTTCGGGGAAGAAGCGGCCGACGCCGTGATACAGCCAGTCGATCTCGGACGGCCGTGTCGTGCTGATGGAGCTGACGACGATCTCGGTGACCCGCTCCGGGAACCGTTCGGCGTAGGCGAGCGCGAGCGTCGTGCCCCACGAACCTCCGGTGACAAGCCAGCGTTCGATACCCAGATGTTTCCGTAGCCGTTCCATGTCGGCGACGAGATGATCCGTCGTGTTGTGCCGGAGATCGGTCGCCGGGTCGCTCGCGTGCGGGGTGCTGCGGCCGCAGCCGCGCTGATCGAACAGCACCGCACGGTAGCGGGCCGGGTCGAACATCCGCCGCATTCCCGGCGCGCAGCCCTGCCCGGGGCCGCCGTGCAGCATGACCGCCGGCTTCCCGGCCGGATTCCCGCAGGTCTCCCAGTAGACGGAATTGCCGTCACCTACATCGAGCAGCCCGCTGTCGTACGGCTCGGCCGGTGGATACAGAGCGATCATGGACCAAGGCTAGACCGTCGGTGAGGCCACGAAACACTTTCGCCGCAACGAAGTTCAGCACACCGGCCCTTTCCTCGACGCGCGTGAGCGGGCAGATTCAGTGACACCGGCGAAACCACGGAACGGGGAACCATGTTCACCCTTGGTGTGGAAGAAGAGTTCGTCCTGCTCGACCCGGTGGACGGCTCGGTCGCGTTACGCGCCCCCGAACTTCTCGAAAGCCTCGCCCCCGGACCGGACGTCACCGGTGAGCTGATGCGGTTCCAGATCGAGACCGCGACCGGCGTCTGCCGCGGGCTGGACGAGGTGCGCTCGGAACTGACACGACTACGGCAGATCGTCGCGACGGCGGCGCTGGCCGACGGTTGCCTGATGGCGGCGACGGGAATCCCGCCCTGCGGCCTTCGGGGAGACACGCTGACGCCCGAGCCCCGTTACTGGCGGATGGCACAGGCGTTCCCGGACCTGATCCACGAGGCGGGGACCTGCGCCTGCCATGTGCACGTCGGTCTCCCGTCGCGGGACCTCGGCGCACGGGTTCTCGCCGGGCTGCGGCCGTGGCTCGCGCCGTTGCTGGCACTCAGTGCCAACTCCCCGGTCGAGAACGGCGCCGACTCCGGATGGTCGAGCAGGCGCTTCCCGCTCTGGGACCGGTGGCCGACGGCGCGGCCACCCGACGAATGGTCCGGCGCCGCCGCGTACGACCGGAGCATCGGGGACGCCGTGCGCCACGGCGCCGCCCTCGACGCGGCGGGGGTGTACTTCTACGCCCGCCTCTCCCCGCGATATCCCACGGTCGAGGTGCGGATCGCCGACGTCTGCCTGTCGGTCGACGACGCGGTGCTGCTCGCCGCGCTGGTGCGCGGACTGGTCGCGACCTGCGCGGCGACGACGAGGCCGCCGCGGGCCCGCGGTGCCCGGATCGGCGCGGCGTTGACGGCGGCCGCGCGCCGGGGACTGGACGGGCCGGGCGTCGACGTCTTCACCGGCGGGGAGGCCGATCAGCGCGATCTGCTGGGCGAACTCGTCGAGTTCGTGCGGCCGGCACTCAGGGCCGCGGGCGACGAGGAGGACGTCGAACGAGGGTTGGACGCGCTGTTCGACCACGGGACCGGCGCGGCGCGGCAGCGCCGGCTGCTCGCGGAAGCGGCGTCCCCCGGCGAGTTCGCCGCGGAGCTCGCCCACGCCACGATGACCGTCCCGGCCAGGTGAGGGCCCGGGGCGTCACAGCCAGCCGGACTCCCTGGCGATCCGCACCGCGTCGACCCGGTTGCGGGCGCTGAGCTTCGAAACGATCGTCGTCAGGTAGTTCCGCACGGTGCCGGCGGACAGGAACAGTTCGGCGGCGATCTCGGTCGGGTCGGAGCCGACCGACGCCAGCCGGAGCACCTCGATCTCGCGGGTGGTGAGCGGGCAGTCCTCGCTGTCCCAGGCGGCGAGCGCCAGATCGCCGTCGACGACGCGCCGTCCGGCGGCGACCCCGCGGACCGCGTTGGCGAGCCTGTCGGCGGGCGCGTCCTTGCGGAGGAAACCGTTGACCTTCGCGGCCAGCGCCCGCCGCAACGTGCCGGGGCTGCCGAGCGAGGTGAGGATCAGTGTGCGGACCCCGGGAAGCCGCTCGTGCAGTTCGGCGGCCGCGGTGAGCCCGTCCTTGCCCGGCAGGTCGATGTCGATGAGCGCGACGTCGGGGCGCGTGGACTGGGCGAGCGGGAGGATCTCGTCGCCACTCGCGCATTCGGCGACGACCTCGATGTCGGCTTCCAAGCCGAGCAGCGCGACCAAGGCCCCACGGACAATATGCATGTCCTCGGCCACCAGCACCTTGATCATCGACCCCATCCGCCTTTCCACCCGCGCCCCTCCCCTGAGCCGACGATACTATCCTCACACACCCGATCCGCGAAATGGAAACCGGCCCTTGACCGCCGAGGGGGTGCGCGGTCAAGGGCCGGTTCTGTGTTGTCGCGGGAATACGTTCTTCGCACCACGCCAACACGGTCGGTGTGGTTCCGACGTGAATGCACTACCAGGAATTCTGCGGCCACCCGGTGCGGGGATCCAGTGTGCGCACCATTGCCGGACCGTGGTTTTCGCATGGTCCCGCCGCCGAAGACGCACCGTGAAATTTTCATGTCGCCACGCACATGAATTCATATCGGGCGATGAATCAAGCACTTCAGGAGTAGCGGTGGCGAACAGTAGTGTCGAAACCGCAAACATCCCAGAAATCCTCGAGCGAAAGGACGGCACAATGGATGAGACTGTCCGGCGAGCCGTGGAGCGAGCCATTGGGGCCATGCACGAGAAACTGGGCGAAGAGCTCACTATCGACGACATCGCCCGGGCCGCGACCTTCAGTAAATTCCATTTCAGCAGGGTGTTCCAGCAGGCCACCGGCGTCTCTCCCGGCCGGTTCCTGTCCGCGCTGCGGCTCGACGAAGCCAAACGCCTGCTGCTGACGACCTCGATCTCGGTCGCCGACATCAGCCACCGCGTGGGTTACAACGGTGTCGGCACCTTCAGCACGCGGTTCAGCAACCGCGTGGGCCTCTCGCCCTCCGTGTACCGCCGGCAGGGCGGTTTCCAGCACCGCCTGGCGGGCGAACCCCTTCCCGGCGTGAAGCCGGCGGTCGTCCGCGGTTTCGTGTCCGCGCCGCCGGAGATCTCACCCGGCCTCGTGTTCGTCGGTCTCTTCCCGACCCGCATCCCCGAGGGCGCGCCCGTGCGGCACACGGTCATCGACGTCCCCGGCCCCTATCAGCTGACCGACGTCCCGGAAGGCACCTGGCACCTCGTCGCGCACTGCGTGACCGGGCCGCTCACGCGCCGCGGTACCGGGTTCACCGGGCACCACGGGCCGATCACCGTGGAGCCGGGCGTCACGGCGCGGCTGGCGGACCTGCGGGTGCGCCCCAAGCACCTGTTCGACCCGCCGGTCCTGCTCGCGCTCCCCGATCTCCGGCACCGGCCGGAGCCGGTCAGGCGAGCGGCCTGAGCTTCACCCGCGGGGCGGGAAAGGGTCGGTCAAGACGCAGAACGTCTTGACCGACCCTTTCCTGGCGTCCAGGGGCCTCAGGCGGACAGGCGGCCCGCCGCGGGGGCTAGACCGTCGCGGATGTTCTGCCGCCACAGCTCGTACGCGGGCGTCCCGTCCGCGGCGTCTTCGGTGACCTCGGTCGAGTCGGCCAGGTCGACGGCCTCTTCGATGCTCAGCCCGGCGAGCGTCCGCGCGGCGCGGCGGGTGTGCGGCGGGACGAAGGACGAGAACGTCCTCGCCTTCACCGCGAACACGACGCCGAGACCGAGTTCGTCCTGGTGCTCCCCCGCCATTTCGCGCAGCCTCACCAGCCCGGGCTGGTCGCAGCCGCCCGCGAAGGTCGAGGCCAGCCCGACGCCGCTCCACAGGTCCGGGCGGCGTCCGGCGGGGAAGCGGTCCACCGCCTCGGCGACCTTCACCGGATCACCGCCGTTGATGAACCACAACGCCCGTCCGATGCCCTGGTCGCAGGCGCGCGGGAAGTACGCGGGGGCGCCCGCCCACGGGTACGGCTTCGGGACGAACTGCTCGCCGACCCACTTGCGCGTGTCGAAGTAGGCACGATCGAAGGCGTACCCGTCGACGGCCAGCCAGCTCATCGTCGGATGGAACGGGACGCCGTCGAGGTCGGGCAGCACCTTCTTCCACAGCGGCCGGGGCAGGCGGGCCATCGCGAACCCGATGCCGATGTAGGTCAGGAACACGTGCGGGAGCCCCGGACCGCTCATCAGTTCGGCCGTGCGGTCCTTCCGGCCGCCGGGCATGACGTCGAGGATGGTGAACGCCATCGCCGCGCCCTCGTAGGCGAACCCGCGCATCTCCGGCTCGACCATGTCCAGCCGCCGTTCGGCCTCCCACAACGCCGGCGCGTCGATCCCCCATTCGAAGCCGCACACGACCGACTGCGGGATCGACTCCAGACGGGCGGTCGCCGGCGTCGGCGGCACTCCGAAGCCGCGCCCCTCGAAGCCGACCGAAGCCAGCGAAGGCGCGAACATCAGCTTACGCAGAGCACCCAGCAATGAGCTCATCAGATACGTCCTTTGTGGATAGTGGCGATTTCGCGCGCGAACCGGCTCGTGCCGAGGACACCACGCCGAGGTCTCCGCCGACTCGACACCCGATCGAGATCGACGCCGGTACCGCCGAACAGTCCATTCCTCCTGCGGCATTCCGGTGAATTCCCCGGAATGGAAAGTACTCGCCGGCGAATGAGAACCACTCGGGACACACCCATTGGCCATGACAGCGAGTAATCGATCGCTCGCAATTTCAGCACATTCGAAGCCATGTCATCGTCGCAGCTCACAGGAAATTGATCATGCCGAAGCTACGCCCGGAAAATGCGCAACCTTGTATCGTGCGAATCAGATTCACTCTTACGGGTTTGCTGGGTACACTGAGAGTTACCGTGTTTCTGGGGAAGAGGAGGTCGGAGTGATCCGAGTCCTGTTGGCCGAGGACATGCACATGGTCCGCGGCGCCTTGGTCGCCCTGCTGAACCTCGAACGCGACATCGAGGTCGTCGCGGAGGTCGGTTCCGGCGACAAGATCCTTCCGATGGCGGCGGAGTACCTGCCGGACGTCGCGATCATCGACATCGATCTGCCCGCCAAAGACGGGCTCACGGCCGCTTCCGAACTCTGTCAGCAACTTCCGAGTGTCCGCACCCTGATCCTCACCTCGCTCGGCCGTCCGGGCACTGTACGCCGCGCGCTCGACGCGAAGGTCAACGGCTTCCTGCTCAAGGACGCGCCCGCCGACAAACTCGCCAACGCCGTCCGTTCGGTCGCCACCGGCCGCCGGTTCATCGACAGCGAACTCGCCTTGTCCGCGTGGGAGACCGAAGATTGCCCGCTGACACCACGGGAGGTCGAGATCCTCCGCCTCGCCGCGAACGGGTATACGGTCGCCGACATCGCGGCGGAACTGTTCCTGTCACCGGGAACCGTCCGGAACTATCTCGCCACGGTGGTGACGAAACTCAACGCCCGCAACCGGGTGGACGCCATCCGCATCGCCGCCGATTCGGACTGGCTCTGACTCTGTTCGCGTCTTCTCTTTTGCCACAACCGGTTCAGCGCGCCAAGTCGTGACGATCGCATGCGGGGCAAAGAAAAAATCACGGTCCGCCATGTGTTTCCGGCACTGTTCCGAAGGTTCCGCCTCTGTCACCGTCATTGAGGGGAGTCCGGAGGGGTAGGGGATGCACGCGATGACCATCGAACCGGGCGACACGGTCGCCTCGACCGGTGCGCCGCGCGGAGTGCGCGCGCGGCTCCTCGGCCCCCTCGAACTGCACATCGGTGCCGCCGATCGCGCGCCGAGCACACCGAAACTCCTGCAACTGCTGGCGATGTTGCTCATCCGCCCCGGCAGGACGGTCCACGTCGACTCCCTCGTCCACGAGCTGTGGAACGAAGCCCCGCCGCGCAGTGTCCGGCGGACCCTGCACACCTACGTCCACCACCTCCGCCGCCACCTCGATCCGGACGGAACCGGCGATCTGCTGGTCACCAGCCCGCCAGGGTACCGGCTCGAGATCGACGCGGGAGTGGTCGACGTCTGGGAGTTCCACCGGCTCCACCGGCTCGGCCGCGAACTGCTCGAAGACGGCGACAACGCGGCGGCGGCGCACGCGTTCCGTACCGCACTGGACCTGTGGTCCGGTCCTCCGCTGGCGAACATCCACTGTGGACCGACCTTGGCCGCCTACACCGTCTATCTGCTGGAGCACCGGCGCAAGGTCCGTGACCTGTGGATCGACGCCGAGATCCGGGCCGGCGGGCACCGGGAGATGCTCGGCGTCCTGCGGTCGCTGACCACCGCGGACCCGTTCGACGAAACCCTGCACGCCCACCTGATCCGTGCGCTGGGACTCAGCGGACGACGCAGCGACGCCCTGGCGTCCTACGAATGGCTGCGAACCAGGCTCGAGGACGAACTGGGGGTGAAACCCAGCGCCGAACTGCGAGAGCTGCACCGCGAACTGCTTTCCGAGGGACACCCGGTCCGCTGACCGAGCACCACCGCCATCACCAGATCAAGGAATATGAGGAGTCAAGCATGACCGCTCGCACCTATGGCCAGTTCTGCGGCGTCGCCCGCGCCCTCGAGCTCATCGGGGAACGCTGGTCCCTGCTCGTGATCCGTGACCTGGTCCTCGGCCCGAAACGCTTCGACGAGCTGCAACAGGGCCTGCCGAAGATCCCGATGAGCATCCTGTCGACCCGGCTCAACGAGCTGGAGCGGCACGGTGTCGTCCAGCGCCGGGTGCTCTCGCAGCTCGACGCCGGAGTGGTCTACGAGCTGACCGAGTACGGCAACGACCTCGACCAGATCGTGCTGCAGCTGGGCCTGTGGGGCGCCCGTTCGCTCGGTGACCCGACGGCGGACGACCTGTTCACCCTCGACTCGGCCGTCCTGTCGCTGTACACGACCTTCCAGCCGGACGCGGCCCTCGGCGTCGACTGCGCGTTCGAAATGCACTACGGCGGCGAGATGGTCATCCACGCGGTGGTCGAAGACGGCGTGCTGACCGCGGGCGAGGGCCCGCACCCGGACCCGGACCTCGTCATCGAGCCGCGCGGCCCGGTCATGGTGAAACTGCTGAACGGCGAACTGGACGCCGCGAGCGCGCTCACCAGCGGCGCCGTGGCGGTCAAGGGCGATCCGGACAAGCTGGAGCTGTTCACCCGGATGTTCCACATCCCCTCGGCGCCGGTGAAGACCGAAGGCCTCGTCACGCACTGAGGACGTTCGAGCGGCGGGACCGGGGCGCCGGTCCCGCCGTTCCTATTCGAACCGTGAGGTGTCGCCGGCGCCCCGCCGTACGATCTCCGGTTCCCCGGACGAGAAGTCGATGACCGTGGTGGGTTCGACCCCGCAGTCACCGGAGTCGATCACCGCGTCCACCACGTGCTCCAGCCGTTCCTTGATGTCCCAGCCCTGGGTCATCGGCTCCTCCTGGTCGGGCAGCAGCAGCGTGCTCGACAGCAGCGGTTCGCCGAGTTCGCCCAGCAGCGCCTGGGTGACCACGTGGTCCGGGATGCGCACGCCGACGGTCTTCTTCTTGGGGTGCAGCAGCCGGCGCGGAACCTCCTTGGTGGCCGGGAGGATGAACGTGTAGCTGCCGGGAGTGGACGCCTTGACCGCGCGGAAGACCGCGTTGTCCACGTGCACGAACTGGCCCAGCTGAGCGAAATCCTGGCACACCAGGGTGAAATGGTGGCGGTCGTCCAGCTTGCGGATACTCCGGATGCGGTCGATGCCCTGCCGGTTCCCCAGCTGGCAGCCGAGGGCGAAACAGGAGTCCGTCGGATACGCGATGAGCCCGTCTTCGCGCAGGATGTCGACGACCTGTCCGATCGCACGCCGTTGCGGATTCTCCGGATGTACGTCGAAATACCTGGCCATGCGCAGAGCTTAAGGCCACGTGGCCCCGCCCGCCGCGAGAGGCCGCCCGGCGCCGCGTACACAGAGGATCCCCCGGAACCCGTCCTTGGTCCCGGCGTCTTCCATCGTGGCATGTTCCGCGACGAACCCGGTGGTGCGAACAGCCCACACCCGTGCGGGTGAACGCCGGTTTTTCCTGTCCTCAGCAAGGAAAGCGTCTCCCTGCTCGCCGTTATTCCTTGTCCGGAGGGGGCAACCGGGGTAACGAACATGGGTTATGATCCGAAACCATAGCGATGGAAGCCCGTCAGGCGGCCGGGTCCGTCGCGAGGGGGAACGCGACCGGATCGAGCCGTCTTCTGTTACCACTGGGGTGCCTGTGCCGGACCAGCTCGCTGTGACCGCCGAACCTCTGGGAACCGCCGGCATCGACCGGCGGCCTCGCCGGGCGCTGTTCCTCGCCGGGCTGGTCATCACCGTCGTCTTCGTCAACGCCTGCCTCTTCGGTCTGCTCGGCGTCCTGCTTCAGCCTGGGATGGACCTTCAGCACGGCTTGCTGGCCGTGCTGTACGTCGGGCCCGTGCTCGCGATCCAGCTGCTGTACTTCAGCCGCCCGGCGGTCCGCCTGGACACCCGGCGGACGAAGGCGATCCTGGCGGTCCAGACCGTTCTCGCCTATCTGCCGGTCCTGCACTTCAACGAGGCGCTGACCTCGCTGACCACCATCGCGGCAGGCAGTTCGCTGCTGATCCTCCGACCGCGGGTCGGCTGGCCCGTGTTCACCATTCTCATCGCGGCCACGTCGTGGATCCTGTGGAGCTACGCCGACACCGCGCTCGAAGCGACGATCGACACGGTCAGCGCGGTGGTCTACGGCCTGGTCACGTATCTGCTGACCTGGCTCGCGAGGCTGGTGAACGAACTGCACCAGGCCCGCACCGAACTGGCGAGGCGGGCCGTGGCCGAGCAGAGGCTGGCCTTCGCCAAGGATCTGCACGACCTGCTCGGGCTCGGTCTTTCCGCGATCTCGCTCAAGGGCGAACTGGTGCACCGGCTCCTGCGCAAGTCACCGGGGCGGGCGCGCGAGGAACTGGCCGAGATCACCGGGATCGCGCAGCGCACGCTGTCCGACGTGCGGTCGGTGGCCAGGGGTTACCGTGAGTTGTCGCTGGACAAGGAATCGCGCACCGCGGTGTCGTTGCTTTCCGCGTCGAACGTCGCGGTGCGGGTCGATCTCGAACAGGTCGAGCTGCCGGTGAAGCTGCGCACCTTGCTGGCGAAGGTGTTGCGAGAGGGCGTCACGAACGTGCTCCGCTACACCGGCGTCGAGCACTGCGAGATCGCCGTGCGCACCAGCGAGGGCCGCGTCGCGCTGGAGATCGTCCACGACGGCACGGCGCACGAAGACGTCCCGGCGGAGACGGCCGAGAGCCTCCGCGAGGTGACCGACGAGGTCAATGGGCACGGCGGGACGCTCATCGCGGGTCCCGACTCGACCGGACGCTGGCGCCTCCATGCCGAACTGCCGGTGCCCGAGCAGGCCGACCCCGCCGAAGCCGCACTGGCGCGGAGCCCCAGTCACTGGTCCCGGATAGACGCCAGGAACGTCCAGTGGATGCTGATGGCGGTCTTCATCGCCTTCGGTCTCTCGGCGATGTCCCGGGTGTTCAACCTGACCGGGGACGGCTGGCGCATCGCGCTCGTCGCCGGCCCCCTCACCGCACTCGTCACCCTGCAACTGGCCTATTTCGCCCGGCCGAACGTCCGGCTGCGCTCACGGCGGAGCTACGCGCTGCTGTTCGTCCAGGCCTGTCTGGTCTTCCTGCCGCTGATCCCGCTCGGCAGCGCCTGGGTGAGCCTGCCCAGCCTGTTCGCCGGCACCGCCCTGCTGGTGCTGCCGCCGATCGCGGGATGGACCGCGTTCGCCGCGACGGTCGCCGGACCCGTGCTGATCCGGATCGAGTCCGGCGCCGGCTTCCTCGACGCGTTCAACACCTTCGCGTCCCAAGTGAACACCGGCCTGATGGTCTTCGGGCTCATCTGGCTGATCCGGCTGGTGACCGAACTGGGTGAGACCAGGAAACGGCTCGCCGAGGTCGCGGTCGCCGAGGAACGGCTGCGCTTCGCCCGCGACCTGCACGACCTGCTCGGCATGAGCCTCTCGGCGATCGCGCTGAAGAGCGAGCTGACCAGCCGGATCATGGACATCGACACCACGCGGGCCTCCGACGAGCTGCTGGAGATCCTCGGCCTGACCCGGCAGGCACTGACCGATGTCCGCTCGGTGGCGAGCGGCTACCGGGAACTGTCGCTGGACAAGGAGTCGCGGTCCGCGCAGGCGGTACTGGTGGCCGCCGACGTCCAGGTGCGGCTGGAGATGGAGCACGGGGATCTGCCTGCCCAGGTGCGCACGGTGCTGGCCGTGGTGCTGCGCGAGAGCGTGACGAACGTGTTGCGGCACAGCAAGGTCGAACGATGCGAGATCGCGGTGCGGCGGGTCGGCAACGGGGTCGCGCTGGACATCGTCAACGACGGCGTCGAGAACGGGCAGCCGCCGAAACCGGGCAAGCCGGTGCGGGTCGAGGCCGCGGGCAGTGGCATCACGAACATGTCGGATCGCGTCGCCGGGCTGGGCGGCGAGCTGACCGCCGGTGTCGAGGCCGACGGACGGTTCCGGTTGCGTGCCGTGGTGCCGGTCTAGGCCGTGTTCTGTAAGTCTGTTCGATGGGCTTCGTGATCCAGGTGGTGCCTGGCGGTGCGGGCGGATCGGCCTCGTACCGGGTCGTACTCGGCCGCGTCCGCCCGTGCCGTCAGGGACCACTTGGGCGCGGAGACCGCGGACAAGACTTGCAGGACACGGTCTAGACCACGGTCGGGGACCGGTTCAGATCCAGCCGGATTCCTTCGCGATCCGGATCGCGTCGACCCGGTTGCGTGCGTTGAGTTTCGCCACGATCGTGGTCAGGTAGTTGCGCACCGTTCCGGTGGAGAGGAACGCTTTCGCCGCGACCTCCAGGGTGTCGCGGCCCTCCGCGGTCAACCGCAGGACGTCGATCTCGCGCGGGGTCAGCGGGCAGTCCACGGTGTCCCAGGCGGCCAGCGCCAGCTCGCCGTCGACCATCCTCCGTCCGGCGGCCACCCCGCGCACCGCGTTGGCGAGCTTTTCCGCGGGGGCGTCTTTCAACAGGAACCCGTTGACCTTGGCCGCCAGCGCCCGGCGAAGAGTGCCTGGTCTGCCGAGGCTGGTGAGAATCAGCGTCCGGACCTCGGGCAGTTGCTCGTGCAGCTCGGTGGCGGCGGTGAGGCCGTCCTTGCCGGGCAGGTCGATGTCGATGACCGCGACCTGGGTGTGCGAATCCCGTGCGGCGGCGAGGATCTGGTCACCGGAGGCCACCTCGGACACCACTTCGATATCCGGCTCCAGCCGCAGGAGCGCCACCAGTGCACCCCTGACGATATGCATGTCTTCGGCTATGAGAACTCTGATCACCATCGTGCCGCCCCTCCGCGCACGCTGCCCCCTCATTCAACCTAAACACGGCCGACCGGAATGCGTTCCACTATTCGAGTGACGAGCCGACGCTGCCCGGGGACGTCCCGCTCGGTGGGCTCTGCGGCGAACGGGTTACGCGGATGCGGGTTCCGCGCTCATTGGCGACTTTCCGTGATCTCACAAAACCGGCCGCCTCTCACGTTCGGGGCGTGAGAGGCGGCCGGGGGAGTGGGTGGCCGGTTTTCAGCTCGCCTCGGCCAGGGGCGGAGGGACCTCACAGGTGGTGAAGCAGCCGAAGACCTGCCCACCCTGCCGGTTGGACCAGTTGTCGAACCGGTCGATCACCAGCTCGACCTGGTGCCCGGCCGAAGTGGTGTCGATTCCGCGGACGGCGAAGAGCGAACGGACGTTGTCGGTCACAGCGTTCTGCATCGAAATGACTCCCAGGCTGGTCGGGGCTTTCTTCAATGAGGCAATCGTGCCCGCATGTCCGTTTTCCGACCAGTGCCGTACATCATCGCGGGAATGTGCTTTTTACCTACTCCGGAAGGTTCTTCTGACTGCGCCGTTCCCGCGATCGACGCCATCGCATGGAGTAACGCACACCGGAATCGGTGACAGTGCGCGGTGAACCGGTCTCTTTGCGCCACGGTCACCGGCAGTCACGGGAATAGCCCGAACAGACCAACGATACCTCCACTGTGGACAGTGGATCAGGAACCGAGCAGGGTCGCCAGGCCGGCGTATCCGCCCTCTTTCAGGCGCACACCGGACGTCTTCGCGTACGCGGCGTCGGCGCGGATCCCGAGTCCCTCGACCATCCGGTTCATGAAGTTGAACAGGGCGCAGACGAGCACCGCGTCGTGCAGCGCGGCCTCGTCCCAGCCCGCCGCGAAGACGGCCTCAGCGTCCTCTTCGGTCACCTGGGACGGCGTGCGCGTCAGCTTGCCCACATAGGCCAGAACGGGCTTCATGCGCTCGTCCACGGGCGCGGAGCCGAGGTCGTCCAGTGCGGCGGCCAGAAGTCCTTCCGGCACACCGAAAGCCTCCGCGGTGACAGTGTGGACCCCGTGGCAGTACCCGCAGTCGTTGACGCCGGAGACGTAGGCCGCGATCAGCTCCCGCTCCCCAGCGTCGAACGCCGACGGCGCCCGCATGATCAGCTCGTGCAGGTCCAGCAGTTTCGACGCCGGAGCGGGAAACCGTTGGAACACCTGCAGCAAGGTGGCGTCAGTCGGCAAAGACCCGAGATAGGACATCTTGTGCGCTCTCCTGTTCCGGCGACCGCATGGTCGAGGCGGACCGGATCGCGTCGTCGATGTCGTCGCGCCGCAGCCAGCAGGCCGCGAGGCAGGACACCGATGCCGGTCCCAGCCCGGTCACCGTGGCGGTGACGCGCGCGGTCGCGTGTTCCCATTCTCGGCGCAGGGATCCCGCCGACGCCATCTCCGGACCTGCTTCGATCAGCGGGCGGACCGCACGCCAGCGGAGGATCCCGGTTTCGATCAACGCTTCGGTGCCGAGATCGAGCGCGTCGTGCCGGGCCTGGTCCACGGCGAGGACGACCAGCGCGGGCTCGTCGGCGATCCGGGCGAGCCCGACGCCGGCGAGCAGGCGTTCGGCGTCCAGCCCCAGCAGGATCACCCCCGCCTCGGTCGAGGGAGCGTCGTCGATCGACGGCAGGGTGAAGCGGGAGTCGTAGGGCTCAGACACGGGCGACGTCCTTCGCGGCCGTCCGCAGCGGGAGGTCCCGGCGCAGGTTCTCGGCGACGGTGGCCGCGACCCGCGCGGTGGCGACGCGGTGACCGTCGATGTTGCGGGCGGCGGGCCCCAGCGCCATCCCCGCCGCCGCGCCGACGGCGAAGACCCGGGGCGCGCCGAGGTAGGCGAAGGTGCGTTCGTCCAGTCGCGGCCAGCCGCCGCGGTCGAGAACGGCCTCATCGGGCATCAAGCCGTCCCCGATCGACGGCGTGGTGCCGAGCGCCAGTACGGCGTGGTCCACCGACACCCGCGAACCGTCCTCGATGTGGAGTTCGACACCAGGCGTCACCTTCGTGATCGCCCGGCCTCGATGCACGATCAGCCGTCCTTCGGCTTCGGCCGCTTCGAGCATCGGACGGAACTCGAACATGATCGACGCGCGCCGGAATCGGCCCATCAGTTCGAGCCTGTCGGACCAGCTCACCCCATCGAAGCGAGCGCGGCCTTCCGGCCGGAAGAACGACGAGTTGACGTCGGCGCACTGGTAGCGTTCGCCCGCATCGCGGACCACCCAGTGCACCTGCCGGCCTTGGGCGAGACCGTTGGAGATCAGATGCGCGGCGGTGAGGCCGGCACCGACGACGGCGAGCCGTTTCCCACCCTCGGGAACGGGTTCGTCCCAGTAGCTCACCCCGCGCGGCGGATGACCGCCGCCCCACCAGGTGTCCGGGGCGGACCGGCGCTCCTCGCCGAGACACAGCACGACATGGCGCGCGGTGACGGAGAACCGGTCGGCGCGCACGGTCACGGACTCCCCGGCCGGCAGCACCTCGCGGACCGAACCGCGCCAGGTCCGCTCGGTGACGTGATGACTCGCCGCGAGATGACGGCAGTAGGCCTCGAAGACGTCGACAGGGACCACCGAGCGGTGCCCGGCCTGCGCCATGCGGATCTCCCGGCGTTCCACCGGGGTGAGCACCGACCAGTGCAGCCGGGCGAAGTCGAGGAGTTCGCAGTCGCGGTAACCCTCGACGCCGGGGTGGTGTTCGTATGGCGACCTCAGCACGCGCTGGCCGAGCAGGTCGATGCGGTCGAAGAACCGGCCGCAGGGACGGCCGTCGCGGTCCACCACGACGATGTCGCGGACTCCGTGGTGCCACAACGCGGAAGCGACCGCGAGGCCGGCCGGGCCCGCCCCGACGATGACCACGTCGGCGGCGGGCGGCGGTTCGGCGGTGGCCGCCGCGCGGGTGCCGGGGAGCACCGGCCACTCACGCCCGCGCGGCGATTCGAGAAGATGGGGTTCCGGGACGAAGGTGATCACCGGTGTGCTCAGCCGATCACGGTCACCGGGACGATCAGCTCGATCACGGGGCGTTGCTTCATCCCGTTGCCGATCATGTCGTCCAGGGTCTGCTGGGACTGCTCGGCGGTGTCGGTCGCGATCGGGCTGTAGCGGGAGTAGGAGTAGGTCGGCTTCCGGCCGCCCGCGTCGAGCGAGTACACCTTGAGCACCGCTTCGCCGGGCCGGACTTCACCGTCGTAGAAGGTGAGGCGGCGCTGATCCGGCGTCATGAAGGATTTCGAGAACTGGCGGGAAAGGACGAGCGTGTCGGCGTCGTTGACGAAGGTGGAGTCCTCGTCGGTGACGACCTGCATCGCGACCCAGGTCTTGTCGGTCAGGTTGGTCTCGGACTTGATCACCTGCCAGCGGCCCGGTTCCGGGAGATTGACACTCACCGAGATGTCGTGATCGGTGGTGTCGATCGCCCCGGAGATCATCAGGACCCGCCGCCGGACGTCGGCGACCCCGGCCATCTGAATGTCACGTGCGCGCACCCGAGTGGAAACATCCAATCCCGGGAATTCAGGTGATGACATCTTTCACGCCTCCCAGACCTCGATATCGCAATTCAATCCCGGCATGATCCCCCCAGCCGCAAACACCGGAAGAATTTCACGCTGAACTGGACGATGTCAAGATGAGGAGCACATGATCCACCACCTCCGGGACTGGGCCGTTCGGCGGTACCGGGGTCAGCGTTCGTCGGAGTCCTCAGCCCAGGCCGCCGCGGGTGTCCCCTGCTCCAGCGCCCCGATGTAGACGATCTCGAACGAGGAATCGGCCCGATCGATCCCGATACGGAGCACGAGGTCGTGTTTCACCAGAAAAAGGAACTGATGCGGTTCCCGGTTGTCTCCGAAAATGTCGTAGATGAGGAAGGCGGAACCGTCCGCCACCGCGAAAAGCGCTTCGTAGACGACATTGCGGTCGGCCTGCGGAGCATTGATCGCCCATTCTTCCAACACCTGCAAACCCGACGTGAGCTGGAGGCGCATAGCCATCCGGAGGCCTCCTCGTGGTCTGGTCGGTTCGCGGGCGACCTTCATGATCGCGCGCGCGATACCTGGCGGTCTTCTTAGTCCGTGCGCCGTGTCTAGTTGTAACCGAGGATGATGTGCTCGGCCGGGAAATCGTTTTCGGGGGCCCGCCTGGGCTCCGGGACGACCGCCACCGCGCCGGCCTCCGTGGCCCCGCGCGGGTCGACATCATCGGTCACGACCCAAATTCGCACCTGTGCCGTCATGACGTTCCTCCCGGCCTTCGATGAACGACTCACTTGACAACAAGGATGGACCCGTCCGATCGTGACGCGCTCGAGGACGGGCGGAGGTCTCGATGAGCAAAGGAAAAGTCGCCACCGGAGGGCTGCCGGTAGTGCCCTTGAGGTACCTCGGAACCCAGGGAGCGCACCATGACCGAACGCCTCGACCCGTACGAGATCTACGCCGACGACGAAGTCGACGTCGATTTGCTTGGCCTGTCGTGGCCCGACCCCGCGGTCCCCGAGCAACGGGATCGGCAATGAGCGCCGCGCGGCGGCAGCGGACCTGCGCGGCCTGCGGAGGACCGTTCGAGCCTGGGGAGCGAACGGATCTGGAGGCCGTGCTCGACGGAGGGATCCTCTACGTCGCGGTGCACGCCCGGCACAGTACGTACCCGCCGCGGCGGGAAATCGAGGCCGCGCGACGTCTCGCGTGATCCCGGGTAAGGCAAACGCGGCGCGGCGTGGGTGGCCGGCCGGAGGTGTCCGATCTGGGTGATATGCACGACTTCACGAGCGGGTCGTGAGTGAAAATGACCGTTCTATTGAGCCGCAAGTCGAACGTGGCGTGGACTTCGCGATGAGATGGCCACCCGGGACAACAGGGGTCCCGGACCGACTTACGGCCCGACCCCGTCGCGAAGTGTCCACAAAGGACACATCTTTCCGATCGTGCGCCCGATTGATGTAACGATGTCCGGTTCTCGCGGAGGTCGTGAGTGAAAAAGAGCGTTAGAACGACCATTGCCACTCACGACCCCACGCAAAGCACCTGAATCGGACACGAATGACCGAATTGGCGTCCTTTGTGGACAGTTAGGGTATGTCAGGTCCCGCGGGTGAGCCATCGGCTGGGAAGCACGCCAGGTTTGACTTACTCCTCAATAACCCCCTTTGTCACTCACGACCACGCCTCTAACGCAGCGTCGTGGTACGCCAGGTCGGCGCGGCGAGAGGCGACCAGGCGGAGCGGGCCGGCGCCGCGGACGGGGGCGCGGCGGAGGCCAACGCGGTGAAGACGGCGACGAGTGCCGCCAGTTCGGCGTCTCCCGGGTCCCCGTGCAGGACCCGGAAGACGGGCGCACTGTCCATTCCGGACGGTGACATGGTTCCCCCGTTCAGATCGGGTGGTTGCCGTGCTTGCGCTGGGGCGCCGCCTTTCGCTTGTCCTGCAGCATGTCCAGCGCCCTGGCGACGGCCGACCGGGTGTCCGCGGGGTCGATGATGTCGTCGACCAGCCCGCGTTCGGCCGAGTACTGCGGGTTCATGAACTCTTCGGTGTATTCGGCCACCAGGTGCGCGCGCAACGCGTCCGGATCGGGCGCGGCGGCGAGATCCTTGCGGAACAGCACGTTGACCGCGCCCTCGGCGCCCATCACGGCGATCTGGTTGGTCGGCCACGCCAGCGAGAGATCGGTCCCGATGGACCGCGAGTCCATCACGATGTACGCGCCGCCGTACGCCTTGCGCAGGATGACCTGGACGCGCGGCACGGTCGCCTCGCAGTAGGCGTGCAGCAGCTGCGCCCCGTGCCGGATGATCCCCGAGTGCTCCTGCTCGACCCCCGGCAGGAAACCCGGAACGTCCACGAGGGTCACCAGCGGGATGCTGAATGCGTCGCAGAACCGCACGAACCGCGCCGCCTTCTGCGACGCCGGGCCGTCGAGTACGCCGGCGAACACCACCGGCTGGTTGCCGACCAGGCCGACCACCCGCCCGTCGATCCGCGCGAGCGCGCACAGCACGTTGCCCGCCCATCGCTCGTGCAATTCGAAGAACTCGCCGTCGTCGGCCAGTTCCGCGAACACGTCGCGCATGTCGTACGGCTTGTTCGGCTCCACCGGGACGAGTTCGGCGAACCTGGGCCGCCGGTCCGTCCCCGCGTCCTGCGACGGTTCGCGGGGCGCGGGCTCCAGGTAGTTCGACGGCAGCAGCGAAACCAGATAACGGACGTCGGCGAGGCAGCTCTCCTCGTCGTCGTGCACCACGGTCGCCACGCCGGACGACGCGCCGTGCACGTCCGCGCCCCCCAGTTCGTCGTGGCTGACCCGCTCCCCGGTCACGGTCTCGACGACGTCCGGCCCGGTCAGGTACATGCGGGCGGTGTCGCGCACCATGAACACGAAATCCGCGAGCGCGGGCGAATACGCCGCCCCGCCCGCGCACGGCCCCAGCACCACGCTGATCTGCGGGATGACGCCGGACGCCTCGACCTGGCGGCGGAAGATGCGGCCGTAGCCGTCGAGCGCCATGACGCCTTCCTGGATCCGCGCTCCCCCGCTGTCGTTGAGTCCGATCAGCGGCGAACCGGTGGCGATCGCCAGATCCATCACCTTGTGGATCTTCGCCGCGTGCGCCTCGCCGAGCGAACCGCCGAAGACGGTGAAGTCCTGCGCGTAGACGAACACCCGCCGTCCGTCGATGGTGCCCGAGCCGGCGACGACGCCGTCGGTGTACGGCCGGTTCTCCGCCAGCCCGAGCCCATTCGCCTGATGCCGGCGATACAGCTCGACCTCGGTGAAGGAACCCTCGTCCAGCAGCAGATCCAGCCGTTCGCGCGCGGTGTGCTTGCCGAGCGAGTGCTGCCGTCGGACACCGTCGAGCCGTCCTTCGACGATGTGCTCACGGAGTTCGTCGCGCTGGGCGCGCAGCAACGGCATCGTCGGTTGCGGTGGGTGCACCGGTTCGGTGCCGCGGGCGAGCGGGATCACCCGCCCGTCGCCCGCCCTCGGGATCCGGGAGCGCCGCAGCCGGTCCTCCGGCAGCGGCACCACCTCGGAGTCCTCCGTGCGCTGAGCACCCGGATCACCTTGCAGGGTCACGCCGCGTCCCGTAGCCGGGCATCGCGCTCGAGTTCGTCAAGCTCGATCTCGCGCACGATGTCGCGCCAGCACACCCCCCGCCCGAGGCGGGGCATCGTGGTCACCACCGGCGGCCGTTCGGCCGTGGGCGCCGGGGCGGGCGGGGTCGATTCGTTGATGGTCATGACCTTTTCCTCTCTGGTTGTGGTTGCCATCGGAAGTCCTTCGGGGGTATTCGGCGGATCCAGGTTTCCGCTGGGCGTGCGGCCGCGAGGTCCTCGTACCGGTGCTGTACTCGGGCCTTGCGGCCGTGCGTCCAGCGGGGAGCCGGGCCGCCGAGACCCCTGGAGGACTTCCGATGGTGGCCACTCAGGCCGATGCCCGGATCCGGCCGTCGATCTGGTGGTAGCCGCCGCCGTAGAAGACCAGCGAGTCCTGCGCGGTGCCGCGGCTGGCGGCGACCACCTTGCCGAGGAAGATCGAGTGGTCACCGCCCTCGTAGACCTCGGCGAGCTCGCATTCCAGCCACGCCAGCGCGCCGTCGAGCAGCGGGGCGCCGGTCTGCGGCCCGGCCGTCCAGTCCACCGAGTCGAACTGGGCGAGCCCGGCCGGGCGGCGCCAGTCGGCGAAGTACTTCGCCAGTTCCCTCTGGTCCGACGCCAGCACCGTGACCGCGTACGAACCCGCCGTCACGATCGCCTCGTGCATCCGTGCCGCGCGGGAAACGCAGCACAGCACCATCGGCGGCTCCAGCGACACGGAGGTGACGGCGTTGGCCGTCATCCCGTGGGCCCGTTCGCCCCCGGCGGTCAGCACGGTGACCCCGGTGGCGAACTGGCCCATCACCTCCCGCAGCCCGGCCTGCGCGGACAACCGGCGGCGCGCGGCGGGCGACGGCAGCCGTTTCAGCACGGGCCGCGAAGGCTCGTCCAGCGTGCCCACGTCATTCCCCCTTGCCGTCGACCGCGTACGGGGCCAGCGCCTCACGCAGCTGCTCTGGCACCCGGCTGGGCACCGTGGCCGTGTTCGGGCCGCGCATGCACGCGATCCGCTGACGCCCGCGGGCCACCAGCCGCTCGCCGTCGGCGGTGAGGTGGACGTAGTCGAAGGTGAACTGGACCTGGGTCTGGGTCAGCTCCTCCAGCCGCAGCCGGATGGACAGCTCGTCGAACGCGGTGATCTCCGCGTAGAACTCGCAATCCACCTTGAGCGTGAAGAGCTTGAGGTCGTCGCGGACCTCCTCCAGTACCGCGGGCGCCTTGTCCTTCAGGAACATTTCGCGGCACCGGCCCTGCCAGCGCACGTAGTTCACGTAGTAGACGTTGCCCACCAGGTTGGTCTCTTCGAACCCGACGGTATGCAGGATCTCGTAGTAGTCGGCCATGTCAGTTCTCCTCTCCCTGGAGCACCGCGAAGACGACGGGATCGGGCCGGTCGTTGACGGTCGTCACCCAGGTGGCGATGCGGGCACCGCCGTGGGAAAGCACCGCCCAGCCGTCCGGGTCGACCCGGTGCACGGTGAGCGCCTGGGTCATGTCCCCGGTCTTGCGCACGCATTCCAGCGCGCTCCAGACCCTGGTGTGCGCGACCGAAAGCGGCTCGCGGGCGTCCGCGGCGATCAGTTCGCCCACCGAAAGCAGATCCTCACCGAGCAGCCCGGCCCAGTCTTCGGGCGTGCGTTCGATCGCGGTTTCGACGTCGCACGCGACCCGGCCGTCACCCGCGATGGCGAGGGTGAGGTTGGCGCTGTGCGACGCGCTCACCTCGACCCCGTCGGCCTCCGGTTTCCCGTCCGGGCGGTAGCGGATCTCGAGCGGGAAGTCGACGGCGCGGCCGGCGGCCAGTGCCGTCTGGGCCCGGCGTTCCGGCGTGGTCTCCACGGAAACGCCCACCGGGTCCGGTTCGACGACGATCGCACGGGACGAGCCGAGCAACCGTTCCACGGAACGCTCCAAATAGGACCCGAGCATCGACGGGACCCAAGGTCCTTCGCCGTCACGTTTGCGCACCGCCCGCAGCTTCAGCCCTTCCCACCGCTCGACCAGCTTCCCGTCCGGGTTGCGGACGTCGAGGTCGTAGAGGTAGCTGTCGCCGTCCTGCGAACGCTCGCGGGCGTCGAGGAGCACGTACTCCGGGTGCTGCTCGCCGGGTTCGGCGAGGTACAGCCGCTCGATCCCTTGCGGCAGCAGCGTCGCGTCCGGGACACAGCACTGGATCGCGTGCATCATCGCGTCGCGGGTTCCGGGGTCGGCCAGCAGCTTCTCCTGCGGGAGGAACGGCGCGAACCAGTCGACCTCGGCGCCGGTCGCGATCTCCGCGACCGCGTGTCGCGCGCTGGCCCGCCGGTATCCGGTGACCCGCTGGAATCGCTTGCCCTGGAACAGGACCGTGCCGTACAGCTCGGTCGTCGGGTCGACCGGGACGGGCGGCAGCGCGACGTCGCGGGCGACAGTCTCGCCGAGCGGATCCGGCCGGGAGAACCGCAGCCGGGCCCGGAAGTGGTCGGCGCTGAACCCGGTCTCCCCGCTGCGCAGCACCACGTCCACCGTTTCGGCGTCCCTGGCCAGCGCGGCGAGCCGGACCGTGGTCGACCCGCCCGGCGAGACGATGATCGGGCGCAGGAACTCGACGTCGGAGAACACCGGCGCCGGCAGCGTTTCCGCGCCGAGGGCGGCCTTCGCGACCTGGGTCATCGCCTCCATGCCGATCACCGCCGGGAACAGCAGCTGACCGTCGAGCAGGTGGTCGGCCAGATACGGGTCGCTGCCCGCGGACAGGTCGGCCTCGGTGATCAGCTCGACCCCCGGGTAGTGCACGACGGCCCGGTCGACGAAGCGGGTCAGCGGCAGTTCGCGCTTCTCCACCGGCAGCGTGGCCAGCCCTCCGGTCCGGCCGCAGACGACCAGCACCGACGGGGCGGTCGGATCGCCGACGACCTGGCGGAGGATCTCGATCCCCTCCTCGGTCGGGATGGGGGTGATGCCGTCGCGCATCAGAGCGCTGACGACACCGAGCTTCTCGCCCATGCCCGTACCGGACCAGACCGACCATTCGAGGGCGATCGCCCTGGCCTGGGGGTGCTCCTGGCCGAAGCGCACGGTCAGTTCGGTCATCCAGTCGTTGGCCGTGGCGTAGTGCGCCTCACCGCGCAGGCCCGCCCGTCCGATGATGCTGCCGAAGGTCACCAGCAGCTTGATCTTGTCCTTGTCGACGGCGTCGAGGACGGCGTTGAGGCCGCCGATCTTCGGGGCCAGCGTCTTGCGGAAGCTCTCCTCGGTCAAGGAGAACAGCGCGGCGGGCTCGTTGCGGCCCGCGCCGTGCAGCACCGCGGTGACCGGGCCGAACTCGGCCTGCACGCGGCCGACCGCGTCGGCCACCTGACGGGCGTCGGTGACGTCGGCGCGTTCGTAGCGGTAGGTGATCCCCGCCGCCGCCATCCGGCCGAGGTTCTCCGACAGTTCGGCGTCGTCGGCCGGGTCGCTCCGGCCGAGCAGCGCCAGTTTCGCGCCGGAGTCCTTGGCCAGCGCCAACGCGCTCTCGGCGGTGATGCCCTTGCCGCCACCCGTGACGAGCAGGACGTCGCCGGTCCCCAGCGGGGTCCCTTCGGCCTCGGCCGGGGTCAGGGCGGCGAGCTTCGGCACCGTCCGGATCCCGGCGGCGTCGTAGCGGACTTCGCTGAAGTCGTTGGTAGCCGCCACTTCGGCGACCACGGTGGACACCGCGGCTTCGACGGCCTCGGGGTCGACCGGGCCGACGTCGGCGAGATCGACGATCGTGGTGCGGGCCGACGGGTCCTCCAGCCGCAGCGTCTTCGCCAGGCCGGAGGCACCGAGGCCGTGCTGCACCACGACGAAGCGCGTGCCGTTGGGCGCGGCCAGCACGGCGCGGCCCGCGTCGAGGAACAGGCCGACGTCGCCGGAACCGCTGTCGGAGTTCAGGCAGAGGAGGACACCGTCGCCGACACCCGCGGTGGCCAAAGCCACGCGCAGCGGCTCCGCCAGCGGATGCCCGTCCGGCGCGAACGCCGACCACTCGGCGGTGGACAGACCCGGCGTGAGGTCGGGTGACGGCTTCGGCGCGACGACGTACTCGACCCCGAACGGCCGGACCCACGGTCCGACGCCGGCGACCTCGGCCTGGTTGCTGTCGGCGGGTTTGGCGGTCTGGGCGAGTTCGTCGATCATCTCGGCGAGTTCGCCGAGACAGACGGTCGCGAAGTTCGGCATTCCCTCCAGCGCGGGACGGCCGAGCGCCCGGGTCACGTCGTTGACGAGCTGACCGACCGTGATCGACGAAAGGTGCAGGTCGTCGAGCGGATGCGTGTCGGCGGTGACCGCGTCGAGCGGCAGTTCGACCCGCTCGGAAGCGAGCTTGCGCAACAGGTCGAGGGTGCTGCTGCCACCGCTTTCCGAAGCCGTTCCGGCCGGGGCAGGCGCGGCGGGGTCGGCGACCCGGTCGCGGGTCAGGTCGGCACCGATGGACGGCGCGGCCTCACACGGGCTGGCGAGGAACGAGAACTTCCCGTCCTCCGGCAGGGTCCGCACGATCCGGCCGTCGAACAGCGCGGAGGTCTCCAGCGGCGCGCCGAACGCGAACGCGGCGCCGGCGACCCTCAGCAACGCGGCCAGTTTCGGGCTGTCGGTGTCGATCGCGAGCACCGGCGTGCCGGGCGCGATCTCCCCGAACAGGCCGGTGAGCACGTGGCCGGGGCCGACCTCGATCACCAGGTCGCTGCGCTCGGCGACCTTCGCGGCCGCCTCACGGAAGCGGACCGGCAGGACCACCTGGTCGCGCAGCAGATCGCGCAGGTTCTCGGCGGCGTGCAGGACGTCACCGGTCACCGTCGAGACGACGGGGCGGTCGAGCCTGGCGAAGTCGAACGCGGCGAGTTCCTCGGTCATCGCCTCGGCGGCCGGGACGACCGCCGGCGAGTGGAACGCGTGCGAGACGTTGATGCGGGTGGCGGTGACACCCTCCGCGCGGGCACGGGCGACCACCCGGTCGATCGCCTCCGACGGTCCGGAAAGGACGGTCTGCTCGGGTGCGTTGTAGCCCGCGATGACGACGTCTTCGCCCTCGGCGAACCGCTCGGCGACCCCGGGCCCGGCGGCGATCCCCGCCATGGCGCCGTTCCCGTCGCTCGCGGTCGCCATCACCTTGCCGCGGATCTTGGCCAGCTTGAGAACCTCGCGTTCGGTGAGCGCGCCACCCCAGTGCAGGGCGGTGAGTTCACCGAGGCTGTGGCCGGCGACCGTCTGCGCCTCGATGCCGAGGCTCTTCAGGACGCGGAGACCGGCGAGCGAACCGGTGACGATGCGCGGTTGCGCGACCTCGGTGGCGACCTGGTCGGCGCTGGTCGAAAGACCCGCCGCGCGGTAGACGTCGTCGGCGTGGGCGAAGCGCTTGCGCAGCGCGCCGACCGTGCCGCGCCCGGAACCCTGGCCGGGGAACAGGAAACCGATCTTCGGGTTCTTGACGCGAGAGCCGGCGAAGATGCCGTCGCCGGTGGAGAAGACCTCCGGCTCCCCCTCGCCGAGAAGGTCGAGCAGCTTGGCCAGCTTGCGCTCAGCGTCCTCGGGATTGGTCGCGACGATCGCCGCGCGGACCGGTTTCTCGGACAGTTCCGCGGATAGTGTGGCCGCGAGATCGCCGAGCTCGGCCAGCGAGAGCTTCGGCACGACTTCGAGCAGACCGGTCAGCCTGCCGCGCAGCGAAGCGGCGTCGTCGGCGTCGAGGAGCAGCAGTTCGCTGTCCTGCCGTCCGGCGACCAGCGAGCGGGTCCGCTCGTCGAGGTCCTTGCGCCGGGCCGCGCCCGGTGCCTCGGTGACGGTGACGTGCGAGTTGATACCGCCGAAGCCCATCGCCGAAACACCCGCGCGGACCGGGTGGTCCGCGGGCCACAGCCCGGCCTCGGTCGGGACGTACATCCGCGCGGAGTCGCCGACCAGCGACTCGTGCGGCTCGAAGTGGCCGGTCGCGGGCGGGATGACCTGGTGGTACACCGCCAGCGTCGCCTTGATCAGCCCGGCGACACCGGCCGCGGCCTTGGTGTGGCCGATGTTGCCCTTGATCGTGCTCAGCGCGGCGCGGTCGGCGAGCGGGTCGGCGTCGCGGCGAGCGGTGGAGAGCGCCTCGATCTCGGTGGCGTCGCCCAGCGCGGTCCCGGTGCCGTGACCCTCGAAGTAGGAGACGGTCTCGACGCCGTAGCCCGCCTTGTCGTAGGCCCTCTTGAGCGCGAGCCGGTGACCCGACGCTTCGGGCCGGGTGATGCCGCCCTTGCCGTCGGAGGAGATGCCCCAGCCGCCGATGCTGGCGTAGATCCGCTTGCCCTGCGCGATCGCGTCCTCTTCGCGCATCAGCACGAGCATGCCGGAACCCTCACCGGGCCAGAACCCGTTGGAATCGGCGTCGTAGACCTTCATCTCCCGCTTGGCGAGCGCGCCGGTCTTGGCGAAACCGATCACCTCGAACGGGTCGATCGACAAGTCGACACCGCCCGCGATGGCGACGTCGAGGTCGCCCTCGGACAGCGCGTTCGCCGCCGTCACCACGGAAAGCAGCGACGACGAGCAGGCGCCGTCCACGGTGAACCCGCCGCCGCCGAAGTCGAAGAAGTTGCAGACGCGGCCGGCGATCGTGTTCGCCAGCCCGCCCGCGAGCGAGTCCTCGTCGATCTCCGGGAACGGCGCCTTGTACTGCGCCTCGAGGTCGTGGAGGAACGCCGCGGTGTCACTCTCGGCCCACCCACGCTCGGCGAGCGCGGCAGCGACCGTGCGGCGCACGTACGGCCAGCGCAGCCGCATGATGTTGGCGCGCGAGAACTCACCGGTGAGGCTGTTGCCGATGACCACGCCGGTGGCGGACCGCGGCAGCCCCTCGCCCTCGGGGAACCCCGCGTCCAGCAGCGCCTGCGCGGCGACGTCGAGCGCCAGCCAGTGCGTGGTGTCGGTCGAACGGAACGTGCTGCCCGCGACCTTGTACTTGATCCGGTCGAACTCGTAGTCGCGGAGGACCGCGGCCTTCTGGGCGTAGAAACGGTCCGGCGCCTCGGGATCGGGCGAGTAGTAGTCCTCGCGGTTCATCCGCTCGTCGGGCAGCCTCCGGAACGCCCTGCGGCCGGCGAGGACGTTCTCCCACAGTTCTTCCGGGGAACCGGCGTCCGGGTATCGGAGACCGATACCGACAATCGAAATCCGCTCAACGCTCATGCCACCGCACTCCCCTAGCTCTCAAGACTCAAGTCACGGAATCCGGTCCCGGCGCCGGGTTCTGTCCCCAGAACCTCGGCCGCCGTCCGTTCGCGCAGTCCGGTCAAGCATGAACCGGCGACGGGTGCGAAGTCTTCTCTCTGGTTGTTGACCGGATCGGTCATCCGGCCGAGTGATCCGGGTCAGGGCACGTTTGGGACGCGGTTTTGGGCGCTCTACGCGGCTTTACGACCGGGTCATGAGTGGTAATGGTCGTTCTAACGCTCATTACCACTCACGACCCCCGCGAGGCCTTCTTTCCCGGCGACCAGCGGCACCGAGCCAATCCCAACGACGTTGCGAAAGCCACTTTCGCAACGTTGAACGTTGGGAAAGTGGCTTTCGCAACTCCGAACGCGCCGCCTCACCGACCAAGCAACGGCGCGACCGAAACAACACGAGCGGCGGCCGCGAAACTCGCCCACCCCACCAGCTCGATCAGCTCTCGATCGGCCAGTCCCGCGGCCGCGATCAGAGCGTCGTCGACCTGATACGGCGCCTTCGCGACCACCAAGGCCAGCCGGACCCCGAGATCGTCGAAGGCATCCACCCAAGACCGGCTCAGTCCAGGCGACGAACCGTCCCAAGTGGACAGTTCTCGTTCCACGACCTCCCGTACGGCCGAAGGCACCGGCAGTGCGGCGAACGCCGACGAAGCACGGGAGAACGCGTCCGCGACCACAGGATTACCGTTGGCCCAGCCGAAATCCCCCGACCCCGGAGGCAGCAGGTCCAACGACTCCCCCGGCGAAGCACCCTCCACCGGACGAAGGAACCGCCCCAGAACCGCTTTGGCCTTGGCACGCGCCGAATCCGGCACGGACGAAGGCAACGGCGACGGCGCGAGGAACACGCTCACCACCCGGTTCAGGTAGTGGAACGCGAACGCGACCGCCGTCAGCTCCGCACGGGCACCCGCGGACAACGATCCCGCACGAGGGTCGGTCACCGGGCGCCCTTCGGCGATCGCCGACGCCACCGATGAGCGCCCGAGCGAGTCCAGCGCCATCCCGTGGACCTCGACACAGTACGGACATGAGTTCCCTCGCGACACCAGCGTCGCGACGACCTCCCGGTCCGCCCGGCTCGTTTCTCCCTTCGCCACCAGCGATTCCCGCAGCATCACCCAGCTCGCCGCGAGCACCGCCGGCGACGGCGAATGCAGCGCCACCGGCGGGGCCAGTATGCCGAAGTCACGTTCCAGCCGGCCGTAGACGTCGCGCACGAGTCCGGTCGCCCGGCCGAAGGGCACCGGCCGGACGTACCGGACTTCGCGCAATGCCCGCCGCAGCGCGAGCCTCACCAGCGCAGGTGCCATGGTCAGTTCCCGGCCACCAGCGACAGCTTGCCGACGGCGCGCCGCCCGGTGATGGAGCCGTCCGGGGCGGGAGCGCCATAGGTGACGTCGACGCCGCGTGCCTGGAGCGCCCGCACGATGCCCGGCACCGAACGCTCGGCCAGCGCCGCGATCGTCATCGCCGGGTTCACCGTCAGCGCGCCCGGCACGGAGGCGCTGTCGGTCACGAAGATCCCGGGGTGATCGCGGAGTTCGTGGTTCGGGTGCAGCGCCGAGGTCTTCGGGTCGTCACCGATCCGGCACGACGCCAGCGGGTGCACGGTGTACGCGCCGACGACGTCGTTGGTCCACGGCGACACCTTCGCCAGGCCGTCCTTTTCGAGGATCTCCTTGCACTCCGCGTCGGCCAGCGCCCAGCCGTGCCGCGTGTTCGGCGTCGGGTCGTACTTCAGCGGACCGCGGCCGAGCATCTGCTGCGAGATGCGGTAGGCGTTGCCGGTGGGCGGCGGCGCGCCGAAGACACCCTCGTTGTCGTCCTCGGTCATCAGGAAGATGGTCAGCCAGGAGGCCCACTTCTTGAGGATCTCCTTTTTCTCCACCCCGAACCAGCGTGGCTCGTCCCCGTCCGGGACCTGCGCGAGAATCGTGCCGAGCCCCGGCGGGAAGTACAGCTGCTCCAGCGAGTACCGCTCGTACTCCGGCAGCGAACCGTCGAGTTTGTCCCAGTTCGCCACGGTCGGGCCCTTGCCGATGTGGTTGGCCTCGTAGACCTTCCCGTCCTCACGGGACAGTCCGAGCACCTCGCGGACCCGCTCCTCGTTGATGATCGCGGTGTTGAGCCGCTCACCGTTGCCCGAGAAGTACCGGCCGACCCCGTGCGGCATGGTGCCCAGCGCCGCCTCCGAACGCTGCAGGATCACCGGGGTCGCGCCGGCGCCCGCGGCGATGATGACGATCTTCGCGTCGATCGTCCCGCTGCCGGACTGGAGCCGGTAGTCCTCGTCGTCGACGATGTTGAAGTGCACGCGGTAGTCGCCGTCGTCGATCCGCTCGATCCGCTGGACCTCGTGCAGCGGCCGGATCTTCGCGCCGTGCGCGAGCGCGGCGGGCAGATAGTTGGTCAACAGCGAGCGTTTCGCGTCGAACCGGCAGCCGGCCATCATGAAGTTGCAGTTCACGCACCGGTCGTTGTCCACCGCGACCGGCGCCGGGTTGGCGGTCCGGCCGGAGTGGTCGCAGAACGCCGCCCACAGCCCACCGGCGTACGAGACGTCGTTCCAGTCCTGTTTGGACACCGGCAGCGATTCGGAAACCCGGTCGTACCAAGGCTCCAGCGAGTCCCGCGTGATCTCCGAAGGCCACATGCGGCGGCCGATGCTGCCGTGGCGCTCGAACACGAACTTCGGCGCGCGCGGCATCGCGGCGAAGTACACCACGCTGCCGCCGCCGACGCAGTTCCCGCCGAGCACGCTCATCCCGTCACCGACGACGAAGTCGAAAGCCCGGGTGTAGGACGAGCCGAGCAGATAGTCGTGCTCGAAGTCCTTCGTCTCCAGCCAGGGCCCGCGTTCCAGCACGGTGACCTTCGCCCCGCCCGCGGCCAAGTGGTAGGCGGGGATGGAGCCACCGAACCCGCTGCCGACGATGACGACGTCGGTCTTGTCGTAGGCAGTCATGCGGGGCTCCCGGAAGGTGTCGTGTCGGGGTGGAGCCGCGCCAGCTCGCGGCGATAGGAGAACTTCGGGAACCGCCACAGCCCGTCTTCGTCCGGCGCGGTGTACCCCATCGCCAGCAGGCCGGGGTGTCCCTCGGCGATGGCTTCAGCGGTGTGCTTGTGCGCCGCGCTGTCGAAGGACATGTTGCAGAACAAGGCGAGGCTCACCCAGCCGTCCTTCTCCGGATGCCCCGGCGTGGTCAGCGACCGCACGAGCCCCGTCCGGTGCTCGAAGGACAACGCGACGAACGGCGGCAGCGACTCGTCCAGGGTGAGGTCGTGCTCCTTGGCGTAGCCCTTCGCGTGTTCGTTGAGGGACTGCGCCAGATACGGCAGCCCGACGGTCACCCCGGTCGCGTCGGTGTGCAGCAATTCGAGCGCACCCGCCACGACCGCGCCCGGCCCCTCCGCCGCGCCGGCGATCGCGTGGTCGCCGGGGAACCGCTTCTCCCCCGGCAGGATCGTGTCCGCGTAGGCCTCCAAAGTGGACACCTTGACCTGTTCGTCCGAATCCATGGAACCTACCTCCTGTTCCTGGTGTGCACGGTCATCGGCAGCCCGCCCCGCACCCGCAGCGAGAGCATCGCCTCGGGCACCACGTCGTAGCCGGGGAGCTTCCTGAGTTCGAAGTCGCGCAGGACCATCGTCAGCACGAAGACGGCCTCCATCACGCCGAGGCTGTTGCCGATGCAGAATCGCGGCCCGGCGCCGAACGGGATGTAGGCGTAGCGGGGCCGCCCGCTCGGCCGGTCCGGATCGAACCGGTCCGGGTCGAACTTCTCCGGCTCCGGCCAGAACGCCGGATGCCGGTGCAGCGTGTAGGGCACGACGACGACGTCGGATCCGGCGGGGACGTGATAGCCGCCGATCTCGTCGTCGGCCTGCGCCACCCGCGGCAGCAGCCACACCGGCGGATACAGCCGCATGACCTCTTCGACCACCCTCGCCGTGTACGGCAACCGGTGCAGGTCGTCGTGTGTCGGCAACTGGTCGCCCAGTACCGCGTCGGCCTCGGCACGCAGTTTCGCCGCGATCTCGGGATGCTCGTCGAGCAGATGGAACGCCCAGCCCAGCGTGCTCGCCGTCGTCTCGTGCCCGGCCAGCAGCAGGGTGATCAGTTCGTCCCGCATCTGCTCGCGGGTCCCGTCGGTCGCGATGAGGCGGGAGAGCACGTCCTCGCCGCCTTCGACCGGGTTGGCCAGCCGCTGCTCGACGAGTTCCTCGGCGATCCGGCGGAGGTCGGCCCGCGATTCCCGGAACCGCAGTTGTTTCTTCAGCGGTGCCCACTGCGGGACCATGCTCAGCGTCACCGCTTCGAACATCGCCTGGTCCTGCACGGCTTCGAAGGAGTGCCCCAGCGAGGTGAATCCGCCGAGGTCCGCGTCGAGCAGGGTCTTGCCGAGCACACCGAGGGTCAGCCCGGTCATCTCGTGCAGGATCTCCACCGGTCCTTCGGTGTCCCGCAAGCGTTTCAAGAGGCCTTCGACCTCGTTCGCGACGACCGAGGCCTGCCGCGCGATCCGCTTGGGCTGGAACACCGGCTGGATGGTCCGGCGCTGCTTCTTCCAGACGTCGCCGTCACTGGTGAGCAACCCGTCGCCGAGTGCCCGTCTCGCCTCCTGGAGGCCGATTCCCTTGTGGTAGTTGGCCGCGTTGTCCGCGAGCACGTGTTTCGCCAGGTCGGGGTGGTTCACCAGGTACATCGTCTTGGGACCGATCGCGATCCGGACGACGTCCCCGTGCGCCTCCGCCGAATCCGACATGAGCGCCAGCCGGTCGGTGAAAAGCTTCTTCAGCAGACCGAAGGTCGCTCGGCGCGGCGGGCCGGGCGGCGCGAGACGCGCCGCCCGGCTGGTTTCCGCACTGGAGGTCATGCCGCCACGGCCCCGGTTTCCGTCTCCGGCTTCTCGGCCGGCTTGGGCAGGGACGTGACTTCGGCCGACTTCGCCTGCTCGGCCTCCCACTTCTCGGTGGCCTTCTTGGAGAAGTGCAGCCCCCACAGGAACCCGCCGCGGATGAGGCAGACCAGCGCGGTGGCGAGGAACAGGCCGTAGGCCACGTGCACGACCATGAAGAACCCGTAGGCGATCGCCACCCCCGAACCGAACAGGACCTGCGACGCGGGCTTCGACGGGGTCGTGCCCGGGTCGGTGACCATGTAGTTCGTGTAGAGCACGAACGCCACCCCGGTCATCATCCCCAGCGCGCCGGGGATGGCGGTGTCGAACATCCACCCACGGATGATCGCCTGGAGCGCGAAGGTGATCAGCCAGGCGCCGATCAGCCACATCCGCTGCGTCAGCATCGCGTTGAGGACGGTGCCCGACACGATGATGATGCCGACGATCAGCCAGCCGACCCACGAGTCGACCTGCTCGGTGAAGTGATACGGCGGCGCGATGCTCGCCCAGGGGAACACCAGCAGGATGATCGTGATGCCGAAGTTCGACGGGTTCATGTAGTGCCGCAACCGGCCGCGCACCGGGGCCTGCAGGACCCACTTGGCGCCGACGGCGACGACGACGCCGAACATCATGACCAGGACCTGGTCGTTGACGTAGGTGAGCATGTTCAGCGCGAGACCGGTGATATGCGCCGGGAACAGGAACTCCACGAGCCCCTTGAAACCGTTGCCGCGGAAGCGGACGCCCCGGCCCTGTGTCCGGGCGCCGATGATCTCCAGCAGGATTTCCGTGGCGTAGGCCGTGGCCAGCGCGATGAACGGATAGGTGTAGGGCTGCTCGAAACCGAGCACGGTGTAGCCGATGATGTTGAAGACGGTGATCGAGATCGCGAACCGGCGAAGGGCCGTGATCGTCTTGTTGCTCTTGGGTGCGGTGAGTGTCTGCTCAGCCATGACGGTCATTTCTCCTTAGCCTGAGCGCCGAGCTGGAAGGTGTGGCTGCCCGGGGTCAGCTGGACTTCCTGCGTGCGGATCTGCCCGGTCAGGTCGCGCCACTGCAGGCAGACCTTCACCGGCCCGGTGACCTTGCCGAGTCCGATCTGGATCTCGTGGCTGCGTTTGCCGGAGTGGCCGCTGCCGCCGTCGACCCGGTCCATGTACTTCTTGCCATCGGGGGTGATGACGGTGACCTGCGCGCCGATCGCCGCGGTGCCGGCCGCCTTGAGCGGGCCGTCCGCCGAAGCCTTGTCGTGCACCAGCTTCAGGTTCAGGTAGGACCCGGCGTCGGGGCTGACGTTGCGGTAGAAGATCGGCTGCTCCCACTGGCGGGCCACGGCGAAGTCGAGCTTGCCGTCGCCGTCGGCGTCACCGGTGGCGATACCGCGGGTGGGCACCGGGACCGCGAGCCCGAGGCGCGGGGCGAGGTCGGTGTAGCGGCCGTCGGCGCTCTTGGCCCAGAAGTGCAGGGTGTGGTCGCCACCGACGTCGTCACCGGCCACCATGTTCGGCCAGAAGGACGGGTGCTTCAGCAGTTCGTCGTTCGAGGTCGCCAGTTCCTGCAGCTGCGGCCAGCGGTTGACGTCGCCCTTGACGAAGCCGGTCGCCTGCGTGATCACCGATTCGCCGCTGTTGTTGTAGTCGGCGATCTTGACGTCCCAGCCCCAGCCGGACCACGCGGTGCCCGCCTGTGCGCTGCGGTCGACCCACGGCGCCTCGCCACCCTGCAGACGGCCGCGCAGATCCGCGGTGTCCTTGGCGGTGTTCATGAACTGGAAGTGGCTTTCCTCGATCCCCCAGGACGTCGTGATGTTGCTGACGTACAGGTCGTAGAGACCGTCGTGGTCGAGGTCGCCGAAGTCGACGCCCATGCCCTTGAAGGAGTCGTTGCCGATCACCTTGGACTTCGGCTCGTTGGGCCCGCGAACACCCTTCACCTCGGCGAATTCGACGTGGCCGGGGCGGGACTTGTTGTACAGCAGGCGGTCGTGGCCGAAGTCGTTGCCGATGTAGAGTTCCGGCAGGTTGTCCCCGTCGACGTCGGTCGCGCTGGCCGCCAGCGACCAGCCGCCCTGCGCGTCCGCCGGGATGGCCTTGTCGTCGCAGACGAACGTGGCCGTCGGCTTGGCCCCCTGGGTGGCCCCGGTAAAGCGGAAGATGTACTTGCCGCCGGCGTTGTCGGCGTGCGACATCGACTTGTTCATCTCGACCCCGCCCTGGACGCGGTCGTCCAGCACCGCGCTGTCGGGGAAGTAGTTGCCGATGAAGATGTCCTGGTGGCCGTCGCCGTCGAAGTCACCGACCGAGGCGGCGTTGGTGTTCCACAGTGGACCGGAGTACTCGCCGTTCTTGGAGTTGTTGCCCGGCACCAGTTCCACCGGCTCGTAGGCCTTCGGCTCCAGTTTCGTGGCGCCCGGCTTCGAGAGGAACAGGATCGGGGTGCGGCCCCAGTAGTAGGCCAGCAGGTCGACCCGGCCGTCCTCGTTGTAGTCCGCGGGCACGCAGCCCATGGGCGCGATGTACTTGCCCATCGGCAGCGGCGCCGCGTCGAGCGCGAACGGCGCGTAGCGGTCGCCGCCCTTGCCCGGCGTCGGGGTGATGACGACCTGGTCGCTGCGCGGGTCGACGAAGCACAGGTCGTTCGCGAGCTTGTCGCCGTCGAGGTCGTTGACCGCGATCGCGGCACCCACCGACGAGATCCAGGCCCGGATGTGCTCGTAGTCCTTGTTCACCGTCCGGATCGACTGGCTCTTCGCCGCTTCCGGCAAGGCGATCGTGAGTGGTTCGAACGCGTACTTCGAGGCCATCGTGTCGGCCTCGGCGGTCGAAACAGCGGGCAGCTGCGCCACCACGAACAGACCCGCCATCAGCACCAACGCCACGATGCCCGCAAGCTGCTTGCGGAGCCAGCCCAAGGTCGCGGTCATTTCCCTGCACCTCCAGAAAGAATCGCTTCGGCGATGCGCTGTCGCCAGGTTTCGAATGCCGGGAGTTCGCCGTCGACCACGGTCGCGGGGCGCACCTCCTGGGTGATGGCCGCGGCCCGCTCGGCCGGCAGCCCGCAGATCGCCTGCGTGGCGACCTCGGTCTCGGGGATCAGCAGCCCGGCGCGGACGCGGGCCTCGGCGGCGAAAGCACTGCCCTGGGCGAGGTTCCCGCGGTGTTCACCGGCGAACTCGGCCAGCTTCAGCAGTTCGTCGGAGGTGACACCGCACGCGTAGGTCGAGGCGAGCCCGACTCCGGCGTAGAGGTCTCCGTGGCGCCGCTCCGGGAAGCGCGCGATCGCGTCGGTGACCAGATCGACGTCGGTACCGCAGATGAACCACAGCGCCCGCCCGATGCCCTGGTCGATCGCCCGCAGCGAGTACCCGTCGTTGCCGGGCGGCCAGGAGAAGGCGGGGTCCTGGAACTGCCCGTCGATGTACTTCGCCGTCTTGAAGTACGCCTGGTGGAAGCCGTAGCCGTCGAGCACCAGCCAGCGCAGCAACGGGTCGAAGTCCTCGGCGGAGGGCCAGCGGAAGCGCGGCAGCCGCGCCATCGCCCAGCCGACGCCGACGTAGATGATGTAGTCGTGCTTCTCACCGGGCCCGTCGAGGAACCCCGCGATATGCCGTCGACCACCGCCCGGCAGCCCGTCCAGCATTCCGTAACCCATTCCCGCGCCTTCGTAGGCGAAGCCGCGGTATTTCACCGGAATACGTTCGAGCCATTCTTCCGCCTGCTCGGTGGAACGCGCTTCGACCGCGTGCGCGTAACCGAGCAGGAATTTCTCACCGACGGTCTCCAGCAATTCTTGAGCGGCCGGGCTCTTCTTGTGGAAACCGCGCTTTTCCAGTGACGTCTCGGAGACGTCCGGCGTGATCATGCGACGTCTGATCGTGCGCCAACCATTGCCCAACGCACTCTCCCCCTATCGGGTGGATTCGAATTCTGGGATCACTTAAAGCGTCACATGCGTGGTGATAGCCCAGCTACTCCACGGTTGCGTCCGCGTTCTCCCGGTTTGCGAGACCGGGAGAACGCGGGAACATCTTCGCTCAGGCCACCGCGCGCAGGTACCCGGGCGCCGGCGTGACCATCCGGTTCCCGGCCGACGACGGGCCACCGGCGAGGGTGATCGCCATCGGCGCGTCGGTCGGGAGCGGGGCGCGCATCGGCATCCGGAGGTGGACCATGCCGTACGGGGTGATGTCGACGCGGCCGGGCATCGTGCCGACGGAGAACGAGGACGCCGCGGTACCGGCGGCGTGCTCGGCCACCCCGATGACGGTCCACCGGCCCTCGGGGACGTTCTGGATCTCGATGTCCGCCGACAGGACGTTCGCCCTGCCGCCGAAGGCGACCGGGCCGCACTGCGGGATCGACTCGGCGAACAGTCCGATGAGGACGGTCGCCGGGCCTGCCCCGCGCGGGGTCTCGACCCGCACGCTGATCGTGCCGGTACCGCTGCGCATCGTGGGGCTGCCCATTCCGGCGCTGTGCAACGCATCCAGCGTCGGAAGCCGCTGGAAATGCGGGGCCAGCGCCACGAGCAGTTCGCCGACCTCGGGGTCGCGGTACTGGGTCGGGGTCATCCCGACCGCACGGGTGAAGCGGCTCGTGAACGTGCCGACACTGCTGTAGCCGACGCTGCACACGATGTCCGACACCGTCAGCGATGTCGTCAGCAGCAGTCGTTTCGCTTCGAAGAGCCGGATCGCGGTGAGGTAGCGGCCGGGGGTGACGCCGGTCGCCTTCGCGAAGATCCGCGAGAAATGGAACGGGCTGACGAAGACTTCCTGTGCCAGATCGCTCAAGGTGATCGGGTCGAAATACCTCGCGTGCATCGCGGAAATGGCCTGCAGCACCGCGGGTTGCAAGGGGGATGCCGGCTCAGGGTGCCGACCGGGTTCGGTGACGCCTTTCTCGTTCGCCGCCATGGCGACTGTTCGTAGCTGCATCAGACCAACCTCGGATTCGCTGTCGCTTTTCTCTGTACGCCAGCTAACGCGTCGGTGATTTCAGCGGGCTCGACGAGCGATCGAGATGGGTCCTGCGGCGTTGTCCGAACTTGCGCGATCGGTGGACGGTCGGGCCGGTGGCCCGACCGGCTCCGGCCTCAAACCGGGAAATCGAGCACGCATTCACCGACGCCGACCTCGGCGGGCCAGTCGAGTTTGAGCGCGCGGTCGACGCGGTCGCCGGCGTCCACCGGAACGGCGTGCGCGGCCAATCCCATGGCGCGGGCGACGAGGTAGAGCGTCTGCTGCAACGCGCCGACATGCGCCAGCGTCGTGGCGTACGCGCCGCCACCGAGCACCGACGCCATCCGCGGCATCCGCGCGGTGACGGTGATCAGCGCCGAGGGCCGCCGATGGTTGCCGCCGCCGATCATCGCGATGTCGAGCATCTCGTCGAGATCGGCGGCGTCGTCGTTGACCAGGCTGAGCCGATGGCCCAGCGGATCGTAGTGGTAGATCCCGCGGTCCAGCCCCGAACAGCGGTTCACCGACACGTACAGCTCGAGTTCGTACAGGCAGGCGACACTGAAATACGGCCGTTGCGAGGCAGTGTGCGCGGGCCCGTTCGGGAGATGCGCGGGGCCGATCGACCGGATGCGCGCGCCGCGGTACAGGAACTCGCCGATCTGCTCGGCCGACAGCACGCTTTCGGTGAACTCGGGGCAGCTGTGGTCGTTCTCCAGCAACGCCGTCAGCGTCGGATCGGTCTCGGCGCGGTCGGCGAGGTCGGGCCGGAACAGCGAGTAGCTCGGGCCTTCGCCGGTGGGGGCCTTGACCACCGGCGGATTCCCGAGCCCGGCGAGGTCGGCCGGGCCGCCGGGCCGCCAGGTCCGGCTCGTGGTGTGGAACGACAGCTCGTCCGGGGACCACACGCCCAGTTCGGGATCTTCGTCCTCGGCGAACCTGCCGTTCTCCCCGGCGGCCTGGACGACGCCCGCGGCGACCAGGTAGGACACGATCCCGCCGACCACGCCGCGATCGATCCCGGTCGTGGTCGCGAGTTCTCCGACCGACTTCGCCGTCGCGAGGGTCGCCGCGACGTGCACCGCCCACGGTTGCGACAGCACGACGCGGTAGCGCGCGGACGGCGACTCCAGCCCCATCCCCTCGGCGTCGGAACGCAGGGAACTGAAGCGGGACAACCGGATCGGCCGCGTGGCGGGGATCTCCACCGGCGCGAACACCGGCGCGAGCACGACCGGGATCACCGACAGCAGCGGGCCGCGGCCGTCGGCGAGACCGAGCGAGCGCACCACGGAACCGCCGAGTTCCTTGAGCACCTGCCGCAGCACGTCGGCGCCTTCGGCCGTCCAGCTCAGTTCGCTTTCGAGATCGGGCTCCCGTTCGACGGGCTCCCACGAAGACGTCACGTTCGCCAGCGACACCGGCCCCAAGGCCATCCGCCGCAACGATTCCACCACCAGAGGTTCCGCGTGCGGGAATTCGTGCTCGCCCCAGCGCGTGACGACCACCAGTGAGCCGTCCTCACTGATCTCGACGAGGCTGTCGTCGGTGAGCGACCACAGGGGGATCGTTTCGGCCACACCGCCGGGGGGATCTGTCGTCAACTGTTGCTCCAGCTTTGCTCTACAAGAACATGGGGAAGGGATTCAGCCGCTCGTAAGGAGTCGGTTCGGCGAGCCTGCCCAGGCGCACCGGCACGTCGAACAGCCGTCCGGGGGCGAAGCGGCTCCAGAACGGACGCAGCCCCGGCACGACCACCCGGACCACCGGGAGGTCGATGTCGGGTCTCGTCTGGTCCAGCACCAGCGTCTCCATTCCCAGCACGGAAAGCCTGCGTACCAAGCACTCCACGTCGTCACGGACATCGGGACGACGGACGAACTTGAAGTCCGCGGCCCGTTTCGCCGACCGGCCGGGCGCCGGCCGCAGATACGGCTGGTTCGCGACCGTCGCGTACCGCAGCCACCGCGCCGCGTCGGGATCGTCGAGCTCGACGTCGTTCGCGAGCACCGCCGGGATCAGCTGGTTGAGCTCGCTGACCGCCCGCCGCAGCGCCGTCCTGGGATCCAGGTGGGCACCGAAGCCCATCATGACGTTTTCGCGCGGCCCGACGATACTCCTGGACAGCGCGACCATCACCGGAACACCGAGGTCCGCCGTCAGGTCGAGGACCCACAGTTCCCGGCCTGCCCGCGCGTACTGGCCGACCATCTCCTCGGCCCACGGGTCGTCGAACGAAGCGATGTCGACGCCGGGAACGGGAAGCCGGTTGTACCACCACAACGCGACGGCGTCGCGTTCGACGAGTTCGAGCAGTCCCTGCAGGATCGCGTCCTCGATGCTGCTCCCGGCCGCGCAGCCGTTGGAGTCCGCGCGCACCCCGGTGAGCCCGCACTCCCACGGCACGCCGTAATACAGGTGCGCGGTCGGCATCAGCTTCCGGCGCTGCTGCGAGAGCGACCACAACGGTGTCCAGTCGATGGCGGCTTCGGGGTCGAACCGATCCGGGACGTACTGGAAGGTGGAGTGTGCGGCGTTCCACTCGACGCGGCCGTCGTATTGGCGCTCGTCGAAGAGCATGCACGAGTTCGGATGGACGGCGTCGTCGCCGAGCGCGCGGAAGGTGTCGCGGATCCGCAGTTCGTCACCCTGGTAGTTCGCCGAGAACCGCTCGATCGCCTCGCACAGCGCGCCGACCTCGGCGTCGATCGGGCTCGCGCCCTTGCCGCCGTTCTCCCCGCGCAGCCCCGCCTGCAACCCCGCCTCACCGCGCACGCGGCGCGCGACGTTCCCCCCGGACTGGTACGCGTTCACGAACGCCGGCGCCCGCGGGTCGCGCGAGATCTCCTTGACGATCCCGGTGACCGGGCTGACCAGGTGGCGGTAGCGGTCGAGCACCTCGACCGGGGTGAGGGTCCGATGCCCGCCCCCGCCCGACGTCGCCTTCTTGGCCTCCCGCAGCACCACCGGTTCGGCCGTCCGCGCGGCGACGATCCCCTCGTCACCGCATTCGGGACACTGGGGACGGCGCCGCAGTTCGTGCAGGCGCCCCTGGAGGTCGAGGGTGTCCAGGATCCACACGGCCTGCTGCCCCGGATAGCGGTGTCCCGCCAGCCATTTGGACGCTTCGAGGGAGATCAGGTGCGACGCGGCCGCGGTCAGCGGCGGCACGGCGGGCATCGGGAACGAGGCGGGACCGTCGTGCCCGAGGACCTCCTGCACGCAGGCCTCGGCGTGCCGGTGCCCCCACAACCGGTTCGTCAGGCAGTGCCAGCAGCCGGACCGGCCGGGCTGCATGATCGGGCCGATCCACACCTGCGAACCCGACGGCCTGGCCAGCAGCCACGGCCGCCCGGTACGCCGGTGTTCGGCGTCGATCTCCGCCAGGCGTGGGTCGAGGTAGTCGTCGCACAGCACGATGGCCAGTTCGGAAGCCGTGTCGACCACTTCGATCCCGCTCGCGGCCAGCCCGCTCGCCACCTGCGAGGTGTCGATGCCACTGCCGATCGCGGTCAGGCTCGCCGTCGCCGGCTTCTGACGGCTGGCCACCGCGGAGGAGTCGAGACCGCACGCGTCCCAGTACGCGAGCGCCCGTTCGTCCCCGCTGATCTCGTCCGGGACGTGGATGGTCACCAGACCCGCTTCGACCAGCCTGGCCAGCACACCGGTGACCTGTTCGGCGTTCATCCCGTCCGGGCGGGCGGCCAGGAGTCCGTCGAGGTCGCGGGTGCCGTCGAGCAGGGCCGCCACCGACGCGACCTGCGCGCCGCGTATCGCGATGACCCCTTGTTCCGAAAACAGATAGGCGCCGGTCCCCTCGCGGATCTCCACGCGCAGATGCCGTTTGAACCCCAGGCCACCGCTGATCGGGCGGGACGTGGACGATGCCTCGCGCATGTGGACCCCCAGTAGGTCGGTTCGATTCTCGAATCCTGCTCGGCCGCCTCCGCCCCGGCCAGTGCGCGATTCATGCGTCGCACATGAAAAACCCACGTTCCTCCGGGACACACGCACGCGGCAGCTGGTGGACCACTCACTGGCCCGTGACGGGCCGCTCTGCCACTGTCGAAGTACTGGGAATCAGGTCTCGACGCGTATCGAGCTGGAGGGCGCTTGCGATGTACACCGGATCACGAGTAGCGGACACGCACCACGGCTCGGCACCCAACCCGATTCCGGTCACGCCCGCAAGTCCCGTCCGTTTCACCCTCCTCGGCCCGCTCGAACTCGTGCGGGACGGGATCGACTACGCGCCGACGACACCGAAGCTGCTTCAGGTGCTCGCCATGCTGGTGATGAGCCCCGGGAAGATCGTGCCCATCGACGCGATCGTGCAGGAACTGTGGGCCGACGACCCGCCGCGCAGTGTCCGCACCACCATGCACACCTACGTCTACCAGCTGCGCAAGTGCATCGAGGAGAACGAGCTCGCCCCGTACGGTGAGACCATGCTGGCGACGAAACCGCCGGGGTACGTGTTCCGGATCGCCCCCGAGCAGGTGGACGTCTTCGAGTTCCACGAGCTGCAGCAGCGGGGCCGGGAACTGCAACTGCGGGGCGAGCACACCGATGCGGCGAAGGCCTTCCGCTCCGCGCTCGCCCTGTGGTCGGGGCCGCCGCTCGCGAACGTCCATTGTGGACCGGTGTTGTCGGCGTACTCGGTCGACCTCGTCGAACAGCGGCGCAGCACCCTGCATCTGCGGATCGAGGCGGACATCGCGGCCGGGATGCGGCACGAGCTGATCGGCGAACTGCGTTCCCTGGTCGCCGCGAATCCGCTGGACGAAGCCCTGCACGGGCAGCTGATCCGCGTGCTCGGCCGCAGCGGGCGGCGTTCCGACGCGCTCGCCACGTACCGTCAGGTGCGGACTCGGCTCAACTACGAACTGGGCGTCGAACCCTGTGACGAACTGCAGGTACTGCACCACGGCCTGCTTTCCGAGGGTGAACCCGCGTGAACACCATTCCCGGCACGGAAACGAAAGTGAGGATCGACGGATGAGCATTCGTACCTATGGGCAGTTCTGCGGTCTGGCCAGGGCGCTGGAGATCATCGGCGAACGCTGGTCGCTGCTGATCGTCCGTGACCTCGTCCTCGGCCCGAAGCGGTTCACCGAGCTGCAGTCGGGCCTGCCCAAGATCCCGCCGAGCACACTCTCCGCGCGGCTCAACGAACTCGAGCAGTCCGGGGTGCTCCGCCGCCGCCTGCTCCCCCAGCTCGACGCCGCGGTGGTCTACGAACTCACCGAGTACGGCAGCGAACTCGACCAGATCGTGCTGGACCTCGGCCTCTGGGGCGCCCGGTCGCTCGGGCAGCCCTCCGCCGAGGACGTCTTCACCCTGGACTCGGCGATCCTCTCGCTCTACACGACCTTCCGGAGCGAAAAGGCCAAGGGCGTCCAGGTCACCTACGAACTGCGCTACCCGGGCGAGATGATCCTGCACGCGATCGTCGAGGACGGCGCGCTCAAGGTCGCGGAGGGCGCGCACCCCGGCGCCGACGCGGTCATCGAACCGCTGGGCCCGTTCCTCAAGGACATCCTGACCGGTGACCTCACCGCCGCCGACGCGACGCGAACCGGCAAGATCCGCCTCGAAGGCGCGTTCGAACACCTCGAACTGTTCGCGGAATTGTTCCACATTCCCGCGGCTCCCAAAGTGACCGAAGGAATCGTCGTCCGCTGAGCCATACGGCGTAATACCGCAGGTCGGATCAGCAATCCGGAGTAACGGAAACCTCCGGATCGCAGGCTATTGTCAAGATCCGTCACCGGTCGGTCTTTTCGTCATAGGAGCCCTGCATGGCCACACTTGATTCGCGTCGCCCGGGTATGCTCGCCGCGCTCAACGGGAAATACCACCGCGCGGCGCTCGCCGTCTTCGCGGTGGTAGTGGTGGCCCACTGGGCGGAGCACCTGGTACAGGCGTTCCAGATCTACGCGCTCGGCTGGAAGACCGCGGACGCCCGCGGCGTGCTCGGGATCCCCTTCCCGGCACTGATCAGCTCCGAATGGCTGCACTACGGGTACGCCATCGTCATGCTGGTCGCGCTGTTCGCCCTGCGCAAAGGTTTCGCCGGCCGTTCGCGGCAGTGGTGGAACCTGGCGCTGGGGCTGCAGTTCTGGCACCACATCGAACATCTGCTCCTGCTGATCCAGGCGCAGACCGGCTGGCGCCTCGGCGGCGGCACCGCGCCGAGCAGCGTCATCCAGCTGTTCATCCCGCGCGTGGAACTGCACCTGTTCTACAACACGATCGTCACCATACCGATGATCATCGCGATGCTCGTGCACCGGAAGGCCACCGCCGCCGAGTGGGAGCTGACCGGGTGCACGTGCTCGCCCGAGAGCCGGCGCGAGCTGGCGACCGCGGCGTCGTGACCAGGAGGCTCTTCGCGCTACTGGCGGCGCTGGCGGCGTGGTTCGGGGTCGCGGTGCTCACCGCGGCCCCGGCCTCGGCCCACGTCGAACTCCTTTCTTCGAACCCCGCCGACGGTGCCCGGCTCACCTCGGCCCCCGCCCGGGTCTCGCTCACCCTGTCGGAGAACATCGGCATCCAGCCGAACTCGATCAAGGTAGTCGACACCCACGGCACCGACGTGGTGGCCGGCCCGGTGTTCCAACCGGGCGAAGTCGCCGAAGAGGTCGCCGTCGAACTCGAACCCGACCTTCCGGACGGCAGCTATCTCGTCGAGTACGCCTTCGTCTCGACCGATTCGCATCCGGTGCGCGGCACGATCGCCTTCGTGATCGGCACCGGTCCCTTGATCACGTCGGCGGGCGCGGTGTCCGCCTCCACCGGGACCGATCCGGTGACCGACGCGCTGTTCACCACCTTCCGCTGGGGCTCCTTCGGTGGTGTCGCGTTGCTGGGCGGGCTGGTGTTCCTGCTGGTCTGCCGCCCGGAGGGCCGCACCGATCCGTCGGCGCGGAAGCTGATCACCACGGGTCTGTGGCTCTCGGGGGTCACGGCCGTGGCCGGTTTCCTGCTGCAAGGCCCCTACGTCGCCGGCCGCGGCGCGGGCGCGATCTTCGACCCGGCGCTGATCGAGGCGACCCTGCGGGTGGCGTACGGGAAGCTCCTGCTCCTGCGCCTGGCCGCGATCGTCGCGCTCGTCGTGATCGTGCGACGGCTGCTCGCGGGTGACCTGCCGGATCGGCTGCGCTCGCGCTACGAGAACCTCGGCATCGCCGCCGGGTTCGTCGTGATGCTGAGTTTCTCCGCGACCGGGCACGCGGTGGCCGACAAGATCATGTTCCTCTCGGTCAGCGCCGACCTGGCGCATTTCGGCGCGATGGCCGTCTGGGTCGGCGGGCTGATCCAGCTCGCCGTGCTCCTGCGCGGCCGGTATTCGGCGTCCGAGGCCGAGCCGGCGCTGGCCCGGTTCCACCCGATCGCCACCCGGTCGATCGTGATCATGGTGGTCAGCGGCGCCTACCTCGGCTTCCGGCTCGTGCCGTCGGTGGAAGCGCTCTGGACGTCGGCCTACGGCATCCTCTTCCTGGTGAAGCTGGCCGGGTTCGCCGCGTTGCTGCTGGTGGCGAACGTGAGCCGCAACGCCGTGCGACGCGGGATCGCCGGGCGCGGCGGCACCGGTGTGGTGACCGCCGACCTGCGGAAACTGCGGATCAGTGTCGGGGTCGAGGTGCTGATCGTGGCCGTGGTGCTCGCGCTGGCCGCGGCGCTGTCCTCGATGTCCCCGACCGGCTGATCACCGTTCGATCTCCGCTTCCGGCGGAGCGAACGGTCCCCAGGTGAAGGCCCGGAGCCACGGCTCGGGATCGCCGAGCCAGTCCATGGCGGCGATCTGGGCCGGGCTCCGGCGCCCGGCGAGCGAGCGGTAAAGATCCACGGGCGCGCCCGAGAGCACCGCGGCGACCGGTTCGGTACCGGCGATCCACGTCGCGCCCTCGGTCTCGATCCGCATCCCGGGCAGTCCGTGCCTGCCCAGCGAGTCGCCGAGGCCGCGGACGAGGACCTCGAACGCCCGCAGCCAGGCGGCGTGCGCCCCGGGCGGCGGGACGCCGAGCGCGTACCGGAGATCGAGTTCGTGGGTGAAGGCGTCCATCACCATGATGTCACCTCGGCCCTTCCCGTCGCCGTCGGCGGCGAGGAGCGTGTCGGCCTCGGGACCGCGTTCGAGCCAGAGCTTCAGCACTTCGGCGGCCGACGCCGTCTCCGGTACCGGGCAGGCCTCGCCGCCGAACCGGGTGATCACCCGGTCGCAGATCTCGGCCAAGTGCGCGAGCAGCTCACGCACAGTCCACTGTGGACATGCCGGGACGACCCGGTCGGCGGCGCCCGCGTGATCGGCGAGCAAGATCGCGAAGTTCTCTCTGACCTGCCGATACCCTTCGGCCGCTGTCGCCGTATTCCAGCCAGGGACCCGAATTCGGCTGCTCGTCACGCGGCCACCTCCAGTAGGGGTAAGCGATGGTCGTCCATTCTCCCATCGCCTCGGAGCTTCACCCTTCCTCCCGCTTGCGCGTACCGTTCAACGCATAGACCACCCACCAGTGGCGCGTGTCGCCGAGGCTTCAGGCACACTGGTCGGTGAAAGCCCCGTGTGGCAAGAGAAAGCGCCCAATGGCGACACATCGACCACTGTGGAGGTGACCAATGGAGATGCCCGGCTTCGATCTGGCGTGGCGTGGTTTCGATCGCGCTCAGGTCCGGGAATTCGTTCGCGAGGTGGAAGCCGAACTACGACGGGTGGAAGCCGAACGCGACGAAGCGCTCCGCCGCGGGGACGCGCTCGCCGCCGAACTCACCGCCGCGCGAGAAGGCAATCGCGATCTGAAGGCCACGGTCGACCGGATCAGCCGGGTGCCGATCGCGCCGGACGCGTTGCAGGAGCGCTCGCGCCGCATGCTCGAACTCACCCGCGAAGAAGCCGACGACATCACCGCGCGTGCCGCCGAAGAGGCCGCCAAGGCCGAGGCGGAACGGAAGCGGATCACCGAAGACTTCGAGCGCGCCATGACGGTGCGCCGCGCGGAGGCGATGCGCGCGCTCGCCGCACGGGACGAAGCCGCGCAGGCCAGAGCGCGAAAACTGCTCGACGACGCCGCCGAAGAGAGCGAGCGCCTGGTCGCCGAGGCGCGGCAGGAGGCCGACGTGGCCCTCCGCCTGCGCGATGACGTGCTGAAACAGCTGGTCGGCTGCCGCGAACTGCTCACCGAGGCCGGCTCGGTACTGGCGGTGCCCGACTCACCGAGACCGGAAGTGCCCGTTCAGCGCCGGAGCAGGCCCGAAGCCCGCACCGGCACCGAAGCGGCCGCGACCTAGGCGGGGTCGCCAGAGGAGAACACCACGGGCCGGATCTCCATCGCGTTGACATGCGCGTCCGGGATCTGGCCCGCGATCTCGATCGCACGCTCCTTGCTGTCGCATTCGACCAGGTAGAAGCCGGCCAGGTACTCCTTCGACTCCGCGAACGGGCCGTCGGTGACCACCGGGACGCCGTCACGCACCCGCACCACCGTGCTCTCCTTGGGCTCCCCCAGCGCCTGCGTCCCCAGCAGTTCGCCGCTCTCGGTGAGCTTCTTCATGAAAGGGTCGATGCGGGCGACCACCTCGTTGCGCTCCTCCTCGGGGAGGGCGTCCCAGGCGGCGGGGTTCATGGTGATCATGATCATGTACTTCATCGGTGTTCCTCCTGGTCGTCCGGCCGGTGCCCGGCCACTCACGCAGGAGTCGGAGCCGCCGGATCGTCCTCGACATCCTGGCACCCGGAAATTCGACCCGCCCGGGCACATACGTGGGGAGGGTATACTGATCGGTGACAGGGAACGACGAGAGAACGGGTGCGGAATGACGGGCTACGGCACCGAGCGGGAGGCCTATCTCAAGCGCCTGCGCCGGATCGAAGGGCAGATCCGCGGATTGCAGCGGATGGTCGAGGAGGACAAGTACTGCATCGACATCCTGACGCAGGTGTCCGCGGCCACGAAGGCGCTGCAGTCGTTCTCCCTCGAACTGCTGGACGAGCACCTCGCCACCTGCGTGGTCCACGCGGCCGCCGCGGGCGGTGAAGAGGCCGACCTCAAGGTCCGGGAGGCGTCCGACGCCATCGCCCGGCTGGTCCGGTCCTGATCAGGCGTTCCCGCGGAACCGGCGTAACCGCAGGCTGTTGGTGACGACGAACACCGAGGAGAACGCCATCGCGGCCCCGGCGATCATGGGGTTGAGCAGGCCGAGGGCGGCCAGGGGCAGCGCGGCGACGTTGTAGGCGAACGCCCAGAACAGGTTGCCCTTGATCGTGCCGAGTGTGCGGCGCGAAAGCCGGATGGCGTCCGCGGCCGCGCGCAGGTCGCCGCGCACCAGGGTCAGGTCGCCTGCCTCGATCGCGGCGTCCGTCCCGGTCCCCATCGAGAGACCGAGGTCGGCCTGCGCGAGCGCGGCCGCGTCGTTGACGCCGTCGCCGACCATGGCGACCACGCGGCCTTCGGCCTGCAGCCGCTTGACGACGTCGACCTTGTCGGCGGGCAGAACCTCCGCGATCACCTCGTCGATCCCCACTTCGGCGGCGACGGCCTTCGCGGAACCGGTGTTGTCGCCGGTCAGCAGGACCGGGCGGAGCCCGAGCGCGTTCAGCTCCGCCACGGCCTTGGCCGAAGTCGGCTTGACCGTGTCGGCGACGACGACCACACCGCGCGTCTCGCCATCCCAGGCGACGACGACCGCGGTGGCGCCACGTTCCTCCGCGGCCACCCTGACCTGGGAATACTCGACGCCGACAGCGATGCCGTGGCGCTCGAGGAGCGCGGGCCGCCCGGCCAGGACGGTCTTGCCCTCGACCTCACCGAGGACACCCAGGCCCTCGACGTTGCGGAATCCGTCGACCGGCGGCAGTTCGCCCAGGCGCTCTTCGGCGGCCGCGACGATCGCGCGGGCGATCGGATGCTCGGAAGCGTGCTCGACCGCCGCGGCCAGCCGCAACACCTCGGTCTCGTCGGCGCCGAACAGGTCGGTGAGGCTCATCTTCCCGGCGGTCACCGTGCCGGTCTTGTCCAGGACGACGGTGTCGACCGCACGAGTGGACTCGAGCACTTCCGGTCCCTTGATGAGGATGCCCAGCTGCGCGCCACGACCGGTACCGACCAGCAGCGCCGTCGGCGTGGCCAGCCCCAGTGCGCACGGGCAAGCGATGATCAGGACCGCGACAGCGGCGGTGAAGGCCGCGTCGGCCCCGCTGCCCGCTCCGAGCCAGAAGCCGAGGGTGCCGACCGCGAGCGCGATCACCACCGGGACGAACACAGCCGACACCCGGTCGGCGAGCCGCTGGACCCGCGCCTTGCCGTTCTGCGCGTCCTCGACGAGCCGTGCCATCTGCGCGAGCCGCGTGTCGGCGCCGATCCGGGTGGCGCGGACGACGAGCCGTCCACTCGCGTTGACCGTCCCGCCGACGACGGCGTCTCCGCTGGTCACCTCGACCGGGACGGCTTCACCCGTCAGCATGCTCAAGTCGACGGCCGATCCCCCGGCGGTCACGACACCGTCGGTGGCGATCTTCTCCCCCGGCCGCACGACGAACTCGTCACCCGTCTTCAACGTGCCGATCGGGACACGGCTCTCGGCGCCGTCCTTCAGTAGCGCGACATCCTTCGCACCGAGTTCGAGCAACGCCCGCAGCGCGGCGCCGGAGCGGCGCTTGGACCGGGCCTCGAAGTAGCGGCCGGCCAGGAGGAACGTGGTCACCCCGGCGGCGACCTCGAGGTAGACGTTGCCCGCGCCGGACCCGCGCTGCATCGTCAACTCGAAGCCGTGCCGCATGCCGGGTACCCCGGCGGTGCCGAACAACAGGGCGTACAGCGACCAGAGCGTGGCGGCGACGACGCCGAGTGAGATGAGGGTGTCCATGGTGGCGGCGCCATGGCGGAGGTTCGTCCAGGCCGGGCGGTGGAACGGCCACGCGCCCCAGGTGACGACCGGCGCGGCCAACGCCAGCGAGACCCACTGCCAGTAGGTGAACTGCCAGGCCGGGACCATCGCCAGCACGATCACCGGCACGGCGAGCACGGCCGAAACGACGAGACGCGTACGAAGCGCGCCCGTCTGGTCTTCGTCTTCGTCGGGCTTGGGCGGCTGGGCCGTGTAGCCGGCGGACTCGACGACACCGACGAGTTCTTCGACCGAGAGCGCGGCGGGGAAGTCGACCTGCGCCTTCTCGGTGGCGTAATTGACCGTGGCGGAGACGCCGTCGACCTTGTTCAGTTTGCGTTCGACCCGCGCGGCGCAGGACGCGCAGGTCATCCCGCCGATGGCCAGTTCGACCCGCTGGGAAGTCGCGGCGCTCACGGCGTACCTCCCGGATGGTGCCCGTGATGCTCGCTGGTCGGCGCCGGCGCGGGCGGCTCGTCCAGCGGCCCGACGGCGGAACCGATCGCCCAGGCGACGGCGAACACCGCGACCAGGGCCGCGGCGAACGCCGACACCTTGACGGCGGTGCTCACGAGACGAGCTGGTAACCGGCCTCGGTGACGGCCGCGTCGACGGTTTGGACGTCCAAGGGCGAGTCGCTGGTGACGGTGACCTTGCCGCTGGCGACGTCCACGTTCACGGCGCTGACGCCCGCGATCCCGCTGACCTCCTCGGTGACGGAGGAGGCGCAGTGCCCGCAGGACATGCCCTTGACGGTGTAGGTGGTCTCGGCCATCGGTACGAACTCCTCTACAGGACAGGTGGAGCGATCACTTCCTTTATACCCCGTGGGGGTAGGGGTTTGCACAGAGGGTGCGGGCACACTGCGGAAATGAGGAAGATCTCCGCCATCGGCATCGGCGCCGGCGACCCGGAACACCTGACCGTCCAGGCCGTCCGGCGGCTCAACGAGACCGATGTGTTCTTCGTCCTCGACAAGGGCTCGGAGAAGCAGGACCTGACGGCGCTGCGCCAGGAGATCCTCGACCGGTTCGTCGAACGGCCCGGCTACCGCGTCGTCCGGGCACCGGACCCCGAACGCGACCGTACTCCGGACGACTACCGGAAGGCCGTCGCCGACTGGCACCAGCTCCGGACCGACGTCTACGAGAACATGATCGCTTCCCTGGGTCCCGACGAGCGGGGCGCGTTCCTCGTCTGGGGCGACCCCGCGCTCTACGACTCGACCCTGACACTGCTGGACGCCGTGCAGGCCAGGGGGAACGTCGAGTTCGAGTACGACGTCATTCCCGGGGTCAGCAGTGTGGCCGCGCTGACTTCCCGGCACCGGATCACGATGAACCAGATCGGCCGCCCGGTCCTGATCACGACCGGCCGTCGCCTGGAGGCCGGCTGGCCCGCGGACGTCGACGACGTTTTCGTCATGCTGGACGCGAACTGCACCTTCTCGCAGTTCGCCGGCACGGGCCTGGAGATCTACTGGGGCGCGTACCTCGGGACGCCCGACGAGCTGCTGCTCTCCGGCCCCCTGTCCGCCACTCTCGCCGCGGAAATCCGCACCGTCCGCACCTCCGCCCGCTCCCGAAAGGGCTGGATCATGGACATCTACCACCTACGCCGCCCGACCCGCCCCTGACTCCTCCCGCTACCCCTCACGCCCCCGCACCTCACCCCACCCCGCACCTCACCCCGGCCCCTCACGGGGATGCCCACCTCGCCCCTCGCGTGCCTCACCCCGTCACACGCGTGTCCACACCCGTCATTCGCGTGTCTGGCGACGTCATTCGCGTGATCAGGTGGACGACACGCGTGTTTGTGTGGACGGCACACGTGATCAGATGGACGACAAGGCGCACGGCCCCGGGCAACATCGTGTCGTCCGTCTGATCACGTGTGTCGTCCATCTGATCACGCGAGTGGCGTTTCTGATCACGTGAGTTACGGGTTCCGTCACGCGAGATACGGGTGTCCGTCACGGGTGTGCCGGGAGGCAGACATGAAAAGAAGGCCCAGGTCGGGAGAACTCTGGGGTTCTCGACCGACCTGGGCCTTCTTTTTAATGTTAGTCCGGCGGTGTCCTACTCTCCCACAACCCTTCGGTTGCAGTACCATCGGCGCTGTCAGGCTTAGCTTCCGGGTTCGGAATGGGACCGGGCGTTTCCCTGACGCTATAACCACCGAAACACTGTGAAACACCCACACACGCTCACATCTATGTGTGGTTGTGTGGTGTTTCAGAGCTGTAGAGTGGATGCGTAACATCTTTGTGGGCAAGTCCTCGGCCTATTAGTACCAGTCAACTCGACAACACATTACTGTGCTTCCATTTCTGGCCTATCAACCCAATGGTC